>JAKSDO010000266.1 GCA_022360055.1 Cytophagales bacterium | reverse complement strand
AGTACGGATATACGTATCGGGAAACCAGGGGCGGATTTTCAAACAGATCTGCCGGGGGGCGAGGTATTCAATACGACAATAGTTTCCACCACCGGGCGGATGGCGTAAATAATACCCTATCTTACGGATTGGGGTATGCGGATGCGTTTGTGGAGTGGGCGGTTTATACCGCCGGCACGAAATATTCATTTTCCGATGGCAAGCTTGAGCAACTGGTAGATTACTTTTTGGATGGCATCTGTAAAACCGCTGTTTTCGGGAAGTATCCGGATGCCGGAGCTAAAAACAGGAGCATAAGCCGTAGGGGAGCTTTAAATGCTTACCGTGCAAAAACGGCCGAACAACTGCTGCGTTCGACAAATTACCGGAAAAAAGAAATTCAGGAAATAGCCGACATTCGGAATAAAGGAGTAAAGCCGACAACGGCTCATGCCACATATTACTGGCATTCGGAACACTTTACGTTTCAACGCCCTGACTTTTTTACTTCCGTGCGAATGTTTTCTACCAGGACACATAATATGGAGCAGCCTTACAACAGCGAAGGGTTATTCAATCATCACAGAGGAGACGGAACAAATCATATTTCAAGAACCGGGGATGAGTATTACGATACTGCCCCGGTGTACGATTATCAGAAAATACCGGGTGCGACCATTATGCAAAAAACACAGCTCCCATCTGAAAAAGAGATACAGAAAATCGGATTGACGGATTTTGTAGGCGCAGTTACGGACGGGAAATATGCAGCGGTCGGGTTTGATTTTAAAAGCCCGCACGATCCGCTGTGCGCCAGGAAGGCCTGGTTCTTTTTCGATGCCGAATATGTCTGTCTGGGTGCCGGAATCTCGTGTCCTCGGGAAAACGAGGTGGTCACCACACTCAATCAGTGCCTTCTTCGCGATGAAGTAACCGTTTCAGCAGATCATCATGTAAAGTGGCCGGAAAAGGGAGAAGAAATCTTTCGAAAAACAGATTGGGTCCATCAGGATGGGATCGGCTACGTGTTCCCGACACCTGCGGATGTAAACATTAAAAACAGTCGGGCAACCGGATCCTGGTGGCGCATAAACAAACAAACCGATTCTCCAAAGGATGCGATAAACCTGGATATTTTTAAAATCTGGCTGAATCACGGCAAGCGGCCCAGCGAGGCCACCTATGAATACATTGTGGTGCCGGCAACAAGCGTTGAAGCGCTTAAGCAGAACACCTCAAAGGATAACATTAAGATTTTGTCAAATACCCCGGAGATTCAGGCGGTAACTCATACCGGATTAGGCATTGCCCAGGTTGTTTTCTACAAAGCCGGCGAGATTCGTCTGGCGGATGAGATGAAATTGGTGAGCTCAAATCCGGGGATTGTCATGGTCAAGACCGAGGGGCGGAAAATCACGGAGATATCGGTGTCGGACCCCAACAGGGAGTTGGATTGTTTCAACCTGTTAGTCCCTTTCAACATAGAATCGGAAGGCAAACAATTCAAAACGTACCGGGATAAAGAACAAAATGCTACCAGGATATTGATCGATCTTCCCAGGGGAAATTATGCGGGCAAAAGTGTAACCGTAAAGCTATAGAGTATGGCCGGGAAAAACGAGGTGTTTGAACTGTTGGAACGTCAATACTCCCGGTTCCGAAGAAGCAGAAATCATCGCAAAATCGGTGCAATGGTCAAATGATGACCGTGCGCATATATCCCTTTCTTTTCAAAGGGAGCCGGTGTAGGATTACACGAAAGCCAATAATGGGTTGAAGCTCAGAAAACAGAGGGTGGATCGGAGTGAAATGTATGCATTTGTCGGAATTATCGGTACGGACTCCGAATGATACGGGACGCCCGGCGGACGATTCTCACAGGTGTATTTTGAAATGGGAACCCCGGAATCGAAACGGGCTCGGGGAGATACCCGGCTTCCTCGGTTAGTTGAACTTGAACAAATTGAAAAAACAGCAGCGCACATAAGATTTTAAGTACAGTAAACCCAAACAAATGAAAATTCGGATCATCTCAGTATTTATTGTAGCACTTTTTTTCACTCCTTTTTTAGGGTTCACCCAATATTCGGACGTCCCGGACAAAATTAACTGGCGGGAGCTGACGTCTGTAGAGGATGTATGTAAAGCATTTCCTCAAAAGATGAAAGCTATGCTTGCCGGGTTCAATCTGGATTATCCGGGGCTGGAAAAAGTAAAACTGGCAAATGAGAAGGGCGATCTTCCGAAAGCGGGGACGCATTTACTGGATTACTACAGCAGGTGTAATAATGCGCGGCATTTAAGAAAGGCACAGCCGGCGGTGACGGCTGAGACCGATGCTCTGGCAGATACGATTTTAAAAAACGTTTTTGTCATTCAAAATGTAAGAGGGGAGGTTCCTTATGGGGAAGACGGCCATCGCGACTGGTATTACAAAGGGCCGAACAATGACAGGGAGTGGGCCTGGCTCTCCAACAGGCATAGCCAGATGAACCATGTACTGTCATCGTATTTTGATACGGGAAATCCCAAATATGCCAAATATATAGATTTGTTTTTAAGAGACTTTATTGTAAAGAGTATGCCGTACCCGGCCGTCAAAAGCAGCACATCCGTTTGGAGGGGGCTGGAGGTCGCGGCAAGAGCCAAGGTCTGGTCGCGTATTTTTTACGGTCTTATAAATAGCGATTATCTATTGCCTTCCACACGACTATTGATGCTGAGCAGTTTGCCGGACCACGCACACTACAACAGAAATTTTCATGGCAGCAATAACTGGTTAACCATGGAAATCTCCGCCCTGGCAACCGTTGCAACAAATTTCCCTGAATATAAGCCGTCGGGAGCATGGCTGGACTATTCCGTGAAAACGATGATGCAAAGCATGAAGGAGCAGGTATATGCCGATGGAGTACAAACGGAGCTTACTTCTCATTATCACAATGTTTCATTGAGGAACTTCGAGCTTTTCAAGAATATCTGCGACCAGGCGAACAAACCCCTGCCGGACTTTTTTAATGAAACCATCGAAGATATGTACGCCTACATCGCCCGCGCCATGAGGCCAAGCGGTTATCGAATATTAAATAATGACGGTGATCTGGGAAGTGATCGAGCTATTATTTCAGCAGGTGCCAGGAAGTTCAATAATGCGGAGTGGGAGTATTTAGCCACAAACGGCGCTTCGGGCACACGACCATCGGACGGCCCGTCCTGGTTCTATCCATGGGCCGGGCAGCTCATATCCAGGAGCGGGTATGACACAAATGCGCATTGGTCATTTTTTGATGTCGGTCCCTGGGGGAGCGGACATCAGCACAACGATAAATTGCACATTTCAATTTCCGCATATGGCAGGGACCTGCTTGTCGACGCCGGAAGATTTGCATATACCGGCGAAGTGGCTGAGAAATTCCGGGGCTATGCCCGGGGGACACAGGGACACAACACCGTTTTAATTGACGGGAAAGGCCAGAAACCGGACGTGCGGGTAGTTGATCAGCCACTATCGGATGATCATTATAAAATTACGTCCGACTTTGACTATGCCTGGAATTCTTTTGATAAATACCACGACCTGGAGCGCGTAAAGCATACCCGTTCCGTATTATATGTGCGCGGTAATTTCTGGGTCGTTCTGGATCGGATAGAATCGGAAGCACCCAGAAAAATTGAAACGCTGTGGCATTGGCATCCGGAATGTAAGGTGCAGGTAGGAAAGGAAATGATTACTTCCACGAAAAACGATAAAGGTAATTTGAAGATCATCCCGGTGGGTAAAACAAAATGGAACATCGACGAAGTAACCGGGCAGGAAAGCCCGGAAATCCAGGGCTGGTATAGTGCGGAATATAATAAGTACGAACCTAACGTTGCAACGATTTATTCCACGGACATTAAATCCGATGTCTCATTTATATGGTTGTTGATCCCTTTTGATTCGTCTTCACCCGAAATAGAGGCAAAAGTTATTTCAAAAAGCATCGAAGGAGTTGAGCTTAGTATAACCGATAAAAACAAAGGCCAATGGGAGATGACCATACCTTATGCAAACAGCAATCTGGTGAAACTTGCCTTTGGCTCATAAGCAAAGCGGATCGTCCCGTCCCTGCATCGCCGTTCCCGATTCGGAAGGAGTTGATCCGGAAATGATGCAAAAAAGAAAAACGGTCTTGCCAGTTCAATAGCTGATCCGACCCGGCGGCTCGGACAAATTAACATAAGCCCGGATGGAACTAATAAGCATGAAAAACCATTTATTAAGCGAGGTAGAACTCTGTTGACAATGGATTGGCCTGAAAGGGGGACGAGCTGGCAAATCGACGACACGTCTACTGAAAATTTTGAAACGGAATTAGTTTAATAGAACCTGTATCTTAACATAAACATGATGAAAAAGTTGATCTTACTATTTGTTATAAGCTTTTTTGTGAAAAGCGGTTTTTCTACGGAAAAAAAGGATGTGCTTCAAAATGAAGCCAGGGAAATCGGTCTTGAAAATGTATTGATCAAAGCATTTTCCGAATTGGATTTTCCGACTTATCAAAGCAGGGAATTCTGGAACGACCTTCCCGCGACATTGCGAAAAAAGTATATCGAGGATGCGGAAGAAGCGCTGAATTACGAATGGCCGGTTGTAAAAGCTACCGATTACCTTGAGATTATTCGCTCCGGTGACCGCAGGCAATCTGTATACGCTGCGCCCCGGAAGGCATTAATGGCGCTGGTTATGGGCGAGCTCGTCGAAGGAGCGGGGCGGTTTATGGATCAGATCATTAACGGCGTTTGGTATTATTCCGAACAAACATGGTGGGGGTGGTCGGCCCATCTCCCCGCCCCAAAGGGGCTTCCTGATATCAAAAAGCCATCCATCGACCTCGGTGTCGGGGAAATTGCAAATATCTTGTCCTGGACATGGTATTTATTTCATGAAAAGTTCGATGAGATCCACCCCTTGATTTCCACGAGATTAAAAGATGAGATCATGTACAAAGCAATTGCTCCGTACTATGAGCGAGATGATTTTTGGTGGCAGGGATTGGATGGCAGTCGCCATGTAAACAACTGGAATCCCTGGACCAACCACAATATGCTCACCGCTATCCTGATCCTGGAGGACGATTGGAACAAAAAGGTCGCAGGAGTACAAAAAGTGGTAAAATCGCTTGATCAATTCGTCAATGTATATCCGGAGGATGGCGGTTGCGATGAGGGGCCGTCGTACTGGGGACGTGCCGGGGCTTCGCTTTACCAGAACCTAGATTTATTGAAGCGCGCAACTGGGGGGAAATTTGATGTATATGACCATCCGCTTGTTAAAAATATGGGGAGCTATATTTATAAGGCTTATATCCATTATCCCTATTTCATAAATTTTGCGGATGCCGACGCCACTACGGGCAGCAGGCCACAGATTATTTACAGTTACGGAAAAGATATTGGAGATCCCGTTATGCAAAGGTTCGGTGCTTTTCTGGCCAAACAGCAGGATTGGGGAACCGGGATTCCGGGCGGAAAGATTGATGAGCAGCTCATCCAATTGATGTTACTCGACGAGATTGAAAATGCCCCGTCGGAAAACGCGTTGATCCGTGATTTTTGGCTGCCGGATACTGAAGTGGCCGGTGCCCGGGATCAGGCGGGTTCTTCGCAGGGGTTCTTTTTTGCTGCAAAAGGAGGCCACAATGCGGAAAGCCACAATCACAATGACCTGGGATCTTGCGTGTTGTATTTCAATGGAAAGCCATGCCTGATCGATATTGGAAGAGAAACCTATACCGCAAAGACATTTAGCAGCCGAAGATATGAAATCTGGACAATGCAATCAGGATATCATCAACTGCCTAAAATAAACGGCGTAGACCAAATGCAGGGGAGGCAATATGTGGCCGCAAATTCGACCTTTCGTGCAGATGCTAAAAAGGCCGTTTTTTCAACAGAAATATCCGGGGCCTATCCCGAAGATGCAAAAGTAAAACAGTGGGAGCGAACTTACCGGCTCGACCGGGGAAAGAAGTTCACAATTTCGGACAGGTACGAATTAAGTGCCGTTGGCAATGATCCCACCACCTTAAACATCATAACTTCATGTGAAGTATCTAAAACAGCCGAAGGAAAATTGCAATTTGAAGGGGATGGATTTGTATTGGAAATGAAATATAACTCAAAAATGCTCACACCGGAAATTGAGTTTAATGAAGTCACGGATGCGAAGTTGAGCGGATATTGGCCGGAAGGGGTTACAAGAATCATATTTTCGATTAATAATTCCGGCTTAACAGGTAGAAATCAGTTGATCGTGACCGAAAAGAAATAGGAAAATATTGGAATCCACTGCTTCCCTCATTGTACCGGAGTCGAAGGATATACGTTTTATAACCCGAAAGGCGCGATTAAAATTAACTGCCTGAGATTGGGGGCCGTCTGATTGATTTTTCGATTGTTATGTTCGTGGTTATGATCCTGTCTTATTGGAATCTTTGTCACAGGAGATTTTTAGAAATATAGTTACATTCACTCCGATAGGTTTGGTGTTTCCATCATTTTGTAACTTTATCAGACAAAAAAATTGTTTGATTGCATGACACCTGAATCGAAATTAATACACTGAAATGGTTTAAATAAAAACAGTAATACGCATGAAATATTATATAAACAAAACTACCGATTATCAATTTGACGAGGCGGTAGATAAGATTACCATAGCGCTTAAAGATGTTGGATTCGGAATCCTGACAGAGATCGATATGAAGGCTACAATGAAAAGTAAACTGGATATTGACCGGCGATCCTACAAAATTCTCGGAGCCTGCAATCCTGAATTTGCCAGTAAAGCCCTGGAGATGGAAGAAAAAATCGGGATTCTTTTGCCTTGTAATGTTACAGTGATCGAAAAGGAAGACGGTAAAGTTGATGTTTCGATCATGGATCCGACGGTAGCCATGAGCATTGTTGAAAATCCCGAACTTGAAGTTTTAGCTGCAGAAGTAAGCGAAAAGCTTGAAACAGTGATCGCTCGCATTTAAAAAAGATTGATGCTCAGCCCCGGTGAGAAAAGTCAAATGTTTCCGCAACGATTGGCCATGAGACCAATTTACCAGTCGATGGGTTTCAAGCCCTGTGCTTCAAGATAGGTGTTTGTCTTGCTAAAATGTCTATTGCCAAAAAATCCGCGGTTAGCCGCAAAAGGGGACGGATGGGCCGAAGCTAAGATTTTATGTCTTGAGGGATCAATTATCTCTCCTTTGCGTTGAGCGTAAGCACCCCAAAGCAGAAAGACGATCCCTTCCCTTTTTTCCGAAATGGTTCTGATTACGGCATCGGTAAATGTTTCCCATCCTTTGTTCTGGTGTGAGCCCGGACTGTATGCCCTTACCGTGAGCGTAGCGTTAAGTAAAAGCACCCCCTGATCCGCCCATCGTTCGAGATTGCCCGTAGCAGGGAATTCTTTTCCAAGATCATCCTTTATTTCCTGGAATATATTGATAAGGGACGGAGGCATTTTCACGCCGTCGTTTACCGAAAAGCATAAACCGTTCGCCTGACCGTCGCCGTGATACGGATCCTGACCTATAATCACCACTTTGAGATCCTCAAATCCACAACGGTCAAAGGAGCTGAAAATCTGACTGCCTTTTGGAAATACTTTAAAACCGGTATACTCCTGCTTGACAAATGCAACAAGTTCTTTGAAGTATTTTTTATCAAATTCATCTTTAAGATGCATTTTCCAGGATTCGGCAATTCTTACGTCCATTTGTTTCTTTTTGATTTTGATCGTAATTAAATACTTTTTGTTATCTATATCAATCGGAACGAAAAATCCGTAAAGATTCTTAAGGTTTTATAAAAACCGAAATCGATAAAACTAAATATTTTTATATCTTTCAAGTTGATATTATCTATGGTAACTTCTACAACTAAAGGAATCAAGATCAGCGTGGTTACGGAATACCAGCCGGCCTATTCGAGTCCGACTCAATTCCATTACGTATTTACCTATAAAATCTTCATTGAGAATTTAAGCGATCAGACCATTCAATTACTCAGGAGGCACTGGTATATCCACGATGCAAACCGACCCGTAAAAGAAGTAGAAGGCGAAGGGGTTGTGGGGCAGCAACCTGTTCTGGAGCCGGGCGAAAGCCACAGCTATGTGTCCGGGTGCAATCTTAAATCCGGTTTGGGTAAGATGTACGGGACCTACACCATGGAGCGTATTATGGATGGTAAGAAATTTAAGGTCAAAATACCCGAATTCACTATGTTTGTGCCGTACAAACTCAATTGATCATTGCGGATAATTCAGCAGGTAAACACTATTCCATTATACATCGGATATTACCTTTTCCAGGTCGACCGGCATTCGATCCACGCTCCGTTTGCTTTTGAATTTTACACAGGATTGAAGCGATCTTTAAGACAATCGCACCCGATTGCCGAAATTGAGCATTTTCGCAACCGCTATATGAGGGATGATACTTTGATTGAGGGAATTGATTATGGGGCCGGCTCGAGAATTCACAAAGCCGCGAAGGTCTCATCCATCGCGAAGTACGGCATAAGCTCAAGGAAAGATTGTATGTTCATCAAGGAGTTGGCAGAAATGCTTAAATCACAGACATGTATTGAACTGGGGACTTCCCTGGGGATTGCTACGGCATATCTGGCTAAATCCAGGTTTGTGAAATCGATACACACCTTTGAAGGTAATGAGCGCCTGGTTCAAAATTCGAAGCGGCTATTTAGCAAGCTGAAGTTGCAAAATATCCATGTAGTTCCCGGTAATATTGATGAGGTGCTAACTGCCCGGTTGGAGGATATGGAACGTGTCGATCTGGCAATTATTGATGCAAACCATACCAAAACAGCTCTTTTGAATTATTATCAGCGTATAAAACCGAAAATCGGAAACGAAAGTGTGCTTTTGATCGATGATATCCGGTGGTCGCGAGAGATGAACCGCGCCTGGAATGAATTGATTCGGAAGCCGGAAGTATCGTTGAGCATGGAATTTTTGAACAGGGGGATATTGTTTTTTAAAAAAAGCATCGAAAAGCAACATTACGTTTTGGCTTGACTTGACACTAATGAAAAAAAATCTTTTAAATGACTTAAAAACATTGAATTAAATCAATTAAAGCATAATTTTGCCAGTAGATCATCGAAATAGTTGTTACAAAAATGAGTGAACAGACCAGCAATTTTTCTTCCCCGACCTCTCAACCAAAAAAATCAAACAAGACATTAATCTATGTCGTGGTAGGTTTGGCTATTTTATTGGTGGCTGCCCTTGTAGTAAACTTTATCCGGGAAAACAATCTGAAAAAGAAGAATGCCGAGTTAATGGTTGCATATTCAAGGCTCGATTCCATAGGTAATGAAATGCAGGCCAAAATAATTGAAATCGAAAGACTTGGCGGAAATATCGATACTTTGCAAATGATCAAGGATTCCCTGGAAACGGAGAAAGCCGATCTGTTGGCGTTTAGGGATCGCTCCTATAAGGAGATCAATCGATTAAAAGCCAGGGTAGAAGGATACCGTGAGTTGCTCGTGATGAAAGATACTGAAATCGCCGAGCTCAAGAAAGTAAATGAAGAGCTGGTTGTCGAAAATAAGGAATTGAAGACCGAGCGGAACATATTGAACCAAAACCTCAGAGAGGCGAAAGTAACGGAGGAAAAACTTACAGAGAAAGTTCAGATTGCTTCAAGGTTGGAGATCGAAAACATTGTCGTAGCCGCCATAAACTCCAAAGGAAAAGCGAAAGAAGATGAATTCAGGGCTCGTCAGATCGATCAGCTTAAAGTGGAATTTAATATTGCCAAGAATGATGTGGCCCCGATTTCCGGAAAGGAAATACTGATGAGAATTATTGATGGCAATGATAACGTACTCTTCGATGTGGCCCGGGGGTCGGGCACGTTTGTCCTGGATGGCAAGGAGACTTTCTATACGGCCAAGCAGGAAATATTATTTGATAATTCCCAACAGGTGGTTAGCTTTCTTTATGATAAGGGGAGTGAGTACTTGCCCGGACGCTATGTCATGGAAGTTTATACGGATGGCTATATGATGGGCAGCAAGTCTTTCCGTGTGAAATAACCGTTCGGTCTATGCCCCGCGAGCCGGGAAGATCCAGACGTCAAGGTTTAAAATTTTGATAGGGATAATTTCTTGGTCTTTAAAGAATGATACACTATCTTTGCAGCCCGAAAATTAATCTTTTATTAAAAAAACAATGAATTTGAAAAATTACGAAACAGTATTCATTTTAACTCCCGTTTTGTCTGAAACCCAGATGAAGGATACTGTCGAAAAATTCAAAAAAGTGTTGACTGATGCGAAAGCTGAGATCATTCATGCCGAAAATTGGGGACTCAGGAAATTGGCTTACCCGATTCAGCAAAAATCGACCGGCTTTTACAATCTTATTGAATTTAAGGCAGAACCAAAAGTAATTGAAGTGCTCGAATTGGAGTACAGACGAGATGAGAAAGTGATGAGATTCCTTACTACAGCGCTTGATAAGCATGCTGTCGAGTACAACGAAAGACGTAAGAGCGGCGCATTCAATAAGAAAGAAGAAACTAAAAAAGAACTTGCATAATGACATTAGTTAACGAACCCATTAACAGGGACCAGCAAAAGAAGAAGTATTGCCGTTTTAAGAAAAACGGGATTAAATACATCGACTATAAAGATGCCAATTTTCTTTTGAAGTTTGTAAATGAGCAGGGTAAAATCCTTCCGAGGAGAATTACCGGTACAAGTATCAAGTTTCAAAAGAAGGTGACCCAGGCCGTGAAGCGGGCAAGACACCTTGCTCTACTTCCCTATGTAACCGATTCGTTGAAGTAGAAAAGCAGTTAATGAGATGGAAGTAATTTTAACACAAAATATACAGGGTCTTGGCTATAAAAATGACACGGTCAAGGTAAAGCCGGGATATGGAAGGAATTATCTCATCCCTCAGGGATTTGCGATAATTGCCAATGAATCCAACAGAAAGAAAATCGAAGAAAATATCAAGCAGGCTGCGCACAAAGCTGAAAAAGTTAAGAATGACGCTGAAGCGTTGGCTGCACAAATCGGAGATCTGACCTTGAAAGTCGGAGCCAAAGTAGGTGAATCCGGCAAGATATTTGGCGCCGTTACCACCCTTCAAATTTCCGATTTGCTGGCCGATAAAGGATATGAAGTGGACCGGAAGCAGATTTCATTCCCGGTGCAACCGAAAGAAGTGGGAGCATATATAGCTTTGCTCGACTTGCACAAGGAAGTGAAGCACGAGGTGAAGTTTGAAGTAGTTCCGGAATAAGGAAATTAAAACCGTATTTAAGGACCCTGGTCATTTCTGAATGGTCAGGGTTTTTTAATTTGAAGATTTAATCTGTACACAGAGCTTTATATATTTACCTGATGTTTCGTACAAAAGTAGTTCCGGCAAAATCAGACTGTAACATATGTCTGAAAGACAGGATCCTATCCCTGGGTTCGTGTTTTGCCCAAAACACGGGTCAAAAGTTACAGGATTATAAATTTGACATAAACATCAATCCGTTTGGTACCCTGTTTAATCCGGTATCGATTTTTAAACTTGTAAACCGGGCGGCACATAGCGAGATCATCGATGCATTGGGCGTAGTTGAATCACAGGGCGTGTATCATCACTACGATTTGCACTCGGATCTTTCCAATCTCAACAGGGAAAAGTTGCTTTCCAATGCCAATAAAGTTTTAGGCGGTTTGGGGACGGATTTACCCGCGACTTCTTATATCATCTATACGTTCGGTACTGCCGTTGTCTATGAATTGAAGGAAACCGGAGAAATTGTAGCCAATTGCCATAAGGTTCCGTCTCATAAGTTTAACAGGAGGTTGCTTGATGTGGAAGAAATCGTTTACGGCTTTAAGGTAAATTATGATTTGGTAAAAAGCATGAACCGATATACCAGGTTTATTGTCACGGTAAGTCCCGTAAGGCATCAGAAAGAGTCTTTTGAGCAAAATAACGTAAGTAAATCCATATTGAGGATTGCCTGTGATCGAATAGTGAAAAATCATGCGGATGTCGAATATTTTCCGGCTTTTGAAATCATGATGGACGAGCTCAGGGATTACCGGTTTTACGCGGAAGACATGTTGCATCCCAATGCTGTAGCGACGGATTATATCTGGCAAAAATTCTCGGATACGTATTTTGATGACGAACATAAAGAATTTATCCTCAAATGGGAGAAGGTGCGTAAAGCGCTGGCGCACAAACCATTCAATTCAAACAGCAAAGAACACCAATCGTTTATCCGGAAAACCATTCGCATGCTTGATGAGTTTAAAAGAGTTACAGACACAGATCCCGAACTTAAGCTCTTGAAAGCGCAATTGTTATGAAGAAAGAAAAAAAGCCAAACCATCTGATTCATTCCTTCAGTCCGTATTTGAAGCAGCATGCCCACAATCCGGTAAACTGGTATCCCTGGGGAAATGAAGCCTTGCAATTGGCCCGGGAGGCCGATAAACCAATAATTGTTTCCATCGGATATTCCGCCTGCCACTGGTGCCATGTCATGGAGCGGGAATCTTTTGAAAATGAAGAGATTGCCAGGGTGATGAACGATGCTTTCGTATGCATCAAGGTCGATCGCGAGGAGCGGCCCGACGTCGATCAGATCTATATGGAGGCGATTCAAACCATGGGATTAAACGGAGGATGGCCGTTAAATGTATTTACCATGCCCGACCAAAAACCGTTTTACGGAGGCACCTACTTTCAACCCGGGCAGTGGCTTCATATTTTGAAGAGCATATCGCTGGCGCTCCGCGAGAAACGAAATCAGTTGGAAGCGTCGGCCAGGGAGTTTACAAAGGCCATCGCCATTACGGACACCGAGAAATACGGTTTGGGAGATCATGGATTTGCCGCAACTGCCGACGATCTGAAACAAATGGTTCTTTCGATGAAGGCCTATTTTGACCGAAAAGAAGGCGGAATGAAAAGGGCGCCAAAATTCCCGAATCCCACGATCTGGAATTTTCTGTTAACGGCAAATGCAGTCGTTGACGACAGTGAAATCCACGATCAGGTCATGTTGACTTTAACGAAGATTTCCAATGGTGGGATCTATGACCATGTCGGAGGAGGTTTTGCCAGGTATTCCGTGGATGATAAATGGTTTGCGCCGCATTTTGAAAAGATGTTGTACGATAACGGACAACTGATAAGCCTGTATTCCAAGGCCTACCAAGTGAAAAAAAATGACCGATTCAAAGAAGTAGTCTTTGAATCGGTCGAATTTGTACAAAGAGAACTTATGAGCCCGGAATATGGCTTTTATTCTGCGTTGGATGCCGACAGTGAAGGTGAGGAAGGAAATTATTATATATGGAGTGAAAATGAGCTGGAGCGGGTGCTCGGTACGGATGCGGCATTCTTAAAATCATACTTCAATACCAGGCCGGAAGGGAATTGGGAGCGCGGTTTGAATATTTTGCATGCGACCGGATCGAAAGAGGAATTTGCGAAAAAACAAAACCTCACCTTCTCGGAGTTCAGCGCAAAACTTAGCCGTGCAAGGTCCGGGCTGCTGAAAATCCGGGAAGGAAGAGCGCGGCCGGGGCTTGACAATAAAATTCTCACCGGCTGGAATGCAATCATGATAAAAGGGTTAACAGACGCTTATCACGCATTTGGTAAGTCGGAATTTCTTGATCTGGCGAAAAAAAATGCCGTATTTATCCTGGAGAAATGCATGGCCGACGGAGCACTTTTAAGAAGTTATGCGCAAGGATCAAAGCCGCTCCATGGGTATTTGGATGATTATGCCCTTGTAATAGATGCTTTTTGGACCCTATATCAAACGACATTTGAAAGCCGGTGGCTCACGGCAGCGCTTGATCTGACTGAATTTACGCTGCATCATTTCTACGACCCTTCCGAAGAACTGTTTTACTATACTTCCGATAGCTCCGAACAGCTTATTGCCAGGAAAAAAGAGCTGTTTGATCATGTGATCCCTGCCTCAAATTCGGTCATGGCTCAGAATCTGTATTTTATGGGGGCGTTCCTTGAAAAGCAATCCTATACGGACATATCCAAAACAATGGTTTCAAAGATCCTTCCAATGTTAAAGACAGAATCTCGGTACCTTGCTAACTGGGGGGCGCTATTTTCATACTTTTCCCATACCCCCGTTGAAATCGCTATTGTCGGGAAGAAGTACCTGGAATTTGCACGGGAAATACAACGTTTCTTTATTCCGAATAAGGTGCTGGTTGCCTCCCAGGAAAGAAATGATTATCCCCTGCTCAAAGACCGCAAAGCTGTAAACGGAAAGACCACCATATATGTATGTTTTAATAAATCCTGCAAATTACCGGTACATTCCGTTCGGGAGGCTTTGAAACAAATAAAAAATTACTTTCCTTTCCAAGCATAACCCAACGATTTATTCTTTGTCGAAGCTTGAATTAAATGTATCTAATGGCGACCGGGAACAGGTTCCCCTTTTTGCGGATGTATTGCTTCCCGTTCCCATCACCAGGCTGTTTACCTACCGGGTTCCCGACGAGCTTGATGAGCGGATCGGAATTGGCTTCCGCGTAGTGGTGCAATTCGGCAAAAAGAAAATTATCACCGGAGTTGTGGCAAAGCTGCACGAGCATCCTCCCGAGATTTATCAGGCAAAGTACATCATCGATTTGTTGGACGAGGAACCCGTTATGAATAAAAAGCAGTTTGATCTGTACGATTGGATAGCAAACTACTATATGAGCTCTGCTGGAGAGGTGCTCAACGTAGGAATGCCATCGGGTCTTAAGCTAAATAGCGAATCCAAGATCCAGCTCAACCCTGAGTTTGAGCTTCAAAATTCGAATTCCGGATTTTCGGAAAAAGAACTTCGGATCATAAATGTGCTTGAACGGGACCAGGTGATTACTTATGGTGAAGCGGCACGGATTCTTCAGATCAAGTCTTACCTGAAAATTATAAAATCGCTCCTTGAAAAGGGTGTTATTCTGATTTTTGAAGAAATCAGAGAGAAATACGCACCTAAACGAGAGGTCTTTTTAAGACTGAAAAAGCACTGGCTTGAGGATCGGTATTTGAAAGAATTAATGTCTGAATTGGAGCGACGTCCAAAACAACTGGACGTATTGATGGCATACTTAAACCTCGTGCCCGTCTACAATGATAAAAAACTGAATACCGACGGGGCGCGTAAAAAGGACATACTGGCGCACGATATATCTCCGTCCTCTCTGAAAACCCTTGAAAAAAACGGTGTATTCGAATCCTATCGGAAAATTGTGCCGAGGTTTTCGCTTCCGTCTTCGGATAATAACTATTCGGTGAATTTGACTGAAATACAGGAAAAAGCCAATTCCGAGATCCTGGCCAAGCTCGAAACACATCAGACCGTATTGCTACACGGTATAACCGGGAGCGGTAAAACCGAAATGTATATCGCGCTCATTCGGCAAGTATTGGATCACGGCGAGCAGGCGCTCTATCTGTTGCCTGAAATTGCATTGACCACTCAAATTGTTACGCGGCTTCAGAAGGTATTTGGTGATCATATGGGGGTTTACCATTCGAAATACTCCGACAGCGAAAGGGTAGAAGTATGGAAGGGATTGATTTCCGGGAGGTTTTCTCTAATTGTGGGCGTGAGATCAGCCGTATTTCTTCCCTTTGATCATCTTGGATTGGTGATCGTGGATGAGGAGCATGAATACTCATACAAACAATTTGACCCGGCGCCAAGGTATCACGCCAGGGATGTTGCCCAGGTGTTGGCCAGAATCCATTCGGCGAAAGTGCTGCTGGGAACGGCCACACCTTCTTTTGAATCCTACTATTTGGCACAAGAGGGTAAATACGGATATGTGGCATTAAATGAGCGATACGGTAAGGCAAGTTTACCGCAAATGATCTTTGCGGATCTTGCCCTGGAACGAAAGCAAAAAACCATAAAGGGGGATTTTACTTCTGTTTTGGTCGATAAAATTGCCGGGGTGCTCTCGCGGAACGAACAGGTGATCGTATTTCAAAACAGGAGGGGGTATGCTCCCTATATTGTATGTGAGGAATGCAACTGGATCCCAAAATGTACAAATTGTGCGGTAAGCCTCACATTTCATTTGTACTTCAATCAACTGCGCTGTCATTATTGCGGTCACCATGAGCGGTTACCTGTTACTTGCCCGGCATGCGGGTCTACGCGGTTGCGGACCATGGGCTTCGGAACTGAAAAACTCGAAGAAGATCTTAAACTTCTTTTCCCCGAGGCCCGAATTCAGCGCATGGACATGGACACAACCAGAAGAAAATACAGCTATCAGAAAATCATTAACGATTTTGAACAGGGCGACATTGACATACTCGTCGGAACACAGATGGTAAGCAAAGGACTGGATTTTGATCATGTCACATTGGTGGGGGTCTTCGATATTGACCGAATGCTCCACTTTCCCGATTTCAGATCCTCTGAGCGGACCTATCAGCTTGCGGTTCAGGTAAGCGGAAGGTCCGGCAGAAATGAGAAGCCGGGCGAAGTTGTGATTCAGACGGCAAACCTTAGACAGCCCATACTTCACTACATATCCAGGCAGGATTTTCCGGATTTTTACAATCATGAAATTGAAGACCGCCATAAGTACAAATATCCTCCTTTTTACAGGTTGATCAGAATCACTCTGAAGCATAAAGATAAAACCACAATTAATCTTTCGGCGCATTTTCTTGCAGAGAAGATCAAGGGCTCCTTCAACAAACACCTCGTATTGGGCCCCCACGAACCCACAATATCGAAAATCAGAAATCTTTATCTGATGGAGCTGATCATCAAAATGCCCAGGAACAATGTCGATTTGTCAAATTTGAAACGTATGCTTTCGGATGCTGTAATTTCGATGAAGCAACAAAAAGAATATCGACAGACAATCGTTATGTTTGATGTGGATCCTTATTAGTTTTTATCGAAACGTTTGAAAATGGTGATCCGCTCTTTTTTCATAATCGTTGCAATGTTTCCGGGGCAGTGCCGTTCCCGGGACAGCGGATACGTTTGTTTGGGCGATGTTGAAAAACAGATGATTTTCTTTGTTCATGATCGGATTTGTTAAACGAGTCGTACAAATTATTTCAGATATGATGAAGGGATTGCTAATTTTGCGCATAAGCGGATCGGTTTGATATGTTTGTTGGAAAAATATGAGAATACTTAATTGTGCATTTATTCTGGTGGCTTTACTACTCTTTCTTTCTTGTGAAGAGGAAGATTGTGCGGGGTGCTATTTAAACCCCAAAATTAAGCTCAAGTTCGAGGCGACAGGTACAAAGCAGTTTACGGATAGCGTTTTTTCATCGATCAAAGATGAGATAGCGGATCTGGTTGATTCTTTGGAGGGGCAATTATCCGACGAAGCTCAAACCGCTATTCAAAACGAGCTCATCCGGTTGAGGGAAGACAGTGCCAGGTTTAATGAGGACTATCAACTGTTTCGTGTGAGCAAAGCTAAAATTGACGAGATTGAAGCTCCAGGTTCATTGGGTTTTGAACAGTTCCAGGATTCTATTGTTCGTGATTTTTCAATTCCGGTGAATATGAACAGCGATACGTCGACCTATTACTTTTATTATCACGGCCTGACGGATACGTTGCAGCTTTATTATAAGAGAGCGATTACCCAGTCTTATGAAGGCGTAAGAATGAGGCTTTGGGATATTGTGGTGAATGAGGAATTAAGTACCTTTGACAGTGTCCGGGTGAAATGTTATGACCGCGAATGCAGTAATGCGCTAACACATGTATACCTATATTTTTAGATACATATCCATTCTAGGTGTTCTTTTGCTTTCACATACGTTGAGCGCACAAGACGGGGCATCCGAAGTAATACCACCGGATTCGGTTCGTGCATACAAACCGCTTTTACAGGAGCAGGAAATTCCGATCGGCGATTCCATTATCCACAAGAAGTTTCTGTCCGGATTGGAATTGGCTCTTGATTACGGCAAACTCCTGACACTATGGACCAGCTTTGAATCGAAATACGAAGCCGGGATTAATTTGAGATTTTTTGAGCGGATCGTATTTGCCGGGGAATTGGGATATGCCGAACTGAATCCGTTGAAAGCGTATGATAATGCGCTTTATTACACGGTCAGGGGTTCCTATGTCAGATTGGGGCTGGATTATTATACTTCCTACGATCCGAAGAGTTTTTATTATGCCGGATTGAGATATGGAATGAGCGTGTTCGAGGATGAAGGTCAGTTTCTGATCGATAGCGAATTTTGGGAAGACTATCAGGAAGGATTCGGTTCGGCAGACATTACCGCTACCTGGTTTGAGTTCGTGCTCGGAACAGAGACCTACCTTAAACTTGGTAAAAGTAAAACGGAATCTCCAAAAAGCAGGTTTTTATTGGGATGGAAGCTCCGGTTGAGAGTGTTGATGGATTTTGAAAACAGGGAAGAGCCGAGGATTTATTCCATACCCGGATATGGACGGACGTTTAATGAGACTGTTCCCGCCCTGAACCTGTACGTCAAATACCGGTTTGGGAATTAGATATCCCATTCTTTGTTTAGAATTCCTATAGCGTGGTAGGCTGTCAAGTCAAATGAAACAGGAACGACGGCCGCGTAGTTGTTTTTGACCGCCCATTCATCGATATCTTCTCCCTTGTCCTGATTTACAAAACTTCCGGCAAGCCAGAAATATTGTCTGCCGGCAGGATCAATTCTCCGGTCAAATTCTTCCTGCCATTTGGCTCGTGTCTGCCTGCAAATCTTGATCCCTTTAATTGGCTCCTCCTGCATGGCGGGGAAATTTACGTTCAGGGCGACACCCTTGGGCAATCCGGTTTTTAACACTTGTTTGGCGATCGTCAGTACGTGATCCTTTACATGGCTGAAATCTGCCTCCAGCGAATAATCGCATACCGAAAATCCAATGGACGGGATATCTTCAATAGCTCCTTCCAAAGCTGCGGACATCGTACCACTGTATATCACGCTTATGGAGGTATTGCTGCCATGGTTAATGCCACTGACCAGCAAATCCGGTTTTCGCTCTTTCATGGCAAATCCTTTGGCGATTTTTACACAATCTGCCGGGGTTCCGGAGCATTGGTACGCCTTTATTCCGTCGAATACATGCGATTCGCTCAACCGGAGCGTATTGCCAATTGTAATTGCATGCCCCATACCGGATTGGGGGCTGTCCGGGGCTACGACGATGACATCGCCCAATTGTTGCATTAATTCTACGAGCAAACGCAGCCCGCCCGAATTGATTCCATCGTCGTTGGAAATAAGTATTAATGGTTTAGGCATGTAGTATAAAAAAGTGTCAGCTGTCCAGAAGGGCGTTATAATACGCTGTTACGCGCACCAGGTCGCGCATCCGGTCGTGCTTCAGGTTATTTTTTTTAATGTATTGCTTCACTTGTTGTTGATGGCTTTTGAAGAAGGTCAATAGCTCGCTCTTTTTCATATTGTAATTTTGAATGCCACCGCGCTCATCAAGAAAGTAGTATTTGTAGTTCAGCCTCGCTCTTCTTTGATTGGAATAAGGGGTATTGCCGTAGTAGTGATACGGATAATTGTTGTATTGAGGTACCGATTCGGTCACAATTTCTTCTCTCACCAATAAAGACAGGTGGCCTTCATACAACACTTCAAAAATCAGGGGGATTTCATAATTCCTCTGAACCTGATAAGGAAGTGCGTAAAAATGTCTGTAACTATCGATCGTCTCATCAAAAATTTCGAAGTAAAGAATTTTTCTGGCGCTGTAAGTTTGAAGAACGTTTCGCACATTGATCTGAACAGCGTCATTCTGAAGATCATACTTGATCTTTCCGATGATTGTATCCTCTGTTAAAAGTACGAGCTTCCCGGTGTGCCAAAGTTCGGACGGAAAATCCTGAGAATGTACCAGCGAACCAATTTGAAGCAGAAGAAATAACAGAACCGTTCTAAACATAATCTATTCGGGTTATCAGTGATGCCGTAGGATATCATGTCCCATTTTATCACGTTTTGTAGTTAAATAACGAATATTATGCTCATTTGGTGCAATTTCGATCGGGATACTTTCTACGATTTCCAGTCCGTACCCGATCAATCCGGTTCTTTTTTTGGGGTTGTTGGAGATCAGCTTGATCTTTTTGACCCCGATATCCCTCAGAATTTGGGCGCCGATGCCATAATCCCTATTATCCATTTTAAAGCCCAGCCTGTGATTGGCCTCTACGGTATCATAGCCTTCTTCCTGGAGTTTATAGGCCCTGAGTTTATTCAGAAGGCCGATTCCGCGCCCTTCCTGGTTCATATACAATACCACCCCTTTACCCGCTTTATCGACCATTTCCATGGCGGCGTGCAACTGGGGTCCGCAATCGCACCGGCAAGATCCGAATATGTCTCCCGTAGCGCATGAGCTATGCACACGCACCGAAATCGGCTCATCGGGTTCCCACGAACCTTTGATCAGGGCCATATGTATATCGCCCGTGCTTGTCTGTTTGTAAGCTGCAAGCTTAAAATCTCCATAGTCGGTGGGCATATTGACGTCCGTGACTTTTTCGATCAGCGATTCTTTCTCGATGCGATAAGCGATAAGGTCCTTGATGGAAACCAGTTTCATGTCATACTTGTCCGCAACCTTGTGCAAATCCGGCAGTCGGGCCATTGAGCCGTCGTCCTTCATGATTTCTACAAGTACTCCCGCCGGATAAAAGCCTGCCAATCTCGCAAAATCAATTGTGGCCTCCGTATGGCCGGCGCGCCTTAATACACCACCTGCCTTGGCTTTTAGCGGGAATACGTGACCGGGTTTGCCGAGATCCTCAGGTTTTGTATTGGGGTCGACCAGGGATTTAATGGTTTTGGACCGGTCCTCGGCAGAAATGCCGGTAGTACACCCGTGTCCTATCAGATCTACGGATATGGTAAAAGGCGTTTCGAACGCTGCCGTATTTTTGCCGACCATCAGCTCCAGCCCCAGCTCTTCGCAGCGGTCCTCGATCAAAGGAGCGCAGATCAGGCCCTTACCGTTGGTAGCCATGAAATTGATGATTTCGGGTGTAACGGCTTCGGCGGCGCAAATGAAATCGCCCTCGTTTTCCCGGTCTTCATCGTCAACTACGATGATGATTTTACCTTTTTTAATATCTTGGATGGCTTCTTCTATCGGATCTAAATTGACGGATTTTTCCATTGAAAATCAAATTTTTTGAGCAATGTTCCCTGATCAAATTTAACGCTTTTAATTAATAACAAGATGCAATAAACGAAAATATAAATTTGTTAAAGATTTGCCGATAAAAACTTCGTTCGAATAGATTTCAGTACATTTTGCGCTTTCAATTGATCCGATAAACCGGCATTTATGAACGCTAAAGGAAATTTAATGAATCAAATTGAAAAATCTTTTCCAGCGGATTTTTTTGAGAAACGACTCGTATTTATCAAGCGACAACCAGATGAAAAATGCTTTCCCTACCACATGATCTTCGGGAACAAATCCCCAGAATCTCGAGTCTTCGGAATTGTGCCGGTTGTCGCCCATCATGAAATAGTAATCCTGCTTAAACGTATATTGAGAGACCTCTTCATTGTCGACGTACATTTTCCCGTTTTCAACCCGAACTTCATCGTTGTGTTCGTAATTCTCTATGACATCCCTGTACAGGGCAATGGTAGATTCGTCAAGATCGATGGTTACCCCTTCCTTTGGTATCCAGATGGCTCCGTAATAATCTTCGTTCCATGAAAATAACTGGCTGTTCTTGGGATAGACTCTGGGGTTTACCTGATCGCCGTTCATCTTCAGCACCTCGACCCTCTGGACAAACGGAAGCTTTTCAAATTCTTTGGCGATTTCCGGAGTTGTATGCGCGATATAGCCGTAATTGGTTCGTTCGTAGTCCGTGATGTCGTAATTCTTAAAAACCCTCGCCTTGATGTCCTGATTCGTTACGATATTATGTCTAAACTCCATTTTCTCGGGATTATCCAAAGGTTTGTCATTTACATAGATTTGCGTATCTACCACTTTCAATGAATCTCCGGGTAATCCGACACAGCGCTTGATGTAGTTTGTCTTGAGATCCACCGGATATTGAAGCTCCGGGGGATAGTTGAATACGACCACATCATTTTGTTTAATAGAAGTAAATCCCGGCAATCTGTACTGAGGTAATTGAATCCAATCCAGATAAGAGGGGATTTCCGTCCACCAGATCTTTTGATGGGTTAAAGGCATTTGCAAAGGAGTCTTGGGTGTTCTTGGGCCGTAATGGATTTTACTCACAAATAAAAAGTCACCTACAAGTAGGGATTTCTCCATGGAAGGAGTGGGTATGGTAAAAGCTTCAAGGAATAACCACCGGATAATTGTGGCGGCAATTACCGCAAAGACGATCGCGTCCAACCATTCCCTGGCTACTGATTTCTTTTTCTTTTCTTCCTGTTCCTTTTCGCTTTTTTTGAAAAAATCAAATTTCATAACTCTTATACGATTTTAAAGCGCACAAATTTAGTTGATTAACTGAAAGGATTATAATTTTTCTAAAATTTCATAAAATCCTTCATAGACAAAACACCTTTTTTGTCCAGGATCCACTCGGCGACCAATACAGCGCCAAGGGCAAATCCCGTCCTGCTTTTGGCAGTGTGCTTGATTTCTATTTCGTCTACGTCGGAAGTATAACTAATCGTGTGTGTGCCGGGGACATTCGGTTCTCTCTTCGATATTATAGGAAGTACGTTTTCTTGTTCAGAAGGTTCGTTGATCCATTCGGTTTTTGATGAATGGTTTTTGATTAATTCTTCGGCCAGGGTGATCGCGGTTCCACTCGGCGAATCCAGCTTTTCAGTATGATGAATTTCTTGTATCTGCGGGTCATAGCTCGGTTGCTGATCCATCATCTGCGCCAAAAGCTCGCTCAGTTTGAAGAACAGATTGACACCCAGACTGAAATTTGAAGCATAGAAAAACGATCCGTTTTTTTCCATGCACAATTGATCAATTTCATCTTTTTTGTCCAACCATCCCGTTGTGCCGCTTACCACCGGGACATTGTTTTCGAGGCAATAACTTATGTTTTCATAAGCTGCACCGGGCTGACTAAACTCAATAGCGACATCGACCTCTTTGGGATCTATAAATTTTAATGCCTGGGTATTGTTAATATTGATTTTATGAGAAATGGTGTGTCCGCGATCTTCCGCAATTTCCTCGATGGCTTTACCCATTTTCCCATATCCGAGAATTAGAATATTCATTTTTTAAAATCTTAATTTCAATGAAACTCCGAATAAATTTGTTTGCATGGCAGTCGTATCAAAGCTGGGCTCCAGGTTTAGACTTATGTCGTCTTCTACCGTAAAAAGCTCCAGGTGTGCATCCACATGAGCGTCGACAATTGCAGCTACGTACAGTACGACTGCGCCTATCATCAGCAGATCCCGATTTCTTCTCCAATAGTCGACGGCGCGTTGATAATCGTTCTGTCCCAGCCTTGGGTCAAATGGTTCCGTCCGGTCATCCTGATCGATAAGGGCGATAAGGCCATCCCGATATTGTTTGTACAATCTGTGATTATAACCAATGAAGTACCCAATTACCAGACCTCCTCCGTAAAGAATAGGTATTTTCCAGTATTTTTTATTGTATGCCTGTCCAAGGCCCGGAAGCGCGGCGGAATACAATGCAGCCGTGCCCGGTCGGTTTTCCAGCGTGTCCGTTTCGATCTCAATTATTTCGTCGGAATCAACCGTCACCGTGTCGGCTCCCACTGTGATTAAGGCCGTAGAGTCGCCGGTGTCCTGGGCCATTAGCCAAGGAGACAAAATTACAATTACCACACATGTTAAGAGGTATTTGATATTCATTGGGATTATAGATCCAGTATCTCAAGTATTCTATTCAAATCTTCATGAGAGAAGTATGGAATTTTGATCGTACCGCGGTTGTTTTTATCGTTGTTGATTAAAACCCTACTGCCGAAATGAGAGGAAAGCCGATCCTGGACCTGTTTCATTTCATAACTCAGCGGAATTTTGGATTTTGACTGCTCTGCCTCGGGCGATTCCTCGACAGATTTCAATTTTTTCACCAGCTCTTCCACTTTCCGCACGGAAAGGTCATCCCTGATGATTCGTTTAAAAATATTCAACTGAAGATCGACATTTTCGATATTTATCAGCGCGCGCGCGTGGCCCATACCTATTTTACCGTCCCGAATAGCGGCCTGTATGTCCGGAGGCAGCTTGAGCAATCGCAAATAATTGGTCACGGTAGATCGCTTTTTTCCTACGCGATCCCCCAGGTCTTCCTGCCTGAGCTCGCATTCCGATAACAGCCTTTGATAGCTGAGCGCAATCTCGATCGCATTCAGGTTTTCGCGTTGAATGTTTTCAATAAGCGCCATTTCCAACATCTGCTGATCGTTGGCCGTCCTGACGTACGCCGGAATCCGCAAAAGACCGGCCAATTTTGAAGCGTGATATCTTCGTTCGCCTGAAATGAGCTGGTATTTTCGCTCGCTTAGCTTTCTTACCGTAATCGGTTGAATAATGCCTTGTACTTTTATCGAATCCGCTAATTCGGCGAGCGCTTCCTCGTCAAATTGAGTCCTGGGCTGAAAGGGATTTACTTCAATATTCAGCAGGTCAATTTCATTGATCGTATTTACTACCTTGGCATCTGTCGGAAGCTTTTGTACGGGAGGCGAGGCAGGCGCGTCTTCGAGCAGGGCGCCCAATCCCCGGCCCAGTGCATTTCGCCTTTTCGGTTTCTTAGTTGACATATTACCTTTTCTCTAAGTTGTTGTTGGCCAGAATTTCTTTTGCAAGATTAAGGTAGCTTATGGCTCCTTTGCTATCTGCATCGTGCGCGATGGCCGGAATTCCAAAACTCGGCGATTCGCTCAGCTTTATATTTCTGGGTACGAGCGTATCGAAAACAAGGTTCTTAAAATGTGTCTTGACTTCTTCGACGACCTGGTTGGATAATCGCAGCCGCACATCGTACATCGTCAGAAGTATCCCTTCAATTTCAAGGTTGGTATTCAGCCTCGACTGTATGATTTTAATCGTATTCAATAACTTGCCCAATCCTTCAAGCGCAAAATATTCGCATTGTACCGGTACGACTACCGAATCGGACGCTGTCAAGGCATTGATCGTAATCAAGCCCAGGGAAGGAGAACAATCGATGATGATAAAATCATAATTGTCTTTAATAGGTTCCAATGCTTTTCGCATCTTTCCTTCCCTGTTTTCAATGTTTACCATCTCGATTTCAGCGCCTACCAGGTCGATATGTGAAGGCAAAACGTATAAGTAGTCGATTTCAGTATCCAGTATACAGCTTTTTACATCGATTCCATCGACCATGCACTCATATATGCTGTTTTGAACTTCCTTTGGATTGTGTCCCACCCCGGAGGTTGTATTTGCCTGAGGGTCGGCGTCGACAACAAGCGTCTTATATTCCAATGCAGCCAGGCTGGCGCAGAGATTAATCGCCGTTGTTGTTTTTCCGACACCACCTTTCTGATTAGCTATTGAAATGATTTTACCCATTTTTTGAAGTTCGATACAAGTTGATTAAGAATAGTTTGTCTGTGTCTGAAATCTGATTATCCGTGTCCACTTATAAAATAAAAACATCCGGATGTACCCCCTCGATCATGTCTCCCAAAAGAAAAATCGAATGTTCCGCAAAGATAAAGGTTAATTTATAATTTAAGCATATAAAACATTTACAATCTGTACATCAAAAATGCAGTTGGGCGCAAGAACCAAAGCAGCTTTCAAGACAGGAAAAAACACCAATACATGCTATCGGTGTTTTTTTGATTTTATATGTATTCTTTTTAAGGAGAGAACTTACTTCTTGCCTTTTTTCCTGCGGGCTTCCTCGGAGGCTTTCATGGCGTCTTCAAGTCGCGATGCAAATTTTGATTTTTTCTTGTTTTTATTCTTCTTTTTATTCTCCTCAAGAATCGCCCGGATCTTTGTGTCGTCAACGAATTTGCGGATGATCGCGATTTGTCCGAAGGATACCAGGTTGGAGACAAAATAATAAAAGGTCAGTCCGGCCGGAAAACTATTCAACACGAACATGAAGATCAGCGGCATGAAATACTGCATCGATTTCATAGGGCCCTGCATCTGCGCTGTCGCTTGGCTGTTTGCCCAGGTGTATAGAATTGTAGAGGCGGTCATCAACAAGGTGAACAAGCTCACGTGATTGCCGTAGAAACTGCTTATCAATGGAATTTCGAAATTCCATGAAATTATAGCATCGTATGTAGAGAGGTCTTTCGCCCAAAGAAACGATACGTGCCGCATCTCGATCGCAAGCGGAATAAACTGGAACATGGCAAATAAAATCGGCATTTGCAACAGCATGGGGATGCATCCGCTCAAAGGATTCACACCTACCTGCTGATACAGCTTCATTTGCTCGCTTTGCATTTTTTGCATATCGTCGCCGTATTTTGCCTTCAATTCGTCCAGCTCCGGTTTGAGCGCCTTCGTTTTGGCCATGGAGATGTGCGATTTGTAGGTGAGCGGAGAAAGTATCAGCTTGATGATAAACACGAGGATGATGATGATAACGCCGTAACTGGCGATGTACTTTTCAAGAAAATTGAAAATGGTTATGATCACGTATTTGTTTATCCATCGGACAATCGGCCATCCCAGGTAAAGGTTTTCGCTGAACCCCGGCGCTACCTTTTTAAGTATTTTCAGCTTGTTTGGCCCGTAATAATAGGTATTGGGGCCCGCCTCCCCGCTAAAATTACTTAACGGCAAATCGATCATTGCCTTGCAATATTTGACCGTCATCGTATCAAGCTCATTGAATTCAGCGGAGATATATCCCGAAGAAACAGGACGATTAAATACATATCCTGTTGTAAAAAACTTCTGTTTAAAAGAAAACCAGTCAACAGGCTCCGTAAAAGTAGTTTCTTGTTTGTCGGACGAACGCGCGCTTAAATCTTCCATTGAACCGGATGAGTGCCAGTAGTTGATGGTGGTATAATTTCGGCTGTACTTGAGATCCGTTTCGAGGCGCTTAAGGAAATTGTCCCAGATCATGGAGACTTTACCTCCGGATATCTCTCCGTCGAGACCAGAAATTATAAACTGATGTGTGACCGCATAACTATTTTTGGGGAGTTTGTATACGTGCATCAGCGTTTTGTTATCGCCCAGATCAGCGGTAAAAGTGAGCTCCGATGTATCTCCAAGTTGCTTCTGTTCGGCTTTATAATAAAGATCAGCCAGGTCGATATTGCCGTATGGTGTGCTTACAAGATATTTTAGCTCGCTGGATTCCTCATCGAGGATTACGAGCGGCTTGTTATATTGAAAATCATCATACTCCTTCAATTCGACCTTTTTTGCCAGACCACCCCTGGTGGAATAGGTTATGCTTATCACCTCGTTTTCGAGCGCGATGCGCTCCTCACTCCCGGTAAGCACCGGCGTAAACGGGCCGAACTTTCGATCGGCAATATCGGAACTATCCACGTGCGCAGAAGATTCCTTAATTTCATTTTGTTCAACTACGGAATTGTTTTGACCAAGCTGCTGTTGCGGAGGGGGGGTAATCGTATTGGCCGAATCGGGAACAGTTCCCGGTTCCTGAACCGGCGCTTTTGGTGCAAAAAAATAGAAATACACCATAAGCAAGGCCGCCATTAAAACAAAACCAATTGCCTGATTCTTATCCATTCTGATTTATAGTTAACTATTCTTAATTTTTAGCCATATGATCGATGGCCGCATTGATAAAACCGATAAACAAAGGATGAGGATCAACAACTCTACTTTTCAATTCGGGATGAAACTGTGTGCCAACAAACCAGGGATGATTTTTTAGTTCCATGATCTCGACCAGATTTGAGTCCGGATTAATCCCGGCAGCAATCATACCCTTATTTTCAAATTGTTCCAGGTAATCGTTGTTAAATTCATATCGGTGTCTATGGCGTTCCGTAATTTCTTCCGAATCATAGAGGCTTTGAACCGCCGTCCCTTTTTTTAGCTTGCAAGGATACGCACCTAATCTCATAGTTCCTCCCTTTTTGGTAATTTTCTTCTGTTCTTCCATCAAATCTATGATCGGATCTTTGCAGATTGGATCCATTTCAGTCGAATGCGCGTGTTTGATCCCCAAAACATTTCTGCCAAATTCTATGACCGCTACCTGTAATCCCAGGCAGATCCCAAAAAACGGCACGTTCTTTTCCCGGGCATATTTTGCCGCAATAATTTTACCCTCGAATCCCCGTTCTCCAAACCCGGGAGCTATCAGGATCCCGTTTTGGTGTCCCAGCAACTCCTCAGCATTTTCATTTGTGACTTCCTCCGAAGATATCCAGCTTATGTTTACCTTACACTCATTTTTAGCGCCGGCATGAATAAATGATTCCGCAATTGATTTGTATGCATCGTGCAGCTCCACATATTTTCCTACCAAAGCGATGTTTACTTCCTGTTTTGGGTTTTTCAACCTCGTCAAAAAATCTTTCCACTGTTCGAGGCCGGGCGCTTTGTTTACAGACATCTTGAAAAGTTCCAACACCCGCTCGTCCAGTTTTTCTTTCTGCATCAGAAGCGGCACATCATATATTGTTTTTGCATCAATAGATGAGATAACGGAATTGATAGGAACATTACAGAACAGGGCAAGTTTTTTCTTGATTTCCATATTTATTGCCCGCTCCGACCGACACACCAAAATGTCCGGCTGGATTCCGGATTCCAGTAATTTCTTCACCGAATGTTGCGTAGGCTTGGTTTTAAGCTCGCCTACCGCCTTGAGATAAGGTATCAGGGTTAAGTGAATTACGATGCAATTTTCATGTCCGAGGTCCCAGCGCGTTTGGCGCATGGCTTCGATAAACGGTAAAGATTCAATATCGCCGACAGAACCTCCGATTTCGGTAATGATCACATCGTAGTCCCCGTTATGTCCGAGTGCCAGGAAATTCCGCTTAATCTCATCGGTAATATGCGGAATTACCTGAACCGTCTTGCCCAGGTATTCCCCTTCGCGCTCCTTCGTAATCACATTGTTGTAGATGCGTCCCGTAGTCACATTGTTTTTCTGACTGGTATTGGCAGCCAGAAATCTTTCATAATGGCCCAAGTCGAGATCTGTCTCCGCTCCGTCTTCGGTTACATAACACTCGCCGTGCTCGTACGGATTTAATGTTCCGGGGTCGATATTGATGTACGGATCAAACTTTTGAATAGTGACACTTAATCCTCGTGCTTTTAAGAGTTTCCCTAACGATGCGGAGATGATACCTTTACCAAGAGATGAAGTTACACCGCCGGTAACAAAAATATATTTGACTTGACCCATAAGTTGAAAAAAAATTATAGAATGAAACTTATGGGATACAAAGGTAGTGGATAGAAATTAATTAACTACAGACGATGGAGTTTTAATTGAAAAATTATTTTTAAACCTTTAATACATGTCTGAAAATGAGTTTTGTAGTGTAAAACATTATGTACTAACTTTGCCGGAAAGTTGAAATTTAAAAAGTCTCAATGAACGTTGGGGCTTTTTCGTTTTAATGCATTATTCAAAACAAATAGCATCAAATCGGATTCTCACCCTAGTAGGGGAGACTGCGGGTACGGTGAGAACCTATGTGGTCGGCGGATTTGTCCGCGATTTAATGATGGGCAAAAATTCCAAGGATATTGATGTTGTATGTGTTGGAAGTGGAATCGAATTGGCAAAGAAAATTGCCCGTAAGTTGGGAGGCAATGCCTCATTAAATGTTTTCAAGAATTTTGGAACGGCCCAGATAAAATACGGGGACCAGGAGGTAGAGATCGTCGGCGCGAGGAAAGAATCGTATCGAAACGATTCAAGAAAGCCGATTGTAGAGGACGGCACCCTGGAAGATGATCAAAAGCGGCGTGATTTCACCATTAACGCTCTGGCGATTTGCCTGAATAAAGACCGGTTTGGTGAGCTGCTGGATCCGTTTGACGGAGTCAATGACCTGAAAAGGAAACTGCTGAAAACCCCTTTGGATCCTTCGGTTACATTTTCCGACGACCCCTTGCGAATCATGCGAGCATTCCGGTTTGCAGCCCGGCTCAATTTTGATATTGAAGCAAACACCTTTGAAGCTATCCGTCTGAACGAAAAAAGATTACAGATCGTTTCTCAGGAAAGAATTACGGAGGAGCTGAATAAAACGATCTTAACGTCCAATCCCGAATACGGATTTAACCTGATGTATCACGCGGGTATTCTGGAAACGGTCTTTCCGGAAATGGCTAAACTTCATGGAGTGAAGACCATCGAGGGGAAAGGGCACAAAGATAATTTCTTTCACACGCTCAAGGTTTTGCAGAATGTCGTGAAGAAATCCGACAACCTCTGGCTGAGGTGGGCGGCAATACTCCACGATATTGCCAAGCCCAGGACCCAAAGATTTGATAAGGATATCGGATGGACGTTTCACGGTCACGAAGAGATCGGTGCGCGGATGGTTCCTAAAATATTCAAAAAATTGAGACTGCCCCTCAATGAGAATATGAAATATGTGCAGAAACTTGTCCGGCTGCATTTGCGTCCGATAGCCCTGGTAAGCGATGAAATTACGGATTCCGCTCTTAGGAGGCTGCTCTTTGAGGCGGGCGATGACCTGGACGATTTGATGATCCTTTGCAGGGCCGACATCACCTCAAAGAACAATTTGCGGGTGGCAAAATATCTTAAGAATTTCGATAAGGTAGAAAAAAAACTCAAGGAAATTGAAGAGCGAGATCATATTCGCAATTTTCAGCCGCCCGTTACCGGTGAAACAATCATGGAGTATTTTGGTATTTCACCTTCAAAAATGGTCGGTGAGATAAAAGATGAAATAAAAGAAGCTATCTTGGAAGGAAAAATTGGCAATAATTTTGAGCAGGCTTTTGACTTGATGAAAGAAATAGGAAGTATTAAAGGATTGAAAAGGAATAAATGATTTTTTAAATATGCAACCGGCATTTCCGGAGCAAATTCAGGACACACTCGAGCATGATTATATCGCTCTGTGTATCACAAACTTAAAAAAAATAACCGATGAAGAACAAATTGATAAAAACCGGATTGTTATTGATGCTGGCCTTTGCGTCAACATCTTTTTCCAACGAAATAAGGGCTCAGAACAACGATGTGCGGAATTCTCAGCTTTACAAGCTATATCAGATGAAATATGTGTTTGGAAGAAAGTATAATGATGTGGATGTAGCAAAGAATGCGCTTTACTCCATGATTGCCATGGATCCCAACGACGATTCCTTAAAAATGGTATTGTGTTACTATTATTTTGATCAGAATCAATTTGCATCAAGCCTTTTTGTCTCATTGGATCTGCTGTCCAGACATCCGAACCATGAAGATGCCCTAAAAATTAATGCCATGTCCTATGAAAACATGGGCGTAAGGGACAAAGCCATAGATGCGTATACCTCTTTATATTTACAAACCAATGACATACAGGTATTGTATCAGACGGCGCTTCTTCAATTTGAGCTTGAGCGGTATAATGAATGTACCTCCAGTCTGGACATTATCGTGAAAGATCCTCAGGCAAAGGCCTTAAAGCTTAAATTCGCCAAGTCGGAGACCGAGCAGCAGGAAGTCACACTCGAAGCGGCGGTATACAATATGAAAGGTATGCTGGAAAAGCAGCAGGGAAATAAGGACCGGGCCAAACAATTCTTTGAAAAGGCATTGGAAATCGAGCCTGAATTTGCCCTTGCCAGCCAGAACCTGAAAGATTTGAGCAAATAAGATTGTCACATCATCATTGAAAGCTATCCATCCGGATAGCTTTTTTTATTTTTACAGCGAAATGCAACCCTTCATTTTTCTGTAAGTCTTTAGATCAGAGTATTTAATCATTGGAGATTTCATATAAAAATAAACATGCGGACATCATCGACCGCTGCGTTGGCGGAGATCAAAAAGCCTATTATGAAATTTACAAATTATACTCGAAAGCAATGTTCAATATTTGTTTCAGGATTTTAGGTGTGCAGGAACTTGCCGAAGATGTGTTGCAGGAGGCCTTTGTAAGCGCTTTTCAAAACATCAAAAGTTACAGGGGCAAGGCATCGTTCGGCGCCTGGCTTAAGAAGATCGTAGTTAACCGGGCCGTAAGTCACCTGAGAAAGCAGCATCCGGTGATGGTCGAGTTGGACGACCGGGTCGAACCGAAGGAAGATGAGAAAACGGATGATCTGGATCTTATTTTTAAGGTAGAAATGATCCGGGAAGCCATTCAAAAATTGCCGAATGGTTTCAGAGTGGTGTTTTCCCTGTACTTGTTGGAAGGATACGACCACAAGGAAATCTCCGAAATATTGGGGATATCCGAGTCTACATCAAAATCGCAATACAACAGGGCAAAAAAAAAATTAAAAGATATATTGAGAGAGGAGGTCTATTATGGATGACAGGTTAGAAAAATTTATTAAAACTCATCGGGCGGATATGGATAGCAGAAGTCCGGGAAAGGATTTGTGGTCTCAGATTGAACAGGAACTCGCAAGCGACAAGAAGATGAGGCGCGTCTCCGGACCCGTATTCTATTGGAGGGCGGCGGCCGTAATGCTTTTGTTAATTTCTTCCTGGCTGGTGTTTGACAAGGTAAGCCAGAATGCAGATACGCGTAATGATCCCGCGTTGAGTGCACTGAGCCCGAAGCTGCTTGAAGCCGAATCATTTTATATTTCATTGATAGACCAAAAGCGTGGAGAGCTGGAGGTCCTGGGGGAGAAATATGAATTGGGAAGTGAATTTTTGAATGAAATCGACCGCCTTGATTCCCTGTATTCGCTCTTGAAGCAGGACATGGCGCGCGGGAATCAGGAGAATCTGGTCGATGCCATGATTCTAAACCTACAGCTTAGAATCGAAATATTAAACCAACAATTAAGTATCATACAGTCAATTGAAAATAGTGAAAAAGATGAACAGGTTATTTTATAGATTTTCGGCAGTTTTTATTCTATCGTTTGTTTTTTTAATTTTTGCTTGCCATGCCGAAGAGGCTTCAAGACGGGTTACCAAGCAGTTCAATATTAACCGGGATACCAGGATTGAAATCAGCAATAAGTATGGGAACGTGATCATAAACAGATGGGATAAAAATGTACTTGATCTGAAAGTGGATATTGAGGCGAGAGGTAACAGCGCCACTAAAACTCAAAAAATCCTTGACGGTATTGAAATTGATATATCGGACCGGATTTCTTCCGGAGGGTTGTCCATTGAAACGGAAATTGGAAATATGAGCGGCAATTCCAGTTTTAGCGTCCATTATGAAATCACGATGCCAAATACCAATCCTTTGGAGCTTTCCAATAGCTTTGGAAGCATTTATATGGGAAGTTATCAGGGAGACCTGGATGCCGTAGTGAAATACGGGCAATTTCAGGCCGAAGATCTGAGCAATGCAAATATTCGAATTGAGTTTTCCACCTCCAGATGCGAGATCGAAACATTGAAAGCAGGGCGGATTGACCTTCGGTATTCCAAAATGTCTATTGAGGAAATGGGAGATATCGAGATATCAAGCCAATTTTCAGAGCTTGAAATTGAGGAGGCCGGAACGCTTGAACTCGACGGCAGATATGGGAAATTTGAGATCGAAAAGCTTAAATCTCTGAAGGGCGATTTACAGTTTTCAGGCCTTGATATCGAATACCTGGGCGAGTCTTTGCTTTTGGATTCTCGTCATGGCAACGGGATCAAGCTTGAAAATGTTTCCAACCGGTTCAAAGAAATCGAAATTGAAAGTGAATTTAGCTCTGTGGGCATAAGCCTTGAAAGCGGCGCGTCTGCCCGACTGATATTTAAATTGCAGCACGGGAATCTGAGAGCAAACGGTGAGGGGATCAACTTTGACAAAGTCATCAAGGATTATACCTCCAGCGCATACGAAGGTTTCCTCAGAGATAAAAACTCCGATTCCTCCATCCGGGTTGCTACACGTCACGGAAACATAAAGTTCGAAGTTAATTGAAATCTTTGCAGGAGATTTAGATCCGGGTAGACAGATCAAATTGATCGATGTTGGAATCCATTAATTTTCCACGCTCGCATTTTAGCATTCGGGCCGGATGATTGCCGATCAGGGTGTGATCGTGTGTGGCCATGAGAATGGCCGTCCCGCTTTTATTGATCTCCAGGAAAAGTTTGAAGATGCCGTCCGACACTTCCGGATCGAGATTTCCGGTCGGTTCGTCGGCAATGAGCAACAACGGCTCATTAATCAATGCTCTTGCGATCACGACGCGCTGTTGTTCTCCCCCGGATAACTGATGCGGCATTTTATTTTCTACCGACCCCAAACCAACCTGGATGAGCACTTCCGTCAACCGTTTTTTCATTTTTGTCCGGTCCTTCCAGCCCGTTGCCTTCATGACAAACATCAGGTTTTCCGCTACGCTCCGATCGTCAAAAAGTTGAAAATCCTGAAAGATTATGCCCAGCTTCCTGCGCAGCATGGGGATCTCTTTTTGCCTGATGCCGGAAAGATTATATCCCGCTATTAATATTTCGCCGAGGCGCAACGGGAGATCGGCATACAACGTTTTAAGCAAGGAGGATTTTCCGCTGCCCGTCCTTCCTATGATGAATGCCAGCTCTCCTTTGTCCAGCTCAAAATTCACATCGCGGAGAATCGTATGATTGTCCTGAAAAATGCTTACATCTTTTATACGAACTACGGGGTCAGACGAAAACGACATATTATATTTCCAATTTTTGAAGCTTGCCAAATGGCATTTTTTCTACGAGCTTTTCGAGCTCTTTTTCCTTGCCACTCAATCCGAATTTATCCAGGCTGCGAAAAGGCCTTCCTTCACGGAAACTAAAATAGCCAACAAGCATAAAATTATCATCCCGGAGTTGAATATAATTCGGGATTTTTTTTTTGCCTTTCACTTTGATGATGTACATACTTTCATAATTGCTCCTGAAATTGAACTTTAAAAACAATTAAAAGTTTGATTCGAAGGAAGGAAATAAAAAAGGCAAATCGTTATCGCACCGCTACAACCGCCTACCCTTGCTTCCTTCCGGACCTGGGGGAGTTCGACAGGAGCTGGTCGTATCGATTTGCCGGTGCAAAGTTAAGCAGAAATTGACTGAGGACAAAAACTATTGTCCGGGTAAATGCGATTATGTCCGAATAATTAATCTAAAAATGTACGGGAATCATTTAAATCATAGAAATCCAGACTGTTTTCTTCCGCATCCAAGTCTTCGTCTTCCTGTTCGGAATAAAAGTCAAATTCTTCGGATGGGTCCAGGTATTGATCAAAGAAATATAGATCCATAATGATTAAAACTGACTATTGGCAATTGGTTTATCATGTGTGGCTAAAATAGCATCTATTTGTTGCCTGGATTTTAGGCAATTATTAAATGTTGGTTTTGTTTTAACCTGTTTTAGGGCGCTCCGGGAGAAAAATCGCGGTTGTGTAATCAGAAATTTGATTATTTGGTAATAAGCGATTAATTTGTTACGGAACTTTTATTAAATTATTCAATATGGGAAAAGGAGACAGAAAAACAAAAAAGGGGAAAATAACGAAAGGAAGCTTTGGCGTAATTCGTCCCAAGAAAAAGAAAACCCAAAATACATCTGCCAAAAAGCCCAAAGAAGAATAATTTTTGTGTACCGGCTTAGACCTGGTCTAAGTTAAGACATATGTCTGCTCATCTTAAAATTTCCGGCAAGAGATTCATTGCACTTATTTCGGGGCCGTTATCATTTGTAATTATTCTGTCCATACCTCCGGCAGCCGATCTTTCCGCGGAAGCTCAATCTGTTTTGGCCATCACATCGTGGATTGCCATCTGGTGGGTGACCGAGGCAATACCGATACCGGTAACTTCACTCATGCCAATCGTTTTGTTTCCGCTAACCGGGGCTTTGAATATTACCGATACGACCTCGGCCTACGGCCATAAAATGATTTTCCTGTATATGGGAGGATTTATCATTGCGCTGGCTATTGAAAAATGGAATTTGCACCGGCGCATCGCCCTGCAAACAATCCATCTTATCGGTAAAAATGCCGGCCGGATCATCCTGGGATTTATGCTGGCCACCTATTTGTTGTCCATGTGGATTTCCAATACGGCTTCGGCAATGATGATGTTGCCTATTGCCGTGGCTGTGGCAAAGCAATTTGACGGCATGATTGCGAGTGAGGACGATTTGACCGGCAGTAAAAAGCTGAGTTCTTCATTCGGCCTTCCTTTGATGCTCGGGATCGCTTATGCCGCCTCGATTGGCGGGATCACTACCCTGATCGGAACCCCGACAAACGCCATGCTCTCCGCCGTTGTCAAGGATCTTTTTGATCAGGAAATCGATTTTGCCAAGTGGATGACGTTATCTTTCCCCATTTCAATTTCACTTTTGTTCATTTGCTGGATATACCTCGTTAAGATCGTTTTTCCTGTCAAAGCGGATAAACATGCTCCGGGTTATAAAGAGATTAAAAAACAGCTCAGGCTTTTGGGGCCCATGACCTTCGACGAAAAAAAAGTAATCGCGGTGTTTCTGTTCACGGCCATCTTGTGGATTACGCGATCGTTCTTGCTCAAGAAATTTATACCGGCCATTGACGATACGATTATAGCCATCGTGGGGGCGGTTTTGTTATTTTTGATCCCATCGTCAAAGAAAGGCGTGCGGATTATGGATTGGCAGACGGCAAGGAAACTCCCCTGGGGGATTCTCATCCTTTTTGGAGGCGGTCTGGCCATAGCTTCCGGTTTCCAGTCATCGGGACTCGCGGCCTGGCTTGCGGGAACATTGAAGGGCTTGGATCAGGTAAGCTTTATTGTTTTACTCTTTGCAGTGAGTGCAATGGTGAATTATCTCACGGAGGTGACTTCAAATGTAGCCACTGCGACCATTCTTCTGCCCATCCTGGCTTCGATTGCCATTACGTTGGAGGTTCATCCCTATGCCTTAATGATCGCCGCGACCTTATCTGCGTCCTGCGCATTTATGTTGCCGGTGGCTACACCACCCAATGCGGTTGTATTCAGTACCGGATACATTAAGATCAGTCAGATGGCCCGGGCCGGATTTTTTTTAAATATAATTTCGGTGATCCTTATCGTACTGGCCCTTTGGTTTTTTATGCCGTTGATCTGGGATATCGATCCGAATACCTTGCCCGATTTTGTGAAATAGGACGAACCGGGATCACAAGATGTCAGGAAAAGTCCGCCCGGGTACGCCGGGTACGACTGCATGGCGCGTCCCGGAAGGTGAATAAGCGAACTTATCGGACAGCCCCGGTAGCTTTTTTGCGGAAGGCGTTCCGCGGCCATCCGTCTCATCGCTGTTATTCATTACTTTTTTTGCGCGTCAGGAAAAATAAAGCTCCGAATGCGAGAATCAGAATGGCGGGCATCACGGCCATATAGCGCAGCGTTTCTGCTCCTGTGGATTCGGTGTCCATAAATATACCGATAATCGGCAGGGCTATGGATATTGAGAAATTGCCGACACCGCCCATCACACTAAGCCCCAAAGCTCCGCTCTCGGGGATTTTTTCCGAGATAAATCCAAGCATGGTCGGCCAAAAATAACACACACCGACGGCGAAAATAAAAGCTGCGAGAAATGTCATCGCTCCACTGGAGTAGCTTAGCCAGATAAGCCCCCCAAAAGCGAATACGGCAGAAAAAAACAGCATGCCGGTGGTGTCCAGCTTTTTCACTACCGGGCCGGCAAAACCCCGGCCAATGGCCATGATGCCGTTGATAAATGCCAGGACCAGTATCGCGGATACACCTGTTTCTTCCAACAGCGAGGATATTCTCTGGTTTGTCCCGATTTCAGTAGATGCGGTTAGGATCATGCAAAATGCCATGAAAAGAAACAGAGGAGATATGATCGTTTTCCACATACTTACAGTCGATATGCCCAATTGAACGCGTTCCGTTTTCGGAAATTCCTGACCGACCAGCAGCAGGCCATATAATATGGTCGGAATATACATGATGCCTACCAATATCTGCCACGGCAGGCTGGCGCGCTCGATAAGTATATATCCCAGCAGACTCCCGATCACAATGCCGCCTGGAAACCAGATGTGGAACCGGTTTAACATTTTTGTCTTATTATCACTATATATGGTAGCAATTAAAGGATTGCACGCGGCTTCAATCATTCCGTTCCCAACGCCAATGGCCAGCGAACCGAAGAACAATGACCAAAAATCAAAGGCAAACACGGTAATCGTAATACCGATAATATGAAATATAAATGCCAGCCAGACCATTCGTTTCATGCCGAGCTGGTCCACGAGGGCTCCTCCGATGATCATAGTGATGGTAAGCCCCAAAAATACAGGCGCGAAAGCCGTACCCAGGTCCTGGCTTGAAAGTTCAAATTCTGAAATAAACACCGTCTCCAATTGAGCGCGGACAGCGAAGGATACCGAAGTGGTGATCAGACCAAGGCAACTAAGGATAAAAAGTCGATTTCGATTGACCATTATTAGCTATTTTGTGTTTAGGAATTTAAAAAAAGAAGTACCGGAAGTCTTTATAACAATAATAATACTTTAATCAAATATGTAAAAGGCCATTGGCGCCGGGGAAATATGTTTTTTTTAGTCTGCTTCCTTTTCAAAAAGCTGATACAGCTCATCGTGCGCCTTTCTGATTTTATTGCTTTTAAACTTTATTACTTTTCGGTCGTAGGTCATGGTGCCATTGACTTCTCCTTCGACATCCGTTGTTTGGGTATAGATGGCGCCGGCCAGTCCTTCCCGTATCAATGGCTTCAGTTTTTCGATCATGTTCAGATAAGCCTTTTCGAGGTCCTTCTGATTCTGAAGTGTGCGATATCCCCAATTTTTATCGCTTTGCCACAAGTGATCGTGAAGAGGTAATCCCAACCCTCCGAACTCTCCTAAAATCAAAGCGCGCGCTTCATCCGGCGGAGGCATTTCAGGTCCGGGATATTTGTGATAATCCCGCGTATCTCCCACCGGGAAGTAATTGCCGCCACTGGGGCCGCCCAAAAGTCTTGTGGAATCTATGGTCGGAACCCACTCAAATATTTCTTTGGTTTTAAACTGCCCCCAGCCCTCGTTAAACGGAATCCATTTTGCGATGGACGGATGATTGTAAAGGGACTTTATAATGACTTCAAATTCAAGTTTGTACTGTGCTTCGGAGACGAACTCCCGCTCGATTTCTATTCCGTCGAAGCCACTCGGCCCCTGCCATTTGGCGTGCTTATCGCTATTGGGCATATCCTGCCATACGATGATGCCAATTTCGTCGCAATAGGTATACCATCTTTGTGGTTCCACCTTCACATGTTTTCGGATAAGGTTAAATCCCATTTGTTTGGTTCTGAGAATGTCGGATTTTAGCGCTTCGTCTGTCGGAGCGGTGTATAAGCCGTCCGGCCACCATCCCTGGTCCAGCAACCCGTATTGGAAGATCGGCTCATTATTCAGGAATAAGCGTTTGAGCCCTTTTTTATCTTTTCCAACACTGATTTTTCGCATTCCGAAGTAGGAATCGACAACATCGATCTTTTTCCCCTTTCTTACCAGAGCCAAATTCACATCGTAGAGATGCGGAGCGTCCGGGGACCAAAGCTTCTGGTTATCAATGCTTATTTTGCCGACCTTATCGTACGGAAAAGTTTTGTGGCGCACTGGTCTGTTATCAAAAGAAATAGCGACGTATATCGAATCTTCCGGTAAGGGATTGTGAACATTCACACCAATATTGATCGTGGAATGATCAATATCCGGGGTATATCTCAGGGATTCGATCGAGGAAAAGTTTACGGGTTCGATCCATACGGATTGCCAAATTCCCGAAACGGGGGTGTACCAGATTCCTTCCGGATTGATCTTTTGCTTCCCCCGGGGCTGATGGTATGCATCCGTAGGGTCCCAAACCGAGACAATTAATTCCTGAACTCCGCGCTCGTCGAGGTAGGGGGAAATGTCAAATGAAAACGGATCATACCCGCCGCGGTGTTTGCCGATTTCGATCCCGTTGATGTAAACGGTTGTTTCCCAATCCGAGGCGCCAAAGTGTAAGAGAACAAATCTTCCGGACCACGAATCGGGAATGAAAAAAGTTCTTTTATACCAAATCTTATCCTCAGGGCTCACAGCGTCATAAATTCCGGACAATGCCGATTCCACCGGAAACGGGACAATAATCTCTTTTTCAAAAATCTCCGGCTTTGAAGCATCTTTATCACTTTTCGTAAAATGCCACCGGCCGTTCAGACTTTTCCATTCTGTCCTTCTCATAGCCGGCCTCGGGTACTCGGAATGAGGGTTGTCGGGATTTACATCCGATGTCCATTCCGTGGGCAACCTGAAATCCGGCGCGGAATACATGATTCTTTGCCCGATACAAAAGGTTGGGGAACAGGATATTATTACAAAAAGTAATACCTTGATCGCATTCATGTAGCTGTGGTTAAATGGACAAACTTTCGATAAACTGGAATTCCTCCGAAATTAAAAAACTATAAAAAATTCAGAGCATTTATTTTGAATTAACAACGCCAATTTACAAAATATTATTGATGCTGCGGCCTCAATAAATCATTAACTGTCTTTACAGGATTAAATGTGCTGATCGGAACCTCCAGAAATAATGTATTCCAGTCCGACATAGCGCCGTTCCAAAGGCCGGGCAGCTCCTGTGCTTTTAATTCGCGGCCGTCCTTTGATTTTTGAGAAATAAATCCCGTACTCGGATCGACATATCGTGTCAGGTCAAATTGCTCTCCTTTGTAATTTTTTACACCGCAGACCAGGTCCACCGGATTGAAATGCGTAGCGGAATTTACAATGGCTTTTTGACTTTCGTCTGAAAAGTCTACCTGGGAAGATTCCACGATTTGCAGGGATTGGGTTTGATCCTGATTCAAGGCAAAAAACGGGCCTCCGCCAGGTTCTCCTTCATTCTTTACCATGCCGCAAACACGAAGCGGGCGATCGAGTTTGCCTCTTAAAAATGCCGTTTTTTCCTCCAGCGTATTCAATGGTGGAATTCGTTTGATCTGAAGTTCGTTTTTTACAAAATCCATCATGGTTTCCACATCTTCTTCCGTGGGCGTACGGTCAAGTTGCCTGAGGTGATTGAAAATCTGTTCCTGGTATTTGAGCAATGTGCCGGCAAGGGCTTTTTTATAAGCAATCGTGTCCTCCTTCAGATTGTCCTGAACAACGTTATCAATGTTTTTTACAAATATGATATCGGCATCAATATCGTCGAGGTTGGCGATCAGGGCTCCATGACCTGCGGGTCTGAAAAGCAAACTTTGATCGGGATTTCGGAACGGTTCATTTTCCGGATCCACAGCAATGGTATCTGTGTATGCTTTTTGTTCGGAAAAGGATATTTCGAACGAACAGTTATATTTTTTCTCAAATACTTCTGCAGCGGAATTGAGATGATCTTCGAATTTCTTTCGATGCTCGGGAGAAACCGTGAAATGGATTTTTACTTTTTTATCTGCCGATAAGGCATAGAGCGCTCCTTCTGCGAGGTGTTCCATGGCCGGCGTACGCGCATCTTCCCCGTATTTGTGAAACTTTAATAGTCCTTTTGGCAATGATCCGTATTCCAGCCCCTCATCGAGCAACAGGGTTTCCAGGATGGATTTATAATCCCGGTTTTGAAGGCATTCCCGGATAGAGCGCCCTTTTTTTTCAAGTTTGCCATCTAAATCCCGCGCAAAGGCAAAATCTTCAATTCTATTAAAAAAGGTATGAATGGATTGCAGATCGCCCGATGCCTGCATGGCATTGGCAACTTCACCGGGGTCCGAAGATATTTCCAGAAAGGCATATAGCAGTTTAAACATCCTGCTCGCGGCGCCCGAAGCAGGGACGAACTTTACAATTTGCTTTTCAGTCCGTTTTTGATCATACATCTCGATTAATCCGGCCAACTCCGCTTTACTTAAAACAATAATGCCCCCGGACGGCGTAGCGGCTTCGACCAGTTTCAGAAACGGAAAGCCTTTTTCAAAGTTTTGTATTTGAAGTTTTACATGATCAAGATCCGAACCTCTTTCTTCAATTTGCTTTAAATCATCTTTGGTAAACATATTTTTGTTTTGTTTTATATAGAGTCTAATTTGGAAATGGCATCAAAACCTTGGTTTAAGTCGCTTGAGCGAAACAATTTGGTAATTATCTCATGGATTCCATTTAATTAATGCCAGCCAGTTTTTATGGTCGGGAGCGCTTATCTCGGCTTTTGAATTCCTTACTGTTATATGGTGGGTTTTCGTCCATCCGGATTTTAGAATATCCAGCCATCGAATAGAAATCTCACCCTGTTCCGTCGCACATTGAAGCAGAACTTTTCCTCCATTTGGAAAATAGATCGCGTATTCCTTCCCTTCAATCGCCCTGCAGAAGGCTTCATTTTCTTCCCGTTCTGCCAGCAGGTGGTTGGATGGTTTTGCATGAAAAAAATCCGTGGAATCCACGAAAGATCTCATGCTGGCAATCACCTGTCGGGCGATCGTGTTCAGGCCCTGTCCCGATGCAGGTCGATGAAACCGGGTACTTGCGGCGCCCAGCAGCACGTTTCTCACAAAGCACTCGATCGCGTTTTGAGTGGTCTGATGCCGTCCGCCGTCATTTCCGTAAACTTTTACATTATTCAGTGGTCGCAGGTTGCCATTTAACGTTAAACGTTCGATTTGCTTCAAGCCGTTTGCCCAGTGGGTATCTCCGGAATTGTGATTGTTTTGAGAAATGTCCACGAAATCATAAATCTCAGGGTGATCGAAGGTTTCGCGGTGCGCAACATGGTTCAGGTTCCACGGATCCCACATTTCCGTCGTAAAAATTTGTTTTCCGTGTTCTTTGGCTACTTTTTTAATGTAGAGCGACCAGAATTTGCCCCATTCCGAAGTAACGGACGTTTCATTATCCATACAGTACAATACATTTCCGTAATTCAGGGAGATCGAAAGCAATTTATCAATAAAGCGCTGTTGAAAATCCAGCAATCTCAAATTATGCTCCTGTGTCGGGACAGACCGGAAAAAGTTGTTTTCTGTCCAGGTAGGGTGCGATTTTACTTCCGTCGGAATTTGTACGCGCTCGGCAGTGTAGTTTATATTATTTTTTGGATTAAACGGATTTACCTCCCAGTTGCCCCTGTAGAAGTCAAACGTGGCCCACAGCTCGATCTGTACGACGATTTCCCTTTTGTCGCAGGCGTCCAGAAATTCCCGGAACCGCTTCCAGTATTCGTCATTCTCGGATCTGAGATCGTAATACCCTTCTTCATTTCTGGCAAAAGCCCAGACATTTCCGGAATCACGGCTCGACATTGTATTGCGCACATAATTGCCCCCTGCCGATTTCAATACGTCCAGATGCGTTTCAAGATCCCGGATCTGAAAAAGATTGTCTTCAACGGACCCTCCCAGGAGCATGACATTTTCTCCGTTCATCGACCAGTATTGAGGATGGGTCGTGCTCGGTCGGATCGGGGCATATATCTTTTCTTTTTTGGCGCTTGGAGCGATGTATTTTTTGCCAAGTTCGATGACCAGGTACCATGCTGCGAAGATAAGTAAGAAGAACAGTGGGATGGTTATCCAGACTTTTTTCATGATAAAAACAGACAAAAGCAAAAAATTACTTCAAGTTAATCTTTTTCTATTCCCATCAAAACTCTTCTGATTTCATTTGCTTTTTCCATGAGCCTGTGGCTCCGATCTTCGGCCCCGGCGTCAATGATTTCTTTAAATTGCTGAAGCTGCTTGATGTATGCTTCCAGTGCGACAGAGATGTTTTTGGAATTCTGCGTGAAAATGGGCGCCCACATATCGGGGGAGCTTTTGGCCAGTCTTACCGTTGAGGAAAACCCGGAACCGGCCATGGCAAAAATGCTTTTTTCATCTTTTTCCTTATCGAGCACTGTGAGCCCCAATGCAAAAGAGCTGATATGACTCAGGTGCGAAACATAGGCAATGTGGCGATCGTGTTCTTCGCCGGACATGTACGAGATTTGCATATCCAGTTTTTTGAATAGACTCACTATTATTCGGAGCATTTCCTTTCTGCTGGCTTCTTTTTCGCAGACGATCATCTGCTTATGTTTGAGCAGGCCTTTGAAGGCAGCTTCAGGCCCCGAGTTTTCGGTGCCCGCCATCGGATGGCACGATATGTACTGATCTCTTTTGGGGTGATGCTTTACGGCTTTGCTGAAATCTCTTTTGGTGGAGCCCAGATCGATGACCATCGATTCTTCCGGCAATATGTCGAGGGTTTTGGGCAACAGATCTTTGATGACATCCACGGGAGTTGAAAGCACGACTAGATCCGAAGATTTTACCGCCTTTTCAAACGACATAATTTCATCCACAATACCGAGTTTCATGGCAATGAACGCATTCTCGTCGCTGATGTCCACTCCGACGAATTGATGATGATCTTCGATGGATTTGAGCCCCAGGGCAAAAGAACCTCCGAGAAGTCCGACACCGATAATTGATATTTTCATAGATTACTCAGATCAAATGATTTTAGACGACCGATTACCCTTTTTAGCACTTCCTGTTCTACACAAAGAGACGTCCGGATGTATTTGTCTCCCTTGTCTCCGAAAACAAAACCGGGTGTTACAAATATATTTTTTTCGTAAAGAAGATAATCCGCAAGTTTTCTTGAGGTGCCTATTTCATCGGGCACCTTCGCCCAGATGAACAAGCCCGTCTGGGACCGGTCGTATGTACAGGATAAGAGATCCAGAATTTTATACACCAGCTCGCGCCGGTTCCTATACTCCAGATTTCTTTTCCTGTGCCAGGCATCCGGATTGTCAAATGCTTTCACCGCCGCCAGTTGCAAGGGTTTAAACATGCCCGAGTCGACATTGCTTTTAATCTTTAAGATGGCGTCGAGGTGATCTTTAGCTCCTGCGACCCATCCGATTCTCCATCCCGCCATGTTGTGTGATTTACTCATCGAATTTAATTCGACCGCGACTTTTTTTGCCCCTTCGACGGACAATATGCTCACCGGATCACCTTGATTAAGGATGAGGCTGTACGGGTTATCGTGACACAGGAGTATATTATTTTCGGCAGCAAATTCGATAAGTTCCTCAAACATTTTTTTCGATGCCGGCGCTCCGGTCGGCATATTTGGATAGTTTATCCACATCAGTTTCACCTTCCTCAAATCCATTTGCCGCATCGCATTTATATCCGGTTTCCAGTTTTCATCTTCGATCATTGGAAATTTAATGGATCTTCCGCCGATCATTTCAGTAACTGCCGCATAGGCAGGGTAGCCGAGTTCCGGTACCAGTACCTCGTCACCGGGATTAAGAAAAGCCAGAGATATGTGCGTGATCCCCTCCTTGGATCCGATAAGCGGCAAGATTTCGTCATCCGGATCAAGCGAAACACCATATACCTTTTTTGTCCAGGACTTAATCGACGTTCTTAATTCAGGAATGCTCCGGTAAGGTTGATACCCGTGATTGGCGGGATTGTTTGATTGAATATTGAGTTCGTCAATGGTTTCCTGTGAAGGAGTCATATCCGGATTGCCAATTGCAATATTAATGATATCCTTTCCTCCGGAGATCAGGCTTCTTACTTCCTGAAGTTTTACAGAGAAGTAGTACTCCTTGGTGATCTTAAGTCTGTCTGCTGTTTCTATAATCATTGAATTCGTGATATCACACGCCAAAGCGACCAGATTCAATTTTTTTGGCTGTAGCGCGTAAATTAAACGGCGAATTTACTTACACTTCGTTGCATATTAAACACTTTTGGAGGTTATTTTAATGTTGCGGACCTTCGGGCGAAAAATTTATAATTTTTCGGGTTGGCTTTTCATCCCGGGCTTCCCGCTCTGTGAAACGCCCGGCCGTTTTGCCGTTTTCCAATGTCGCCATCGATTTTTTACGGACGTGAAAATCAAAAAAAGTGAGAAAGCGGAAGTTTATTGGGGGGCAACTTCTCCGGCATCTACGATTTTATAGAGCTTGTCGGCCCTTCGTACCTTCTCAGTGACCGGAATGGAGCAAAATTCTCCTTTGATCGTGGAATCGACATTTTTTAGGTCGACGCGGATTTCGCTTACCTTTGTTTCAATGACCCCGGTGGTCGGCCCGGTAATTATAATTTCGTCCCCTACTTCGAGTGATCTGCTCTCGATCAAAAATTCGGCAACACCGATCTTATTGAAATAGTTCATGCCTTTCCCAATGTAAACTTTTCGCCTGGTTGCCGAAGATCCGTATTGCCCGCTCCACGCGCCCAGCTTTCGGCCGAGATAATATCCGTCCCAAAACCCCCGGTTAAATACGCGGGCCAGCCTTTCTTCCGACGCTTTTATAAAATCGCTGTCGAATGTGCCGTTTTCTATCGCGAGCAGCGCTTCGTGGTACGACCGGGTAACTGTTTTTACATATTCGGGAGATCTGCCGCGTCCTTCGATCTTCAGGATTTTTACTCCGGCAGCCAGGATCTTATCGATAAACGGAAGCGTGTTTAAATCCTTGGGCGACATGATGTACTCATGATCTACATTGAGTTTTTCACCGGAATCGAGATCGGTAACTTCGTATCCTTTCCGGCATATTTGTCTGCATGCGCCGCGGTTGGCAGATTTGTTGCTTTGATGCAAGCTTAAATAACACTTGCCTGAAATCGCCATGCAGAGCGCGCCGTGGATAAAGACCTCGATCCGGATCAACGATCCGTCAGGCCCTGTAATCTGTTCATGTTCGATCGCGTCACAGATGCTTTTCATCTGATCAATGCTCAACTCTCTGGCGAGCACCATCACCTGGGCAAACTGCGCATAAAACTTCACGCTTTCGATATTGCTGATGTTTGCCTGTGTGGAAATATGAATGGGAACATCATTGTCTTTTGCTACCTGAAATACGGCCGGGTCCGAGGCAATAATGGCCGAAATCCCGGCAGATCCGGCGTGCGCGATCAAATTTCGTATCTCGTCGAGTTCATGATCGTAGGCTACGATATTTACGGTGAGATATGATTTTACTCCGGATTCATTACAAATGGATATGATCCCGGGAAGGTCCTCTGCCGCGAAATTTTTGGCGGATCCGGACCGCATGTTCAGCTTTCCGACGCCAAAATAGACGGCATCTGCGCCGCCTTGTATGGCCGCTCGCAAGGATTCGAAATCCCCGGCCGGAGCCATCAATTCTATGTCATTTCTCCGCATAAACAGTTTATTGGACCGCAAAATTAATCAAAAAATCCGGAACCGTCCGGAGTCGTGGTCGCGTAAGCTGAGGGGGCGTTTCATTCTTTAGGAGGCTTTCTTTCGGTTTCCCGGGTTTCATGCCTGGGCAACCGAAGCGCTTCGCTACCGGTGCAATACATACGGAACAGGCCCTGGTCCGGAAAACGCTCTGAGCCCTCCGGCGCTATGCGGACCGGTAAAGTCTGAAACATGCCTAATTATTACGCGAGCACCGGATGTCGCAGAGCGTCCGATCCGGAGTCCCCGAATTCAGGCGGCTATGTTTGAGCATTTCCGGGACGAACCTCAGGGCATGGCCTTCGGGGTCCGGGCTTTACCTTTGAATGTGCGAATCACGGCAATGCATGTCTATTGCGTATGTCCGCATTTGTTTGAGATTGTGAAGGTATAGATCCCGCCCGCTGCCGGACGTGGAGGTAATGACCGGGATAGTCACGGAAAGCGCTATTCCGTGTCCGATTTAATGGCAGACATTTTCCCGGTATAGCTGATCCCCTGTCTTTTGTTCCCGGATACCGTCAGTGAAGCGCTTTCCATGCCGGAAATGGTCAAGATGCAGGAATAGGTATCGTCCGTACCTTTGACTTTGAACTTGATCACCAACCGTCGCTTTTTGTCATTTTTCTGAATATCATAAGTGTCCATGGCGGCATCAAATTCGATCCCTCCGCTGCTTCCGTAACCTCCGCTAAAGGCTCTTCCGAAGTAAGGCATATCCGCGGAAGCGATTTCTTCTTTGATGCGCAGGAAGTTTGGCCTGGTCGTTAAGTCGATTGTAGGAGCTTTTTGCGGATTGGCCCTTTGTGCGGTAAACTCATAGGATCCCGAATTTACCAGGTCCAGAATCTGTTGGTATTGTCTTTCTTTTTTTTGCTCTTTGGATTCTTTTTCAGCATCCTGGCTTAAACCAACGATCGAAAAAACCAGAAGCAAAAATGTGGTAGTCAGCAAGGTTTTCATTGTGTAACGGTTTTAGATGAGCGGCCAATTTATGTATACAAATTGAGATTTCCCATCCGTTTATATTTTTTTGGGTTGCCTGCCCACAGAGCAATATAATCATGCTTGTGTGTATCCTGAATTTGCTCCGATCCTGCCGGTTTCATCATTATTTTTCCAAAATCGTAAATTCCACCCTACGGTTTAATTGCCTTCCTTCATCCGTATCGTTACTTGCTACCGGCATGGTTTCTCCGTATCCGACGGCCGCAATCTTGTCTGCGCTCACACCTTTTCGGATCAGATATTCACGTACCGAGTTCGCCCGGCCTTCCGAGAGTGTTTGGTTTGCCCGGTCCGATCCGACGGCATCCGTATGTCCGGAAAGCTCGATTTTCAGGTTTGGGAATTTCCCGAAGTATGGCAGTATGCGGTCCAATTCGTGAAATGATTCCTCTCGGAGTGTCGCTTTGGCAAAGTCAAAGAATATATTATTGAGCCGGATGGACTGGCCGATCTTGAGCGGCACAACATAAAGATCTCGTTCCAAAACTTCATTCAACACCCTGTTTTCGGTATTTATCACCTGATTTTCAGCCAGGTAGTTTTCGGCATCGGCAAAGCATCCGAACCGGGATCCCAAAGGAAGGATCAATTCATATTCCGCATTTGGTCCGGCGGTTTTAATTCGATTATAGATGCTTCCGTCCGTCATGTTTTCGAACACGACTTCTGCGGTTACCGGTTCCCGGGTCTCTTTGTCCAAAACTCTTCCTTTCACAAAGATTTTTTCGCATACGGCCTTGCCCTGCTGATACAATACCAGCACCTCTTTGTCGCGGAGCGCTCTTTTATAAATCCTCACTTCGTCGATCCACCCTTTGTAAGGCCGGCTTCGTCCTTTGACCTGCCTTCCGAGTTTTAATGATTCGGTCGATCTTACATTGATAAAGCGCCCGGTTTGTTTGCCGATCCGGTCCAGTTTTCCGTCGATATATATCCGAATTTCTCCGTTTCTTCTCCACGTTCCCACGATGTGATGCCAGTTGTCGTAGGATAAGGAAGCCTTGCTGAATATTCCGTTTTCCATGGTTCCCGGGGAGCTCACCGCCATGATAACCTTGTAGCTGCTGTTCAACCACAGTCCGAAGTGGTCCTTATCCGTATCGAATGCCCATTTCGCCATGATCGTGGCCAGTTGGAGCTCGGATATCTCATCCGGCCGGACCCAAACGGACAGGGTCAACCCGCTCCAGTTTCCATTGATTGATTTGTCGTTGCCGCAATCAATATAATCCTGGTAGCCGTTGAAGCTGTACGCCATATCGCCGCATCTGCCGTTTTCCAGGGCAGCTCCATGGTTTTTCCCATGGTTTTTCCCGATTACATCCTCGGTATTTTCATCAAAGGGATAATGGCTTACAAGCCCACGGGCGAGATCTACCTCCTGAGCTTTGATGCCCGTACATATGGTCGATGTTAAGAGCAGGAATGCGAAAATACGGGTCATTTTAAAAAGTACTTGATTACTATGTGGTCGTAAATCCATTTGTTTATATAATTTACGAATTGAAGGGCTAATATTGAAAATTCTTTTATCACATATTTTCTGGTCCTTGTGAAAACCATAACTATGTAATGATTTGGCTTTTTTAGCTAAAATCCGGATGCGCCCGGCGAGGCCGGCGCCCGAAATATTTAATGTGAAAAATTGGCGTACAGTGATCGATCTGTCTTGTAAAAGGAGAAAAAGGTATTAACTTTGTGGCCCATTTCAAGAGGGAATGCGCACGTGGCGGAATTGGTAGACGCGCCAGGTTGAGGGCCTGGTGCCCGTTTATTGGGCGTGAAGGTTCGACTCCTTTCGTGCGCACTTTTACCATCCTTTATCAAGTAAAAAACATCCTCTTATTGCATTAATGGCCGATTTGTGCAGTAAGAGGATTTTTTATTCTCCTTAAAATGCCTCTTTTCAGTGATCAATCGGTATTTCTGTGGGATTTGGGGAATATAAATATTTTTTCCAGTGTTAAATGACAAGGTAGGAGCTTCGAAATAACATAAACGTCGTTTTTAATTTTACTTAGCACTAATTTGAGCGTCTCACCCGGACTTCTTCTCAAGAGGCTGTGTTGCCCTGTGTTTGGCTCTGAGTGTCCTGGCATACAGATGATCAAAAACATCTCTGTGGACCGGTTGGTTTTCCTTTGTCAAATACTTTTATGACCTATGGTAGAAATCCTTACTTTTCAGATGATCTAGCAAATAACCGTTTTAGTATCCTTTACCACAGGTTTTCGGATTGATCCTTTTTCAGTGAACAGTACGGTGAACACTTTTTTCGTATTGATTAAATATTTCAGCGGGATGATTATGAAATTATTTGGAATGGAAAGGAAGACTTCTGTGTCTCAACTTTGATCAAATTATTTTATTAAAAACAGCGAAATGAATGGACATAAATTAATCCTTCCTCGCTCAACCCAAAATCGACCTGATAAAAATGGATTAGATATCCGGTATAAAAAGTTTAAGAGTGCTTAATGTTTCTCCTAAAAAATGTATCGCCCAATGATAATATAGCTTCGGTTAAATGACGGGATAATATTATAGAGTTAACCTCTAACATCAATCAAACACCATCACATAATTTTTTAGCTGGAACGAGCACTCTTTTGTCACTCTTCGATGGGAAGGAATTACCATGTCGAAGCGAGGGATGTGACAGGCAGGAGAGTGGTAAAAGTGTGTGGTAATTTAATCAACTTTATAGTAATTATTTTGGAAATAATTTATTTTTAATCAACTTTAAAGTTGATTTCTGTGTTTTTGATGTTATATTTGTAATGAAATGGTCATTAGATGGCGTCAAAGACGGAAGTTGAACAGTTCCTTAAGGAATTCAAAGAAAAGATGAAATTAACAACAGTCTTTTTTCGAGATGACCGGGGAAAGAATGCTCAGACACTTTCGACTTTAGAAATAAGACCAATTGAACGTGAAAAAACTTTACTCAATTTAAAAGTTGAGGATTACTCTGAAGGACCTCTGGAAAATACACTTTACAAAGGAAGTGATTTGTGGGTTTTCGGAAAAGAAATCAAAAAGAATGAGATCTACATTAAAATCTCTATCGGATACGGAAAAGGCGGGGTTTTATGTATTTCTTTTCATATTGCTGACAAATCAATGAGCTACCCATTAAAAAGTACAAAAAAATGAAAAGTCCTATTACAGGAAAAGAAATGAAGTTAGAACTAGAATTAAGGGAACTTGATTTTAGAAAAGAATCATTCAATGTTGCTTATCATTTTTATCTGTGCGAGGAAAGTGGCGAACAATTTACCACAACCGAGATCGAAAATTTGAATATGATCCAGTTGTATAATCAGTACCGTGATAAGCATAATTTACCGTTCCCTGATGAAATTAGCGGGATAAGAGCAAAGTATGGTTTGCCAGCGACCAAAATGTCAGAAATACTAGGTTTTGGAGTCAACAGTTATCGAAACTATGAAAGTGGTGAAGTGCCTAGTTTGGCGAATGCCAGATTAATTCAGTTAGCAAATGATCCAGCTAAGTTCAAAGACTTAGTTGAATTAGCTGACAATATAGATGCAGAATTCAAAGGCAAGCTTCTAAAAAAAAATGATGCCTTAATTGAAGAAAAGGAAGAAAAACTATTCTCTTTTGAGTTCAGAGATTATTTATTGGGAGAATACACTGCAGATGAATCTTCAGGATACAAAAAACCAAGCTTGACTAAGCTTACCGAAATGGTTGTATTTTTTAGTGAGGTTTTGCAGCCATGGAAAGTTCAATTATGTAAACAATTGTTTTATGCTGATTTTCTGATGTTTAAAAATACAGGATTCTCGATGAGTGGTGCAAGATATAGAGCAATTGATATGGGGCCTGTACCAAATAACTTCAATAGCATATTTGAATTCATAGAAAACAATGAAGACATAATTATTGAGAGAACTCAGTTTTCTAATGGTGTTGGTGAAAAATTTCTAGGCAATCCTAATCGAAAGTTTAATGCAGAGATCTTCAGTGAAATGGAACTCAAGATATTAAAGAAAGTAGCGGATAAATTCAAAGGGCTATCAACAAAGAAGATAATAGAATATAGTCACAAAGAAAAGGCTTGGATAGAGAATGAAAAAGAACGAAGTATTATTAGTTATAAAGATTATGGTTTTATGTTAAATGAGATTTAAAGTATGTAGCCGATAAAACAAAAAAAATCAAAATCTGGTGGCGCAGAGATTGGGCTTTTTCGCGGTGGCCCGGTGTTGATTGAACCAGATTTCTCACAAGTTACCGATGACGTGTTTTTATAACAATCTGTAAATCAAATAAATACACAAGACTACCTCATTCAAATTTGTGCGTTTTGTATAAAAAGTTAGGCCTCGAAATGACACTTTTTATTTAAGGGCTAGAAAAAATAGTTATGTATGATTTCCCAAATCCTACAGAAATACCGATTGATCCCCGTAAGTTTCAGGACGGATCCGTAAAGCTTTGTTCGGTGTATGCCGGTTGCCAGGGAAGTTATTCGATCGCGGAATGTGTTAACAATTTTTAACATTCATTAACAAAAAAAATTCCATAACCTGCAACTTTTTCGGGAGCTTTGGCATCTATAAAGTAAATCCCCGCATCCGCCATGAAGAAAGAACTGATATACTACTCGATACTCACTTTAGTCATTGCACTGTTGCTGGCTTTTGAAACCAATCCATTCGATGATAAAGTCAAACTGATCTCGAAAGTTATCGAAACGGAAGCTTTTGAAAAACTGGATATCGACCTGGATTGTAACATTTATGTTTCACTGGGGGAAGAACAAAAAGTAGTTTTCGAGGGACCGTCAAAATACCTGAGAAGGGTAGAGGCCAATCTGGAAGATGGAGTGCTCTCAATTTCGTGTAAAAAGCCCGGAGTGATTGCCAAATGGCTTAATTCAAGTGAGGCGCATGCCAAATCAATCAATGTATATGTGAAGTTGACGCACACCAATCAATTGATTAAGCCCCGAAAAGGCAACGTGATATCCAATGAGACATTACAGTTATTTGACATAAAGGATAACAGTTTGTACAGCCTGGAACCCTATCTTATGCGTCTGCTTAAACTTATGGGCAATCAGCAGGCCTGCATCATGCTCCCCTGATTTTTACAGGAACAATTCTCAGGTATTCTACGGAAGGTTAGAAACCGGATACGAACAGGCCGCCGATATGATTTGTTCATCCGGCAGATCCGCTGCGCGGAACGGAGGGATATTCGGGATCAGTAGCTGCCGTGAAATTTACGTAAAAACCATTCCGCACTTATAAAAAGAATAAGAATGAAGAACCCCCACTTCATATTGATTATGGCCAGGTACTTTTCCGATGAGTATACCTCGTTAATCATTTCCTGGTTCAGAACATCCTCTCTTAACTGATCAAGCTGGTTTTTCCCATAAAATTTGCCCTGATTCAAAGCCGCGATATTTCTTAACAGGTTGTGGTCTGCCGTGAGTTTGGTGGTTTCAATTTGCAAATCATTTACGGTGAAAGTGCCGGAAGAAATTTCATTTTCTCCTTCAATAACCGCAGATGCATCGTAGGAATAAATGCCATTTTCAAGTCCCCTGATCCTGTATTTTGAATTTTTTTCACTTGTCACATAGCTGTATCCTTTGGTGTTATTTTGCTCGTCCGTAATCTTCAGATCAATTTTGTGGCCGTAAGTTTGCTCGTAAATGTCATTGTAGACTTCCGTCTCGAAAACAACGATTTCGCTATTCAGAAATTCATCTTTTACAGGATATACCTTGAACTTTCGTTTATCCGCTTTGGTGGACAAAAACTGGATAATCTTGGATATCATTTCGTCAAATGCCCGGTGGGTTTGAAATTTCGAATATTCCTGTAATCTCCAGCTCCAGAATCCCTCGCCAAGGAATACGGCACTATTCCAGTCATCAGCTCTGTGAATAAGCAATAAAGGTTTTTGAGTATTTATTTTTCCAACTTTTTGAAAAAACATCACTTCCGATTGCGGAAGCACATCAAAATTTGCAAAGGGAACTTTTACCGGAGAAAATTCATTCAACGCTTCAATATTCTCATCCTGATACAGGAACTTCGAAAATTCCGGGTTATAAAACGGGAACGCGTTATCCCTTTGATAGCTGATCGGTTGAATCCGTACCGCGCCGTTAAGATCATTGAACCGGTTGATGTCACTTTGATTTCCGTAAATGAAGAACGCAGGGATTTTTTCGCGGGAAATCTTATTCAGGATTTGCAGATACTTCCTTCTTTTGTCCGGTACCTGGTGCAGGATCACGGCGTCATATTGATCATCGATGTAATTGTTTATGCCTTCGATGTGTATCACGAGCTCGTAATTTTCATTGGACTCGAGCGCATTTTTAATTGCTTTGATGTCGGGATGAGGGGAAGGCGCCAGCAACAGTATTTTCTGTTTCCCGTCAATTATATCGACGTATGCCTCTTTGGTGTTGTTCGAAGTAATGAATTCTCCGTCGACCGGAAGTACGCTCAGCCTATATCTGTTCATGCCGCTTTCACTGGCTTCAACGAGAAATTCAATCTGATCAAATTGATTTTGATTGCTTATTTTAACCTGCTTTTGATCAATGATATCGCCTTTTTTTCGCAGTTGTACGATTGCGGTTTTGCCGGCGAGGTTATAGCTGAAAAGCTCTGCCACAACCGGAAATTTATTCCCCTGGTAAGCTATTTTGTTGTATAATACCGCGTTTAAATTTAAGTCGGGCCGTTGGGTGGTATCGCCCAACCCCACCGTGCTTACCGAAAAGTTGTACGGATAAAATGCCGGGTTATTCCCCAGGTTGTATAACCCATCCGAGAAGAGAAGTACATTTGAAAGGTTCCTCGATTCGTAATCGTTCTGAACCCCTTTTAGCAGCGCATTCAGATTGCTCGATTTTTCGTCGAATGCGATTTGTCCCGCCACAGTTTGTTGGGCGTCGTACGTTCGGATTTCAGTAAAATAACCCTTGTCGTCAAATCCCTTTTTTAAGGATATGATCTCGTCATGAAGCGTTTCAAGACGCGCGCTATCTTCGATTTCTGAAATTGATTTTGAATTATCGATCGCAAAGATGATCGCCGGGGGCTCTTTCGTATTTTTTATTTGCCGGATCAGCGGGCCAAAAAGCAACAGGGTGAGTTGCATCACCATGAGAAAACGCAACGCGGCCAGAATGTAATTTACGTTCTGGCTCCATAAGACCTTGGTCCGATAATAGAGGATGGCCGCATACGCAAGGCCTATCAAGACACCTACTCCGATAAGCCATGGAGGACTCTCAAAAAGTAAACTAATTCTATCCATACAATTTAAGTCGGGCTGCGACCGTTGATCCCGTCTTTTGGGGCTTTTCAACGGTCAACAGCCCACTGATTTCAATTAGGTGAGCATCCCGCCGTCTACCTGCAACACCTGACCGGTGATGTAAGCGGACATATCCGAAGCAAGGAATACGGCACAATCAGCTACATCCATGGGCGTGCCTCCTCTTTTCAAAGGTATCGCATCCCGCCACGACTGAACCATTTTTTCATCCAGTACTGCCGTCATCTCCGTTTCGATAAAACCCGGAGCTATGGCATTGCACCGAACCCCGCGACTTCCGAGCTCCAGCGCAACGGATTTTGTGAATCCGATAATTCCTGATTTCGACGCGGCATAATTGCCTTGTCCGGCATTGCCCTTAATCCCAACGACGGAAGTCATATTTATTATAGATCCGCTCTTTTGTTTCATGAAAGTTCTAGTCGATGCTTTTACGGTATTGAAACAGCTTTTGAGGTTGACATTAATCACGGTATCCCACATTTCTTCCGTCATTCGCATCAATAGATTATCCTTCGTGATGCCGGCGTTGTTTACCAATACGTCCAACCCGCCAAAATCTTCAACCACTGAGTTTATTAATTGTTCGGCTGCGGAGAAGTCCGATGCATCCGACCTGTATCCTTTGGCTTTGATGCCCATTGTGGAGAGTTCCCTTTCAAGGGATTCGCCTTTTTCCACGCTTGACAAGTATGTAAATGCTACATTTGCTCCCTGTTCGGCAAATCTTTTGGCGACCGCGTTCCCAATACCTTTTGACGCGCCTGTAACAAGTGTAGTTTTTCCTTCAAGTAGTTTCATGTTCAATAGTTTCTTTTTTTTAATCTTAGTTATTTCTTAAAAAGTGGAGCTTTAAAATTATGCTATCCTTTTGGAATTATGAAATTAGTTTAAACCTATTGCGGCCTTAATGGCCGAAATCCGATGTAAAAGTTGATCAAGGTATTTTTGGGGATCGTATTTTCTTCCGGAATTTTTTTGGGGGGGAAAATTGATACGGATAACGAATTGTTTTGATGCCGTTGATGATTCATCCGCTGCAGAGCATTTGAGCCGGTGTCCGGACTGAATATCCGGATAGCCTGGCTGACAGGAAATTTTATTTTTCACGCATCGTGACTTTCGGCGGTTTTTCATCTTTTTTACATCTCCGCAGATTGCGGTCCGGGTTGGCCATGCTCGTTTGAATAATCATTGTATCCGACGGTTATTACGGCTTTATTACTCATGGAATGCACCGTATGAGAAATGAAAAATACAAGGCAGATGCATGTAAATGAGAAATCGATTGTATGCGATCACGAAAATGATTTGTATTAGGCTGTTTCTAATGTTTTTTTCTTATTCCTAATCCTTTAAATTTGCGTTCCTAAATCAATTCTATAAAAGAAAAATCGCAAAAATGTCTGTAAAGTATAATGTAATTGTAATCGGAAGCGGTCCGGGAGGGTATGTCGCCGCCATACGAGCATCCCAATTGGGAATGAAGGTCGCCGTAGTGGAACGAGAAGAGGTAGGAGGCATATGCCTGAATTGGGGATGTATTCCCACAAAGGCCTTGTTGAAAAGCGCTCAGGTATTTGAGTATATGAAGCATGCCGAAGATTACGGCATCCGCGTAAAAGAGGCCCAGGTTGATTTTGAAGGTATCGTGCAGCGAAGTCGCGGAGTTGCGGCCGGAATGAGTAAGGGAATAAATTTCCTGTTCAAGAAAAATAAAATTGATGTTTTAGCGGGTTTTGGCAAGGTGAAACCCGGGAAAAAGGTAGAGGTAGAGGACGATAAGGGCTCCAAAACCGTATATGAGGCCGATCATGTGATCCTGGCCACAGGAGGTCGATCCAGGGAGCTTCCAAATTTGAAACTGGATCACAAAAAGATCATCGGATACAGGAAAGCGATGTCACTCGACAAACAGCCAAAGTCCATGGTAATTGTAGGGTCCGGCGCCATTGGTTCGGAGTTTGCCTACTTCTATAACGCCATTGGCACAGAGGTAACACTGGTTGAATTCCTTCCGAATATCGTTCCCCTGGAAGATGAGGAGGTGTCTAAGCAATTGGAACGCTCCTATAAGAAATCCGGAATTAAGGTGATGAAAAGCTCTGAGGTAACCCAGGTGAATACTTCCGGCAAGGGCTGTAAAGTCACGATCAAAACTCCGAAAGGAGAAGAAGTCGTCAATTGCGAAATTGTCTTGTCGGCCGTCGGTGTGGCCACGAATGTGGAGGGCATCGGATTGGAAGAAGTTGGAATTGCCACGGACCAGGGCAAAGTAATTGTCGACGATTATTACAAAACAAATATCCCCGGGTTTTATGCCATTGGAGATATTGTGAAAGGGCCTGCTTTGGCGCATGTGGCGTCTGCCGAAGGAATAATCTGTGTCGAGAAAATTGCCGGTCACGATCCCGAGTCGTTGAACTATGAAAATATTCCGGGTTGTACTTATTGCAGTCCGGAGATCGCTTCGGTCGGTATGACTGAAAAAGCTGCAAAAGAAGCTGGCTATGATATAAAAGTCGGTAAATTCCCATTCTCAGCTTCGGGAAAAGCAAGCGCTGCCGGAGCCAAAGATGGATTTGTAAAAGTGATTTTTGATGCCAAATATGGTGAGTGGTTGGGCGCGCATATGATTGGCGCCAATGTCACTGAAATGATCGCCGAGGTGGTTGCTGCGCGCAAGCTGGAAACGACCGGCCACGAAATCATCAAGACCGTCCATCCGCACCCGACCATGTCGGAAGCGGTGATGGAGGCCACAGCCGCTGCTTACGATGAGGTGATTCATTTGTAAATACCATAAACAAATACGTTAAAACCGTTGGCGACAGACAGCTAACGGTTTTTTTATGTAAGTTTTATACTGTCGTGAAAGAGGGCGTGCGTTGGTCAGCAGGATCTGCGATTTTATTGCGAAGATGATCCTGAAACATCAATTTGTTGAGAATGCTAAGCTGATTCTGGCGATTTACCCGTCGGAAATTCCAGTAGATCGGGCATCCGGGAATACTTGCGTTGGGCAGACGCTTAAGATTGATTTTCACGATTGAAAAATTATTTTGCCATGCTCTTTTTTAAATAAGCTGCCATTTCTTCGTGTGTGCCTATATCGTTGGTCACTCCAGGATCAAAAATTACATAATCGACGGTAAGCCCTTCGTTCATTGCTTCAATCAATATATCGCCAACGTATAATTCTCTTTCGGTCCCATCGGACAAGGTCCTTCTGCCGCGTTTATTTTTCTTTAAGAGCCCCCGAAGGTATTGATGCATGAATTCGGTAAAAGACGGCTTCCAAACGGCGTTTGACCAGCCGTATTTCAGGTCGGCGCGGTTCCCTTTTATTACGATCTCCTTGATTTTGTCATTTTCAAATTCGACCATGTCCCATTTTTGGTAGAATTCTACCGGAAAGATGCCGAGAACGACATCCGGATTAGCACGGACTAATTTTTCCCTTAGCGTTAAAAACGCGTCGGCAGGTTCCATGATGATGTCAGGGAATCCCATGGCAATGTATTTATCTTTAATAAAAGGATAGGCCTGGTCCAGCGTAAAAGGTGTTCCGTAGGGCAAATTCATCATGTGATAGGTAATATTGACCTGGTTTTCGGACCCGTCTCCCAACAATTGAGGAATGTCCCATTTTCCTTTTCTGATGATGAAATGAATGTTTTGTATGCCGGCAATTCTGTAATAGCTGATCAGGTTTTCACAAACCACCATAATTCGATTGTTTGTAAAGTGATTTGCCAGGGGAAGTATTTCCTTGCTGCATGGCAGCGCTCCCAATCTGCTTGCTACCCCGCCCGCGGCAATTAATCCGTGAAACTCCATATCAATACATGTATTTTTCTAAAAATATAAAAAAGCCTCTGCAAAACGAATTGCAGAGGCTTGCAGCGTATAAATAATTTTTATTACGATTCTTGTTCCAACAGTTTTTCAAGAATGTCCTTGGCACATTTTGCAATAACGGATCCGGGCCCGAATACTCCGGCTACGCCTGCACTGTACAGAAAATCATAATCTTTCGGGGGGATTACCCCTCCGGCAACCACCATGATATCTTCCCGGCCTAACTTCTTCAACTCTTCGATCAATTGGGGTACGAGCGTTTTATGGCCTGCGGCCAGGCTTGAGGCCCCCACCACGTGCACGTCATTCTCAGTCGCTTGCCGGGCCACTTCTTCCGGTGTCTGGAAGAGGGGACCGATGTCCACGTCAAATCCAAGATCGGCAAAGCTGGTCGAAATAACCTTCGCGCCTCTGTCGTGGCCGTCTTGTCCCATTTTGGCGACCATAATTCGCGGTCGCCGGCCTTCAAGTTCGGAGAATTTGTCAGCCAGTGTTTTTGCTTCTTCAAAGCTTTCATCCGCAGAAGCTTCCGCCGAGTAAACACCTGAAATAGAACGGATTGTAGCTGTATGTCGGCCAAATTCTTTTTCCATGGCGTCGGAAATCTCACCCAGGGTTGCCCGTTTTCTCGCCGCATCGACGGCCAGGTCCAGCAAGTTGCCTTTTCCGCCCGCAGCACATTTTGTGAGCGCTTCCAGCGCTGCCTGCACATCCTCATTATTCCTTTCGGCTTTCAAGGCGGCCAAACGTTCCAACTGCGCCTGTCTTACTGCCGTATTATCGACCTCCAGCAATTCGATATCCGTTTCTTCATCCGTCTGGTATTTGTTTACACCAACGATGACATCTCTTCCGGAATCGATTCTGGCCTGCTTTCTGGCCGCGGCTTCTTCGATTCTCATTTTTGGAAGGCCGGTTTCGATGGCTTTTGCCATTCCGCCAAGCTCTTCGACCTCCTGGATCAGCTCCCATGCTTTGTGCGCAAGCTCGTGTGTCAATTTTTCGACGTAGTACGATCCGGCCCACGGGTCCACCGCCCGGCAGATGTTTGTCTCATCCTGGATGTACAACTGAGTATTTCGCGCAATTCTTGCGGAAAAGTCTGTTGGAAGAGCAATTGCCTCATCCAGCGCATTGGTGTGCAGGGACTGTGTATGCCCGAGCGCGGCACCCATCGCTTCAACCGCAGTTCGCGTTACGTTGTTGAACGGATCTTGCTCCGTCAATGACCAACCTGAAGTCTGGCTGTGGGTTCTCAAAGACATGGACTTGGGATTCTTCGGATTGAATTGTTTTACCAGTTTTGCCCAAAGCAATCGTCCCGCTCTCATCTTGGCAATTTCCATGAAGTGGTTCATGCCAATGGCCCAGAAAAATGAAAGTCGCGGAGCAAATTTATCAATGTCGATCCCGGCCTTGATCCCGGTTCTCAAGTACTCCAGCCCATCTGCCAAAGTATAGGCCAACTCAATGTCTGCGGTGGCGCCCGCTTCCTGCATGTGATATCCTGAAATACTGATCGAGTTGAATTTCGGCATGAATTTCGAAGTGTATTCAAAGATATCCGCAATGATCTTCATCGAAGGGAGAGGCGGATAGATGTACGTATTTCGCACCATGAACTCCTTCAAAATATCGTTCTGGATCGTCCCGCTCAGTTGCTCCGGTTTCACTCCCTGTTCTTCGGCAGCCACAATGTAAAATGCCATGACCGGAATTACCGCGCCGTTCATCGTCATGGAGACCGACATCTTGTCCAGAGGAATCTGATCAAACAGGATCTTCATATCGGCAATTGAGTCGATCGCTACACCTGCTTTGCCCACATCGCCAACCACTCTGGGATGGTCGGAATCATATCCTCTGTGCGTCGCAAGGTCAAAAGCAATGGATAATCCTTTCTGACCGGCGGCGAGGTTGCGCCTGTAAAACGCATTGGACTCTTCGGCTGTGGAAAATCCCGCATACTGACGAACAGTCCATGGCCTCATGACGTACATGGTCGAGTACGGTCCTCTTAAAAACGGAGGAATACCGGAAGCATAATTCATATGTTCCACTCCCTGTAAATCATCGGTCGAATAAAGCGGTTTTACTTTGATCTTCTCTGCAGATATCCAGGATTGTTGCTTAGCCGATTTATGTTTCAGGACAGGCTTGCTGCCCTTTATATCTTCATATGAAATTTTTGAAAAATCTGGTCTCATCTATTTACGGATTAAATGATGTTCAATTTTTGTTGGAAGCTGTTCAGGGTATTTATCAGATCTGCTCTGAGGTGTATAAATTCATCTACTCCGGCTTCTTTTAAAGCATCAATTGATTCGGCGGGGTATCCGGCCAATACCAGAATGCCATCTTTCTTCGCTTCTTTGAATTTCTTTGCAAATTCCACACCCAAAGTTGCATAATCATCATCGGATCCGCAGATCACTGTGATTTCAGCATTTTGGTCAAGTGCTTTCCGAAGCGCTTCCTCATTGGATTTGGTGATTATACCATCTACAATTCCGAACCCTCCGCAACCTATAAAACCGCCGCTGAATTGAGCTCTTGCCGTTCTCATGGCCGGATTTTTACCGATCAGCGCCAAAAATGCCTTTGGTCGCTTGCCATTCTTTTTAGCGTACCTGTCGGTCGCCAACCTTAAAGCTTCAAACCGAATTGCTCCGTTTTCCGGTTTTAATACTTCAGTTTCTCCTTCGACAACAGGTGTGGAATTTAACGTATCGGGATCGAGTTGTTCGTTCGTATTCGGATATTGATTTGTTCCGACAAATACCTCTCGCCGCTGTGCGGCCAGCTTGAGCCTTTTTGCTTTGGTCTCCGCAATTCCGGCCTGGATTTTACCTGCGCGGAAGCTTTCGATAAATCCGCCTTCGCGCTCGACTTCTGCAAATAATTCCCACGCTTTTTGAACCATTTCATCGGTGATGTTTTCGATGTAATAAGAGCCGGCAGACGGGTCGACGATTTTGTCAAAATAGGATTCCTCCTTGAGCATGTTTGAGACATTTCTGGAAATCCTCCTGGACAGTTCGGTGGTCTGCTCAAAATTTTCGTTGTAAGGAGCAATAGTAATGGCATTACACCCACCGATCACGGCCGACATGGCTTCCGTTGTATTTCGAAGCATGTTTACATAGGGATCATAAACTGTTTTTGTCCAGCCTGAGGAGACTGCGTGAATGTTCAGATCACCAGGGTCATAATCTGTGAGGCCGTAAGATTCCGCAATTTTGAAGAACAGAATTCTCAAAGCCCTTAGTTTGGCGATTTCCAGGAAATAGTCTGTGCCCACCGCCATGGAAAATTCAAGGTTCTTGATTACTTTTTCCGGACTTACCCCCAGTTCACCCAATTTGTCGATATACTCGACGGCCACATTGAGTGTGAAGGCCAGCTCCTGAACCAGGCTTGATCCCGAGTTCTGGAATTGAGCACCGTTTACGGTAAGGCCATAGAAACGTTCGGCGATGTCTGTGACCTCGATGATTTCTTTTACCACCTCGAATCCGTCTTTGGCCATTTCACCTTTTAACATAAGGTTCTTGATGGGATCGTAATTCAGACTTCCGAAAAGCTGAAAGGTCTCGATGTGGTTTTCACTTTCGTAAGTAAAATATCCCTTGATCAGCTTGGCGGCATTGCGGTCGGCAATGAATGAGACCGAGCAGTGAAGGGGGAGGATGTTGTTGAGCAATTTTTTGATGTCTATGTCTTCCTTTCCCGAAAGGTCAAAGATCAATCCATCCGCTCCGCTATTTAAAGCGGCAACAGCTGCCGCGTTTGCGGATTCGGCGTCGTCGACAACAATTTTTTCTCTGTTTACCCAGTATCTCGGTCCTTGAGATCCGTCTTCCGTATTGAGAATGCTGCTCTCAAAATTCTTCAGATAGTCGAGTCCATCCAGATCTTCGTTCGAGTAATAAGGCTGAAGATCAAAGCCTTCCAATGTTCTCCAAACCAACTTCTTATCGAAGTCAGCCCCCTTCAAATCCGCAAGTGTCTTTTCCTTCCACTGGGATTTGGGAACGCCCGGAAATTCGGAGAATAAATTTTCTGAAGATTTTCCTTCTTTCATGAGTATGTATAATTCAATAATTTGATTAAATTGAATGTGCTTTTGTCAAGCAAGATTAATTAGAATACATCTTAATTTGGAAGAGCAAAATTAGCCTTTATTGTTAAGAATTTCGAATGATGCTAATCATTGTAAAATATGATTTATATCACGTAAAATTGTGATAATGGTAAAACAAGACTTTCGGTAGAGAATTAGAGGAAAATTAATGTTTCGAATAGGGGAAATTATATTATTTAAAGATTTTTTTATTTAAATGTACTGTAAAAGGCTGTAAAATATAATAAAAAAGAGTCCGGTCGATATTTCAGTTTTTTGTCTGACATTTTTTTCTCAAATTTGTTTCCTTTTTTTGAAATTATAACCTTAACAGAACCCGGTTTTTTAACTGATGCATAACGACCATAATACAGCGTGGAGCAGTTGTCTTTCCAAATTAAGAGACGATGTAGGTGAGCAGGGATTTGAGACATGGTTCAAACCAATAAGACCAATTCGCCTCGAAAACAAAATATTGACCATACAAGTCCCCAGTCAATTTTTTTATGAGTATTTGGAAGAGCATTATGTTCAGATACTTAGGGATGTAATTGACGACAGATTGGGGAAGGATTTTCAACTTGAATATTCTGTAGTGGTAGATACCGGTGACGGTTCCAACCAGCCCTATACCATAAACTTACCAAACAACCCCGTATCGGGAAAGCCGAGGGTTGCCTCAAAATTTGACTCCGCGAAGAAAATTAATTCTCTGGAATTATTTGGTTATGATATTAAGTTAAATCCGTCATATTCTTTTGATAATTTTATTGAAGGGGATTGCAATCGATTGGCAAGATCCGCCGGATATGCGGTGGCTCAACGTCCCGGGGTTACTTCCTTTAATCCGCTTATGCTTTACGGGGGAGTAGGTCTGGGGAAAACTCATTTGGTGCAGGCCATCGGAAACGAAATATTGAACGGATCGGAGAAGAAGGCCGTGCATTATGTCTCGTCTGAAAAATTTGCCAATCAGTTTTTTGACGCCATCAAGAATAACAATATCCAGGAGTTCTCCAATTTTTATCTTAAAGTGGATGTGCTCATCATTGATGATGTTCAGTTTTTTGAAGGGAAAGAGAAAACCCAGGAGATTTTCTTTCATATTTTTAATCATCTTCACCAGTCCGGGAGTCAAATAATTATGACGAGTGACCGGCCCCCCAAAGATCTCGACGGGCTTATGGAACGTCTTGTCAGCAGATTTAAATGGGGGTTGACGGCTGATTTGCAGCAACCGGATTACGAAACCCGAATGGCGATCATTAACAGGAAGATGCAATCCGACGGCATAAATATTCCGGACAATGTCGTGGAATACCTGGCGTATAGCGTCGACACGAACGTGCGCGAATTGGAAGGTGTCATCATTTCGCTGATTGCAAATGCCTCACTTGTAAAAAAGGAAATTGATCTTGAGCTGGCCAAACAAACCTTAAAGAGCATCGTGCACGATATCGACTCCGAAGTCGGAATTGATTATATACAAAAAACAGTTTCGGAGTTTTTTAAGGTTTCAATTGATCAGCTTAAGGACAAGACCAGAAAAAAGGAAATTGTCATGGCCCGCCAACTTGCCATGTATTTTTCCAAGGAATATACAAATCTGTCGCTCAAATCGATCGGATATCATTTTGGAGGAAGAGATCACAGCACAGTAATTCATGCGGTACAAACCGTAAATGATCTGTATGATACGGATAACAACTTCAAGAAATCCGTGGATGAACTGAGAAAAAAGCTGAAGCTTAAGGCGATTTAGTTTTTGGTTGCGAGGCCGGCTATTGGCTCGCAGGTTTTGCCATACCTGACCCTTAAAATTAAAAACGACGTTTATTTTATTTCGACGCTCCTCCCTTGTCATCTCGCGGCCAATATAAGTGCAAATCAATTTAGCCAAAATGAACGTAATTGGTAATACACACCAACTGAGTAAGAAAGTGCCTGCAATGTCGATCGTTATCGATCATCCGACCTTTGCAGATATTGTTCATTAGTAGCTTCCACCTTGTCATCTCGACGTCCGGAGAGATCTGGCTTATTAGCAGTGGCCCGGTGTTGATTGAACCGGATTTCTCACAAGTTCGAAATGATACTTTTTTACTAGCTTCTTATCTGTCCATTTCCCTTAATCACCCACTTGTAGCTCGTCATTTCTTCCAAAGCCATCGGCCCTCTGGCATGCAATTTTTGAGTACTTATGCCTATTTCGGCCCCCAATCCGAATTGAGCGCCGTCAGTAAAAGCCGTCGATGTATTTGAATAGACGGCGGCAGCATCCACACCTTTCATAAACTTATCGATTACCTCCGGATCTTCGGCAATAATTGCTTCGCTGTGTTTGGAGCTGTATTCATTTATGTGGTCCAGCGCTTCGTCCAGATTATTCACTGTTTTTACAGCCATCTTGTAGTCGAGGAATTCGGTCCCGAAGTGTTTCTCCCCGGCCGCTTTGAGCAGGTTGCCCGGATACGAGCCTGCGATTGATTTGTAGGCCTTTTCATCGGCATAGATCAGGACCTCGCTCTCGGCAAGAGGTTTTACAATTTCACTTAGATCCGAAAGTTTATCTTCGTGCATCACCAGGCAATCCAGGGCGTTGCATACGCTGACTCTCCTCGTTTTTGCATTGTTCACAATCCGGACGCTCTTTCCCAGGTCCGCTGATTTATCCACATACGTATGCACAATTCCGGCCCCTGTTTCGATCACCGGAACTTTAGCATGATCCCGGACATAATTAATTAAATTCTGGCTGCCCCTCGGAATCAGGATATCTACATAGTCTACCGCATGAAGTAATTCCGAAGTAGCTGCCCTTTCCGCTGGCAATAAAGCCAGTATATTCTCGTCAATTCGATATTTTTTAATGACTCCCCTGATGATTTTCACAATGGCAATATTGGAAAACTCCGCATCCGAACCTCCTTTTAATATGCATGCATTCCCGGATTTCAAACATAAGGAAAATACATCGAAGGTGACATTCGGCCTCGACTCATAGATGATTCCCACCACGCCGAGAGGCACCGAGATCTTCGTTAATTCCAGGCCGTTTTGATGGCTGCGCTTATCCAGGGTTCTGCCTAAAGGAGAAGGCAATTTCGCCACATTTTTCAAATCGTTGGAAATATCGATTATTCGTTGTTCCGTAAGCTTCAATCGGTCGTATTTAGGATCGGATTCGGGCATTCGCGCCAGATCCTTCTTATTTTCCTCCAGGATGTAAGAGGTGTTTTTTATTGCTTCTTCGGACAGGTCGCGGAGTAATTCATTAATCAGGGAATCCTCAACCAGGGCGAGTTTTCTGCTTGCGGCAGTTACCGCTTTAAAAGTGTTATCTAAGTTCATATAGGGATCGAAATTACGAAATCAGTGTAAATATAAATGATCGTAGTGAATAATTGGTTTCTGATTTTTAAGCCCGCTCAACGATGCGGCTTTTGTGCTGCTGAATTTTGACTGACCAAGTCCGATTTCACGGTGATTTTCGTCCACTATTTTGATGATATCTCCTTTCTTAAAGTTGCCTTCGACTTTTACTACACCTACGGGCAGCAGGCTGACAGCAGCATGAGAGATCAGGGACTTTCTCGCTCCCTCATTCACAACAACATATCCTTTGGCATTGGCGTGGGCATGCGCAATCCATTTTTTCCGGCCTGAGGTTTTCTTTTTGGGTCTGAAAAGTGTTCCTATTTTTTCCCCCTGACCCAATCTGTTAATTACATTTTTCTCATGGCCATTGGCAATGACCACTTCAATGCCAAAACCGGATACGCGCTGGGCGGTGTGGCATTTGGTGACGATTCCGCCTCGCCCGAAATTGGACCGCACATTCGCGGTGATCTCTTCAAGTTGCTTGTAGGAGAGATCAAATTCAGGAATGACTGAGGATGTTTCAAGTTCCGGATTGCCATCGAATATACCATCCACATTTGTAAGGATAAAAAGTTTTTCCACATTCAGCATGGCGGAAATTAATCCGGCCAGCTCATCGTTATCCGTAAACATCAACTCCGTGATTGATATCACATCGTTTTCATTAACGATCGGAATAATGTCGTTGGAGAGCAGGGCATTCAGGCAGTTTTGCATGTTGAGATAATGGTGGCGATCTTTAAAATCCTGTTTGGTGACCAAAACCTGGGAACATAGCCGGTTGTGGCGCGCAAAAAGATTTGTGTAAATATTGATCAGCTTTACCTGCCCCAGCGAGGAGAGCAATTGCCTTTCCGCAACGGTATCGAGTTTTTTACCCGATTTAAATAAACTTCTTCCTGCTGCGACCGCTCCGGAGGAAACCAAAATTACCTGTTGACCGCTCTGTTTTAAATCCGCGATCTGCCGGACAAGGTTTTCAATCAACGGCTCGTTCGGAAGACCGTCGGCATTGGTCAGGACATTGGATCCGATTTTTATGCAAATTCTATTTGTCAACCCACGGAATAATTAAATATTAAACATCGATTTCAACGCTTTCCACAAAAGCCTTTTCTTAGAGTCATCGTCGGCTAATACGGAGAGCTCTTCCGATAACAGGTACTTTTTTTCACCCGAGGTATGACAGCTATACCGTGTTTGATTGTCGTATATTGGAGGGAGGGGCGCTCCAAAAGAAATCAGAAATTGAAATTCGATCTCCTCGCAGATTTGTTCAACAGGAAACCTGAATGCATTTACCAGTGCAAAATCGTTCCTCGAAAAGCGTAAACCACGCTCGACGATTTTCATTAATAAGTCCAATTCCGATGGTCTTAACAAATCATTCGTCGGATCGCAAACTAAAATGAGGAGGCCCTTTTCATTATTCCCAAAGTATGTGACCGGAGGAGGTTCCGCTGCGGGGACATCCTTTGGTTCCCGGTCGATGGTCTCTGCTTTTTTCCCCAGGTCTTCGGTAGATTTGATTTCCGGTTCGTCGATCAAATACAAATCTTCGTGATAAATATATTTTAAATAGCGGTTTTCTTCCATATTAAATTTCCTGCTCAAAGATGGCCTTCAATTCATTTGCATCTTTTGGTTTTAATCTTCCGGCAAAGATCAATCTTAATTGCCGTCTTCTCAAAGCGCCTTCGTATAATTCTTTCTCGCGTTCTGTCTCGGGAATTAACTCCGGCACCGGCATAGGGTTGCCGTTTTTATCCACTGCGACGAACGTAAAAAAGGCGCTGTTTGTCATTTGCTTCGTTTTTTTGGGGATGTTTTCAGCAGTGACCTCGATATATACTTCCATGGAGGTTTTAAACGATCGGGTCACCTGGGCCCGCAATGTGACTACACTGCTGATCTCGATGGGATGTTTAAAAGAAATATTATCCACTGATGCTGTTACAGCCAGAGAATTTGACAGTTTCTGGGCAGATATACCCGCAGCAATATCCATCCAGTACATCATTTTGCCGCCCATAAGGTTGTTGAACATATTGGTGTCGTTGGGCATGAGCAGCTCATTTTTTATCACCAGTGTGTCTTTGGCATACTTTGATGTTCCGGGCATCGTACTATTTGTTTTTTTTCCATCCATATTTTCCAAGTAAAGGGACAAATCTGAAATAATCGTGACTTTCGGAATTGATCTTTCCCGCTGCGTCTTTTGTGATTCGGATCATTTCCTGGTGTTCTTCATTTCCGACCGGGATCACCAATTTACCTTCGGGCTTCAATTGATGAATAAGTGCATCCGGGAGGCTTGGGGCTCCTGCAGTAACGATAATGCGATCGTACGGCGCAAATGTAGGCCATCCCTGTGAACCGTCTCCCTGACGGAAGTGCGCCCGGTAGCCGAGGCTGTTAAGAAAGCTTTTGGCTTGCCGATATAGCTTTTTGTTGTATTCAATCGTATAAACATCTGCTTTCAATTCCAACAATATACAACATTGATATCCTGATCCGGTTCCGATTTCCAATACTTTGTGGCCGGGCCTGATGTCCAGAAGTTCTGTCTGTACGGCTACGGTATAAGGCTGAGATATGGTCTGCCCTTCTCCGATGGGAAAAGCTTTGTCCTGGTACGCGTGTTCTAAAAACGCTTTATCAAAAAAATAGTGTCGCGGCACTTTCTGTATAGCCTCCAAAACCGCCTTATCCCGAATGCCCTTTTCAAGAAGGGTTTTTATCAGATTTCTTCTCATTCCTTTATGGCGGTAACTGTCCTCGATCATACGGTATATTGAAAATTTGTTTGAATTTATGGTATAGATTCCGATTTTCCTCTTTTCGAAGTTACAATCTTGCCTTTTAAAGTATAACTTAAAGAGTAGTTGGGAATCCGAAAATTTACCCTTGAAGGTAGATCCTTATTTATCTTCTTTTTATATAAATTAGGGCCTTAATTAGGGGCTTAAACTTTACTTTTCGATAGTTAATTTTAGTTTATGATGTTGAATTGCATTGTGGTGGATGATGATGAGATGTCGAGGAAAGTGGTTGTGCATTTCATTGAAAAAACAAATTACCTACAGCTAAACAAAGCATTTGACAACGCGATAGATGCATTGCATTACCTGGATGAAGAACATGTCGACATTATATTCCTCGATGTGCAGATGCCTGAAATGTCCGGAATGGACTTCATCAATGCGCTTGAAAAGGACGTCGAGATCATCCTGATCACTTCCGAGCAAAAATATGCCGTGGAAGCGTTTGAGAAAAAGGTGACGGATTATCTTGTCAAACCGATTAAATATACGCGCTTTGAGCAATCTGCCCAAAAAGCTCAAACCAATATTGAGGTTAAGCGTGCTTCGGCCATCATCCGAAAGGAATTCTTCGTCCGTTCCGATGCGCGAATCGTTCGGATTCCTTATGATAGAATTCTGTTTGTTGAGGCGCTGGCCGATTATGTGATTATTCAAACCGATACAAAAAAACATATCGTTCACTATACCATGAAGGGAATTGTCAGTCGATTGCCCGAAGAAGGTTTCATAAGGACGCATCGGTCATACATCATAAACCTGGATAAGATCGAAGCGCTTGAAGACAATTCCATTGTGATCGGAGAAAAATATATACCGATCGGTGCCTCCTATAAGGAAGCTTTTCTCGACCGGCTTAATTTTTTATAAGCGGTTCGAGTTTGAGCCTAAAAAATATTTCGCTGACGGTTATAAAAACGAACCATCCGAAGAATGCCCCTATTGCCCCACCGACAACAATATCTCCCGGGTAATGTACACCAAGGGCTACGCGGCTGTACGCCACCAGCAGTGCCCACAAAAACATGATCCGTGTCCCGTTCCAGTAACGTCTGAATACGAACCATACAAACATGGCGATGCCAAAAGAGTTGGCCGAATGTCCGGATGCAAAACCATATTGGCCGCCACATTTGCCGGGGACGTGGACAAGCCCCTGGATTTCCGGATTATGACAGGGCCTCAATCGCTCAAAGAAGGGTTTCATAAAACCCGATGTAAATTGATCGCAGAACAATACCACCAGAAGCAATCCCGCGACAACAAATACACTGTCTTTTTTGAAGATTTTAATCATGAAAAACAGAATAAAAGCATACAGCGGGATCCAGGTCGGGATGTCGGTGATAAACAACCAGGCCTTATCCGAAAATTCGGAATGCATGGCATTAAAGAACAAAAAGACTTCCCTGTCAATCTTATCAATCCAATCTATCATGTATCCTTTCGTTTATCCAGTCGATGTCTTTTCTCAATAATTCTAAAGTTTCGTATTCCGGAGAATCAGGCTCTGGGTTGAAATCGTATTTCCAGGAAGCGAGTGGCGGTAAACTCATGAATATAGATTCGATTCTCCCTCCTGATTCGAGCCCGAATTTTGTGCCCCTGTCCTGCACCAGATTAAATTCGGCGTATCTGCTGCGCCGAATCAATTGCCAATCCCGTTGTCTTTCGGAAAAGGACTTGTTTTTGTGAATGCGGGAGATCCTTACATAGATGGGTATAAATACTCTTCCGACATCTATGACAAACTTGTATAAGTCATCTTTCCCGTCGTGCTTGTTTAGCCGGTCAAAAAATATCCCGCCGATTCCTCGTGTTTCGTTTCTGTGTTTTACAAAAAAATATTCGTCGGCCCAGGTTTTAAATCTCGGATAAAAAGCGGGATCATGGTGATCGCATACGTCCTTTAATGTGCGGTGGAAAAACGATGCATCGTCCGGATAAATGTAATGAGGAGTCAGGTCAATGCCTCCGCCGAACCACCAGACCTCATCGTCCATTTCAAAATAACGGATATTCATATGGATGATGGGAACATGCGGATTTTTCGGATGCAACACAATGGATATGCCTGTGGCATAAAAATAATTCGCGCTGTAATCCAGCGATTCCATGATCTTTTCAGGTGTTTTTCCGAATACTTCGGAAAAATTCACACCTCCTTTTTCAATCAGATCACCACCTTCCATGATCCGTGTGATCCCTCCTCCGCCATCATGTCTTTCCCAATGGTCTTCCCGGAATTTGGAAAGGCCATCTTCATATTCCAGCGATGTGCAAATGGAGTCCTGCAATTTCCGGAAGTTGAGCGCTATTTCTTCTTTTGTAATCATTGGACTAAAATGGATAACCTATTGCAATATTCCAAAGTGCCTGGCCCGGTTCGCCGCGCCAATTTGTCAAAGATAAATTTTTACCTCTCCACCTTTCCCCCTCTTCCCAGGCAGGATCGTACATTTTCACTCCGTAATCAAATCGAATTACAAGAAAGGAAAAATTCAATCTTAGACCAAGTCCCATACCGATGGCAATTTCTTTATAAAATCGGTTGAACTTGAATTCAGCGAGTGGGAAAGCGGGATTTTCGTAAAACTTCCACACGTTTCCGGCATCGACAAAAAATGCCCAATCTATAAACCCGACAAGTTTACTCCTGTACTCAACATTGGCTTCGATAAGGATTTCCCCAGGTTTCTCAATGCTGTAATCAAAGCGCCCCTGGCTTTCGGGATCGAGGTTTTCCCGGGGCGGATTTCCCCCGGGCCCCAACCTTCTCGGGGGCCAGGCTCTTAAGCTGTTGCTGCCGCCCGCAAAAAAGAACTTTTCGTAGGGGAGGGTCCTGTTTTTCCCATAGGGGTAGGCGACTCCAATATTGAGCCGGGTGGCAATCCCATTCGTTTCATTTATAGTGATATGTCTCCGGAAATCAGATGAAAACTTCAAATATTGAAAGTATTGTATGGTATCCGCCCGGTTTTGCTCGAAATTACGCGGATCAAAAAAATTGAACATCGTGCCTCCGGTTTCTCCGAATATTTTCAACAGCGAAGACTTGTTGCCATAAAAATCATCCGGATTGAAATTGTATATGACGACAAAATTCATTGCCGAAACAAAGGACGGCTCAAATGATTTTATCAACGGATTTCCCAGAGAATCTAACTGCCTCAACAAATCATCGAATTCATCGCTTGTATTTGAATTGATCAGACTTATTTCGGAAAGTGTAAAATTGTAAATTTTCCTGCGCTCTTTTTGCCACCCGTACACCAGGGCATTGGTAAAGTTTGTCCTCGTATAGTCGGGGGGCCTTTGAGTAAAATTGAATCCGCTTCGTATTACGGTATTCGGATTATTGATTCCCACTTTTCTTTTGAATTCAGCGCTGGCGGGCATGATAAACTGCGGGAAAGTTAACGCTAATTTGGCTCCGGATTCGATGCTGTTCCATACTTCGTTGGTGGTAGCGCTTGCCACACCTTCAAACCCAAAAAAACCGGTGATCTCGAGATTTTCCAACCCGCCAAAGATATTCCGGTTTTTCAGGGATAAATTATAAAATGGCCCCGGATAGCCTTCGGTCACATTCAGGCCCACTTCATTGGTCATCTGGTATTTATTCAGCGGGCTTGTAAAGATATTCGCGATGAACGAACCTCCGGTCGTATCGTAATTGATGTTTATAAATTTGAAATTATCCAGGTAAGCGAGCTGACGCTGCGTATTGACCGTGTTGTTTAAACTGTATAGCGAATTGGGATATAAAAATACCCGCTGATCCAGGACTTTCTTGGAAAATCGTTTATTGTAGTATTGATAGGTGATTCCGTTGTAATTGAAAAACGATCGGTCTCTTTTTCTTGGTTCGATACTTGCATCGGTCACAAAAATTACCGAATCAATGGTAAACTGCCTGTGAAAACCTCTGCGTACCGGCTCTTTGACGATCAAGTTTATTTCCAGGGAATACGGACGGATATCCGTAATCACTTCATATACGATGTACTGCCTGCTAAAGTCAAAATATCCATTGTTTTTTAAAATTTTCTCAATCCTTTGCCTTTCCAAAATCAGGTTGTTCTGATCATAGTTTTTACCGATTACCAAATAGCTCTCCTCCATTTTTTCATTAATCAGTCTGTTTATAACGGAATCGGTAGTGATAAATCTAACGGTATCGATAATATGAGGGAGATCTTCTTCGATGTAGTAGCTGACGTATTTTTTTTTGCCTTTTATTCTTGTGTAGTATTCCACGGAGCTATCAAACAATCCCCTGTTTTGCAGATACAATTGCATTTGAGATTTCGTTTTTTCAATGAGAGCTTCATTGTATACGCTGACGGGCTCTCCCCAGCGCATCAGGATATTCCCCTCTTCCAGATCCCGTTTTTTCTTTTCGATTTTCCTGTTTTTGGCTCGATCCAATCGCGCCAGTTTTTTTTCTTTACCTTGGTGTTTACTTTTTTCAGCTCGTATTTTACATCGATTTTTGCAATTTTATTTTCGATTTTTACAGTATCATAGCTCTTTTCACCAAGGTGATGGATCCAGACGTATGGGGCAAAGGGTATCAGCGGGAACTTTTTGTTGGCCTTTGATTGATAAAGTTCTTCCAGGACATCGTCTTCGATGATATCATTTCCTTCGATCTTTTGCCTGCGAAGTAAATATTGCTCATCTTGCAAATACCTGACTCCCATACAGGAAGACATCGATATTGACAGAAAAAAATATACGAATCGTCTGGCAAAATGATTGTTCAACTTATCTTTTTTTGCTTATGATCTTGAAACAGCAAGCAAAGTTTGTTAAAAGTTTGAAATTAAAAAAATACCGAAATAAAGCATCGTGTTTTCTGGTAGAAGGCGCCAAAAATGTGATCGAACTTATTGGGTCGGATTATGACATTCAGGAATTATACCTGACCGAAAAATTTATTGAGGAACATCCGGAGATTGAAATCCGGCGTTTTAACTATACGATATGCAAGGAAAGGGAGCTGATCTCCATGGGGACTTTTCAATCGAATGCGTATGCGCTTGCAGTAGCAAAAATGAAAAGGCATCCATTAAATCTCGCCGGCAGATCAGCGATTGCACTTGATGAGGTAAGTGATCCCGGCAATCTCGGAACAATTATCCGGATCGCCGACTGGTACGGAATCCGGCATGTTATAGCCGGTATCGGGACCGCAGATTTTTACAATCCGAAAGTTATAAACGCTTCCATGGGCTCTTTCAGCAGAGTGCAAATTCACCATTTCGATTTAGCCGGTTTTTTTGAAGACAATACCTCGCACAAAGTTTATGGCGCTGTGTTGAATGGTGCTAACATACATCATCTTGAATTTGAAAAACCTTTAATCATTTTGATGGGTAACGAATCAAATGGGATAAATGCCGCCTTGCTGAAGTATGTTGATTTTCCAATTACAATTCCAGGGATCGGTGCTGCGGAGTCATTGAATGTGGCGGTTTCGACAGCCGTGATTTGCGACAATATATTCAGAAACTAGAGAATTGACAGGTCCTCTCCGGCTTCTTCCGCCATTTTATCGGCAGTTTCCTTGCCCAGATAGTTATCTATAAAATAGTGCGCGACATAGAGCAACGGAGTAAGAAGAATTGCCACAATAAATTTGTAGATATAGTTGATGGTTCCTACGGAAATGATCTGTAAGATGGACCAGTTGCCGAATACGTAGAAAGCGATGCCCAGTACCACAAAGCTATCTATTAATTGAGATACGAGGGTTGAGCCGGTGGCCCGCAGCCAGATCATTTTTTTCCCGGTAAGGTGTCGCAGGCGCTGAAATATAAAAACATCCAAAAGCTGCGCGATTAAGAAGGCTGTAAGCGAACCGATAATGATCCCCAAACCTTGTCGAAAGATAGTCCGGAAGGCGTAATCGATATTGAAAGGATTGCCATCGGCATCGCTATTATTTAGTTCCAACCAAAAAGAGGCGGGTACAAGTTTGGTTACCAAATAGATTACGATAAATATATAGGCAATTAAAAAAGCGGTAAGAAAGCTGATTTTCCGCACGCCTTTTTTACCAAAATATTCGTTGATTACATCTGTTGTAATAAAAACAATCGGCCAGATGACCGCCCCCGCCGTTAGATTGAAATCCAAAATGAAGCCGCCGAACAGATCTATCCGGGCGGGCAGGAATCCCAATGTAGATTCCACGGAAAAGATTTTAACGCCTATGATTTCGGCGATGATGGCGTTTGTGAGAAAAATAGCGCAAAGTATTATAAACAGATTTGTCTTCTTCCGCTGAATCATATTGTTTTGTTCCATAGGCTATTCTTTAAGGCATATGGTTTCCCCTTCGTGAGTTAAATAGGTCTCCTTAAACAATTTCCTCGCCTCCACCTGTAAAGGAGAAGGATCTTTGTACCGCGTTGAATAATGACCTAGCAGCAGTTTCCTTACCCCGGCTTTTTTCGCTATGGTTGCTGCCTGGGTGGCCGTTGAATGATGCGTCAAAGCCGCCCGGTCTTCCATCTCATCCGTAAATGTGGCCTCGTGATAAAGCAGGTCGACCTGCTTAACGTAAGGAATAATCTCCTCGTTGTATCTGGTATCCGAGCAATATGCGTAGGATCTTGACGGACGAGGCGGAAGCGCATATTCCTTCAGCGGATATTTTTCCGTTCCGTCTTCGTGAAGCACGCTGTTGCCGCTCTTAAGTTTTACTATTTCCCGGATAAGGATATCCTTGGGAAGCTTTTCTTTATTGATGCGCCACTGTTTCGGATTTTCTTTGATGAGGAATCCGTAACATTGAATGCCGTGCTCCAGCGGAAAAGCATGAACTGCAAATTGTTCTTCTTTATGAATTTCTTTTAAACCGTCGTGATTAAGGGATACGAACTTAAGAGGGAAACTTAACTCGGTTTCCGAAGCTTTGAGCTGAAGCTCAAGAATTTTCTCCAAATCCGGCGGGGCGAATACAGTCAGTTTATGCTTCCTGTGGAATAAATGCATGGTAGAAATTAATCCGATAAGACCGAAGTAATGATCACCGTGCAGATGGCTGATTAAGATTGTTCGGATTCGTCCAAGCCTTATGTTTTGCCTGGCGAGCTGCAATTGTGTGCCCTCACCACAATCAATGAGAATATACTGGCTGTCAAGTTGAAGAAGTTGAGATGTTTGATTCCTGTCATGGGCCGGAATCGCAGAATTGTTTCCTAGTATTTTAAGCTGAAAAGTCAAGTAAATTATTCGTTGTCATCGCCCGATTGAAGGTCACTTTCGATTTCTTTTAGAAATACTGCATCAATTGCCTCCTCTACCGTGGGTAAGATATTCAGCACATTATTCAACTGTGAAATCTTAATCAGCTTCATGACATGGTCGTTTAACGAGGACAATATGAAAATTCCACCATCCTCATTGTAGATCCTGTTACCGACCAGCAGGGCACTCAATCCCGAAGAATCAACATATTTTACTTCCGAAAGGTCAATGATTATATTTTTAATCCCCTCGGCGTTTAGCGTGACGAACTCCGACTTTAGAGCCGGTGATAAAGGAGAATCCAGTTTTTCTTCCTGAAGTTTAAGAATGCTATACTGTTCTTTCTTATCTATGGAATATTTCATCTGTTTGTATTTTTATAGTTTGCTGACACCCGGAGATATATAGTCATACTTTTGGGTGTCCTAAAATTGCTCCGGTCCTACCGGTTTCATCTGTTTATATTTTTTTAGATTACTGACACACAGAGCAATATAATCATGCTCGTGTGTGCCTTGAATTTACTCCGGTCCTACCGGTTTCATTTTTGTGGTTTTTCTTATAAAAGTACTTTTTTAATATTGGATTCTACGCGTGCAAGCATATCTTTTTCTGCCGGAGGTACGAATTTATTCCCCGTAACATTTTCATATAATTCAACATACCTGTCCGAGATATTGTTTACGACTTCCTCGGTCATTTCAGGTATATCCTGGCCTTCCTTTCCCTGAAATCCGTTTTCGATCAGCCATTGTCTGACAAATTCTTTCGAAAGCTGCTTCTGTTTTTCGCCATTATCCTGGCGTTCCTGGTATCCTTCGCTGTAAAAATACCTTGAAGAATCCGGTGTGTGCACCTCGTCGATTAAATAGATCTTTCCATCATACTTGCCAAATTCATATTTGGTGTCGACCAGGATCAGTCCTTTTTCAGCAGCGGCTTTTGTACCGTAATCAAACAATTCCCGGGTGTATTTCTCCAGCAATATATAGTCTTCCTCGGCAACAAGACCTTGAGCAAGTATTTCTTCCCTCGGAATATCCTCGTCATGCCCTTCCTCCGCTTTGGTAGTCGGGGTAAGAATAGGCTCAGGAAACTTATCGTTCTCGTTTAATCCTTCGGGCATCGGCACCCCGCAAAGTGTTCTTTTACCGTCTCTGTATTCTCTCCAGGCGTGCCCGGTCAAATATCCTCTTATTACCATTTCTACTTTAAAAGGATCGCATTTTTTTCCATAGGATACGTTGGGGTCCGGAGTCCCCTCAAGCCAGTTGGGCACGATGTGTGAGGTTGCCGCCAGATATTCCGAAGCAATTTGATTAAGGATTTGACCTTTATAGGGAATAGGTTCCGGCAATACTACATCAAAGGCAGAGATTCGATCGGATGCGATCATCACCAATGAGTTTTCAAAAGTATATACATCCCTCACTTTACCTCTGTAAAGATCTAATTGTCCCGGAAAATTGAAATTTGTTTCTTTTAATGCAGGTCTGGTCATAGTGCTCTACTCTACGTTTATTAATTTGTTATTCATGTATTTTTCAGTTTTTATTTTTTTTCCATTTTCAGAATAGTATTTCCAATCCTCCACTTTTTTGTTGCCGGCATATTTTCCTTCAATTTTAAGCTGCTGATTTTCAAACCATTCTTCAAATAGCCCGTGCTTTCGCCCAAATTTATAATTTGTTTCAGATTTTAACGACCCATTTTCATAATATTCTTTATAAATGTTAACAATCAAATCATTTTGATAGGTAGTCTCAGACTTTTTTTTCCCGTTAAGGAAAAAGGTGGTTTCAACCCCATTCAACTTCCCATCTTTATAGTGTTGTATTTTTTTTTCGTTCCCATTGGAAAAATAATACGTCCAGGTACCCGATGGTTTTTTGTTTTGGAATTCCCTTCTTGAAATTAATAATCCCTGATCGTCGTAATTGTTTCGAATTTCTGAAGACTCCTGGTTTTCAAAGGTGGAAGATTGTAGTATCCGTCCGTTTTCATAATACTGCAGATGCTCGCCTGTTCTGAATCCATTTTGATACGTAAACCTGTGTTTTACCCGGCCGTTGTCATAGTAGGCATTATTTTCGCCGTGAAGTTTCCCCGATTTGTAGAGACCTTCCAAAACAAGTTGTCCTTCGGGATTGTATGATCTGAAGGGCCCGGTTTTTTCACCATTTTGATTGTAGAACTCCGTGTCTGACTTTCCGTTCGGGTGGTAGGTTTTGAAAAATCCGTCCATCTGACCATTTTTCATCCTTGCTTCGGATTTCAAAATTCCTGATTCGTAGTATGTCTTGCTTAATCCGTTTGGCTTGCCCCGGCTGTAAGTAATTTCCTGTTTTACCTGACCCGACCTGAAGTACTCTTTGACGATGCCGTCCGGTTTTCCGTGCCGGAATTCACTTTCGTTCTTGACAGAACCATCTTTGAAGTATACATACAGTTTGCCCGATAAGGTATCGTTTAAGTATTGCGCTTTCTGAAGGATTTCTCCCGTTTCATTGAAAACTTCCACAGGACCGTTTTTCAGACCATCGCTGAAATGCATGGTGCGTCTAATGGATGTATTGTCATAATATTCCTTAAAAAGACCTTCTTTTTTCCCGTTCATGAAATTTCCTTCGGCTTCAAGCTGTCCGTTGAGGTGATACTTTTTGAAGGCTCCGTGAATTTTTGAGCTGTCGCCATCCAGGATGAAGTATACAGCATTCACATGTTGATGGCTCGAATCATAATAAGTTGTGATTTTTTGCCGGACCTGAGCATTGCCGAATCCCATTGCGAACAAGCAGAAGGCCGGAATCAAAGCATATCGAGTTGGGTTAATATCAATCATTGGAACAAAATAAAAGAGGTAATCGAGAAAATCCTGCTCATACATTAATTTTTGTTCGCAAAAGCTGTTTTATTTTACCTGCTACCAGTCCGGTTTATTGCTGTCCGATTTTTTTCTTGGTTTTCGCCTGTTTTGCTGAATATACTGTATTTCGTTATTTTTCATGGCCTCCAGGATCATGCGGGCCTTCTCTTCAGTCAGGTTCAATTCCTCAAGTTTTTCGCTTCTGGATTGCGGAGGTTGTTCCATTTCCTGGCCCTCCTCTTCGGTTTCCTGCTGTTGGGCCTGTTCGGATTGATCTTTTTGTTCGGATTCTTCCCCTTCTTCAGGTTGCTGCTGTTCCTGTTCTTGATTTTGTTGCTGGTCTTCTTGTTGTTCCTGATTTTGTTCGTTCTGCTGTTCCTGATTTTGTTGCTCTTGCTGCTCCTGTTGCTCTTGCTGTTGGTTCTGCTGTTGTTGCTGTTCCTGATTTTGCTGTTCTTTTTCTATTTTTTCTTTCAGCTTGGTGAGAGGCACATCGTCCGGATATTGGTTCAGTCCCCTATCTATGGTATTCAATGCCATCTGATCATTCACATAGATATATTCGTTGGCGGCCTTATTGAAATATTCTGTCGCTGTTTGCGCCTGTACATTTAAGCCGGCCATTAGCAAGGATATGATAAGCGTTAAGAATTTCATTTTATTCTTTGGATTCTACGACCTCGTTGAGTTTTGTTATGAATTGATTGTACGCTGCTACGGTTTTGTCTTCTTTTAATCCCATTTGCATTAGATTTAGCGCCTGTTCAAAAAGGTTTTGTCCGGTTAGTTTATCTGCCTGAGCTTTGAGCTTCTTTGCATATTCCGACGGTTCGATATTGTCGTCTTGATTTTGCTCTTGTGCATCCAGAATTTTCTTTAGGAGCTCGTAATTATAACGGGCGTCTTCATTGAAAGGATTTGATTTTAAAGAAGCTTTGAAATCGGCCATGGCTTCTTTTAATTTATTTTTCTGCTTATTTATGACCCCCATTTGGTGGTAGGCCCGGCTTCTCATTACATCATTTTCACTGCTCAGCACTCTCGAATAAAACTGAGCGGCATTTGTCGTATCTTTTTGCTGGAAATAGGCATTGCCCAGATTGAGCAAAACGGGATCTTCGGTTACTCCCAGGGTATCGGTCAGCAGTCTGAATGCCGATATTGCTTTATCGTACTCTTCATTTTTATAGGCTTTTTCAGCCTCTTTTTTTATTTTATTTATCCTGGCGATCTTATTGATATCGCTCATCATGGTACTGATCAAAAGGACTGACAGGAGAATCTTCATAGGTATATTGTTTTTAGCCCTATCAACAAATCAGCACATATGAGCAGTAATGCAAGCGCTATGAAATAATAGTATTTATTAGCGGATACATCGATCACTCTCGAATCTTTAAGCTCCCCTTCAATCCCGTTTATTGCGTTGATCAATCGCTCGATGTCATTGTTGTTTTCATTTATCTCAAAGTACTTGCCGCCTGTTTTAATGGCAAGGGTTTTCAAGTCCTTGGAGTTCAGCTTAGTAAAAACTTCCCTGCCGTTTTTATCTGTCTTAAAACCATAATTTGTCTGTATTCTGCTGCCGGCTTTTGTTCCCACTCCAAATGTGAACAGCTTGATCCCGTTTTCTTCCAGTTTTGCTACCTGACCAAGCGTATTTTCTCCAAAATCTTCCCCGTCACTGAATAATATGATGATTTTTGATTTTTGTTGCGTGCTGGTTGACTCTTCGCCGGAAAGTTTTTCAAGTGCCATCTCAATGGGCGGCCCGAAATCAGTTCCCGAATTGGGGACAAGGCCGGTGCCCAAGGTTTCGATGAAGAGATTGAGCGCCCCCTGGTCGTAGGTCAGCGGGCATTGCATAAACGATTCGGATGAAAAAATGATAAGTCCGATCCGGTCGGAATTGAACGCATCGACCAGGTTTTTCAGTTCGAATTTTATTTTTTCAAGCCTTGTCGGCTGAATGTCGTTGGCATTCATTGATTCCGAAAGATCGATACAAACCATAATGTCCTTGCCGATTGCTTTTACTTCCCTGGATGTATCTCCAAACGAAGGGCCCAAAAGCGCTATGATAAAAAGGAGGAAATAAGCGCCTCTGATTATTGTTTTAACTATAATTGCGCGATAAGATATCTTGAGAATTTTCCCAATGCGGAACATCCTGAAGATGTATGCTCCATAGAGTATTATGAAGATGGTAATGACGAGAAATTCGAATCCGGAAATAGATCTATACCAGGTCATTCGATTGCTAAATTTAAATTTATAACGTCACTCGGCCTAATTATTATTGAAAACGCGGCAAAGTTAAGATATAGCGGAATTTTGGCAAATGTATGGCGCGGAAAAGTAATGTTGAGCGGATGTGAAATTACGATAAAAAAAATTATAAAAAAGTCATCCCGTTTGTTAATATAATTTCTGAAATGCTATATTTGCAGTCCGTTTTCAAGACGGACTAATTTTCAGCCGGAGAGGTGGGTGAGTGGCTGAAACCACATGTTTGCTAAACATGCGTGCTCGAAAGGGTACCGGGGGTTCGAATCCCCCTCTCTCCGCACTGGGAACTGCAGGGTGTTGTCGACAGACAGGCGCAGTCCGGTTAGCGCATCCCGCCTTGCGGGAGGGTCCTGATGAATGATTATGTACCAAGTGTACATTTTATATAGTGCGAAACTTGAGCGTTATTACGTAGGAAGTACGAATAATCTCGAGGACAGATTGAGAAGACACAACAAAGGCTATGGGAAATACACACAAAAAGGAATTCCCTGGATTTTGGTGTCAGATTACAGGTTTTCGACAAGATCGGAAGCTGTTAAATTTGAGAATCGGATAAAGAAGCGAGGGATCAAAAGATTTTTACTCGATTCAAATCACGGGGTGTAGCGCAGTCCGGTTAGCGCATCCCGCCTTGCGGGAGGGTCCTGATGAATGATTATGTACCAAGTGTACATTTTATATAGTGCGAAACTTGAGCGTTATTACGT
>JAKSDO010000048.1 GCA_022360055.1 Cytophagales bacterium | reverse complement strand
TGCAATCAGTTACATAATCAATATGGTCGGCGCATTTGTTGCCGGTGCGGCATCTGCTTTGATCGGAGTCGCCCTTGGCCAGGGTCTGCGATTCAAGCTGGTTAATCGCAAAGTTGATGGCCGTATTGATCAGTTTTTTTGTCTCCATACGATTAAATTGTAAGCTGATAAGTGATATCCGGGAGACATTAATGCCCCCGGATTATAGTTAACATAGTAATCCGCCAAACGACGGATGGCAGCACAATGAGATATTTTTCATTTGCTAGTGGGGTTCCACATCTTTTTTACAACAAGCCGGAAGCTTTTCATAAGCTTTTGTATCGGCCGGAATTGTATCGGCATCATAACCAATTTTTGAAATTGCTTTGCGCAATTTATCCGGATTGGTTTTATCAGCACGATAACTGATGGTCATTACTTGTGAAGGTAAATCCAGATCAACAGCGGTAACGCCTTTTTCAAATTTCATGTTATGCTCCAGGCGATCCTCACACATACCGCAAACGGCTGTTGTTTTAATCTTAATCTCTTTAACTTCCTTTTTCTTAGCGGCCATAACTGATCCCTGGCTTAAAATAAGCAAGGTAAATACCGCAACCAATGTTCTAAAAATTGTTTTCATAGTGCTTTTATTTTTTAATTTGATATCTGATTCCTGCATATATTTTTCGCCCGCTGATTGGTCCCCAGATCAATGAAGAATCGAAATATTCTCCATAAGGATCATCCGAAGCCAAAATCGGGTTCTTCTGTTTGTAATTGGTCAGGTTCTCTCCTCCAATATATATTTCAAAGCGTTTGAAATATTTGGTGACCTGAGCATTCAATAGTGTATAAGATGGAGACATGTTTTTCATCTGATATTGCGTTGGGTTCCCGGAAGTATTCGGTATCCGGCTTTTCCCATTGAGTTGAGCCGTAAAATCAAATTGCCACTTCTTTAAGTTGGTGGCATACGATAAATTGATCAATCCTTTGAAATCACTGACCAAAGGTTTACGCTGCAGCTCATTGTTGATGGTTATTTTTACATCATTGTAACGTGCAGCTAGCAGAAGATCAAAATTTTTGAACAGCTCGTAATTGGTTTCAATCTGGAAACTATTTGAATAAGAGTCCCCATCCAGATTATATATGAACACTTCCGAACTGTTCCGGTCACGATCAATCACTACCTGATTCGAAAACTCGGTTCTGTAAAACTCCACATTTACGCTTAAATCTCTTCCCCATAAGCTTAAGTATTGCGTAAGATTTATCCCAATGTTCCAGGCTTCTTCCATCTTCGGTTGCTCCAATATTTTCAAACTTCTGGAACTGGAAAGAAGATAAGTGTTTTCGGCAATTACGCTTGGGCTCCTGTATCCTTTACCGGCCGAAGCCCGTAAAATCGTTTGCTCTGAAAAGTTATATTTAAAATGAAGCCTGGGTGTGAACAGGGTCCCGAAAATATTATGGAAATCGGTTCTTATTCCCAGAATTAACGAATATTTATCCGGATTAATTTGGGTGTATTCGATAAATCCTCCCGGTACACTTTCTTTGCGAATAAAAGTCGAATCATTTAATTGTTCATCAAAATTATCTACCACATAGCTAATACCACTTGTAATTTGATGATTTGAGTTTCCAAGATAAGTTTGGAACATCAAATTCCCATAATAATTATTCTCCCGGGCATTATAATCATTCAGTCCGAAAAAGGATTCCTGATCATGATAAATATAAGCGTTGATAAAACCGAAATTCGTACCCGGCTTATTTAAAAAATAGGCCGTTTTGGTGAAAATCTCAAAACGATTGGTATTGATGCCTATACCGTATCCGTTGGAGGTATTTCTGGCTTTTGATTCATCAAAATTCAATTGTCCGCCATTGCGTTTTTCACTTAAAACTTTTAATCCCAGTTGTGCATGAATATGTTCGCTGTCATATTTCCAGCGGTTATAAATATTGATTTGTTCCATCAGGGGATGATCCAAAAATCCATCGCTGTTTTTGTCCCTCTTATTGTTAAAATCCTGAGCATGTATAAAAAGCATGCTGCTTAGTTTGTCATTAATTTGTTTGGTCGTATATATATTTCCCTCTACTTTTCCAAAATCATTTACATAAGCATTAAAATGAAACGGATCACTATTATCCGGCTTAAAAAATTCGATGTTGATTTGTCCGGTAATAGATTCATAACCATTTTTAACTGAAGCGGTTCCTTTGGAAATTTGGATGGATTCCATCCATGTTCCGGGGATATACTCCAGTCCGTAACCGGTAGCCAATCCTTTTAAGTTAGGAATGTTTTCGGTCATGAACTGGCTGTATTTCCCGGCCAGTCCAAGCATTTTTATCTGTTTAGCACCGGATACTGCATCCGAAAATGAAACATCAATGGATGCATTGGTTTCAAAGCTTTCGGAAAGATTACAACAGGCCGCTTTTTGCAATTCCGCCTTTGTAATTTTTTGTGTCAATATAGGCTCCATACGGCTAATGTGAGTGCCCGGGGCTTTAGTG
>JAKSDO010000118.1 GCA_022360055.1 Cytophagales bacterium | reverse complement strand
TTTGGTCGTCCGGAGGGCATCGGGGAGCGGGCGTATAATTACACGTATGACAACCTGAACCGCCTGACATCGGCAGCCCACAAGATGAAGGCAGGTCTTTGGATCGATGCCGGAGACACGATGGATGCGAGTTACAGCTATGATTACAACGGCAACCTGTTGTCGCTGAGCCGCAGGGACATATTTGCCGACGATATGGATGATCTGAGCTACGGGTACGGCACCGGCATCCAGCGGAGCAACAGGCTGCTGTCGGTCAGCGACGGCGGGGATGCCGACAAAGGGTTTAAGGATGGCAATACGACCGGGGATGACTATGAGTACGATGAAAACGGCAACATGAGCAGGGACCGGAACAAAGGGATAGCATTCATTAGGTACAACCACCTGAACCTGCCGGACAGCCTGTACCTGAGCGGGGGCAAAGCGATCCGGTATACCTACGATGCTTCGGGCGTAAAACAGCGGCAGGTGGTCTACGAGAACAATGTTCCGGTAAGGCAGACCGATTACATCGGCGGGTTTATCTATGAGGATTCGGTACTGCAGCAGGTACAGCATGCCGAGGGGCGCATTGTTCCGAAGTACGATGCGTACGGAGATCCGGTAAAATACGTCTTCGACTATCACCTGAAGGATCACCTGGGCAATGTGCGGCTCACCTTTACGACGGATGTGTCGGAAGATATCCGAACAGCGACGATGGAGGACGATGCGCAGCAGAAGGAAGCGGCGGACTTCCACCCGAGCTACGACAATGTGACGCGGGTAAATGCGAGCATCTACGATCATACGGACACCCCATCGAGCAGCTATTCGCTGATGCTCGACGGTCAGCCCGGGCGCATCATCGGCCTGGCCCGGTCGATGGAGGTGCTTCCGGGGGATACGGTGCTGATGGAGGTATTCGGGAAGTACCTGTCGGCGACGAGCACGGACAACAACCTCGCCTCGGGGATGGCGGCGGCCCTTACGGGGGCGTTTGGCCTGGCGGGAGCCACGGGTGAATTGCTGACGGCCTACAATTCGCTGAACGGATTGTTTGCATCCGGTCTGCTGGTCGGTCCGGGGGACTGGGAAGATGACAATGCGCCGAAAGCTTATTTGAATTATATCCTGTTTGACAGAAATTTTGTAGCTTACGACATGGGCATAGACCAGATCGATATCGGGGCATATGAGGACGGTACGGACGTAGCGCACGACCGGATGTACCTGGAGGCATATGCGACGAAACCGGGCTATGTGTACATCTACCTGAGCAACGAGAACCCCAAGCAGTTGGAAGTGTATTTCGATGATCTGACGATCACCCACCGGCACACCCCGGTGATCCAGACGGACAATTACTATCCCTTCGGATTATCCATAACCGGGCTCAGCGGAAGAACGGACAACAAGGTGGAGAATCGATTCTTATATAATGGAAAAGAACTTCAAACAGATCTAAATCTAGACTGGTATGACTACGGGGCAAGGATGTATGATGCGGCGATTGGTAGGTGGCATGTGGTGGATCCGTTGGCTGACTTAATGACAAGGCATTCTCCTTATAACTATGCTTTTGATAATCCAATACTGTTTATTGATCCAGATGGTATGTTAGCTGATGAGTTTCAACAACAAGAAGATGAACGATATAAAAAAGTAGGTAATACTGGAGGAAAGAATATCCATATCTTCCATAATAATGATGGTTCCACAACCACGGTTAATATAAATGAGGGTACTTCTTCTACTGTAACGAAAGAACAAAAGGAGAATATGGCAGCGGATATAACTGAAAGGAAAGAGAAAGCAAAAGAAAAAAGCTTGTTTACTAAGATAATAGAATACTTTGATAAGCCTAAAATTAGAGAAGCAACAAAAGTTGAAAAATTTATCAATAAAAACATTGATCAAAATGAATTGAATGAAATTACTGATGCAGTAGGAAATTCTTCAGCAGAACCAACTATCTTACATAGATTAACCGGACTGCCAGGATACCAAAAGCCAGACAATGAAAGCATATTTTCGGATATATGGAAAGATTTTACTCGACAGTATAGATCTTCAGGGGATTCTGCAGTTATACAATTTGCTGGAGAAGATAGTCCAGGTGTAAGGGCAATCCTTCGTCCCGGAGGAGGATTAGGTAGACGCCGAGAAAAATCTGTCACTAAAAAGGA
>JAKSDO010000182.1 GCA_022360055.1 Cytophagales bacterium | reverse complement strand
ATCGTTTGGTGAAAAACTTTATAAAGACCGGAAACTTTGAAGGAGAGTTGGAGAAGGATTTTTACGGAGTCCCCCATCAGGTTTTCAAACAAATCACCCGAAAGCCAATTGTGGCCGGTGAGGAAGAAATAAAATCAAATAGTCGTTCGCGAAGCGCAAAACTCAGAATAGCAGAAAAGATTTAGAAATGGCTAAGCAAAGCGAATATAGAAATCAAAAAGTGAATCAGCTGACTGAACCCGAATACGAAGGTGGTTCAAGTAAGGTGATCAAGAATTTATTAGGCGGCAATTTTTTGGCCAGGGATTCTTCAGTGCGCTTTTTGCCTTTTCTGTTATTCCTGACCTTTCTGGGATTGTTGTACATCGCCAATATCTACTATGCCGAGGAAAACATCCGTGAAATTGATGCGTTGAATCGTGAGTTAAAGGAATTGAGGTATGAATATGTGGCAACACATACCAAATTGATGCACATCAGCAAACAATCGGAATTGGCAAAACGGCTTGAAGCTTTAGGCTTGAAAGAGTCAACCGTTCCGCCTTTCAAGATCAAAGCGGAGAATACAAAAGAATAAATGAGAAAAATTAAAAACATAAAACGCGACATCTTATGGAGGGTATACCTGTTATACTTCTTCGTTTTGCTGTTTGGTGTGGCGATTGTTATTAAGCTCATTTATATCCAATACAATGAAGGAGAGGCCCTTCTTAAAAAAGCTCAGAAACAGGAATTAAAATTCTTCAACCTGGATGCAAGCCGTGGAAATATTTATGCTGAAGACGGAAATCTGTTGGCTACCAGCATCCCGATCTTTGATATCCGGATGGATGTGGATTCGGATAATATTTCCGATAAATTATTTTTCTCGAATATTGACTCATTGTCGTATCAATTGTCAAAATTATTTCCTGCAAAAAGTAAGGCTTACTATAAGCAAAAACTAAGCAAGGCCAGAAAAAATGGTAATCGCTTTTTACTTCTTGCCAAGAAGGTCAATTACGAACAACTTCAAAAGATCAAAACCTTTCCCATCCTTCGTTTAGGTAAATTCAAAGGCGGTTTGATCGTTATTCCAAAAACCATTCGCCAAATGCCGTATGGTGATTTGGCTAAACGGACCATCGGTTATAAAAATATTGAGGAAAATTTATTTGTAGGTCTGGAAGGCGCTTATGCAGATGTCATTCAGGGAGTGAATGGAAAACAACTTAAGCGTCGTATTAACAATGGCGACTGGATCCCGGTAAATAATGAGGACGATATTTTACCTGTTGACGGAAAAGATATCATTACAACCATTAATGTGAATCTGCAGGATGTTGCCGAAAACGCCCTGCATCAACATTTGACCGACCATGCTGCTTTTCAGGGCTGTGCCATTTTAATGGAGGTTGCTACGGGGCAGATTAAAGCCATTGCCAATTTGCGTTATGATTCTACAAGCCAATCCTATGAAGAATCATACAACTTTGCTGTTGGTGAAAGTGTGGAACCGGGTTCCACCTTCAAACTGCTTTCATTAATGTCAGCACTTGAACATAAAAAGTTCAATCTGACCGACAGTGTTGAAACCGGTGAAGGTTATACTGTGTTTTATGACCGGACAATGAAGGATGCTCATAAGATCGGAGATGGAAAACTTAGCGTTCGCCAGGCGTTTGAAATGTCTTCCAATGTCGGTATTTCCAGGCTCATTTATGAAGCCTATAAAGAAAAGCCGGAAGAATTCATTCAGTTTATTTACGATATTCCTATGAATCAGAAACTGGGTGTCGAAATTCAGGGCGAAGGAAGGCCGGTGATCAAGCACCCTTCCCAGGTTGATCGTTGGTACGGTACCAGTTTGCCCTGGATGTCCATTGGCTATGAATTATTGCTTACACCATTACAAATGTTAAGCGTGTACAATGCTGTTGCTAATGACGGGCGTATGGTAAAACCCATGTTTGTGAAAGAGATCAGGCAGGGAGGTAAAACACTGGAACGCTTTAAAACCGAGACCATCAATAGATCGATTTGCTCCGGTAAAACCATCGACAGTTTAAAGTCCCTTCTTGAAGGAGTGGTTCAACGGGGAACGGCAAGTCTAACACTTAAAAATACCGTATATAAAATTGCCGGTAAAACCGGAACAGCTCAGATAGCCAAAGGGAGCCGGGGTTATAATAAAAGCGATTACAATGCGTCTTTTGCCGGATATTTTCCTGCCGATGATCCGAAATATTCCTGTATTGTGGTGGTGAACAATCCAACCAAAGGCCGGATTTACGGTAGTTCGGTTGCTGCACCGGTATTCAAGGAAATAGCGGATAAAGTTTATGCCAAGCAACTGGATATCCACGCCCGGGAAGGTTATTGGGCTACCGGTATAAACCAATCACTGGAAGGAAAAGGTAAAACCGAAGACCTGAAAACCTTATACGAAAACTTCAATTACCATAGCACTCTTGAAAAATATTCGGATTGGTCACGGTTTAAAGCTGATTCTACCGAACTGGAGTTAACGCCTCTTGAGATCAATTTGGCACAAGTCCCCAATGTCAGGGGTAT
>JAKSDO010000270.1 GCA_022360055.1 Cytophagales bacterium | reverse complement strand
CTCAATGACCGTAAATGAAAAATCACTATGTTCTAATTGACGAAGAACATCATTGGCTCTTAGTTCATACTGATCCAGGAATTGGTTTGATTTCTTGTCTCGATTAAACCGCCCAATATCTTTATTTCATTTATGAAACTCCTAAAAAAGATATTCCCGGTCTTATTGACTATCACTATAAAAGGTGCGAAGAACCAACTGATTTTATTGATCATGTGGTAGAACTTTTGGAAGTTGCAATTGATAAAAGTGAAAATATAAAATACTTCTTCCCAATTGAGTAGAAGGATTGCGGAAGGGAAGAGAAAAGGGGAGAGCTCTAGAGAGGCGGTGTCATTGCAAGATGTGTTTTCTGATTCTGGAAACGCTTCTGGCAGCTCACAGAAAACATCTTTACCGTCCGATACCGAACGGAGAAAAGGGACGCAACTTAAAGGAAAATCAAAGCGAAAACCAGTTGGATGTCGTAGAAGACTCGAGCAAAATCAGAAGCGAGCGATCAAACTTCAGATGCATGTGACAGCAAGGGAATATGAAAAGCTCAATGATCAATTCCGGGCAACAGGGATAAGGTATCTTTCGGATTATCTGAGGCTATTGATCCTGAATTATGGAAGGGCAGGCAATATCACCAATAAGAAAGAATTGATTAAGCAGCTGGATACCATTGGTGCTCGGATTAGCAAGATCGGTAACAATATCAACCAGATCGCAAAAATGACCAGAGTAAAAGTAGACTTCTGAAGTCCAACAATTTTGAAGCTCTGGGGCACAACCACGATAGCTTAAAAAAGTCTGATTACATCAACTATATGAAACTGGTTTGTGATGCAAATCCAAGAGTCAAGAACCGACAATTTCATGCCGTGATTTCAACAAAGGGACAAAGTTATTCACCTGAGAGACTTAGTCAGATCGCCAAGCAATATCTTCATGATATGGGATATGGTGAAAATCCTTATCTCATTTATTTCCATGGTGACACTCAAAACAACCATGTTCATATGGTTTCCACTCGGATAGACAAGAATGGCAACAAGGTAAATGACAGATATGAGAAGATCCGATCACAAAAAGTAATTCAGATGATTCTTGGTCAAAATGTAAGCCATGAAGTTCGCCCAGCTTTTGACAGGTCCATGGGATTTAACTTCTCTACCAAGGCCCAAATGAAACTATTACTTGAGCAAGAAGGAATAATAATATCTGAAGATAAGGACACCATGAAGCTCATTAAATATGGCATGGTCCTCCATTTTATCGATCAGGAAAAGATTAAATAAGAGCTCCTGAAATATCAATCACCGGAAAAGCGCATTAAACAACTGCAGGCTATCTTCATAAAACATAAAAAAGGTCGTGATCTTGAATCTTACATTGAATTTCTACTAAATTGATTAATTCAATAGTATATGTAGATACCCCTGGTGCAAAATGTTCATATTCGAACAATGATATAGTAGTTGAAAGGCCAGAAATCAATTAAGTCGCTGGTTACTAGACAATAACAACTATATTTACAGGACTCATTTATTTTAAGTGAATAAAATTGGTTCAACAACATATAAATTCATGTTAAAATAATCCTTCAATTCACCTAGGCCTTTTTAGACCACCCATCTGTACACCTAAATGTCTAGGCAAGGCCACATCTGATAGCTGACATTTTTTCAGCAGGACTGTGTACTGAATATCTAAGAGTATATCTCGATGGTATCAATGTGATAGATTTTAATCGTTTCTTGCAAATTCAATCACATACGAAAATTTAAAATCCATATTTCCACATGTATTGGATGTAATCCAAAGAAATCTATATTTACCCAACTTCATTTAAATTTTCATTATCTTGATAGTAAATTTCAAATTCAGTATTAAAACTAGAATCTGCAGTTAACACAAGTTTTGCGAGGTCAAATAATTTTAAATGCACCCAGGATCAACACATTCTAGTAGAGCCAAGGTCATAAATATTGACAGTAAAATTAGAGGTTATTCCATTGATGATTCGCCAAATAGCGAGATATGGTATGAAGACAAAAAGGTAATGAGGAGGTATTTAACTTGAAATGCACCAAATATTTCAAGCAGATATTTAAGCATGGACAACACTTTACAAAAGGTACTGAATTGATTAAAGACCATTTAAAAGATCTTTTAATGAACATCAGGAGCAGCAGAGAACCTTTTGGCGAGGTGCATTCCAGTAGGTTTTATCTTGTTGAAGTATTTCGAAAAAAGGTACTCAGCCCTATAAGGTCCTGATTTAGTATGAAAGGTGTAAATGAGAATAAAATAGCTGGGCTTATTGTCAGAATTTCGAAAGATTCTGATCAGATTGCTTTCCGTTCCTTTTATGATATTTACTATCATAGACTACTGAATTTTGCCTATTATTTTCTTGAATCCACCACGGCGGCGGAGGAAGTGGTATCGTCAGTTTTTATCAATTTATGGAAAATCAGGGCTAAGCTTTTGGATGTTAAAAATGTGGAGAGTTACATTTTTTCATCTACAAAAAACAAATCTTTCGATTATTTGCGTGACAACAAACGCTTCATTATTTCTACTGATATTGATCATGAGGATGATTTTTTGATCCCGGAACTCGACAATCCAGAGACCCACGTATTGAATCAGGAGCTCAAGGATAAAATTATTGAATCTGTTGATAATCTTCCGCCCAGATGCAAGATAATCTTTACATTGGTTCGAGAAGATGGATTGAAATACAAACAAGTGGCGGAGCTATTGGATATATCGGTAAAAACTGTCGAAGTGCAGATGGGGAAAGCCCTTGCAAAATTGAGGTTTGCCTTAAAGTCATATTTTCATGAAGTGGATCTCTATAAATTTTTAGAAAAGAAGAATATAAAGACAGGACCAAAAGAAAATAAATCATAATTGGGATAAGGGTATAGATATTTTTTAGCGTCAGGCTATTGTAAACGGGGGACAATGCTTGAAACGAGATATACGGAACTAATCGCAAAAAAGCTTTCGGGGGAGATCAATTCGGAAGAAGAACAACAGCTTGATGCGTGGATAAATGAAGATCCTAAACACCAAGAAAAATACAATCAATATCGTTTCGTTTGGTCCGATTCGAAAATAAAACGTCGAAGTTCAAATGCAGATAGGATATTTATTGGGATATCTGCTGCAATTCAAGAAGAGAACCCATCCTATTCAACAGCACCAACAAAGCGAAGGTTCTTCCAAATTACTGCAGTAGCTGCTACTTTATCGCTATTGATCTCGTCAATTTTTGTATTTGACAGACTTAAGAATATTGAAGAAGCTTCAGCTCCTAGTGAAGTGGAGGTAGTTGTAAAATCACTTCCAAAGGGCCAAAAATCAAAAATATTTTTACCTGACGGTAGCATAGTTTGGCTCAATGCTCAATCGACTATTAAATATCCCAAGCGATTTAGTGAACACACCAGAATTGTGAATTTGATCGGGGAAGCATTTTTTGATGTTACGGAAGATGCTACTAAACCCTTTATTGTAAAGACTGACAAACTAGACATTAAGGTCCTGGGAACAACGTTTAATGTGAGAAATTACCAGAACGAGAATAATACTGACATATCACTTGAATCCGGGAAGATCTCAGTCCATACGTTGGGTTTGGATAAAAAGAAATACCTGTTATCCCCAGGCGAAGGTTTATCATTTGATGACACCTCAGGTTCGGTGACGAAGTTCCACACTTCCAGATCATCCTTTTGCTGGAAAGATGGAACCATTCTCTTTGAAGAAGCTACTTTCCAAGAAGTGATTGACAAATTGAGTAGATGGTATGGTGTTGAGTTTGTTATTGAGAATTATGACAATAGTCGGTGGGAGTATTCTGCAGAATTTAAGGATGAATATTTAGACAATGTTCTACAAAGTTTGGGATACTCAAAAGGATTTAGGTATGAAATAGATCAAAATAAGGTAAAAATTCTTTTTAACTGAAAAAATATGAATATAGATAGCTCCTAAAAAAGATAAGCTTCTTTTCAGAAAAGAAGCTTATCAAACGAAAGGAATACTTTGAGAGAAATTTGGCGATTATTCCAAAGTCCTCCTTTCAAAATTGTCTAATCGTTAAATTAAACTATGTAAAATTATGAAATTAAAACTACGCAGGCTAATAATAATGGCTTCAAAGTTATCATTATATGGCTTTACGATTCAGTGCATTTTGATGTCATCTCTATGGGCATCAATAGGAAACGCACAGCAAATCAAAAGTGTACGGGAGGTTTATATTAAACTTGATCTACAGGATGTAGAGCTAAACGAGACATTTCGAACTATTGAATTACAAACTGATTTTAAGTTCGCGTTCGACAAACAGGATATTCGTCACAAGAAATTTACCATTTCACAGCGAAGTATTTCTGTAGCAGATGCTTTAATGAAGATTTCTGAGGAGACGGATCTAAAATTCAAGCAGGTAAATAATAATATAAATGTCGATAAGCGTAAAAGCTTTGAAAGCGAAAAAATTGAAATTGTAATTCAAGGGATCACAATTACAGGCAAGGTCACCTCATCAGAAGATAATACCGGTTTACCCGGAGTGAATGTAATCGTAAAGGGCACAACAAAAGGTTCAGTTACTGATGTAGAAGGAAACTATGCAGTCGAAGTAGTTGATGAAAATTCTGTCTTGGTTTTTAGCTCAGTCGGATACCTGACCGAAGAAATTGTCGTGGCGAATCAAGCGACAATTGACATAGTACTTTCACCAGATATCACCGCTCTTGAAGAAATTGTTGTCGTGGGTTATGGTACAATGAAGAAAAGCGACCTTACAGGGGCCGTTGCAAAGGTTGAAACCGAACCTTTAAGGGAACTTCCAAATGTCAACGTAATGTCTTCATTGCAGGGGATGATACCAGGATTTAACGTGGGTGCTGTGGATAATTCGGGAGAAGAACCAAACATGTCAATCCGAGGTCAAAATACACTTTCATCCAGTTCTGATGACAACAGACCATTATTTGTGGTTGATGGCATGATATATCGTGGCAGCATGGTAGACCTCAATACAGCAGATATCGAATCAGTAGAAGCGCTGAAGGATGCAAGTGCGGCTGCTATATACGGTTCCCAGTCTTCAAATGGGGTGGTGCTTATTACCACAAAAAAAGGCGGTGCAATCGGCAAACCAATCATTTCATATGACGGATTTTATTCCATACAGGTACCATCAAACAAGCTCCAACCTTTCAATGGCGCTGAACTAGAGGATTTTACCAATGATGCCTACTGGATAGATAGCAGAATACCTCCGGATTACCTGGATCATGATCCCGACTTCACCTTTGCGCCAAGGTTGAAAAACAATGATGTCACAGAGGGATATCTTAATGGCCTGGACAATGACTGGTGGGGAATGTTAACAGGTAACGGAAGTATCAATTCACATAATCTGGGAATTAGGGGTAGAAGCGATGCTGTCGGCTATTTCGTATCTCTTGGATACCTCGACCAGGATGGTTTCCTAATTAATGATGACTACAAGCGAATCAACACACGAGTAAACCTTGATGCAAAAATTGCCAATTGGTTGACAATCGGAGGTGAAACATTTATGACAAATAGTGATTACTCTGGCGTTTCTCCAAGTGTCAATCAATCGTTTCATATGCAGCCATGGGCGCCAGTTTACGATGCTAATGGAGAGTATTTATTGGAGCCAGTTGTTGGTTTGAGTCCTCTACTCCAAATTCAGCAGGATGATTCTGATAAGAGGTTAAACCTTTTTGGGAAATTCTATTCAGATATAAAACTGCCGTTCCTCGAAGGATTTAACTATCGGTTAAATTATTCTCACAATTACCGAACAACAAATCAGGATCGCTTTAATCCCTGGGGCGCCAATTTTACCGGTTCAGGCTACAAGAATTCCTACATATTTTATGACTGGATTCTGGATAACATAATCAGCTATAAAAGAACATTTAACAATGATCATAAAATAGATCTCACCTTGTTGTATGGTGTTGAGCACCGCGAATATAGTTATACCGAATCTTCCGCACAGAATTTTTCAAAAATGACACTAGGGTATAATAAATTAGAAGCTGGAGATCCGACACTAAATTCAATAAATACCGGTGCTGAAGAAGAAAAAAGTCTATATACGATGGCAAGGTTGTATTATGGCTTTAAAAGCAAGTACATGATCACCGGAACGGTGCGTCGGGATGGTTTTTCGGGATTTGGAACGGAAGATAAAATTGGAATTTTCCCATCGGTCGGTTTGGCATGGGTAGCTGGCGACGAACCTTTTATCGCAGATAATTTATCTTTCTTGGATAATCTCAAAATTCGAGCATCATATGGCACAACCGGGCGGCGCGGTGTTGGACGATACGAAACACTGGCAAAGTTATCCATAGGACCAAGTCGTGTTTTTGGTGATGGAGGCACTTCCACCTTAGGTCAGTGGATCAGCACAATGGCAAATAATGAGTTGGGATGGGAGACTACTACAGGTATTAACCTGGGATTAGATTTTGGAATATTCGGGTCAAGGTTATATGGTAATTTCGAATATTACAACAACGACACTGAAGATATCCTCTACGACATCCAGCTTCCCAATTTAACCGGATTTTCTACCGTACCAACGAATATCGGAAAAGTACATAACTATGGATTTGAGTTCTCTCTGACCGGATTACTAATTCGAAAAGGAGATTTGAGATGGGACGCTACATTTAATTATGCTCAAAATAGAAACAGGATCGAATCAATATTGGGTGTGGACAACGACGGAGATGGAATAGAAGATGATATTATCACCAACCAGTTATTTATCGGAGAACCACAAAATGTTGTATTTGACTATAAAATAATCGGCATGTGGCAATTGGCAGATGAGGAAGCAGGGGAAATTCCAAATGGTTTCTTTCCAGGAAATTACAAGATTGAAGACACAAATGATGACGGCGAATATACGCCTGATGACAGACAAATATTGGCCTACAGAGATCCGGCCTATCGATGGAGTATATCTACAAGGCTTGATTACAAAAACTGGGGTCTTTATGTATTCGTGAATTCTATTCAAGGTGGAAGGAATTATTATTATGCTGATGGAAGCCCGTATACAGATGGAAATCAGTACAAGATCGATCAACTTTCTTATAATAATGTTTCCGGATGGGACTATTGGATGCCGGAAAATCCGGATGCCAAGTATCGCCGGTTAGACATCCCATCGCAGTTTCACCCAAGTCCTTATGATCAGCGGAGCTTTGTTCGATTGCAAGACGTTTCGCTCTCTTATAAATTCAATAGGGAACTATTAGACAGGTGGGGCATTGGAAATCTGAAATTGTATGTCAGCGGAAAGAATCTTTTGACCTTAACAAATTGGGAAGGTTGGGATCCTGAAACAGGTGTAGGCATAAGAGCCGGCGTGCCTGTGATGACCGGTTACACTTTTGGACTAAATCTTGAATTTTAACTGTGGCTATCATGAAAACATATATAGATTATTTATTTAAGTCTTTAGCAGTACTTATTCTAATATTAGTGTCCATTTCTTGCAATGAAGAGGAATGGCTTGAGGAGAATCCACTTGACTTCTATTCACCGGAAAACTCTTACATTACGCAAGACGATTTCAATTCAGCGGTAGCAAGATTATATCAAGGAGTTGACGAAGCTTTTTATACGGTTTATACCAGTGAAGGGCGAGCTATGCATTATCCGACAGATGTGGCAATTGACGCCATCGATCTAACCCATGCCCTGAATTCTTACAAGGACAAACTGTTCCCAAATACGAGTCAGGTTCAGAATATGTGGAGAAGATTGTATCGGATTGTATTTGATGCCAATGTAATAGTAGAACGAATTGACAGTGAAGTTGTTGAAATCAATTCAGAAGAAGACCGAAATGAATTGAAGGCTGAGGCGACCTTTATTCGCGCCTTCGTCTATCGTTCTTTAACAATTTTATACGGAGGTGTCCCCTTGATTTTAGAAGAAATTACTTCTCCTAAAAGGGACTTTACCAGGGCCACCAGAGATGCGGTGTTGGATCAATGTATTAGCGATCTTGATTTTGCATCTAAGAATCTTCCGGATGTGACAAATGTGAAGGAAGAAGGACGATTGTGTAAAGCTGCAGCATTTCATTTGCTGACTGAGGTCTACCTCATGAAGCAGGAATGGGATAATGCGATCAGCGCAGCCACTACAGTTATCGATAATTCTAATTTTTCGTTGATGACTGAGCGCTTTGGCACCCGTAAAGATGAGCCGGGAGATGTTTACTGGGATCTGTTTAGAAGGGATAACCAAAATCGCTCAAGCGGCAACACAGAAGGCATTTGGGTAAATCAATTTGAATACCTGGTCGAAGGAGGTGGAACCAGTACGGGCTGGCCTCGTTTTTTGGCGCCTTTATACTGGCAACTGAAAGACACAGATGGCGTAAATCTCTTCATTGGTCCTAGTAACCACAACGGTGGAAGGGGTATAGGATGGTATGCACCGACGCACTATATGCGCACTGAAATCTGGGATGATTATGACAATGATATGCGCAACTCACAATACAACATCATTCGGGATATTAAGGCAGACAATCCGGAATCTCAGTATTATGGACAATACATAGTTGCCAGTGGCGCCATTGATGATTTTCCAAACAAGCTTGATCGTTGGTGGAATATGTTATTCGTTAAAACAATTCCAATCAACAATTGGCCGGATGAATATATTCTTGATCCAGAAACCGGGCTTACAACAAACTCGGCAAATGAAACGATGACCGAAGATTATATCTTTAGATTGGCAGAGACTTACCTTCTTCGTGCTGAGGCATATCTTGGCAAGGGCGATCAGGCTAATGCCGCTGCTAATATCAACATCGTCAGAGCCAGAGTAAATGCGGCTCCTGTCAGTGCGGCAGATGTTGATATTGATTACATCCTGGATGAAAGAGCCAGGGAGCTATGCTGGGAAGAATTAAGATTGTTGACTTTGATGAGGCTTGGTAAGTTGGTGGAAAGAGTGAGGAAATATAACCACCTTACTCTGGACAATATTCTGGATCACCAGAATTTGTGGCCAATTCCAGCCAGGGAAATAGAAACCAATACGGAAGCAGAACTAACGCAAAATCCAGGATATTTTTAAATTCATAGTAATTCCCGACTTATGAGAAGTCGGGAATTACTTATCTTTTTCACCAACGTAACGCAGTAAGATCGCAATACAAGGTTGTATTTTTTTGTATCTGCTACATAAGACTGATGCAGAAAGTAAGAGAATAGTATCTATCGATCATCAAAACAGATTAGCCATTCAAGTATCACCATAACAGATATTGTTTAATGTTAAATATTGTGCAAGAATAAAAACGAGAAATTGGATATTCGCTATTTTTCCTGTGGCTAACTAAATATATTATGAAAAGGCCATTTATAGTATCAGTTATTATTTTAATGTTTCTAAGTTGTAACATGAAACATAATTATCCTGCCAATATCATACTAATTCTTATTGATGATATGGGCTGGAAGGATCTGACTTGCACAGGTAGCACATATTACCAAACACCGAATATAGATCAGTTTGCTGCTGAAGGGTTGATGTTCACTCGCGGGTATTCTACTTCCCCAGTTTGCAGTCCTTCAAGAGGAGCTATATTTTCTGGAAAATCTCCTGCTCGTACCGGTTTTACTTCAGTTTACCTGACCAATTCAGTTGAAGACACCGAGATTTGGCATCCTTATTCCAAAAGTGAGGTTGAAGGTAATAACTCGCAATATCTGGAAGCGATGAATTTGCATGTTTTACCAAGGTCCGAATATACTTTTGCAGAAGCGCTACGAGATGCAGGATATAAGACAGGATATTTAGGCAAGTGGCACTGTGGTTGGCACGACAACTTTAGTCCGGATAAGCAAGGGTTTGATTATGCAGAAGGTTTCCGTAACGTCCCGACATATACTAAAGGACATTTTGGAAGAAATCTAATTGGTGATGTGAAAGGCCTGGAAGATTTAAAGCCAGATGATGATATCGCTGATGCGCTAACCGAAAAAGCAGTCAGATTTATTGAAAAAAACAAGGATGAGCCATTTCTCTTGGTTTTATCACACTATGCTGTACATGCTCCGTATATGGCTAAAAAGGAAGTCATTGAAAAATATGAAAGAATAAAAGGGGCAGATCAAAACTATCCAGTTTACGCAGCAATGGTCGAAAGTGTGGATAAAAGTGTAGGCAGAATAAATTCAGCTTTGAAAGGACTTGAATTAGAAGAGAATACATTAGTTGTATTTACTTCTGATAATGGAGGACTTACAAGGACCACCGACAGTGGTGTTTATTCTCCTACTTCTAACTATCCGCTTTTAGGAGGTAAGTCCATGGCTTACGAAGCATCGATGAGAGTGCCATTTATTGTCAAGTGGCCCGACAGAATTAAAGGTGGGCAATCAAGCGACACACCGGTTGTCAGTACCGATTTGTATCCAACTTTTTTGGAGGCAGCTGGTATACGGCCAATTCCAGAGCAGCATAAAGATGGATTAAGCCTCAATTCTGAATTTTCTGGTATAAAGCTGCCTGATAGAGAGCTTCACTTTCATTTTCCACACTATACAGGATATACTTCCCCTTATTCTGTAATTATAGATGATGACTGGAAATTGATACGTTTTTATAATGATGCCAAGGGAGGATATCAGTTATTCAATATGAAGGATGATCCTTATGAATTGAACGATTTATCGGAGATTAACCCAGATAAAGTACAAGTATTGTCTCGCAAAATGAATAGCTGGCAAATAGATGCAGGGGCAAAACTTCCCAGAAGAAATCCGGATTTTAATATTGATGAGCACGCAACAAAGACTGGTTTGGATTGCTATGAAATTGCATTAACGCACAGAGAACAATCAAAAGAAAGGCTGAAAAAATCAACCGGAAGAGAGGGTGAAGATTAAGTTTTTCAATTAATAATGAAATGAAAAGGACTGATAATTGTTTTAGGAAGCTAAGTAGGATAAATAAAGCCCTAAACCACGAAGAACCTGATCGTGTTCCGATAAGCGATTTTTTCTGGGGCAGTTTTATCAATCGCTGGAAAAAAGAATTAAATCTGCCTGACGATGCCAATCCTTATGATTACTACGATCTGGACTGGATTGTGACTATACCAAACATGGATCCTAAAATTCAGTCTTTTGAAACATTAAAAGAAGATGAAACCGAGGTGGTCGTAAAGACGGGATTTCGAACAACTATGCGCAAGAAGTTCGATTTTCCAATGCCTGAATTTATTGCCTGGGAACTGGATGCAATCGAAAAACTGGAAGAATTTGAGTTCGATGACCCATATGACAAAAGACGATACTTTGAAGCTGGTGACAACCAGATTGCTGGCGTCGGTGACGGTTTTGAACGAGATTCCCCTGCCTGGGTCGAAACGGTTAAAAAGCTGCATAAGGATTTTCCTGTTTACGGAAGTATGATTGAATGCTCCGAATGTATAACCAGACTTTTAGGACAGGAGAATTCCTTGCTTTGGATGGGATTGTATCCGGAACAATTTGGAAAACAACTGAACCGGATTGGAGAATTTTATTTCAATTGTCTGAAAGCGGAAATTGAAGCAGCAAATGGTTTGCTTGACGGAATGGTTATTTGGGGAGATGTAGCCTACAAACAAACCATGTTGTTTGATCCTGAATATTGGCGCACATACTTTAAGCCCTGGGTAAAAGCAATGATCGATGAGTGTCACAAAAACGATTTGCCTGTAATTTATCATGGTTGTGGAAATGTCGAGCTCATTTTTGAGGATTTTATTGAAATGGGATTAGATGCCTACAATCCATTGGAAGTTAAAGCAGGCTTGGATGCGGTGGAGCTCAAAAGGAGATTTGGTGATAAAATAGCGTATTGTGGTAATAGCAATATACAGGTTTGGGAAACAGGCGATAAAAACCTGATTAGAAAAGAGGTTTTGCGAAAACTGAATGCGGCCAAAGGAGGCGGGCTTATTTTTCAATCTGACCACTCAGTCTCTAGCGAAGTATCCGGACACATTTATGACTATATTGTTAAGCTTGTTAGGCAATACGGTAAGTATCCGCTCCGCCTGGAAGAATCGGATGAAGACATTTGATAATTCTTAAACACCAACATATGCAACGCTACGGAATGGTAGTTGAAATCAAACCTGAAAAAATTGAAGAGTACAAAAAGCTACATGCGGCTGTCTGGCCGGATGTCTTAAAAATCAATACCGAGTGCAATATTAGAAATTATTCAATCTACCTCAAGGATAACATGCTCTTCAGCTATTTTGAGTATGTGGGGGTAGATTTTGACAATGATATGGCTAAAATGGCTGCCGATCCGACGATACAGAAGTGGTGGGATGTCTGCAAACCATGCCACAAGCCCCTGGACTCACGAAAAGATGGAGAATGGTGGGCAACTATGGAGGAGGTTTTCCATCAAGATTGATAGCAACGGCTCATAAATGAAGTCAAATGCGTTGAAAATGATTTACGTGGCAGTTCATAGCAATTATGTGATTAAAAGAGCAATATGAATAAGAGTGCAAACCTGGTCGTTATATTTACCTTACTGCTAAGCAGTCAGCTATGTAATGCTGGCGAGAATTGGTTGAAGCATTACAATGTAATTTGGAACACGCCATCAAAAGATCCAACGGGGCAAATGCCAATAGGAAATGGCGATTTGGCTGCCGGAGTTTATGCCATTGAGGATGATGCACTTTATCTGTTACTTGCAAAAAATGATGCATTTACATACAATGGAGATATCTTCAAAACTGGACGAGTTAAAATATCCTTAAGCCCTAATCCTTTTTCGAAAGGAAACCAGTTTAAACAAACCCTTGATTTATATACAGGTTCAGTTCTAATTGAAACAGTTCACACAAAAATTCGGGTATGGGCTGATGCCCACAACTCAGTTTATCATGTTCAAATTACTTCTGATGAGATAATCAGTGTTTTCGCAGAAGTTGAAACATGGAATCGTTTTGACAATGCTAGTTTTAACAGGACAAGTGAACCTTTAGACAAACCAACTCAGGATGTCGTTCTAAAAAGGAATGATCAAATAATAAGCTACTATGCAGTAGGCGATCGTAGTGTTTATCCAACTGAATTGAAATATTATGAAGTCGAGCACATGGCTTCTATATATCCTGATCCCTATCGGTTCAATACATTTGGAAACCTGGTAGAAAGCCCTTCGCTCAAATTGATTGATGGCGTTTTATCAGGCAAAGGGAAGTCCTTTGATTTACGGATTCATTCTCGATGCAAACGAGAAGCTAATATTGAGCTTTGGATAAAAAGTCTGGAACAACAGGCTACCAGGGATATCGACGATTCAAAAGATTGGAATAGACATTGTGAATGGTGGAAAGAATTCTGGAATAGGAGTTGGATTACCATCACGGACAACAAGATTCTTCCTGAGAAAAAAAATCAACTGGATCATGAAGCATACAAAAAATCACGAATTGTTGGTGATGAAGGGGCATTAGTTGCTCAAAGCTATAATGTTTTTCGTTACCTGATGGCATGTCAGAGCAGAGGACGCATGCAAACTAAATTCAATGGTGGACTTTTTACACAACCCCTTCGCTACACCGACAAACCGGGTAGGCTTAAGGTATACAAAATAGATGATGATCTATTCCTGAGTCATGAAGATGACAGGCTTTGGGGAAGGCGCTTTACGTTTATGAATCAACGATTGTTGTATTGGCCGTCATTGATGAGTGGAGATGCTGACCTCATGAAACCTTTTTTTAATTACTACTGGAATATGCTTCCTGTTCGGAAAGCAATAAATAAAGCCTGGTTTGGGCATGAAGGTGCTTACTTTCGTGAAAACATTGAACCAACAGGAGGTGAACGCGACTGTGCTCCTTCTGCGGCAAAAGGTGTCCATATCGATGAAAAACCCAGAAAGACTTCCCCTGGAGAAAATACGGGTATATGGCATCATGCTCATTATTTTACTTCAGGTTTGGAAATTGTGGCGATGATGATAGCGCATGCCAAGTATTCAGAAGATAAAACGTTTTCTGATGAAATACTTGCTTCGTTTGCGCGAGAGATCCTGACATGGTACGACCAGCATTATGAAAGGGATGAGCGCGGAAAAATTCGCTTGGATCCTTCACAGGCAGTTGAAACGTGGTGGATGGCTGTAAATCCTGCAACCGATGTATCGGGCTTACTGCATAATTTGGATGAGCTAATTGCCATGAATGTGGGCACAGATGCCGATCAGGAATTCTGGAAGCGATTCCGAGAAGAAATACCAGAGGTTCACCTTAGAGAAATTGAAGGTAGAAAAGCAATTGCTCCCGGACAGAAATGGTCCACAAAGAAGAATTCGGAAAATCCTGAATTTTACCCGGTTTTCCCTTTTCGCAGGTTTGGCTTGGGAATGGGGAACGAGGATATCGTGGATTGGACAATGCAGCATCGACTGCATAAAAATTCATTCAACTATAAATGCTGGACTCAGGATCAGGTCATTTGGGCTTATGCAGGAAATGCCTGGGAAGCAAAAAATGGCCTGATAGAACGTTTCAAAAATTCATCCCTTCGATGCAGATTTCCGCTTTACGGAAGTGAAAGTCCGGATGCTTGTCCAGACCTTGACCATTTTGGTGTTGGTAGTATAGCATTGCAACGCATGCTTGTTCAGGAAGCCAATGGTAAGATCTTGTTACTTCCAGCCTGGCCTGGCGATTGGGATGCCGAATTTAAACTTCATGTGTCAGGCAATACTGTAATTCAGGGGAAAGTAGAAGGTGGAAAATTAAAGGATTGGTCAATCCATCCACAATCAAGAAAAAAGGATGTTGTCATTTATGAAACTCAGTGATTAAAACGGTGATTCAGTCATGAAAAAACTACTATTTCTTACCGCATTTTTAGCAATCGGTCCAATCGTTTCAGGACAGCAGAAACCCAATATTGTTCTGATTCTTATCGACGATATGGGATGGAAGGATGTGGGTTATGCAGGAAGTACCTACTACGATACACCCAATATCGATAAATTGGCATCCGAAGGAATGCGTTTTACCAATGCCTATTCGGCAGCGCCGGTTTGCACACCTTCCAGAGGGGGGCTTTTTTCAGGGAAGTATCCTGGGCGGACAAAACTGACTACTGTTTTTAATGGGCTGGCCGGTCCGGATGATCGGCTTCATGACAGAAGCAAATATCGGGGTGAAAACGATCAGTATTTTGAGGCCCGTCACCGTCATGCCTTACCAAAATCGGAAACTATTATAGCCCAGGCACTGGCAGAAGGAGGTTACAGGACCGGCTTTTTTGGAAAATGGCACATCGGTGAATGCCCAGGCTACTATCCGGACGATCGTGGATTTCAAGTTGCAAAAGGATACAGACGCGTGCACGGAATGAAGTACGGTCATTTCGGTGATCGTTGGCCCACCGGTAATTTTGCACATTTGCCTGATCCTGATTCAACTGAGTTTATACCGGAGACACTCACCAATGAGTGCATAAAATTCATGAATGAAAGCGGGGATCAACCGTATTTTGCCGTATTGTCACACTACATCGTTCATACCCCTATAACTCCTCGTCAGGAAAAAGTTCCCAAATATGAAAAACGTATAAAAACAGATCAGACAAATCCCGAATATGCAGCGCTTGTGGAAAGTGTCGACGAAAGTGTAGGCCAGATCATTCAATCGATTAAGAAATTAGGTCAGGAAGAAAATACCGTTGTTATTTTTACTTCTGATAACGGTGGGTTAACGCTCAACAACATCACTTCCAATTATCCTTTAATGGGAGGAAAAAGTTTTCCTTTCGAAGCCGGGATGAAAGTTCCGTTGATCATAAAATGGCCGCAAGAGATTAAACCGGGCAGCACAGCAGAGCGTACTATAGGTACCGATATTTATCCAACCGTACTGGCTGCCACAGGTTTGGATTTGAAGCCCCAACAACACGTTGATGGAATCAATCTGATGCCCTTATTAAAAGAAGGGAACGCATTAACTGAGCGTCCAATTGTCTTTCACTATCCGCATTATACCCACGCTACCGGTCCGTTCTCATCGATCATTGAAGACAACTGGAAACTTATCCATTTTTATAACGATGGAGCAGGCGCTTATTTGCTTTACAACCTTTCCGAAGATCCGGAAGAGCAAAACAACCTTGCTGATACTAAAACGACAAAAAGGGAAACGCTTGCAAAACGTTTGAAAAAATTATTAAAAGAAATGGATGCCGAAATGCCCATTAAAAACCCTGGTTTCAGTTACTCAGCGTCAAAAAAGTTGTACAATTTAAAATCCACCAAAACTCTGGCAGAAGAAGAACGGCATGTGTTTGAAAGACGACTGGAAATACTGAATGACAGGAATTCCTCAAAAAACTGATATGAATTTTTAACCCAGAATAACACACTCTAATCATGATACGATATCAAAAGCTAACTTTTTTACTTCTAGTTTTCCTCTCTTTTGGTTGCCAAACTGAAATACCAGTTTACGACACTAAACTCTGGTACGATAAACCAGCTACTGACTGGTATCAAGCACTTCCAATTGGCAACGGAACTTTGGGGGCAATGGTCTATGGAGGAATTAAAACCGAACAACTGCAACTGAATGAAAACACGCTTTATTCCGGCGAACCAGGCAGGCGCCATATAGAAATTGATGTGACTAAAAACCTCGAAAAAGTAAAAACGCTGATCAAAGAAGGCAAACTTGATGAAGTAAATAAAATTGTTGGGGATGAGTGGATTGGCCGTGCTCAGCCCTGTTACCAACCATTTGGCAATCTATTTATTGAGCTTGACCATTCTGAAGATGTTCAGGATTATAGACGAGAATTGGATATTTCAAAAGCCATTTGCAGGACATCTTATTCAGTGGACAATGTGAAATATCAACGCGAAACATTTGCCAGTTTCCCCGATCAGGTAATCGTCACAAACCTTACTTCAAACGGAAAAGAAAAAATCTCCTGTACAATTGAATTGCAGGGAGCGCACCCAACAGCAAATTCTTCTGTAGAAAATGATGTGATAATTATGAAAGGACAGGCTCCGGCTTTGGCACTTCGCAGGACTATTGAAAAGGTACAGGATTGGGGACAGGAGTGGATGTACCCGGAGCTTTTTGATGAAAATGGGCAGCCAATTCCTGGCAGGGAGACCACAATGTACGGTGATATACTGGACGGTGAAGGCACCTTTTATGAAGGCCGTGTCGGGGTAGTACTGGAAGGTGGTTCTTTACAAGTAAAAGGTAATAAATTAGTAATCTCCAATGCTGATAATGTCAAGATCATTCTTTCTGGTGATACCAGTTATAACGATTTCGATAAAAGCCCAAGCAAAGAAGGTGTTGATCCATCAATCCTTGCAACTGCTAATCTTGAAAAAGCCTTGCCTAAAAGTTACAAGCAGTTAAAAAAGGATCATCTCGCCGATTATAAAAATCTATTTAATCGCGTATCATTCAGCTTGGGTGAAATGACGGAACAAAGCAAACTGCCGACTGATAAACGTTTGGAAATGTTCAGCCAGGGGGGAGATCCGTCATTAGCTGCGCTTTTTATGCAACATGCCAGATACCTTACCATCGCTGCTTCTCGTCCCGGAGGTCAACCCATAAATCTGCAAGGCATGTGGAACGATTTGATCATACCTCCATGGGCCGGTGGCTATACCATGAACATAAATACACAAATATACTATTGGATGACAGAAGCAGCCAACCTAAGTGAATGTGTTGAACCAAATCTTCGGTTTACCAGAGAGCTTGCAGTTGACGGAGCCACACATGCTCGGGAAAGCTTTGGGTACAGCGGCTGGACAGCACACCATAATACAACGATTTGGAGGTGTGCGCAACCTGTCGACAATGCTTATTGCTCCTTCTGGCCCCTGGCCGGAGGATGGCTGTGTCAGCAAATCTGGACTCATTATCGCTATACCAAAGACAAAGAGTTCTTAAAAGAATACTGGCCGGTATTGAAGGGTGCTGCAGAATTTCTTAATGATTGGCTCATTCTTTCTGAGAAAGGATACTACACAACACCCATTGGTTCTTCACCCGAACACGGGTATTACCCCGAAGGAGCTGATTATCGGACCCCGTTTTGTGAAGGAGCCACAATGGACATTATGATCATCAAGGAGCTGTTTACCAACTGTATTGCAGCTTCTGAAATTCTTGGTATCGACAAGGAATTTGCCAGAGAACTAAGTTCAAAAGTAAATAACTTACAACCTTACAAAATAGGATCGAAAGGACAGCTTTTAGAATGGGACAAGGAGTACAAAGAAGTTGATCCGCAACACCGACATATTTCTCATTTGTATGCCCATTCACCGGGCCACGAAATCACAAAGAGCAAAACTCCTGAATTGTTCGATGCCGTAAAACGTACCCTCGAAATTCGTGGCGATGAAGGGACAGGTTGGGCAATGGCATGGAAAACACATTGCTGGGCCAGGCTAAAAGACGGGAATCATGCCTACGACATCGTTAATAACCTATTTGTACCGGGAGGAAGAAAAAAGGCAGGATTATTGCCCAGTTTGCTTGCCTCTTGCCCGCCATTTAATATTGATGGTAATTTTGGCGCTGCCGCCGGAATAATTGAAATGTTATTACAAAGCCATGAAACCAAGTCCGTTGATGGCGAAGAAATCCCGATTATTGAGTTATTGCCGGCCTTACCTGAAGTATGGAAGGAAGGTGAAATTACCGGCTTACGTACTGCAAATGGTTTTGAGGTGGATATTGCATGGAAAGAAGGAAAACTGGTCTCCGCAGAGATAAAATCTTTGTTGGGTGACAAGGGTATTGTGCGGTTCAATGGAGAAGATGTATCATTGAATCTGGATCGGGGTGAATCAATTCAATTGATTTAACCGAGGCTCAGATTTATATCTAATTTATCAATATTCCTGTTATGATGACTTGTAATAGACAACTCACACTAATTGCCTTTCTTTTTGCTTCCGCACTTCCGCTGCTTAGCTTAGGAAACGATAATTCGGTCAAAGGATCAAGGCCTAATATTGTTGTAGTTTTATGTGATGATTTAGGCAGAGGTGACCTTGGATGCTATGGAAATAAGATAATTCAAACTCCCAATCTTGACAAACTGGCATCCGGTGGTATATTATTTACCGACTGTTATTCATCGTCTCCTGTTTGCTCTCCTTCACGTGCAGGATTGTTAACCGGACGCAATCCTAACCGAACAGGTGTATACGATTGGATCGCTGGAGCAATGTACTTGAAAAGTGAAGAAATCACAATTGCCGAGCAACTCAAAAAAGCAGGTTATCAAACCGGGATGTTTGGAAAATGGCATTTGAATTCGCAGTTCAATTCCGATAAGCAACCAACACCAGGAGACCAGGGATTTGATCATTGGTTTGCAACCTCCAACAATGCGTCACCAAGTCACGAAAATCCTAAGAACTTTGTTCGAAATGGAAAACGAACAGGCGAAATTGAAGGATTTTCAGCTTACATTGTCGCCAATGAATTTAACAACTGGGTGAAGGCATTAGATAAAAAGGAATCTCCATTTTTTGCCTATGTAGCTTTTCATGAACCTCATGAACCTATTGCCTCTGATCAGCAATTGGTTGATAAATACAAGGACAAATCGAAAGTTCATGGTCAGGATCTATACTTTGCCAATGTTTCGCAAATCAATGTTGCTGTGGGGAATATTACGGCCTTTTTAAAGGAAAATAACCTCGAGGAAAATACCATGGTTTTCTTCACCTCCGACAACGGACCTGAAACGTGGATGCGCTACCCCGGGGCATGGAGATCGCATGGTACGCCTGGCGATGTAGAGGGCGCTGAACTTAGGGGAATGAAACTACATATGACCGAAGGGGGGATCCGTGTTCCCGGGATATTGTACTGGCCTGCCAAAATAAAAGAGGCCCGTATTGAACAAACTCCGGTTTGTGCCATTGACCTGTTTCCAACATTATGTGAATTGGCTGGTGTTGCACAACCTAGCGACAGGAAAATCGATGGTGAAAGCTTTATTCCATTACTCAATAACAAAGAATTTGAAAGGGAACAACCCCTGTTCTGGTTTTATTACAATGCATTGAGCTACACAACGATGGCCATGCGAAAAGGTGATTTCATGATGTTGGCCAGAAGAACCGGTGAACACTATATGCCGGGAACCGGATTTACACCGGAGCGTATGGTTTCGATTAAGGAGATCAAGCCTAGGTCATATGAACTGTACAATTTGCATGACGATGTTGGGCAAACCCGGTTTGTACAAGAAATATACCCGAATGTTTTTCAGAGTATGAAAGCTGAAATTGACAGGCTATTTGCAGATGTTCAAAAAGAGGCTCCTGTCTGGACCAATGATGACTACTGACAAAGAAGTATAATTTGAATTATTAAGTGCCTGATTTTTTAGATAAACAACAAACAAAGATATGTTTTCAATAAAGCCTGCAAATGAAACAGTTTAGTATAATCGCATTTATCCTGCTAGCTGGTTATGCTTGTTCATTTAAGTCCGACCAGCCCAATATCCTATTTATTATGGCCGATGACCATTGTGATCGTGCCATTGGTGTGTATGGTGGGAGGCTGGCTACACTTAATCCAACACCAAACCTGGATAAATTAGCGAACGAAGGGATGGTCTTCGAGAATGTGTTTTGCACCAACTCTATCTGTACACCAAGCCGAGCAACCATCCTGACCGGGCAATATTCGCATACAAATAAAGTGTATGATTTGTACAATGGCTTGCCGGGAGAACAACATTATCTTTTAAAAGAAATGCAAACTGCAGGCTACGCAACTGCTGTGGTGGGCAAATGGCATTTACGACATTCGCCCCAATTTGCTGATTATTTTGCTGTAATAGCTGGTCAGGGGAGATATATGAATCCGGTTATTCATGTAAGCGAAGGTGGTCAAAAGCGCAAAATTCGCTTTGACAGTACGCTGGAAAAAGAGATTAATGTGATTGATACGGAAGGCCACTCTTCGGATGTGCTAACCAACATCTCTTTAGATTGGCTTGAAAACAGGCGAAATAAAACCAAACCATTCTTCCTGATGCATCACTTTAAGGCACCACATGATATGTTTGTGTATGCTGATCGATATCAAAATTACCTGGATAATGTTGAAATTCCCGAACCGGATAATCTTTACGACCAACCTGGAGGGAGATTTGGTTCTGTTGCAACCAGAGGTGAGAATGATGAGCTGGTAAATATAATCGGATCAACCATCTCGCCTCAATCCGACAAACGAAATCTTGCCAATCATTACAGATCCAAAATTCAAGCGCTTTTGGGTAATAAAACACTTACAAATAAGGAGTTGACACGATATACCTATCAGCTTTATTTGAAAGAGTATTTGAGATGTGTGAAAGGGATTGATGATAATTTACAGCGCATTTTAGATTATCTACATGAAAATGATTTAATGGAAAATACAATTATTATGTACACCAGCGACCAGGGGATGTTTTTAGGTGAACATGACTTTATTGACAAACGGTGGATGTATGAGGAGTCTATTAGGATGCCCTTGATAGTGCATTACCCTAAATTGATTGAAGCTGGCAGTCGAAACGATTGGTTGATCAATAACACTGACTACGCACCTACACTTCTTGAGTTAGCAGGTATTCAAATTCCGGATTATATGCAGGGCAAGAGTTTCGTTGGATCGCTGAAGGGAGCGAAAGAACCTGACGATTGGAGGACGGCTACATACTATCGCTATTGGATGCATATGGCTCACGGACATAATAATCCTGCACATTTTGGCATTCGCACAAAAAAATACAAGCTTATATTCTTTTACGGTGTGGATTACACCGATGTGCACAATAAAATCAAGATTGAAGACAAGGAAGGTAATCGTTATCGGAAAAGCACGCCTGCAGCCTGGGAATTCTATGACCTGGAAAAAGATCCAGGTGAGATGATTAACCAGTATTCCAATCCTGAATTCGCAAACATTATCACAGAACTAAAAGAGGAGCTCTTCAAAACCAAAAAAGAGATTGGCGATGCTGACGATGAATTTCCGAGAATTCAGGCAATCATATCTAAAAACATGTAAGCAAGGAACCTCATGAAACAACAAATTAGTATGAAAATCAAATTTTTACTCTCATTCAGTATTGGCTTATTATTATTTGCATGTCAAAAAGCTGAACAGAAATCCAGGTTTGACCAGTACGATATTACCTGGACCACACAGAGCCGGAATGCCGGTGCGTCCATGCCATTGGTCGGTGGCGATATAGGTTGTAACGTATGGGTAGAAAATGGTGATCTTTTGCTTTATGTGCAACGCAGTGGTAGCATGAGCGAAAATGGCGAATACCTGAAAATGGGGCGCTTCCGAATTCAAATTCACCCAAATCCGTTTACCGATGAAGCTTCTTTTTTTCAGAAATT
>JAKSDO010000142.1 GCA_022360055.1 Cytophagales bacterium | reverse complement strand
TGCATGGAAATCCGGGAACTATTATATCCTGATAAGGAGTAAAGATGCAAAAGGAAATTGGGTGTTTTCAAGTCATTATCCAATTGTCATAAATGTTTAAACCTACAGGGCAGATTGATTACCGGGATGCCCTTCAAACTCTTTCAAAAAATGAAAAAAAATAAGATTGTTTTTCTTTTATTCCTATCCGGTACTTTGCTTTTTTCATGTGAGAAAGAAGATATCGATCAGGTAAAACCGGACATAGACATGAGTGCTATGGATGCTTTCCCAGTCGCTTGCGATACCTTGTATTTTGGTGAAAATTTTACGTTGAAAGCTGTATTCACGGATAACGTAGAGTTGGGATCATTCAACCTGGATATTCACCATAATTTTGACCATCACACGCATAGTACAGAGGTAATAGAATGTAATCTGGCGGATAAAAAAGAGCCGCTAAATCCTTATATCCTTATTCAGGATTTTGAAATTCCAGAAGGTTCCAGCTCTTATGAAGCCAATCTGGAAATTAGCCTCCCATCGGTTAACGGAGATGGAAAGTATGATGAGGGTGACTATCATTTTCACATTAATTTGGTTGATAAAAATGGATGGTCTACGCCATATGGAGTGGGGGTTAAGATGATGTATCGATAAATGAATATCGGCTACCATTCAGATTGAATATAAGCTCCTTAAGCATAAATGCTGGAAATAAATGATGAGGCACCAGTTCTCTACAGTTTCACTGATCAAGGATCTTTGGATTATTCTTGCAATGAAAACAGAAATAATCACCGATATCCGATTTATTGTTAACTGTGATAATACGGATGATAATAGGATTCTGGCGGGCTTAAAAACAAATTGGACAATCGACGACGGGCTAACCAATGGTTCTTAGGAGTAACATTCAAGCATCATAAAGATGTAAAATCATCTACCTCGGATATAAACGACGATTATGCCGATTTTGATTTGACTTTTGTTCTTAATATCGAATAATTACATATCGGACAGGTTGCCTTCGGGCATCCTGTCTTTATCTTCCGGCTTTAGTTTGATGTCTCTCGACCGAGGCGTCTGTAATCACAAAGGCGAGTTTTTTATATTTGTTGAGTTCAGCATTAGTTTTCCCCGTACGGTCAGTCTTTGATCAGTACGATAAGTATGTTTGCTTGCATGCTCCAACTCCACCATTGCCACGGATTCAATACCTGCTTTGCCGCAAAGAAAAACAGTTTGCGATGGGAAAACGCGAGATAATTATTGCAGAATCTAACTTTGAGTACGGAAGATAGTTTCCGGTGAGTGTCACCTCTTGACCCGAATGGGCTTGTAAGACAGATGTGAAGATGGGTACACGGGCATCTGCTTCTTCAATAAACCTTCGTTCCTGAGTGATACCTGCAAACATATTCCAATAATTCACAGCTAGATTTTCTGGAATAATCTCTCTTTTCCGCTCCTGTTTTTGAAACAAAAAACAGAAGGTAATGGCAACAACTAATATTACAACTGATGTTCCCAAGACAATATTTTGAACTTTCCAGGTCAATTGCAGTACATCATTTTCAATTTAACTTATTAGTGCTAAAATGTTGCTTTAATAACCCTGTTAGCAATGCTAGTTTGAGCATTCCGTGCATGTCCCTTCCATTAGGAAATACATCTCCTCAATTTCATATTTTTTAAGCCTGTCTAAATACTCATTAGGCAAGCAAGGCAGACAAACTACTTTCCCACATTTCTTGCATTGGAGATGTGGATGTGCGCTCAATTCACTGTGATTGTCACAGTTAAACATATATTGACAAGTACCCTTGTGATCAACCACCTTTGTGACCAGACCTATGGATTCAAACATGTGGAGCGTGCGGTAGATCGTAACCCGGTCGATGGGAATGGATATTGTTTTCTCAAGATCTGACAATGCAAAAGCTTTGGGCCTTTCCATCAAGAGTTCCAGCAGTGCCACCCGCTTGTCGGTAGGGCGTTGTGCATGCAGCTTCAAAAGGTCTGAGGCGCTTTTTTTGCCCATCTTTAGCGTTCAGATAAGTTGGAAGAATTCATTTCGTAATTCCGTCTCAGTAAATCTCCCTCCATATTGGAGTGTAGTAGTTTGGCTGGTTTTATCATTTACCCCACGGGTAGACACGCAAAGGTGTTCAGCTTCTATCACTACAATTACGTCCTCGGTTTTCAAGGCGTTTTTAAGCTCGTTGAATATTTGCAATGTCATGCGCTCCTGAACCTGCGGCCTGCGACCGTAGTATTCCACAATCCGGTTTATTTTGGAAAGGCCTATCACCTTTCCTGAAGAAATGTATCCCACATGGGCCTTGCCGGTAATTGGCAGGAAATGATGCTCGCAGGCCGATGAAAAGCTGATATCTCGCTCTACCAGTATTTTGTTATACTGATATTTATTATCAAATACAGAAAGTGATGGCTTATTTTCGGGATTGAGCCCATGGAAAAGTTCTTTCACATACATTTTAGCCACCCGGTAAGGTGTGCCTCTAAGGCTTTCATCTGTCAGGTCAAGCCCTAATTCTACCATGATGCCGCTGAAGAGTTTTTCAATGTTGGCCATTTTTTCCTCATCGGATTTTACAAAGGCATCTTCTCTTAACGGTGTCTCTACAGAGGTCATGATATGGTTATCGCCGTTGAGATCGCGATGTTTTTCTTCTATTAATACTTCGTTTATTTTTGTTGCCATTGTAAATTTGGTCATACTTCTTGCTAAAAATCTTGATAAAGTTTGCTCGGTTGAATGCCACTATTGTTTTGATACTTTCCGTTCTGGTACGAAGTGTAGACACCATCTATATGATGGTAATAAATCTGGCAAATCTCTATGCCCGGATAAATGACCAGTGGCTGCACCACGAAAATCTCCAAAGTCCAGTAACCATTGAAACCCACATCACCAAAGCCTGCCGTTACATGCACGAACATGCCCAGCCTACCAATGCTGCTTCTACCCTCGAGCATAGGGACGAGTGTGTCGGTACGGGTATGTTCCAGTGTACGGCCCAGATAGAGCCTCCCGGGATTTAATTGTAAACCGGTGCTTGGGATGGTCAGTTTTGATGCCTTGTTCTCCAGTTTCATATCCAGTACCGGAGCATCATATACCAGCAGTTCGTCATGAAGCCGCAGGTTATAGCTGTTAGGATTGAGCTGATCAGGATCATAAGGATCTATTCCGATGTCTTTGCCCATGCGGGCTGCTATTTCCGTACCACTTAATATCATAACATCTTGTTTCTTTCGTAAAATCTCAATACAACGCCACAGTCAATATTCTCGTTCGGGAAGGAATGCATATCAATAGGTGCCAAAGTCCCGGACTTTTCCTCCGCGCTCTGATTTCAGGATTTAATATGTGTTTCTTTTTGCCAATCACTTATGTTCCTTTTGCAGACTGATCCGCCTCGCAACATTCTGATTCACAACGACATTGCCTTCTGTTTACCAGATGCAACACGACCAAAGCGAATGCGGGGAAGTACACCATATCGATTGAGAATTCTATACCCTTGAACCGCTCATTTAAAATAAAAAAAGATAGTATGAGCCAGGAGACAATCAGGCTTGTTTGCATCCATCTTGCGGTTGATTGCCGAACAGATCTGAAAACGGCTATAAAAGAAATGACCAGAAATAATATATCCAGCCAACCCCACCATACCTGGCTTCCGTGATGAGTAATTGAGGAGCTGGGAACTGCCGCTAGTAAAAGCGGGGTAGCAAGGCAATGAAGCATGCAGAGTGTTGAACTGAGCATACCTACTTCATCCGATTTTTTATTCAGGATAGCTATCATAATGAGATTAAAGTAACTCTATCGCAAATATAAAGCTAATTATAATAAATGCAACAATGTTGCATTTATAGATTTCACTAGATAAGTCTGCGTAGAAAAACAAAGAAAATCACCCGGAAGATGAAGAACAAGATTATGTAATTACCCAATCGCCAGCATTGAGGGATATCGCAAAAGGTAGTTTAAAAATCAGATTCTTCAGTTGCATTAACTGGCCAAAAGGCAATGTTGTTCAACGAAAATCAAACGCAGGATTTTTCAATTCATTTTTTGACCAATAAAATGAAATCTCTCCCGAATAAGATTTTACTTCAATAAACCTATTAATAAAAACGGAATTATGATCATTAAAGGATTTTATATCATATCCGGCAGAAGTGTCTTCATCTGAAATCCTTTTAACTTATTCTATGTTCTTATGTCCTTTTAATCTTGACCTTTCATAGTTGAGAACGAAAATCTCTGCATCTTTGCCAGCTTTTTCTTTTTCAGCAAGGTTTTTCTTTAATTGATCAATATTAATTTTCCTCTTTTCATTTTTTTGAAGGCTTATTCTCTGTATGACATCTTTTTGAAATTCATCTGTAAACCTTTTATTGATCAGTAAATGATTTGAAAATGATATATCTCGATGCAAGAAACCACAGGCAAGCAAAAGGTTTTTTAATGAAAAATACTTATGTGGGAGTTTATCTTCTAGTAAATAAAATTGTTTGACAGATGAACTGTATTTCAAGCTATTTTCGTTGAAAATATCCTCTACGACACCAGCTTTTCACAATGCCATAAAAACCTTTTCATAAAAATGGTATTGATCAAGATATGTGCTTTGGTCAAAACTTTTCCTATCAAAATTTGAAGTGTCAATTTTCAAGTAATTACCTTCTATTTTAATTAAGGAACTAAATGAACAAATAGTTGGTGACCATATAAGAAAACCGACAAAAGAACGTTTATTTAAACTGTGATAAGTCGATTACGAAATAGCATATTCACTAAAATCCTTTGGGGACTGATGGGACTTTATCTGCTCAACATTAGCGTTGACACCGCAGACCCCAACCCTGAATATATTCCTGAAGATTTATCATTTAATGACCAGGAAAGTATTGTAGAAATAATAATCGAAAAGGTTTTAGGGTTTGAAGATGCCATCAAAGAATATGACGACCATGACACCGCAGACCACAACAAGAAAAAGAATGTAAAAATTGACTTGTTGGTTTATACCGCCAAAACAAACAATTACTCTCATAATCAGCTCATCGAAAGGAAAAAATTCTATCCTTACTATGAAGCTCGGCTGATAAATGGCTTCCTGGAAATAGCCAGCCCCCCACCCAAAGTTTGATTTGTTTTTGCAACTCTAATCACCCTGTGACTAAAAGGACATGGGGCAATTCTTAATGCTTTTAAAACAAATCAAATATGAAAATCAAAAAATCATTGATGCTAATCGTTGTATTGGCATCATCTACATACGGCTTTGCACAAGTTACTGATGCAGAAAAAGACAGCCTTTACATTCAACAAATTGAAGACCACAAAGAACCTGATAAGGTTTTACATGCCGAACCCTTGTACATTGACCTTATCCGCGATTTGGGCGCCAGAAAAGGCGAAAAAGAATGGAACGTAGGATTAGGTTTGACTGATAATTTAAAATTCGACTCTTACGAAGCTCTCATTGAATATGAGTGGGCGCCTATAGATAGATTGGGTTTGGAAGTTGAGCTTCCATTCACCTTTTATTCGCCCGCAAATGGAACGGCAAACGACTCAATTCCGTCCAACCAATTGAATAGTTTGAAAATTGCTGCTCAATGGTCATTTTTCGTCAATGAACCAATGGCTACATCAATGGCATTCGGATATATAAATGAATTTGAACTTTCGGACTTCAGGAATTTTGGAAAGCCCTTTATTAGGGGAAATGTTTACAACCCATTTTTGGTAGTCGCCAAGCGTTGGGGTAATAACTTTCACTCATTGATATATACAGGACCAATGATTGAGCAGAATTTCAGTTCAAATAAGTTTCATACGACTTATGACATCAATACCAGTTTTCACTATATGATTTCAGGTACAAGAAACTTTATTGGAGTTGAATTTAATAAGACTATCGACAATGGAGACTTTGACATGACCATAAGACCTCAAATGCGTTTAGGTATTGCGGACAACTTATTGATCGGAATCGTAGCAGGAATTCCTGTAAGTCGAGAAAATGAAAGGCTAAGTTCTTTTGTGCGGTTGATATGGGAACCAGGGCATAAAAAGAAATAAATACGGCCACCAACAATGTATAAGCGTAGTGCGGGGTTTCCAGACTTCAGGCAGAAGATGTATCCTAAGTTGCCAAGACGGCAAAGCAAATAGTCAGAAAAAACAAGTGCTCAAAGAGCGTGTTTTTTCTGGCTTTTGCGCGTGGGATGGAAAAGAAGCGTTGGCGGCTTTACTCTTTGGCTGTCCCAAGTATTTGGAATGTGTAAAGCAGGGAGGTAAAAAAGGGAAGGAAAAGAAAAATCTTGCCCGAAATGGACAAGGTTCTAATGTGTTTGCTACACGAAAGTAGCGTAACGTGGGCCCACATGGGCTCGAACCATGACCCCCCTGATTGTGAGTAGGTCGTTTTATCCTCAACAAACTTAACTAATCCTTATCTAATTATATAAAAAAGCCGTTTAATCTAATTGAAGCTATATTTTATCGATTTTTATTGATAAATACCTGTTTTGTTTACCCTGAACAGAAAATCAAATGGCCAGAATTAAAAAACCTACTGTAAAGGTTATACTCCGAAAAGACAAAATCCTAGCCTCCGGAAAGTACCCTGTCATGCTACGTATTACTTTTAATAGAAAACCAAAATATTATGTCTTAAAAGGAGATAAAAGCACCTTATCTTGCGAGTTTCATAAATGAAATAAAGATATTGGGCGGTTTAATCGAGACAAGAAATCAAACCAATTCCTGGATCAGTATGAACTAAGAGCCAATGATGTTCTTCGTCAATTAGAACATAGTGATTTTTCATTTACGGTCATTGAG
>JAKSDO010000296.1 GCA_022360055.1 Cytophagales bacterium | reverse complement strand
TATCTATTATTAGGAAGTAATCTGGGAGACAGGCAAAGTTTGCTCCTGAGCGCGATCAAGCATATTGAAGAGCGTATTGGAAAGATTGTTCAAGCGTCTTCCATCTATTCAACAAAAGCCTGGGGCATGGAAGACCAGCCGGATTTTTTAAATCAGGTAATAGAGTTGGAATCCCGGCTAGATCCTCGGACAATTCTCAGGCATGCCATTGAGATTGAATCAATACTCGGACGTAAAAGATACAATAAATGGGGTTCGAGAATTATTGACATCGATCTTTTATATTATGGCGATCTAGTGCTGGAATCCAAAGACCTTGTCGTTCCGCACGCCGAAAATGAAAACAGGAACTTCGTTTTAGTGCCGATGGTAGAAGTTGCTCCCGAATTCATTCATCCGAAACTTCAAAAAACGCAACGGGAATTGCTGGTCAATTGCCCTGATGTTCTGGAAGTAACTCTATTTGATCAGGGCAAATAACCCCCTGTACATCTACAGGAATTTGCAATTTTATGAATGTGAACTTAGTTTGCTCTCAATTTGCCAAACGACTTAAACAAGAATACCGTTCCTATAATCGCGCATATAAGCAATATGACACCGGTCAATATTTTTCCGTATAAAAAGCTGCCAATGGAAAACAAGCTTGAATAAATCACAATACATCCGATAAATACCAATAAGATCTGAATCGGCATTTCCCATGGTTTCCCCTCATTTTCTTCATTGATCATATCACCGTCGGCCTCGGCTTCCCGTATTACTTTGGCCCAACCCGGCCCCCCCGGACGAGTCAACCTGTAAAATGCTCTTAAGGTTTCCTGAGTTTCCGGTCCTGTTAAAAACATCGTCGTAATCCATGCGATTGTGGTACATGTAATCGCAATCAAAAGTTTCATGGTAAATCCGTCCAAAACGGAGTTGGCCAGTGAAGCGTCTTCGACCACCAAAACCAGAATTATGCCTACAAAAGTGGCTACGATCATGGCTACTATTTCCGTCCAGGCATTTATTCTCCACCAGAACCATCTCAAAATGTAAATGGCTCCCGAGCCGGCGCCTGAAAGTAGTAATATGTTAAATGCTTGTGTGGCATTATCCAAAAGCGTCAAAGACAATATTCCTGCAAAGATCATGAGCACGACAGTTGTAATTCTGCCCATTGCTACCATTTGCTTTTCGCTTGCATCGGGCTTCACGAATCTTTTATAAAAATCATTGACAACATAGGATGATCCCCAATTCAAATGGGTTCCTATGGTCGACATATAGGCTGCTATTATTGAAGCGACAACCAGGCCGAGCCACCCCGGGCTCAATTTTGATAACATTACGGGATAGGCAATATCATCTTTAAGGTATTCGTCCGCAATATTTGGAAATTCGGCCTTGATACTGGCAAGATCTGGATAAATAAGGATCGATGCCAAGGCGACAATAATCCATGGCCAGGGTCGAATGGCATAGTGCATAAAGTTAAAAAGTAACGTCGCTCCTATCGCATTCTTTTCATTTTTTGCGGCTAACATCCTTTGAGCTATATAGCCCCCTCCTCCGGGCTCAGCTCCCGGATACCAGACGGCCCACCACTGGACAGCCACAGGTATTATAAGCAGTGGAATGTATACCGAAGGTTCGGAAAAATCCGGGATGAACGATAGCTTGTCTGTTGTCGAAAGTTCTGAAAGCAGATTTCCAAGACCTCCGACTTCCGGTTGTCGCAATGCCACGACTGCCGCATATATGGCTCCGAACATCGCGATGCCATACTGAAAAAAATCGGCCCAAATTACACCTTTAATTCCTCCAAGCGCTGAGTATATCACTACGACTATCGAAGCGCCGACAACTATTACCCATGGCTCCAGTCCAAGCATTACACCTCCTATTTTGATGGCCGCCAGCGTTACGGTACCCATAATCAGACAATTGAAAAATATACCTAAGTACAATGATCTGAATCCGCGTAAAAACGAGGCCGCTTTACCGCTATACCTCTTTTCATAGTACTCCAGATCGGTCATTACGCCGGATCTGCGCCATAGCTTTGCATAAACAAAAACAGTTACCATTCCCGTGATAAGAAACGCCCACCAGGCCCAATTTTTTGCTACGCCGTTTTCGCGAACCATTCCCGTAACCAGATTTGGCGTGTCAGCAGAAAATGTACAGGCAACCATAGAAATACCCAGTAACCACCACGGCATGCCCCGGCCTCCGAGAAAAAATTCCGAAGAACTTTTACCCGCAGTCCTTGATGCTATCCATCCGATGGATAATACAATGACAAAGAATATCCCAACTATGATCCAATCAATCGATCCAAGTACCATAAGAATAAATTTAATTTTGAATAAAAGGTGTCAGGCCAAAAATTTAAACATTAAAAAATCAACCAATTCATTCCTGCAATATTAGAAATTATTAGAAACCTTAGGTAATAAAGTAAATTATAATTTCAAATCCAGAACATTTTGAACATTTATAATGTGCCAAGCATAGTTTTCAAGGCCAAATAATTGAAGGAAGAACGCTCGAATACCACGGCGTGTAATATATTAATAAATAAGTAGTTTTATTGTCATTCAATTTTTATGATTTTTAGCTTTTCATTCAAAACACACAATACTTTTTAATTTGAAAATAATTGAAATCATGGGGGAATTAATTAAAGAATATTTTAGAAATAACGGTCTGGTATTCTCCATTTATGCTATTCTGGCTGTAATCTTATTGAACACAATACTCATTTTTTATTATCGAAATGAAATTGTTAAGAATTCAGCTATGAATGATCAGGTACGTCAAGCAAATCATCGCATCGAGTATATGAATAAGTATGTAAATCTTGCTGACCTGGGTTTGCGAGGTTATATGATCGGACAAGATGAGAAATTTCTTACACCCTATAATGAGGCGATGATCAGTTATAAGAACAATCTGGAAGAGCTCAGAGAGATCTTGACCGATCAGGGATTTAATATTACACAAATGAATCCTGCGGAAAATGCAATTCATCGCTATATGAACCTGGTACAACATATGGTTCAGCTTTGCGTTGCGGGAAACATATCGGAAGCAGAAGATCTTCTAAAAAAGGATCAAGGATATGAAGCGCGGAGGGAATATTCCAAATTTGAAGAGGACGTATTGAGTTTTGAAACAGGTCTTGCGGAGAAAGCAAATGCGAAAAAGACCGTGAATTCAATGGTTGTTAAAGTCTTGATCGGACAGATTTTCCTGCTGATTGCCGGTATTCCAATTTTGATCATGACAGCTAATTCATTAAAGAGGAATAAAAAAGCTCGTTCGGAACTCTTCAGGGATCTATCAAAAAGTAACCGGGAATACATCTTTGATCCTGGCACAGAAGTTGAGATCGAGGATGAGGGGCAAATCATTTCGGAACTGATTTCAAACCTCAAAAAATCGACTGAGTTTATCAATAATATCACTAATGGCCAATATGATATCAGATGGGAAGGGTTGACAAAAGAAAATGAACAGGCAAACGCCAGGAATATAGCGGGCGAATTGATGATGATGCGCGATCAAATGCGAAAAGCTAAAAAAGAAGACGAAATCAGGATATGGACCAACGAAGGATTGTCGAATTTTAGCGATTTAATAAGAAAGAATCAGGATGACCTCGATAAACTGTCTGACGAATTAATATCAAATATTGTTCAATACCTCGGCGCTCAACAGGGCGGGCTCTTCTTTGTCGATGAGGATGACAACAATAATCAATACTTAAAGTTGATGGGCTGTTATGCTTATGAAAGAAAGAAATTTTTGGAAAAACGAATTGAAATTGGTCAAGGGTTGGTAGGACAATGTTTTCTGGAAGCAGAAACCACTCATATAACAAATATTCCCGAGGAATACGTATCCATTACCTCCGGGTTGGGGGATACAAATCCCACAACTTTGCTGATTGTCCCACTTCTTATCAATGAAGAGGTCGTCGGTGTAATTGAAATTGCAAGCCTGAAACCATTTGAAAAACATCAGATTGAATTTTTGGAACGATTAGCCGAGACGATTGCTTCTTCCATTTCTTCTGTAAAAACAAATGAAAGTACCAGGCTGTTACTGGAAAAATCTCAACAACAAACTGAAGAGATGAGGGCGCAGGAAGAAGAAATGCGCCAGAATATGGAAGAACTTCAGGCTACACAAGAGCAGATGCACCGCAAAAATAAAGAAGTTGAAAACCTTTTAAAGCAAACTTCTGAAAATGAAGAACACATGAAATCACAGATGGAAGAATTGTCGGAGATCCAGAAAGAACTGTCGCAAAGTAACGAATTGATTAAAAAAGAGGCTGATGATTATAAAAACATGCTTACGGATATTCTCAATGAGATTCCACAAAAAGTCTTTCTAAAGGATGCCGAAGGTAAAATGTACCTGGCGAATCAAAAAGTAGCCGATGCTCACGGTTTGCCACTGAAAGAGTTGATAGGTAAAAGCGATTATGACTTTGTAGATAAAAAGACCGCCGATGTATGGAGAAAGCAGGAGCTTGAAATTATGACTAAAGGCGAAGACAAATATGTATTTGAGGACACGATAGGAGGCAAAAAGACCATTCTTGAATCAATAAAAAAAGTGTTCGACATCAAACCCCTGAATCAGAAAGGCCTGCTTGGCATTCAAAGCGACATTACGGAAAAAGTAGCCCTGGAAAATGAATTGAAAGCACTAAAGAGAAATAACTGACCGGTTTATGCAGGAATGCGCTAATAATAACTTGAAAGATCGTAATTGATGTCAAATGGATGTGTAATCGGGGAACTCCATTTTATCCGGATCCGTCCGGAAGCCAAAGGCTTGTTTTAGCAAAGTGTAAATTCGATGAATCCTTCGGAGGAATAAAATCAGAGAAATGACACTTTGCCTCATTGCGATCCCATTACTGGTCGGGACATCCAGAGAGGAAAAAGTTGGCCTCCGAGCAAAAGCCTTCGATCCGTAAGATGGATGAAAATCGCTTAGAGATGGATCGGGGCAGGCAAGTAATATTTCGATGCTCAGCCCATCGGGTTCCGAACTCGGATCGACAGGGATTTTGTCTCAATGTTCATGCGCCGGCAACCACGGATCCTTCCGGCCTAATTGATGCGTTCTTCGATCAACTTTTCAGCATGGAAGAGACTTTGGCAAAAACGTAAAACATTTCTCTTCCAATCTGAAGGCTTCGATCAAGGTAGATTTGTTCCCGGTTTTCATCGCCGTCAAATTTCCTGGGATCGTCGTAATTTATAGTAGTTCTATAATGGGCTCCGATCACAACAGGACATGCTTCGTCCGCGTCGGAGCAGGTCATGATGGCTACAAATCCGTCGGAAGGATTTCTCTTGTGATTGTAGGTCTTTGAAAAGCAAATCATTGGCCTGGCCTTCTTATCATACTTTACTTTGTATTTGGGATTTTTACCTTCTTTTTCAACGCTGATTTTAAATCCGGATTTTTTCAGCGCATTTACCGCCGATTTGTCAAATGATGTTTTTTGAGTCCCACCGGAAAAAGTATGGAGATGATCGATGCCAAAATAGTGGGCGGCCGTTTGGGCCCAAATTTGAGCCATATGGCTTCTTCGCGAATTATGGATACAAATAAATATCAGTTTAACATCCTTACCTGAAGTAAGCCTCTCCCTTATATAGATGCTCAATTCATTGAGTAATTCCTTACGATCATCAGAAATAGCATCTGAGTCATTGAGCAATGACTCAGATGTTTTTTTTAGTTTGTCAAACAAAATCTTTATGGCTTGTATCTTAAAAATAACAATTAGCAGCAATTACTGTTTCCACTACAACAAGGTTTTTCACCATAAACTGTAATGCTGGCAATTCCCGCAAACTCATTTTTATACCTTTCGACATCTCTGACATCCAAATATTTTTCGAGAAGTGAATCGGGCAGATTCATTTTCTGTTCTTTCTGGATTTTAATGTTTTCAAAACCCGCATCCTCAATCATCTTTATGTAATCCTCTTTGATTAAAGCACCCGATACACAACCCGCATAAAGCGCGGCCTCTTTTCTCAGTCCTTCAGGTATCTCGCTGTAAGTTACAATATCAGATACACTGAAATGCCCTCCTCCCTTTAGGATTCTGAATGTTTCTTCCAATGCACTTTTTTTATCCGGCACTAAGTTAAGCACACAGTTACTTATTACTACATCTGCCTCTTCGTTTTTTACCGGTAAATTCTCAATTTCACCAAGGCGGAATTCTACGTTATTGAGATTGAGCTTCTTCGCATTTGCCCGGGCTTTATCAATCATATTTGGAGTCATATCCACCCCTATCACTTTACCTTCCGGCCCTACGATTTGCCGGGCAATAAAACAGTCGTTACCGGCTCCGGATCCAAGGTCAACTACGGTATCTCCCGATTGCAATTTGGCAAATTCAGTAGGTAGTCCGCATCCTAAACCCAGGTCTGCATCGGGATTATAACCTTGCAGGCTCGAATAATCCATGGAAAAAATCTTTAAATCATCATCGGAACCACAGCAAGAGGACGCTCCGGGTTCACAGCAGCTTGTATTTTCACTGCTTTGCTCAGCGATTTCGCCATATTTCTCTCGTACAATTCGCTTTAATTCTTCATTTGTGCTCATGATTTGTAAACTTTAAATATTTATATTCATTGAAACTATAATTATACACTAGCAACAATTCCGGTCAATCTCAGAAAATAGCTTGGTGAGCATTTTTTTTGCCCGATGCCAATTTTGTTGATGTATGCAATAGCATATCGACGGACCTTCTATTTCCCCTTTTATGATACCGATATTCTTTAATTCCTTGAGATGTTGTGATATGGTAGACTGTGAAAGGGGCAGAATATCTGTCAGATTGCCGACGATGCACGTTTTGTTTTTAATGATCTGTTGAAGAATCGCTATCCTGGCAGGATGTGCAAATGCTTTTGCAAAGGATGCCAGTTGGTTTTGCTCTTCATCAAAATGAAATGACTTGGTTAATCCCATCGCTTTATTGTGTTATTGCAATATTACGATAAACGAATCTTATACCAAATTTGTTCCAAAACAACAGCCTTTTTTTAAGAATTTATTTTTACCCGTTTTTCAAATACTCAGCCAGATCCTCATGAAATAATATATTTGCCGCCCGAAAGCTTTCACTATAGATTATCGCGCAATACTTATTAGTCGTGCCCCATTTTCAAGCAATCAACCAAAAGCAGGGTTGTCGAAAATGCGATCCTCTCATGTTTGAAATCCGGGGTACGATGGTTCGTAAATAAAATCCTTTAATAGTCGAGTGCATTGAAATGCTGTATCTCTCTGAAAATTAACATCCGGCGACACGGAAACGGATGCCCGCCTGTCGCCATAACAGATGTAAACAGCTAAAATGTTGACCGAATAAGGACGATTTTCCAACAGACGATAAAAATTGCAAATTCTCCGTCATTCGAAAACCGGCCTTAACTTGCTGTATTTGAGCATTTATACTCCAATCATGTCTCATTTTATGAGTTGAGACTCCATGGCACCATTTTTTTTATAACATTTTTAAGATTCGCCGTTAAAGCAGGTGAAAGCATCGAAAAGTGAGGAATGCAGAAGCGTTGGAGATGAGAAGTTGACGTGGGATTCGAAGAGGAGCGAGGACCAGGGTGCGGGTTTTACGGAGGTGCTGAAGGTATGATGAGAAAAAATCCGCACCCCTTTTCGAAAAATCAAAGGAAGGTTACCCATTTTAATATAAGAAAAACATTGTGATACAAAACGAAAAGCAAGAGTTAAAGTATTTCATGGTTAGGTTGTCTGTTTAATGAAAGTGTGGGCCGAAAGGCCTGCGCTTTTTTTGTTTCAATCCCGTTGTCCTGAACATCAAATGCCAGAGATTCTTTAATCCGGTCAAAACATTCCTTTTAAAGGGCCTACTGATTGGCAATTGTTTGTTCCCCGCTTCAATGTATTCATGAGTATATGAATGGATGTGGCTCAAAGCGGAAGCAGGAGAAATGCATTAAATATTGGAACGGCGAAAAACAAACCTGTCGGGCAATGTTGAGGTATTGCTTTGATGATGCACTATTGGGTGAGCTGCTGTTTTCTATTAAAAAACCGACCTTAAAGGGGTAATTTTTTGCGGAAAACTTCAATGCAAAAAGTTTATACAATGTCATTTGATTAAAATTGTTAAATTCACCTAACTTTTTAATCCCGCAATTATGAGAATAGGAGATAAGACCAATCCCACTGAATTTACCGCGGTCGAAGACCGATACGATGAGATGATTTATCGTCGTTGTGGTAAAAGCGGTATTCTATTGCCGACCATTTCCTTGGGACTCTGGCACAATTTCGGCTACCTCGACAATCTGGAAAAATCGAGAAGAATATTGAGGTCGGCCTTTGATGTCGGCATCACGCATTTTGATCTTGCCAATAATTATGGCCCGCCGTACGGATCCGCGGAAGAAAATTTCGGATTATTGCTGAAAAGGGATTTTCTCAAATACAGAGACGAACTGATCATTTCTTCAAAAGCAGGTTTTGATATGTGGCCCGGGCCATATGGAAATTGGGGTTCCAGAAAATACCTGATTGCCAGTTGTGATCAGAGCCTGAAGAGGATGGGGCTGGAATATGTAGACATCTTTTATCATCATCGCCCGGACCCCGATACACCTTTGGAAGAAACCATGACCGCCCTCGATCACCTCGTGCGCCAGGGAAAAGCTCTATACGCGGGGATATCAAATTATCCGGCAGATCTTGCAGAAAGAGCCGTGTGTATATTGAAAGATTTAGGGACGCCTTGCCTGATCCACCAAGCCAAATACTCTATGTTTGAGCGATGGGTGGAGGACGACTTACTTGGGATTCTTGACGACAACGGAGTAGGTTGCATAGCTTTTTCCCCATTGGCCCAGGGAATGCTTACCGACAAGTACATCGATGGAATTCCGGAGGATTCGAGAGCCGCAAAAGATATGACCTACCTGGAGAAACATCAGGTGGAGTCGAAGTTGTCCAAAATCAAGCAGCTTCATGAAATTGCTTTACAGCGAGATCAGAAACTCAGCCAGATGGCTTTGAGCTGGTTATTGAAAGATGATCGCATTACATCTGTCCTGATAGGCGCAAGCTCTTCAAAACAGCTTAAGGAAAACCTGGAAGCACTTGATAAACTTGAGTTTGACGAAGATGAGATCAGAAGAATAGATGAGGTGTTGAGTGAGAATTAGGTGGCATGCAACGGGAACTGCTTTAAAATCTCAATTTGAAAAATATAAGTAAAGCATCAAATCACTGGATATAAGATGCAGTGATTTGATTTGACGCAGCCTTAGAGGTATGATCACATGCATACTGAAGGAATATGAAATTCGCAATTTACTTGATTGTTGGTACGTGTTTTTTTGTGATTTGCCTCTTTACTTTTTGCTGGCATTAAACAGCTTTTCTTTTTCGTCTTTGGTAAGGCTGTCGTAGCCTCGTTCCGATATTTTATCCAGGATTTTATCAATTTCAGCCTGACTGTAAGTTGTTCCTGCAGTAGTTGTTGCCGAAGCTTTTGAAGAGCTCTTTTTTGTTTCTTGTTGCCGGTGACTAACTTTTATTTTAGGCCGTTTTACGAAAAAGCTTTTAATAAATTCCATCGTCTTAAACACCCATGTGCCCATTTCGATACCTTTGGAAAGCTGTCTGGCGTAGAGAAATCCTATCAATGCGCCGCCGAGATGAGCGAGGTTTCCGCCGGCATTGGAACCGACACTTCCCAAAAAGGAAAAGAACAAGTAAACCGCCACCAGATATTTTATTTTTACAGGTCCGAAAAAAAGCAGATAAAACTGGTGATTTGGCCAATAAGTAGCCGTGGCTACAGAGATGGCATATACGGCTGCCGAAGCGCCAACCATTCCATCAAATAGGTTAATCCGGTCTGAGTAAAACGGAATTAAGTTATAAGCAAGCAGATAGGTCAATCCACCGGCAATCGCTCCCATAACATATAGGTTAATCAGCTTCTGGGATCCAAGAAAATCCACAAACACCCTTCCAAACCAGTACAGGACAAGCATGTTCATGATAATGTGCCACAAAGTACCGAAGCTGTGCGCAAATGCATAGGTGATGATCGTCCATGGCCTGGTGATAAATTCACCGATAGGTGCCGGGATCGTGAACTGCCTGTAAACAAATGTAAATATCGAATCCGTACCCGCCAGTGTTGAAAATACCGATATAACCCCCAGTACAACAAATACGGCAACATTGATAATTATGAGTTGGGCCAGCCCGTTATTCGGTTTATTCCAGGCGTTTTTAAAATCGTCTAATATTGAATGCATGCTGTCTCTATACTCCCATAAATATGATTAAAAAAACTTTTTTCTATCGTTTTGCCAAATCTTCAATAAGATAAATGCGACCAGCATCCCGCTCAGATGTGCAAAATGGGCTACATTGTCACCTGACGCACGCTGTATTCCGGCAAAAAGCTCGATAAATCCATAGATAGCTACAAAATATTTTGCTTTAATGGGGATTGGCGGAAAGAGCAACATCAACGTAGTGTTTGGGAAGAGCATCCCAAACGCCAGTAAAATGCCAAAGATAGCTCCGGAAGCGCCTACCATTTGAGAGTTGCTTTTCAGATACAGAACTTCCTGCAGGGTTTGCTTGCTTTGATTTATATAAGCCGGTTCATCCGGATGATCACTGTAATCATAGATAAAGTTATTGAGTTGCGGATTCCTTTCGACATCAATATTTGCCTTCTTGTCCAGAATGTATTTAAATTCCGCCGGACTTGGCTGTTCATAATATTTTTCAACGGCCCGCTCAAAACTATTGGTTTCCAAATAGTTAATTCCTGAATATAGAATTCCGGCACCCATTCCCGTAACCAAGTAAAAAATCAGAAATCGCTTTGGCCCCCAAAATTGTTCCAGCAAAGGCCCGAAGATGAACAAACCGAACATATTGCTCAACAAATGCCAGGTGCTTCCATGCAAAAACATATATGTGAAAAACTGGAATGGCAAGAAATGTTCGCTGTGCAAATTTCGTAAGCTCAGGAATTCATTAATATTTAAATTCAGAAAACTACTTATGAAATACAGACCGATATTTGCAATAAGTAGATTTCTTACGATCGGTGTAACTCTACCAAACATTATGAATTAGTATTTAAAAAGATCTTCAATTTTTTCAAGCCCCAATATATAATAAATAGGTTGTCCGTTTGGCGAATAGTTGGGATTTTTGCAGGCAAACAACTGGTCTATAATGCTTCTCATCTCTTCAATTGTTAATTTTTTCCCCCTTTTAATCCCTGAGTTGGCAGCCATGGAACGGGCAAGGTTTTTAATGCTGTCGTTTTTGTATTCCAGAAAATTCTTCTTGTAATCATCAAGTACTCCTTTGAAAATCTCTTCGCCCGAATCAACTTTTATCAGGGATGGAATGCCGTTGATAACAATGGTATTTTCCCCCAGATATTCAAATGCAAAGCCAACTCCTCGCATTTCTTTTTCCAATTCCTTAACGAGCGAATAGTCGGAAGGGTTTAGATGGAGCGTTTCGGGAAATAGCAGTTGTTGAGAACTCCCCGAGCTATTTTCAAGAATTTTCAGATACTTTTCATAGTATATGCGCTCGTGCGCCAATTGCTGATTAATTATTATCAGGCCCGATTTTACGGTGGTTATGATATATGACAAATGAAATTGAAAAATGTTTTGAGTGCCTTGATCGGTTTCTCCGAGATCTTTATCTCTATTGTTAATGGCACTTCTGAAAGTAAGGGAGACAGGTTCGCCTTTGGCGTCAGCCTCGCTTTTGGCTTCCGCTTCAAGCGTTTCGTTTTTCAATGCGCCTTCGTATAGCTGTTCCCACTTTTTCAAGTTTGACCGATCCTTTCCTGCGCTTCTGAACTGGGAATAATCACGTTCGGAAGGTGACAAACCCGATGATGGCCTTGCGGAAGTATATGATCTAAAATTCGTGTCGGTTTCAAAATCCAGCGCCGGGGTAATGTTGAAAGCGCCAAGAGCTTTCCTCACGGACGTTTTAATCAAACCGTAAATGCTTCGCTCATCGTCAAATTTTATTTCCGTTTTTGTCGGATGCACGTTCACATCGATACGTTTCGGGTCTATCTCTACGAACAAGACAAAAAATGGGAAAGTGCCCTCGGGGATCAGGCCCTCATACGCCGAAACAACGGCATGATTCAAATAATTGCTCTTAATGAATCGATTGTTGACAAAGAAGAACTGCTCCCCTCTGGACTTTTTCACAAAATCGGCTTTGCCGATATAACCTTTCAACGAGCATTCTTCAGTAGCTTCTTCACAGGGAACCAGTTGTGTGCGATAGTTTTTTCCAAATACCCCAACGATTCTTTGACTGAGCTTGCCGGGTTTCAGATTATATACTTCGATGTCATTTTGGTAAAAGCAAAATTTTATCTCGGGTTTCGCCAGGGCCAGCCGATGAAACTCATCCATTATATGCCGCAATTCAACCGGATTGGACTTCAGAAAATTTCTTCTGGCAGGCACATTGAAAAATAAATTCTTTACCACCATGGAAGTCCCTTGTTTACAGGAAACATTGTTTTGTCCCCGAAATTGTGAACCGTCAATCTGAATGCGGGTTCCCACCTCTTCATTCCCCGGTTTTGTTTTCATTTCTACTTGCGCTACCGCAGAAATAGACGCCAGGGCTTCTCCTCTGAATCCCATGGTTTTTATAAAAAACAGATCTTCCGATTTCCTGATTTTGCTTGTTGCATGTCGTTCAAAACTCATCCGTGCATCGGTCTCCGACATCCCGCTGCCATTGTCTACGACCTGAATCAGGCTTTTCCCCGCATCTTTTACGATCAACGTTATTTCATCGGCATTGGCATCAATCGCATTTTCAATCAGTTCCTTGACCACAGAAGCCGGTCGTTGAACTACCTCCCCCGCTGCTATTTGATTGGCAATAGATTCCGGCAGTAATTGAATGATATCGGACATTAGATGTAATTACTGAAAAAACTTACGCGTCCTTATAAAAATGTAAAGAGGAAAAACTACAAGAAATACATACAGCACAACATTGCCATAGATCAGCCACCCCCCGATTGTACCGAGAATAATAAAAATAAGCAATAATTGCATAAAATCGCTGGATTTCTCCCTTCTTGCTCTATGACTGAAAGCAGATCTCAAATGCTCCCGATGTGTTTGTGTCGATGTAATTTTTAGCTCTCCTTTTATTCTTTCGGTACGGTTTTGGATATCCTCCTTTATCGGATCGTAGTATCTGGGTTCGAATTTGAACCGTTTATATTTAGGCATCCGAGAAAGAGATGGAATTTTCATAAATTTGATTGATTCTAAAGTTACAAAGTAAATTTAAAAATGTATTTATAACAAATAGCGAACATAAGCAAATGAAACCGGTGGGACCGGAGCAAACTCAGGACACACAGGAGTATGATTATATTTCTCTGTTTGTCAGCAACTTAAAAAAATATAAGCAAATGAAAAAAGTTTGGTTGGCAATATCTGTATTTTTCTTATCGATTGAGGCAGTTCATGCTGAAGAGGTCAATCATTTGCTGGTCGATCACTGGGTGGATAGCATCTATAAAAAGCTTACGGTAGAAGAGCGAATAGGTCAACTGATCGACCTTCGAATCGAACCTTCTTCAGAAAATATCGAACAGCTCGTCGAAACGATTAATGCTAATCACATCGGTTCAGTCACTATTTCCGGCGGGAGTGTTGAAGCAAGTGCGGCATTGCTGAACAAACTAAATGCTACGCTCAAGGTACCGGTTTTTGTATCTGCCGAAAACAGGTTTTCATTCAATTTTCCTTTTGATTCATCGCCGATCATTCCTAAACCGGCTACCTTCGAAAAATCCGGTGATCCCCGGCTTTTAAAAAATGGGATTGAAATATTGGCAGACATTTACAGCGAATTGGGAATTTCGGGGATCAGTTATTCGCCGTATTTCCTCCGATTTTCTGAAAGTGGACTCAGTTATAATAAAACCACCGGTATCGACAGCAATAATCTACTCGGTAATTTGAATGCTTTATATCGCCAAAATAATATTGTCCCAAACCTGGACTTTTATTTCAGCTTTACAAATAGCCCTGCTTTCTCGCCAAAATCATTCGATACGTGGAACTCAAATGCCTGGAAACAAAACATTTACCAAGCAAAAAAGAGATGGGAAAAACATAATATTTCAACATCCATAATAACAATAAAATCCCTGCCTGAGTTTCCTGAAGAAGCGTGTGTCTCTTTTTACAGGAAAATCATCAATCCGCTTTTCTGGAAGCAATTGCAATTTGGAGGAATATTATCTTCTGACTTCGATGCGATAACGTCAGGGAATTTGACAAAGGAAAATGACGAAATTATTCGTTCACTCATAAAAATCGGATCGGATAAAATTGTTCTTTCCGATGATGCCGGCGGTGCTTTTAACGCGCTAATGAAAGGGCTGGATCAACACATGCTGAAACAAAATGAAATCAAAAATAAAGTAAAACGTATACTCGCACTGAAAATACAGGCAGGACTATTAAAATTTAAGCATTTAAATGAGAACAATTTGGTTTCCAAAATCAATAATCCCGAATTGAGAAAACTGAGTTATGAAGTCTACTCAAAATCCTTGAAATTGAAGGACACGACCGGAAAACTGCTTCCATTCCGGGATTTGAGAGATATCAATTTTGCTTCCTTGGTGCTGGGCTTCAGTGAACTAAAAACTTTCCAGGAAACCTTAGGCAAATATGCCCCATTTGTACATTATATGTTGCCGGATGTCGCGTTTGATCCCTATGACTTAGACATTCTCTCAGAACAACTGATTCAATTTGATCATGTAATTATCGGTTTGCACACAGATGGTTTTGTCGAATTGGACCAATCGGTTTCAAACTTTTTAGGCTACCTTAATGAGCACACACAGGTGGTGTTGGTATTTCTTGGAAAAGACATTGACATGCCTGAGCTGGATGTCTTTAATCACAGGATACATGTTCACGAAGACAACATCTTTACCCAACAAATCGCAGCGCAATCTCTTTTTGGGGCATTTGAAAAAAGCCAAAGGATTGAAAGACTGTTCTACAGTACTCCGGAAGCCCAGAGGATGGACTCGAAAACACTCAAAAAAATCGATGAGATTGCGGAAGAAGCAATCTCCATGAGCGGAACCCCGGGGTGCCAGATCCTGGTGGCAAGAAACGGTTCGGTCGTTTTGGAAAAAGGTTACGGATACTATACGTACGATAGCATAATGCCTGTCGATACCAGGACAATTTATGATCTTGCCTCAATCACAAAGGTTGCTGCCACAACACTGGCCATAATGAAGCTGGAAGAAGAATGCAAGATAAATCTTGACTCAACAATAGGAGCTTATTTGCCCGAGCTCAAAGGATCAAACAAAGCATCCTTGGTCATTAATGATATACTCGCTCATCAATCAGGTCTGAAAGCTTTTTATCCGTTTTGGCAAAAAACAATTGAAAACGAAGATCAGATCCTGCATTATTATAACGACAATCCGAGTGAAAACTATAACAAAACAGTTGCCTATGGTATGTTTGCTGCTGAAGAATTAAACGATTCGCTTTGGCATTGGACCATCGAAACCAAGCTCCGCAAAAAGATCAACAAATATAAACCGTATGACTATAAATACAGTGATTTGGGGTTTTACCTCCTTCAGGTATTGGTAGAACGAGTTGCAGGGCAACCTATGGACCAATATCTGGATTCTGAATTTTACAAACCCATGGGAATGAGTACGCTTGGTTTTAATCCTTTGTGCAAATTTCCATTAAAGCGTATTACACCAACTGAAATTGATACCGATTTCCGTCACGTACTGGTCTGGGGGACTGTACACGACCAGATTGCGGCAATGAAAGGCGGAGTGTCCGGACATGCCGGGTTATTTGGCAATGCACATGATGTTGCTAAAATCATGCAGATGAATCTCCAGGAGGGTATTTACGGAGCAGATAGATATCTGGAAAAGGAGACTGTACAAAAATTCACTTCTCAACAATACAAGAATAACAGAAGGGGACTGGGCTGGGATAAACCCGAAAGAAGAGATGGGTACAACCCTGCTTCCCGCTATGCATCTCCGGATTCTTTCGGTCACAGGGGATTTACAGGTACAATAGCGTGGGCAGACCCAACATTTGATCTCGTTTTTGTGTTCTTATCAAACAGGATTTATCCGAAGAGCAGCAATATCAAACTTATCAACTTCAATATTCGTAAAAGAATTCATGATGTCGTGTATGAGTCTATTTGGAATTTTGAAAAGACATATAATTAATTTCAGCTCTATACATCAAACATCGGATTTTATCAGATTTTTGAGTTAATATTGAGGGGTAATTTCTATAAACCAACTAAAATCAAAAAGTTTAAGAATGAAGATAGGAATAGTTTGCTATCCTACATTTGGTGGAAGTGGAGTTGTCGCCACGGAATTGGGGATCGCATTGGCCAAAGAAAGACATCAGGTTCATTTTATCACATATTCACAACCCACAAGATTTGATTTTTTCAACGAGAATCTGTTTTACCATGAAGTAGATATGATGGCGTATCCATTGTTTCAATATGCGCCATATGAAACTGCTTTAGCCAGTAAAATGGTGGACGTGGTAAAGTATGAACAATTGGATATTCTGCATGTACACTATGCGATCCCGCACGCCTCGGCTGCTTTTATTGCAAAGCAAATTTTGAAGCAGCAAAATATTGAAATTCCGGTAATTACAACATTGCATGGCACAGACATTACACTGGTCGGAAAAGATCCGTCTTTTGAGCCGGTTGTCGCTTTCAGCATTAATCAATCGGATGGAATTACCTCAGTATCGGAGGATCTTAGACGTGATACATACGATCATTTTAAAATAGAGAAGGAAATACGGGTGATCCCCAACTTTGTTGACCTACAGAAATTTAAGAAATTAAAAAAAGAACATTTCAAAAAGGCCATATGCCCCAACGATGAAAAATTGATTGTTCATACGTCTAATTTCAGGCCGGTGAAACGGATAGAAGATGTAGTTGCAGTTTTTCAGAATGTAAGAAGTCACATTCCTGTAAAACTCCTTCTCGTCGGAGACGGGCCCGAACGAGCAAAGATCGAAAGCTTGTGCAGGGAGTGTAACGATTGCGATGATATCAGGTTTTTAGGTAAACTGGAGGCCGTTGAAGAAGTTTTGTCCGTAGCTGATCTTTTCATTATGCCATCGGAAAAAGAAAGCTTTGGCCTTGCAGCACTGGAAGCAATGGCGTGTCAAGTGCCTGTAATATCTTCAAATGCCGGCGGACTTCCGGAGCTGAATATTCACGGCCATTCCGGATATTTAAGTAATGTTGGTGATATCAATTCCATGACAAAGCATGCTTTGGAAATCCTGGACGAAAAAAACCTACCCGCTTTCAAAAAGAATGCGCTTGACAGAGCGAAAGACTTTGAATTAAGCAAGATCCTTCCAAAATATGAGAATTATTACAACGAGATCCTGGACAAAAAGAAGCGGGTGGAAGTGGTTTAGTTTTTTATACGCAGAAAATCTATTCTTTATGTGAATTTTGATTTTGCCTTTTATTTTTGTATTGGATATTACCAACTAACTTGAATGTCATGAAATATAAGGCGATAAACGAGATTAAACCAAGTAATGCTAAATCCGGGAAAATGTTCAAAAATCCGGTATTGGATAAACTGACAGTCTCACATGTATCAATTCCCATCGGTATGCTCGTTTTATTTGGCATCGGATTTCTTTACTGGGGTATGCAATACACGTATTTGGTGATAAGCCAATACATTGGTCTTGTAATAATCGGCATTTTATCCTGGACGTTGTTCGAATATCTCATGCACAGATATCTGTATCATATGGTACCTACAAACAGTATAAAGGGATGGATACAGTATAATATGCATGGGGTGCACCATGAATTTCCAAAGGATAAAGGAAGATTGGCAATGCCCCCGTTGATGCTTATCCTGATCGCCTTTATGTTTTTGTTTGTGTTTAAATTGTTCATGGGTGACTATGCATTTGCTTTTACCCCTGGTTTTCTCTTCGGATACGCCGGTTACCTTTGTGTTCATTATATCGTTCACGCCTTTAAGCCTCCAAAGAATATGTTTAAAGTGCTCTGGATAAATCACGGCATCCATCATTACAAGGATCCGGATGTGGCATTTGGTGTATCGTCTCCTCTATGGGATCATGTTTTCAGAACGTTGCCAAAAAAGAAAAACAAATAACAATTTATTCGCAATTAACTATTTGTATTTTCCCAGTTAAAATTCAGATGATTTTGTTATGAAAATGCGTGTGGGATTTGGATATGATGTGCATCAGTTGCAAGAAGGGGAAGCGTTTTGGCTCGGCGGAATAAAAATTGACCACCCAAAAGGTGCCGTAGGACATTCTGATGCGGATGTACTTATTCATGTAATTTGTGATGCATTGCTCGGAGCGGCAAATAAACGGGATATCGGGTATCACTTTTCAGATACCGATCCCAAATACAAAGGAATTGACAGTAAAATCTTACTAAAAGAGACACTTGCGATTATTGCGAATCTCGGATGGAAGGTTGAAAATGTTGATTCTACCATTTGCCTGCAAAAGCCTAAAATCACGCCGTATGTTTCCGCGATGAAATCCTGCTTGGCCGAGGTCATGAACATTTCGGAACACGATGTATCCATAAAAGCAACAACAACGGAGCGGCTCGGATTTGTCGGTAGAGAAGAAGGAGTATCCGCTTATGCGGTTGTTTTGATTTCCCGGGAATGAGTAAAAGAAAATTCCTGATTACGGCAGACGGTTCTCATACGCTTTTTATCCCGGAACTCGATGAGACCTATCATTCGGTCCATGGTGCTATTCAAGAATCCAGATACGTTTTTATTGATCAGGGACTGGATTTTTTTGTGAGACTAAAATGTGTAAAAAGCATTAAGGTGTTTGAGGTTGGTTTCGGTACCGGATTAAACGCCCTGTTAGCCGCTTTGTACTCTAATGATCGACAGGTCAAAGTTTCCTATCAAAGTATTGAGGCCTTCCCTTTAACCGAAAAGGAAATTATACAACTCAATTACCCGACATTAATTGATCACAAATCATCCGGTGCATTGTTTCAAAAAATCCACCACGGTTTATGGGAAACCTGGAACGATATCTCCGCATATTTCAGATTAAGTAAAATCAATAAGAAGATACAGGATTTTGATCCGGGCAAATGCGACGTTTGTTTTTATGATGCTTTTGCGCCGTCAAAGCAACCTGATATGTGGAAAAAAGACGTGTTGGCAAAGATCTGTAAAGCACTCACCGATAATGGCGTTTTTATTACGTATTGCGCCAAGGGCCAATTAAAAAGAGATCTGAAAGCGCTTGGGTTTGAAGTGGAATCACTTAAAGGTCCTCCCGGGAAAAAAGAGATGGTCCGTGCAATTAAAATTTAAAAACTTTTTCCGGGGTGATACAAGCATCCATTGGTATATCCCACGGTCCTCGATCTGTTATTCGCTCGATGGGAAGGAAATAACTCAAACCTATTTTGATCACATGCTTTCGGAAAGAGCTCAAAAACTGATCATAAAACCCCTGTCCATATCCAATCCGATAACCCTGTCGATCAAACGCAAGAAGCGGTAAAACAACAACGTCGATTTCAGAGTTTTTTATTTCTTTGGGAAAAACCGGTTCCGGAACGCCCCATTTACTTTCTTTCAATTTTGTAGCCGGAGTTAACAGGGTGGAATTCATCCGGTTTTCAACAGGATGCGTAACTGGAACGGCAACTTCCACCCTATTGCTCCACAATTCTTGAATGATCGGCCAGGTATCGATCTCATTTTTCGATCGAATGGGTAAATAGATGTGAACACATTTTGCGTCATCGGGAAAAAGCTTTTGGAAGGCGGATTTAATGAGATGATCAAACTGAGCTTTTTGACCCTTGGACAACTTTCTCCTCTTTTCCAGAAAAAGCTTTCTCAATTCATGTTTCAACATCTTCATTCAGAACGTTATACCTCAATGAAAAAGGATCAAGCGTGGAGATCAGATCATCAATAAAGCCGGGATTATTGATATAAAAACTTAAAAAATTATCTTCTCTTTCCTGTGGATTTCCATTTGGGAAAAGTTTATCCAGAATGCCCCGAAGCTGGTTGATTTTCACTTCTTCCTTTTGCTCCGTAGCTTTTTTCAGCCTTTTTTGAATATTCACAATCCCCTTTTCCGTTTTTTTGTATTCACCTGCAATAAATCCTTCCAGGGATTTGTCTATGGTACCCGATTTTTGCCTGATCAAAAGAAAGACCTGCTCAATCTGACGGAGCTCTTGAGAAAGATCATAGGCTGCTTTTCCGTCACCATAGACCAGTTGATCCTTTAGTTGCGCAAAATCTTTAAATATATCTCCATGATCCAATCCGAGTTTAACCAATTTTCTTTGAATGACTTTTGAAATAACCAGAACAAACAACCTTGGAAAGATAATGGGAAATGGGAGCTGAAAATGAGTAAATACATCTTTTAGCTGTAGCCAATAAGTAACTTCTGCGGGTCCGCCGATATATGCCAGATTTGGCAGAACAGTTTCTTGGAATACCGGCCTTAATACAACGTTCGGACTGAATTTCTCGGGCTTTTCTTCAATTAGCCCGGCCATCTGATCCTTTGAAAAAGATAGCGATGTATTTAATACGCGATAAATGCCTTCGACTTTTTCAATGCGCTCCCGAAGGCCGTTTTCCATATAAAACAGATTAACAGGCCTGGGAAAAATCTGACTCTTGTAACCGAGCTCCTCTAATCTTCTGGTGGTTTCCCGGGCCAGGCTGTAGGCAGTATTATTGAAAACGTCTTCTCTGATCGTTGCCCGAAACAGCTTTTTAAGCTCAGGGTCGTCTGCATCAAGAATAACAAGACCATGGTTTCCAAATAAATAATTGACTATAAACCTCGTAGCTTCCGACAAAGTATTATGCTTTTCATAGCCATTTTTACAAAAATCCGGAAGCTCGGGAATTTCTTTGAGAAGAACATACATCGAATCCGTTTCAAATTTCCCAACAGGACCTTTTTGCGAAGATTTCCAAATATATTTTTTCCCAAAAAGCCTGAAGTTGTTGATCTCTTCAAAATCATGATCTTCGGATGCCATCCAATAAACCGGCACAAAATGATATGCCGGATATTTTTCGTTCAGGCTGGTTGCCATACTTATTGCGGTGGCTACTTTATAAATAAAGAATAAAGGTCCGGTGAAAATATTCAACTGGTGTCCGGTGGTAATCGTAAATGTTCTGGAATCTTTTAACGCCTCGATGTTTTGTAAAACGGCCTCTGAAGGAACAAATGATCCGTATTGGTCACGAAGTGTCCTGACAAGTATATCTCGCTTCTCATCCCGAAACTTTCTGGTTCGAATTGCTTTTTCGAAGCTATCCTGAGCTGGTTTGAGATCGTAAAAGTCTTGGAGGTCGGATTTATTATTGATGTAATCCAAAAAAATTGAGGAAAAACGGTTGGTCTCCTCAAATTCAATTTGATGTAAATTCATCCAGGCTATAGATTTTAAATCATTTTGATTAACACGAAAATAAGCCTATTTGTTTACAGATGGAATACCATATAAATCAAATTCTCTGGCTTCCGTAATTTTGACGTCGGCAAAATCCCCTACCCTCATATAATGCTTGCTTGCATCGATCAGAACTTCATTGTCCACATCAGGAGAATCGTGTTCCGTTCTTCCTACAAAATAACCGGATTCCTTACGATCAATCAGCGTCTTAAAGGTCTTTCCCACCTTTTCCTCATTAAATCCCAGGGAAATCTGTTCCTGAAGCCGCATCAATTCATTGGCCCGCTCTTCCTTAATTTCAGGCGAAACATCATCTTTCATGTGAAATGCTCGAGTACCTTCTTCATGAGAATAGGTAAATACACCAAGGCGTTCGAATCTCCATTTCTCAACAAATGCCAGTAACTCCCTGAAGTCTTGTTCCGTCTCTCCCGGATGGCCGACCAGCATGGTAGTCCGAATCGCTATATCCGGAACAGCCAAACGTATTTTTTCCAATAATAATTCTGTTTTTTCTCTGGTTGTTCCTCTTCGCATGCGCTGCAGCATATTGGTGGAAGCATGCTGCAACGGGATATCCAGATAATTGCAAATGTTCTTTTTGGCGGAAATAACATCCAGTATATCTTCGGGGAATCCGGTCGGAAAAGCGTAGTGCAAACGTATCCAATCTATTCCGTCCACTTCCGACAGCCTGTCAAGCAATTCTGCAAGGTTCCGTTTTTTATATAGATCGAGGCCATAGTAGGTCGAATCCTGGGCAATAAGCAATAATTCCTTAACTCCATTCTTTGCCAGATGCTTTGCTTCGGTAAGCACCGACTCGATCGGTTTGGAAATATGCTTTCCCCGCATAATCGGAATGGCGCAAAATGAGCATGGCCGGTCACAGCCCTCGGATATTTTTAGATATGCATAATGTTTAGCGGTAGTTGTTATGCGTTCGCCAATAAGTTCGTGCTTGTAATTTGCTTTAAACTTCTTCAGCAGCGCGGGCAATTCCATGGTACCAAACCAGGCATCTACATCGGGGATTTCATCCTGAAGCTCTTCGCGGTATCTCTGGCTGAGACAGCCTGTTACATAGACTTTTTCAATCCACCCCTCTTTTTTGGCCTCTGCGTATTTTAAAATGGTATCAATGGATTCCTGTTTTGCGTTTTCGATAAAACCGCAAGTATTGATAATTACGATATTATACGCACTTCCGTCCATCTCATGGGCCACGGAAATACCACCTCCGCTCAATTGTGTCATGATCACTTCAGAATCAACGAGATTTTTTGAACAACCCAACGTCACGAGGTTCACCTTCGGTTTTTTAGTGCCTTTTGTTTTCAAGATTTTATCAATTAGGCAGCAAAATTAGTAAAAATTATCCGGGCGGGACCACCGGAAATGGTTGGCATTTCTTAATGGCAGGAAAAGCGCATTAATTTCAATTAAATAGATAAATTTGCGTTTCATTTTGAAATGCTGTATATGAATGAGCAAAAAAGCAGGTCGATAAGATCTATTTTTTGGGGAATCGTTTTTTTGAGCGGATTAATATTTTTTTCATGTGCAAATGAAGATTGCATATCCATTTTCAACAATCACCTCCTCGTTGAATTTATAAGGGCAGATACCCTCGAATCCGGGGAAATAATTCTGGAACCGGTTGATACGGTATTCCATGAAGTAACTGCCATAGGGAATGATTCTGTATTCTATACGCCGGATACCTTAATCCGATCAATACTGACGTTACCTGTTGACCCTGCCGGTGAAAGGACATCATTCAGACTCGAAATGCTCGATTCCATCACTTATGATACACTTTCTCTAGACCCAATTGAAATAGACACCAATTATCATGTAAATCCTACGCCCCATATCATCACGGTAACTTACCGCAGGAGGCAAAGGATCATTTCCGAGGATTGCGGTGTGGAAATTACTTATACGAACGTAAAAGTTGACGAGAGTACATTTCAGACAATTAATTTGGTGGAGGACAAGCTTTCTAGATTAAATGAAGCAAATATTGAGGTGTTTTTTTAGCATATTGTTGTTTCTGGTGGCCGGCTCAGACCTTTTCGGACAAGTTGACCGCTATGTCCCCTCTGCCATAAGGATCGGAGGCGATCCGGGCACATTTGGCTATATGCTGTTTTCGGAAAAGCGTGGTTTTATTGAAGCGGAGGCGGATATTGACTTCGATCGCCTCTTTATCGTCGCAAATTACGGCTTATCAAATTACAAACTGGATGAGCCGACGTATGTTTATGAAAACAATGGCTCCTACCTAAGGGTCGGCGCAGATATAAATTTCATGCATCAAGATCAAAATCTGAATGTTATGTTCTTTGGCTTGAGGTATGCTACATCGTCTTTCAATGACAAACTCGATTACGATACCCAAGCCATCATACAATCTCAGACTGGGTGGCCAAATACCAGGGAAACTTCAAGAAGTGATAACGGCAAAGCAACCTGGTATGAAATGGTGACCGGGTTGAAGATACGAATCGTAAAGCAACTCTACATGGGTTTTTCCCTGCGCTTTAAACTTTTAATGAAAACCACACAAACAAATGATTTGCGTCCATATTATATTCCCGGATTCGGAAAAAATATAAATACTTCTTCTTTCGGATTCAACTATTATATCTCCTACAGGTTGCCTTTCCGTAAGAAAATCATCTATACCAATGAAAATAAAAACGCGGTCAAAGAGAAAAAGAAGAAACCTTAACGGTTCTTGCTGAAAAATGAATCTACAAATTCAAATTTATTGAATATCTGCAGGTCATTAACTTTTTCGCCCACGCCGATATACTTTACAGGAATCTTAAATTCGTCACTAATGCCCAAAACTACCCCCCCCTTGGCCGTACCGTCCAATTTTGTGATCGCAATAGAATTTACTTCTGTCGCTTTTGTAAATTCTCTGGCCTGGATCACAGCGTTTTGACCTGTGCTGCCATCCAATATCAGTAAAACTTCGTGTGGGGCATCTCCCCGGAACTTTTGAATCACCCTCCGGATTTTGGATAACTCATTCATGAGATTTACCTTGGTGTGAAGCCGTCCGGCAGTGTCAATAATTACCAGATCGGCTCCGGTATCGACTCCTTGCTTTACGGCATCATAGGCCACAGAAGCAGGATCCGTATTCATGCCATGAGCGACTACAGGCACCCCAACACGCTCTCCCCATAATTTTAGCTGATCCACGGCAGCCGCCCTAAATGTATCCGCAGCTCCCAAAACCACCTGCTTTCCCCGCTCCTTAAACCGTCCGGCGAGTTTTCCTATTGTTGTAGTCTTTCCCACGCCATTCACCCCCACGACTAATATGATATATGGCTTTTTATCTTCAGGAAGGTAAAAATCTTCCTGATCCTCGATATTATTTTCTTCTAGCAGTTTGGCGATCTCTTCTTTTAAAATTCGATCGAGCTCCTGGGTGTTGAGGTATTTGTCTCTGGCAACACGTTCTTCAATCCGCTCAATGATTTTAATGGTAGTTTCTACACCTACATCGGAGGTAATCAGAACTTCTTCAAGCTCATCCAGAACTTCTTCATCTACGGTAGACTTTCCGACAACAGCTTTACCCAGTTTTGAAAAAAAGTTACTTTTACTTTTTTCCAATCCCTTATCCAGGCTTTCTTTATTGCTTTTGTTGAAAAACTTAAACATCCTGATGGCGGAGATATTGTTGAATAATGAAAAAAAAATCCCTGTCTTCAGGGATTTAAATGTTTGATGTCAGCACAATTTAGTTCTTTGACAGCGAGTCTTTCACATGGTCGACACTAACGATTTCTTCCCTAAATGTATACGCGCCGGTTTTTTCAGATTTGACGGCCCTGATAACTTTGGCGTAGTTTTTTACACCTTTTGTTTTTAGCGTCGCTACAACCTTCTTAGCCATGATTATTTAATTTCTTTGTGAATAGTATGTTTCTTCAGAATCGGGTTGTACTTCTTTATTTCCAACCTTTCCGTCGTATTCTTCCTGTTTTTTGTAGTGATGTAACGGGAAGTGCCTGGTACGCCTGAGTTTTTATGCTCCGTGCACTCCAAAATTACCTGAACTCTATTTCCCTTTTTTGCCATGATTTAAGATTAGTTAGAATTCGTTTATTATACTAATATGTTGCCCTGCTTTCTCGCTTTTTTTAAGACAGCAGTAATCCCGTTTTTATTAATGGTTCTGATCGCTTTTGCGGATACCTTCAAGGTAATCCATCGATCTTCCTCAGGGACATAAAATCTTTTCTTGTGCAAATTGGGATAAAATTTCCTTTTTGTCTTATTATTGGCATGCGAAACGTTGTTTCCCACCAGTGGTCTCTTCCCTGTAATTTGACAAACTCTAGCCATTTTTTAACGTAAATTATGTCGATTCACAAATTGGTCTGCAAAGATGAGGAAAAAATTTCTAAGATCAAAAAAGCATTTGCATATTTTAGGTAAATTCTCATATTGAATAAATATTGCAAATTGTTTTTTCAAGCTTTGGTTTGAACACTAATAAGTAAGGCATTATATATCAAAAGATTATACATCCGGTCAATTTTCTTTTTCTACAGCCATCAGATTCATACCGGAGTTTGCCTTGATTTTTCGACCAGTTTTGATCATATTTGGAAAATTATGCCTTAGAATTTTTATCATATCCGGAAGCTATTGCTCTCTCTTTTTTATTTAGTCAAGACCTAGGCAATATTTAATAAACGTCGTCCGTAAATCAGGTGCTATGATCAGAATCGATTAAAACGGAACGAATACATATATAAAACTATAATAAAAATGAGTAAGCAAAGCGACGTTGGCGTCGAACCTATCTTAAAGGAAAACAAAGATCGGTTTGTTCTTTTTCCCATTGTGCATAACGACATCTGGGAATTTTATAAAAAGGCGGAAGCCAGTTTTTGGACGGCCGAAGAAATTGACCTCAGCCAGGATCTTAAAGATTGGGCAAATCTGAATGACGGCGAACGACATTTCATTTCGCATGTACTTGCTTTTTTTGCTGCCAGTGACGGAATTGTAAATGAAAATCTTGCGGAAAATTTTGTAGCTGAGGTTCAATATACAGAGGCAAAGTTTTTTTATGGCTTTCAAATAGCAATAGAAAACATTCATTCCGAAACTTATTCTCTATTGATCGATACATATATCAAAGATCCGTTGGAGAAAGACCGTTTGCTTCATGCAATTGACACCATGGCTCTGGTAAAGAAAAAAGCCGAGTGGGCTTTAAGATGGATTGAAAAAGGAACCTTTGCCGAACGACTCATTGCCTTTGCCGCTGTAGAAGGCATCTTTTTCAGCGGTAGTTTCTGTTCGATTTTCTGGCTTAAAAAACGAGGATTGATGCCTGGGTTGAGTTTTTCAAACGAATTAATCTCAAGAGACGAAGGTTTGCACTGTGATTTTGCCTGTTTGATCTACAACAACCATTTGGTAAATAAACTTCCAAACGATACGGTAGTTGAAATCATCAAAGATGCTGTTGAAATTGAGAAGGAATTTGTAACAGAAGCTTTACCTGTGAAACTCATCGGTATGAATGCGGAATTGATGTGCCAATATATCGAGTTTGTTGCCGACAGATTGCTGCAGGAGCTCGGCTGTGACCGCGCATTCAACTCCACAAATCCTTTTGATTTCATGGAAATGATCTCTTTGCAGGGAAAAACAAATTTCTTTGAAAAACGCGTTGCCGAATATCAAAAGGCCGGAGTTATTCAAAACGAGGAATCCGACGCTCCAAAATTCACATTAGACGAAGACTTTTAATATACAATCATAACCTTAAATACCTGAAATGTTAGTAATTAAAAGAGACGGCAGAAGAGAATCAGTAAAATTTGACAAGATCACTGCCCGAATTGAAAAACTTTGCTATGGTTTGGACATGAAATATGTCGAACCGATTGAAGTAGCCAAGAAAGTTATCAATGGGTTGTACGACGGTGTTACTACCCAGGAATTGGATAACCTCGCAGCGGAAACCTCGGCAAGTCTAACAACAAAACATCCGGATTATGCAAAGCTGGCGGCAAGGATTGCAGTATCTAATCTGCATAAGACCACATCAAAGTCTTTTTCAAATACCATGAAAAGACTTTACACATACATAGATCCGAAGACCGGTGAAACTGCATCGCTAATCTCAAAAAAGGTTTACGGCATCATTAAAAATAACGCTGCTCTCCTCGATTCATCGATTATCTACGACCGTGATTTTAACTACGATTACTTTGGATATAAGACCCTGGAGCGTTCGTATCTGATGCGATTGGACAATAAGGTGGTCGAACGTCCCCAGCATATGATCATGCGGGTCGCCGTAGGTATTCACATGGAGGATATCGATGCTGCCATCAGAACATATAATCTCATGTCGGAGAAATGGTTTACTCATGCCACACCGACCCTTTTCAATGCGGGAACCCCAAAACCTCAGCTTTCCTCATGCTTCTTACTTACCATGAAGGAAGACAGCATTGAGGGAATTTATGATACACTAAAACAGTGTGCCAAGATATCCCAGTCGGCAGGCGGAATAGGATTGAGTATTCATCAAGTTCGGGCAAAGGGATCCTACATAAAGGGAACGAACGGCACCTCAAATGGAATTGTGCCCATGCTGCGAAATTTTGACATGACAGCCCGATACGTAGATCAGGGAGGCGGGAAACGCAAAGGAAGTATTGCTATTTATCTCGAGCCCTGGCATGCAGATGTTTTTGATTTTCTCGAATTGAAGAAAAACCATGGAAAAGAAGAGCTCAGGGCGCGCGACCTCTTCTACGCGCTATGGATTCCGGATCTTTTTATGAAGCGTGTCGAAAACAATGATGAATGGTCATTATTCTGTCCTAACGAAGCGCCAGGGCTTCAAGAAGTCTACGGAGATGAGTTTGAAAAACTATATACCAAATACGAAAAGGAAGGAAAAGCCAGAAACATTGTGAAAGCGCAGGACCTTTGGTTTGAGATGCTCGAAGCACAAATCGAAACGGGGGTCCCCTATATTTTATATAAGGATTCTGCTAATAAAAAGTCAAACCAAAAAAATCTCGGAACAATAAAATCGAGTAATCTTTGTACCGAGATCACTGAATATACTTCAAAAGACGAAGTGGCAGTTTGTAACCTGGCCTCCATCGCACTCTCAAAATTTGTAACCGATGGAAAATTTGACCATCAAAAACTATACGAAATAGCATATACGGTCACTCAAAATCTCAATAAAGTAATCGATGTCAACTATTACCCGGTAGAAGAAGCCAGAAATTCCAACATGCGTCATCGGCCCATTGGGATAGGCGTTCAGGGTTTGGCCGATACGTTTGCCCTATTGCGTCTGCCCTTTGATGCTCCGGAAAGCCGGAAGTTAAACGCAGAAATTTTTGAAACCATCTATTTTGCGGCAATGACTGCGTCAAAAGATCTTGCCAAGGTCGATGGCCCTTATGAGACATTTAAGGGATCACCTGTATCAAAGGGGATCTTTCAATTTGATATGTGGGGCATTACCCCCGACTCAGGAAGATGGAATTGGATGGAATTAAAGAATGAGGTGAAAAAATTCGGCGTTCGAAACTCTTTATTGCTCGCTCCAATGCCCACGGCATCAACCTCCCAGATCCTTGGCAACAACGAGTGCTTTGAACCTTTTACGTCAAATATTTATACGCGACGAACATTGAGTGGCGAATTTATTGTTGTGAACAAATATTTGATGAATGATCTTATAAGGCTGGGATTATGGAATGACGGTATGAAAAACAGATTGATCGAAGCCAACGGATCCATCCAAAGTATTGCTGAAATTCCACAGGAAATTAAAAACTTATATAAAACCGTATGGGAAATCTCTCAGCGCGCCGTAATCGATATGGCAGCAGATCGCGGAGCATTCATCTGCCAGAGCCAGAGTATGAATGTGCACATTCAGGATCCAAACTTCGGCAAGCTCACTTCAATGCATTTCTATGCGTGGAAAAAGGGGCTTAAAACGGGGATGTACTATCTGAGAACGAAAGCTGCCGCTGATGCAATTAAATTCACGGTTCAGAAAAATCAAAAAACGCAACCTTCTTCTGAAGAAATTAAAACACAAAATCAGTCGGATATGGTGTGCTCGCTGGATAATCCGGACGATTGCGTGGCATGCGGAAGTTAATGTACCCGGGTATTACACATTTTTCACCTGCCCTCAACAGATGAAACCGGCGTGGCCGGAGCAATTTTAGGACACACACAGGCATGCCTGAGATAATTATTGAGATACACAAGATCATGATGATCAACGGCACGTGGTGAGGTTTCTGCAAATTTTAAACACATGAAACAGGCGTGGCCGGAGCAAATTCGGGACACACATGAGCATGATTATATTGCTCTGCGTGTCAGCAAACTAAAAAAATATAAACAGATGAAAAGAGGCATATTATTAACTAATCCTGCTCCAGTTCAAAGAGGATTTTCGCTGACTTTTTACCTGTTGCCTTATTGGGGCGTTTTCTGCTTTTTCAAGATTCGGATCATCCGTTAGTACTTCTTCGGCAGCCTGTCTGGCTATTTCCAGGATTTGAGAATCTTTACCAAGGTCGGCGATGAGAAGATCGAGAATGCCACTTTGTTGAGTCCCCAATAAATCTCCCGGGCCCCTCAATTTTAGGTCTGCCTCTGCAATTTCGAAACCATTCGTTGTGCTCACCATAGTATTAATGCGTTTTCTGCTTTCCCTGGTCAGCTTATAGCCGGTGATCAGAATGCAATAAGACTGATCGGCCCCTCGGCCAACACGCCCCCTTAGTTGATGCAGTTGAGCGAGGCCAAAACGCTCTGCATTTTCAACGACCATAACGGTAGCATTCGGTACGTTTACACCTACTTCTATTACTGTGGTAGCAACCATTATTTGTGTTTCATTCTTTAGAAATCGCTGCATTTCCCAATCCTTCGCTTCGGCTTTCATTTTCCCGTGAAGTATCCCGGCGCGATATTCAGGGAAAGCCCGCTGTACCGCTTCGTATCCATCTGTAAGATGTTTCAGGTCAAGTTTTTCAGATTCTTCAATTAACGGATATACAATATACACTTGCCTGCCCTGGGCCATTTGTTTTCGGAGAAACCCGAATGTTTCGAGTCGATTGGAATCGTATTTGTGCATGGTTAGAATTTCTTTTCTACCCGCCGGCAATTCATCAATTATTGAAACATCCAGATCGCCGTAGAGCGTCATGGCAAGTGTTCTCGGAATCGGCGTAGCGGTCATAACCAGGATATGAGGAAAAACCGATTGATTTTTCTGCCAAAGTTTAGCCCGCTGAGCCACTCCAAATCGATGCTGCTCATCAACAATGGCCAGTCCGAGGTTTTTAAATTGAACCGCGTCTTCAATTAAGGCATGCGTGCCAATCAAAATTTGAAGAGCGCCGTCGCTGAGTTTTTCAGCAATATGCTTGCGTTCACTTTTTTTTGAAGACCCTTTTAATATCGCCATTTCCAATCCCAGTTCATCCGCAAATGGTTTCAACCCATTATAATGCTGATCGGCCAGGATTTCCGTTGGCGCCATCAGGGCGGTCTGCGCCCCGTTTCCAATAACCACCAGCATACATAAAAAGGAAACAATCGTCTTCCCGCTGCCCACATCGCCCTGGATTAGACGATTCATCTGCTTCCCGGACTTCAGGTCGCCATAGATCTCTTTGATAACTTTTTTTTGGGCATTTGTGAGCTCAAAAGGCAAGTGATGGTTATAAAATTCCGTAAGGATTTTTGTCGAGTTAAATACCTGACCTTTGAATTTCTCGACACGGGTTAGTTTTAATTTTATCAGCCGTAATTGCAGATAAAAAAATTCTTCAAATTTCAATCTATACTGCGCTCTGCGCAATGTATTTTGGTCTTTTGGGAAATGAACATGAAAAAGAGCATCCTGCTTTGTTGCCAACCTGTAGTGATTACATATTCTTTCGGACAAACTTTCCCGTATATGTCGATGGGATATTGAGAATAAGTTTCTGACCAATCTGGAAATGCCCTTGCTATCCAGAAACCGGGATCTGAGTTTCTCTGTCGATGGATATACCGCTTGAAAAAACGATGTTGCCTCATTTGCAGATGTTAAAAGGTCTATTTCCGGATGAGGGATATTAAATCTTCCATTGAAAAAGCTGGGCTTTCCAAATACGATATACCCAATGCCCACCTTTATTTTATTTAACATCCATTGAGCGCCCTTAAACCAGACCAGTTCCATTTCTCCCGTATCATCCGAAAGATAAGCGACCAATCTCTTCTTTCTTCCGGCTCCAACCATTTCGAGGTGGCTTATTTTTCCTTTTAACTGGACAAAAGCGTTAGAATGATTCACCTCGCCGATTTTATGGAATTTGGTGCGATCTTCATATCGGAACGGATAATACTGAATTAAATCTCCAAATGAGAAAATCTCTAATTCCTTATTTAGTAATTCGGCTTTTGCAGGTCCAACACCTTTAAGAAACTCGATTCTGGTGTCGAAAAAACGATCCATTAACCTTTATTTTTTACCTGATCGTCCTGCCATTTCAGTGTATTTAACAAATGCATGATATCCTTGCGAACGTATTCAATCACAGGCGCCAGCGAATCATTTTGAGTGGCCGTATTGAAATACAATGCGCCTCGCAAGAAATGATTAACTGAATCCGTGCTAAAAAATTGATACTGGCTGGGCACCTCCCCGCTTAGTCTGGCAATCACGGCTGTTTTACCGGATTTTGTTTCAATGATCGCTTCATCGATGGCGTAGGCTTTTACCTGGTGCTTGGAGGTTAATTTATAGGCTGTGGCGAGATACTCTTTGAGTAATCTCTCACTTCCTTTTATCGGTTTATAAGAAATTTGAATGGAAGCCTGAAATCCCGGATAATATAAATCAATCCAATACGGTTCGGCTATCCAGCTTGAATCCTTCAATACTCGAGCATGTTTGGAGTATTCGAATTGATACGGGAAGGAATCTGCGAGTGAAGAATATTCATATTTCGGAAGAAGTATTCTGTTAAATCCTTTGGGTTTGGGCATATAATCTGATTTGCACGCAAAAAGTGCATGAATCCCAACAATCAAGAACAGGCCGAGCTTCTTTGCGAATCGATTCACTTTATCCTTACTTTTATTCGTTTAATGCGCTTTTGATCAACAGCTATGATTATGAATTCGTAGTTTTCGAAATTGATTATTTCTCCGGTACCCGGAAGTTTGTTGTACAATTCGAGAATTAAGCCCCCGAGAGATTCACTTTCTCCTTTTACCGCATCAAAGACATTCGGATCCTGATTAGTAATCTTACAAAAATCGATCAGGGTAGTCTTACCTTCAAAAATGTAGGTTTGCTCATCGACTTTGTTGTATTTAATTTCGTCATCGTCTGATTCATCATGGATCTCACCAACGATCTCTTCGATCACATCCTCCAGTGTTGCGAGCCCCGAAGTTCCTCCGTATTCGTCTACAACAATGGCCATATGTACATGCTTTTCCTGGAAGTCTCTCAATAATGTATCGATTTTCTTTGTTTCAGGCACAAATAATGGCGGACGGATAAGTTTTTGCCATTTAAAATTTTCCTTTTTCTTTAAATGAGGGAGCAAATCCTTACTATAAAGTATTCCCTCGATATTATCGATGGTTTCTTTATATATAGGAATCCTCGAATATCCTGACTTATTGATTTTATCCATTAACTCATGAAAATCCAATTCGTCATCAAGGGCCATAATGTCAACCCTTGATCTCATGACCTGTTTTACGGACAATTGCCCAAAGTTCACGATACTTTTCAATATCCCTTTTTCCTCTTCGGGTGTGTCCTCGTTAGTAGTAAGCTCCAATGCCCTGTTGAGTTGCTCCGCGGAAATTTCATATCCTTTTTTTTGAACCTTGCTTTCAAAAGCTTGCGAAAAAGTCGTGAGCAACCACGACAGCGGCTTAAAAAAGCCAAAAGCTCCGTGAATTAATGGAACTGTTAATTTTGCAAAGCCTATGCTGCGCTGATTCGCGTATATCTTTGGCACAACCTCACCAAAATAGACGATCAGAAAGGTGATTACCGCCGTAAGTCCGATGACGATCTGACCGGCGACGTCCTGGCTTCCGGTGATTCGCCAGGTTAAAATAGTTGACAGTGTTACGAAAGCGATGTTGATAAAATTATTCAAAATCAGGATTGTTGCCAACAGCCGTTTGGGTTTTGATATAAGTTTGTAGATGCGTTTCTCAACTGCCGTTCCCGATTTAAGATGCTGGATATCTTTTGGGCTCAAAGAAAAAAATGCGACCTCAGAACCGGATACTAATCCTGAACAAATCAGTAATATGATCAATATGGAGCCATTTACTATATAAAATAGTATGGGAGCATGTTGCATGACCATGAAGAAAAGCAAGGAGCCAGGCTCGGGATCGTCTATGTTAATTTCCAATATCCAGCTATTATAAATTAACTAAAATGGCAGATCGTCTATTTCATCATCTGCAGCTGCCGGAGTATTGGCTACCGGTGATTGGGGGGCAGGTGTGACTGGCTGTTGCTGAGATTTTTGGTATTCACCACCAGCTTGCTGATCTGTACCACTTCTCCCTCCAAGCATCGTCATATTCAGACCGCGAATTCTTGTAGTTGTACGATTATTTCCATCGCTATCCTGCCAATTCTCTGTTTTTAGCTTACCTTCGATATATACAGTTTGGCCCTTTTTAAGATATTGCTCTGCGACTTTTGCCAGCCCGTCCCACAATTCTATTCGATGCCATTCTGTTTGAGTTACTCTTTCACCATTCTTATTGTTGTACGTTTCCGATGTTGCGATATTAAAATTTGCCACAACAGAACCATTGCTCAAATGTCTGATTTCAGGATCAGAACCAAGGTTTCCGATTAAAATAACTTTATTAACTCCAGCCATATCTAAATTTTGTTGTACAAAAGTAGGAATGTTTTGATATACTAATCAAATAATTCTTCTTCCAAATATCGATCGATCAATACAGACTTCGGAAGATCCTCAATTTCCTCTTTTGAATATAGTTTATAATCTTTCCAATCCATCGGATTAAATACAAATTTTTTTGTTGTTCTGATTTTGTAAAATTTACAGATTATTATTTGATGTGAAAGCACGTGCTTGTATTTTTTGGACTCTTCAGAAATAATCCAATTGCCTGTTTGCCGGATCATTGCTTCCGGTAAAGAAACACGGTCAAGACTTATGTCATCATTTTTTTCAATCAAAACAAATTCAAACAGACCTTTCCAAATATCGTTTTCAATCCTTTCCCGCAACAGGAACTTATCGTCTATCATAAACAACAAGTAATCAAAGTACCTGGTTCGCTTTTTTGGTTTTTGAGATTTAAAAGGTATTTCATTCTGAATACCACTTTTCCGAGCTGAACAATAACCTCTTAAAGTACAGGTTTCACAATGCGGATTTTTAGGTATGCATTGCCTGGCGCCAAATTCCATTATGGCCTGGTTAAATTGATCCGGGGTGGAATCGGGGATTAGTTCATTTGCAATCTGGTCAATTCCGGAGATTGTTTTTTGATTGGAGATATCTTCCTTAACTCCAAATAATCTTGTGATCACACGTATTACATTTCCATCGACAACCGCCTCTTTCCTGCCAAAAGCCAAGGAGGAAATAGCCGCAGATGTATAAGGTCCGATCCCGGGCAGCTTTTGCAACTCTCCACGGCTGGCCGGGAATTTTCCGTGATATTTTTCAACAATTATTTTAGCGCATCTATGCAGATTCCTTGCACGACTGTAATATCCCAACCCTTGCCAGGTTCGCAAAACGTCAATTTCAGAGGCTGAAGCTAAATCAGTGACATCGGCATACTTATCAACAAATTTAAGGTAATAAGGCAATCCCTGTTCTACCCTGGTCTGTTGTAAAATCACTTCGGAAAGCCAGATTTTATAAGGATCACGCGTGTTTCGCCAGGGTAAATCGCGTTTATTCTTTTTATACCAGCTTATAAGTTTTTGTGTAATATTTGTGTGCTTCACTTTCCTTAATTGTTTATAGTATACTATATATTTTTGGTGTTTTCTTTTTTAATTGTCATGTGAGCCTGTAACTTTGTGCCTCAAAATTATTGGAATAGAGTTTTTTATATAATCTAAAGATAAATAAAGTGACAAAAGCAGAGGTTATAACCCAAATCGCAGACCAGACTGGTATTGATAAAGCCGACGTTCAGATAACTGTGGAAGCTTTTTTTAGTGTAGTAAAAAATTCTATGGCCGGTGGAGAAAATATTTATGTCAGAGGCTTTGGTAGCTTTGTAAATAAGAAACGTGCAAAAAAGGTAGCAAGAAACATTTCGAAGAATACGGCCATTGTAATCGACGAACATTTCGTACCAAGCTTCAAACCATCCAAAGTTTTTATTGAAAAAATCAAAAACAGTTCTAAGGTAAAGAAAGTTAACTCTTAATCTATTTCTATTCGAGCAATGTTCTTTAGCAGGATTTAATGATCAAATCCAGAGTTTTTTTATTGTTATTTATTATAGCCTCTACTGTATTGCTGTATACAATGCCCCGGTACGTGGTGAACAATACGGCAGATGAAGTAGGCAGTCAACCCCCGTCTTCCAAGAGCGATAATCAACCTGGCGAAGATCACGAGCATGCCTTTAACATCCCTGATGAGGTAGCATTAAAAATTAATGAATTTTATGATTCATTTAAAAATGCTAATAATCAGGAAAAAAGACTTATATTTGCAGACTCTTTGGCAAAAGCCTATAAAACTGTTGGAAAATTAGACAGTTTGGCAAAATATATAGAGATAAAGGCGATTGAAATACCATCTCTTGAAAATTTTTTATTGGCTGGCGATGGATATTACGAGGCATTTAACTTTGCCGTAGATCAATCAAAAAGAAATTATCTGGCTGAAAAAGCCCGAACGTATTTCGACAGGGTTTTAGAAGAGAATCCTGCATTACTTGATGTTAAAGCCAAATTGGCTATGACCCATGTAGTCGGATCAAATCCAATGCGAGGGATTTTAATGCTTCGGGAAATTTTGGAGCAAGATCCTGAAAACCAGTTGGCCATTTATAATTTAGGAATGCTGTCAATTACTTCCGGCCAATTGGAAAAGGCTATCGGGCATTTTAAGCGTTTGAGTAGCCTGGCACCTGAAAATCCTGAGGCTTATTTTTATTTGGGTTATTGCCTGTTTGAGTTGGGAAAACTAGATGAATCCAAATCGAATTTTCAAAAAGTGCTTTCATTGGGAATCAGTGGAGATTTAGTTATTGCATCGGAAGATTATTTAGAAAGAATTAATAGATAGAAAATTTAAAAATTATGCCTTGCGGTAAAAAAAGAAAAAGACATAAGATCGCAACACATAAAAGAAAAAAGCGATTGAGAAAGAATAGACATAAGAAGAAGTAAATAATATTCTTCTGAAAGTATTCGTAGAGGGCTTCTAATTATAAAATTAATGGCGTCGAGTAAAGAATTAGTAATTAATTCAACTCAAAATGGATGTCGAATAGCCCTTTTAAGAGATAAAAGCCTCATTGAATATCACAATGAGGAAAATGCAAATAAGTTCACGGTAGGTGATATTTATTTGGGGACAGTAAAAAAAGTAGTTCCCGGTCTGAATGCTGCCTTTATTGATATCGGTTATGAAAAGGATGCATTCCTGCACTATTTGGACTTGGGTCCCCAGGTAAGTTCGCTGAACAAGTTTACGAAATTTGCATTGACAGGTAAACATCCTTCGTATGATCTGGGTAAATTTAAGAATGAACCGGACATCAACAAGCTTGGGAAAATTAACCAAGTATTAACTAAAAACCAGAAAATTCTGGTACAGATCGTCAAGGAACCTATTTCTACAAAAGGGCCACGTCTTTCATGTGAGTTGTCACTAGCAGGAAGAAATATTGTACTCGTACCTTTTTCCAGCGCAGTCAGTATTTCCAAAAAAGTCACGAATGGTGAAGAAAGAAAACGGTTATTGCGCTTAATTTCATCCATCAAACCTGAAAATTTCGGGGTCATAATAAGAACTGTCGCAGAAAAAAAGGACGTGGCAGAGCTTGACCGTGACCTGAAAAACCTGATTCAAAAGTGGAAAGATGGCATCAAAACCCTTAAAAAAGCCAATCCCAAAGATAAAATAATCGGAGAGATGAGTCGCGTCTCCGCTTTGCTGCGCGATGTATTGAATGAATCTTTTGACAGTGTAGTTGTCGACGATAAAGCGATCTACGAGGAATTAAGGCTTTTTACCAAAGAGATTGCTCCTGGAAAAGAGAAAATTGTTAAAAACTACACAGGAAAAGCAAAAATATTTGAAAGCCATGGAATTGAAAAACAGCTTAAGTCTCTGTTTGGAAAATCTGTGAGCTTGCCAAATGGCAGTGGTTACCTCATCATTGAGCATACCGAGGCCTTGCACGTAATTGATGTAAACTCAGGAAATAAATCCGCTGAAGAATCGGACCAGGAAAGTACCGCGTTAAAAACAAACCTGGAAGCAGCAAAAGAAATTGCCCGGCAACTGCAGCTTCGCGATATGGGGGGTATTATTGTAATTGATTTTATTGACATGCGTAAAGCTGAAAATAAACGTCTTTTATTCGATAAAATGAAAGAGTTTATGAAAGAAGACAGGTCAAAATTTACAGCTTTGCCATTGTCCAAATTTGGTTTGATGCAAATCACCCGACAGCGCGTCCGACCCGAAATGAATATTAAAACCAAAGAGATTTGTCCGTCCTGCGGCGGCTCCGGAAAAATCGCTCCTTCCATACTGGTGGCCGATCAACTGGAGCGCGACCTTGATTATTTATTGAGTAAGCAAAATGAAAAGAATATTACTATAAGTATGCACCCGTACCTTTATGCATTCTTTACAAAAGGTTTCTTTTCAAGAAAAATTCAGTGGTTCTTCAAGTATCGAAAGAAAATCACCTTATTACAGGATACTTCTCTTGCCATTACTGATTATGCGTTTACAAATAAAATAGGCGAACAAATAGAGTTTTGAAAAACTAAAACCGGACTACAGGTAACACGCTTAACTGATTTGGCCTGTCATCATCCGGGATATTGCCGATTACATAGGGTAAATAGAGCTGATTTTGGCTTCTTGCTTCTAGAATTGATTTCCTATGTAATAAATCTGAAAAAATCACCTTTTTATCACTTAATTTTTGAGTTAATTTTATTTTTGAGTTTTTTTGATTAGAAGGTTTAATTTTTTCACCCCCATGAAAAGGCAGTTTTACAAGATAGCTGGCATACTAATCTTATTCGGATCATACGGCAATTTTGCTCAGGCACAATATAATATATACAAGCTTCATTCTCTGTTTATGTATAATTTTACGAAACACATTCAATGGACAGAAGTGGGTGATAGTTTTACAATCGGAGTATTCGGAAGTACTTCCGCCATGCAGGAGGTCAAAGCAAATTTCTCCGGCAAGAAATATTCCGGAAAAGAGATTCGTGTAATCAATGTAGCTGGTATTGGTGACGCCAACGCCAGTCAATTGGTTTATGTTCCGAAATCGAATAAAAGCAAGATTTTGAATTTATTCGAAGATGTAGAAAAAAACAATACCTTATTTGTATCCGAGGATGATCTCATCGAATATGGGATTCCTATTAGTTTTGTCATGAAAGGCTCAAAACTTGGCTTTAAAGTGAGTAGAAAAAACCTTGAAGTCAGCGGGCTAAAAATAAGCTCTTCTCTGCTTTCGCTTGCCGAGGTAGTAGATTGATTCTTTTACTTGATACGAATCAGTAGTTGTTTCAAAGGCAAGGACTTTTCAGAAATCGCAACACCGTCTAACGAAATTCTTTGACTTAAGCTATCGTCCTTTAAGTACACTAAATTGGATATGGTCTTGAAGATGCATATAAACGCGACTAAAACCCCAATGATCAGTACCGGTGTCCGAAACTTAGTTTTCATTTCATTGATTAAAATCAATAACTATACCAATTTTAAACTTAGAGAATATTAAATTACTTTTTAGATCATTTATCATGTAAAAGGTTTAATAAATAAATTCCCCCTTGGTAAAGGGGCTTAGGGGGATTGGCCTTTATAATCAATGTTTTACAATGAGATTTTATGTCTGTAAAAAGCCGGGGACGTTTTCAAGAATTTAAAAAAATGCCTTAATAAACACAAAAAAGCTATGTTTTCCCAATATTTACTTATACTCGGATGACAGTAATAAATGATTCATTTGCTAAGGGAAAGTTCATTTGATTGTTATGAGAGCAAATAAAATGAAGGAAGCCAAAATAAAAGCCGGGCGATATTGTACATATCAAGAACGAACACAACAGGAAGTCAGGAACAAGCTGTACGAAATCGGATTATACAAAGATGAGGTTGAGGAAATATTGACCGATCTAATTACTGAGAATTACGTAAATGAAGCCAGATATGCAAAGACTTTTGCAAGTGGAAAATTCAGAATAAAGCATTGGGGCCGCAATAAAATCGAGTATGCCCTCAAACAAAAAAATATATCCGCATATTGCATCGATCTGGCTTTGAAGGAAATTTCAGATGAAGAATATCATTTGGTGATAACTCAACTGATCAATAAAAAGGCAATGCAAATAGCTGATGACCAGTATATAAAGAAGAATAAAATAGCCCGATACATAATTGGTAAGGGGTTTGAGTCTGAACTGGTATGGAAATTGATCCATGAACATTTACCGGTTTGAACTTACATCGAGGTTTGGAAGAGACGAAACAATCCTTACATTTTTCCCGGTAAGCCTTTCAATAAACGGCTTCAAAATAATTTCTATATTCTTATTTGCCGATGCATAGATTCCGGATTCAATTGCCGCTTCCTCCAATCGTTTTTCAGCCTTTTGATAAGCCAAATGCAAAATCTCGTTTTTTTCACTTTCATCTGAGAAAATCCGGCTCCACCAGCTTTCTTTACTATATGAGATAATTCTTGTATTCTCCAAATCCAACTTGTGATAGCATAATTCCGGGGTCGGCAGAGATATGACAATTGTATCAGAATCGATTTTTAAATGGTTTACTTCCAGTTTTGTGAGATCTATACAACCAACCGCCTCTCCCGAAGCAACTAAAACAACGGATAGATCAGGATTGTAGTTGGCGGTATTTAATATGGCATTCTCGATTATTCTCCCATCACTTAGCCTTCTATATTCAAAAATTTCCTTAAAATTATATTTAACCAATTCCAGTTTCCCCAAATTCTCAACTTCATGCAATATCACCGAAGAATCAATAACATGCTGATATTCCTTTTGATCTGAAAATGGCCAATGGT
>JAKSDO010000285.1 GCA_022360055.1 Cytophagales bacterium | reverse complement strand
TTGAAAGGACGGTGAGGGAATAAATTGTACGAGAATCAACACATAAATTATTAGAGAGAATCCTATGAAATTTAGTCAATTCGCATTTTTGTTGTTATTTTTTCTGGCAGGAGTCCGCACGCCTTATGCGAAAGCGGAGGGGATCCAAATTATTCCCAAACCGAATCATTTTCGATTGGAGAAGGGGCATTTCACAATACCGGGGGAATTAACCGTATCAACCGTGGTAAGCGGCTTTGAAGCGATCATCCCGGTATTTTGTCGCCAGCTTTCGACATATTCCGATTTTAGTTGCACGAAAACTTCCGGATCCGCCCAAATCAGGTTGGCGCATTCCGATTCGATCCGGGACAGCGAATCCTATCAGTTGAAAATAACTCCGAAAGATATTGTGGTTGTCGCAAATGAACCGGCCGGGGCTTTTTACGGATTGCAGTCATTGTTGCAGCTTATCGTCAATGCGGATGAAGGCATGATCCCTTGTTCATTTATTGTTGATCAGCCGAGGTATTCGTGGCGCGGCATTATGCTGGATGAATCGCGACATTTTTTCGGCATCGAGCAGGTAAAGCAATTGCTCGACTACATGGCGCTGCATAAGCTGAACAAATTCCACTGGCACCTGACCGATGTCCCGGGCTGGCGGATAGAAATCAAAAAATACCCCAAACTCACAACGGTCGGTGGGATTGGGAACGACCACGACCCGAAGGCGGAAGCGAGATATTATACGCAGGAGGAAATTTCCACAGTGGTCGAGTATGCCCGGGAACGTTTCATTGAAATAATTCCCGAGATCGATATGCCCGGTCATGCCGCAGCGGCCAACCGGGCTTATCCCGAGTTTAGCGGCGGTGGTTCGGAAAGATACCCGGAATTCACGTTTCATCCCGGCAAAGAGGGGACGTATCAATACCTGACCGATATATTACGAGAAGTGAGCGGGCTTTTTCCATCCGAATACATCCATATCGGAGGTGATGAGGTCCATTTTGGCAATCACCAATGGAAAACAGACCCGGATGTGCAAAAGCTTATGAAAACCGAGCGCCTGAACCACCTGAAACAGGTAGAGCAATACTTTATCCGGAGGATGGCCGATTCCGTAGCTCGCCTGGGCAAGAAGGTGATCGGCTGGGATGAAGTTATCGGTTCGGGGATCGATGTTCATTCTACCCTTGTCATGTGGTGGCGACACGACAAGCCTTATTTGTTAGACAGCGCAATTGAAAATGGATACGAACTTGTGATGTGCCCCAGGATTCCCCTGTATTTCGATTTTGACCAGCACGACAGCCACGCCTACGGGCGCAGGTGGGGCGGAGAATTTTGTGACATTGAAAAAGTTTATGATTTCCCCTTTGGCAATATTGACGGAGATCATGATAAGGTTATAGGGATGCAGGCCAATGTTTGGACGGAGCGCATTCAAAACGACAAACGCCTTGATTTTATGACCTTTCCCAGGTTGTCGGCCATGGCTGAAGCTGCCTGGAGTTACGGAAAAATGAAGTCCTACCCGGAATTCTTGGAACGCTTAAAAAAAATGATCGGATGCTACGACAGGGACGGTATTTATTATTTCGATCCTTTTGATGTCCATAGCCATCCGGAACCCGGGGGGATAAAAAAATGAACAGGCGCTTATGGAATTTTACTTTCCTGTGAAATTTGGTCATTTGGCCTCCGGGCAAACCTGCATACGATTTTTTGAACGGCTCGGCATTTTTTCCCCGACGGAAGGCAGGTTTGAGTTTTCGCACCTGTACGCCGGAATGCTCAGACAGGCCTGAATGCCGGATAATGTCCTTGTCTGTCGCATTCAAAATGATGTTATTTTGTATTAAGACTGATTTTGATCACTTTTGCCCATGTTAATTCAAGATTATTGGAGGGCTACGAAGATTATAGTGATCGCGACTTGTTATCCGGGTTGAAAGCCGGAAGCCATCGATGTTTCGAAACTTTATTTTATCGTTATTGTAAAAATATATTTCAGGTATCATATAAATACCTGAATGATTCTTCCGAGGCGGATGGCGTTGTTCAGGAAGTGTTTTTGAAAGTCTGGAAATACAGGACAAGTATCAATGAAGGTCTGACTTTTCAGCCGTATCTTGTACGCATCGCAAAAGGGATCATCTTCAACAAATTCAAAAGGAAATTAACGGAAGTAGCCTACCTCAACTATCCGCGTCATATAAAGCTCGGCTCCAACCAAACCGAAGATAGCGTATTTTATAAAGAGCTTCAAAGCATCTTTGAAGAAGGAGTTAGGAATTTGCCTGAGCGGCGCAGGATGATCTTTAGTCTGAGCCGTCAGGATGGATTAAGCAACAAAGAGATTGCCGGAAAAATGGGGATATCGGAAAAAACGGTCGAAAATCAGATCACGGGCGCCCTAAAATACCTTCGTAAATTCCTTCATTCCAAAGGTATTTCTACCTAAAAACGAAACGTTCTTTATTTCAATTCAATTTTTTCACACGAACGATAGGGGATAGAAGCCACATAGCTGTTTGTTATTGTAAATCGTCGGATGTATTGTGACTAAAGAATTGCTTATCAGATTTTCAAAAGGGCTGTGTTCCGAAGATGAAGCGTACGAAGTGATAACCTGGCTTAAAGGGAGGCAAAGCGATCGCTTTCTCAATGATGTTATTGATGAGGACATAAAAATTTCGCTGGAGCATCCGAATGTCGACAAACACAAAGAGCATAAGGCTTTACTGGAAAGGATCATAAAAATGATTTCAGCGGAAAAAAGTCTAACCGATAGTAAATTATCCCACAAGTCGGCTTATTCGAACCTGGGAAAAACCGAAAGTCGCACCCGGTCTGCGGTACTGATAAATATATTCAAAATTGCAGCGTCACTATTGTTAGTAGGCATTATAGGGTACGCAATCACCTGGGTGCTAAATAATCCCGGGTCCTCAATACTGGCGACCGAAATAAGCATGGTAACAAAGGAAAACTCGGTTGGCAGAAAGTCTGTAATCTATTTGCCTGATGGGTCAAAGGTTCATCTGAATTCCGAAAGCAAAATTACCTATCCCGATGTTTTCAGTGATACTTGCAGATTGATTTATCTCCAGGGAGAAGCTCATTTTGAAGTAAGAAAAGATCCTTCAAGGCCATTTACAGTTCGCACAGGCGATATAGCCGTTACGGCATTGGGAACGGAGTTTAACGTAATGAATTTTGTTGATGAGCCACACATTTGTGTTGCGCTTGAATCGGGACGGGTTGTAGTCAATGAAATAGCAGATAAGCAAAAAGGGGATAAAATTTATCTTGACCCCGGAAATGGAGTAAGTTATTTGAAGGGAGAAAACACTTTTTTCCCGGTTAGGGCAATTGATTTGCAATATGTCCTCGCCTGGAAAGATGGCAATATCATTTACAAAAAGGCGGATTTAAAAACTGTTCTAAAATCGTTACAAAGATGGTATGGCGTCACCATCCATGTCGGGAACATGCCTGATTACAAGTGGAGCTATTCGGCGGAGTTTCGGGATCAAAGCCTTCAAAACGTGTTGGAAAGCATGAGCTTTAGTCAGAATTTCAATTACTCCATTGAAGGCAAAAAGGTAGTTATAGAGTTCAAAAAATAATTAAACCGTAAAAGATATGAAAAAACCAGAGACTTAAGCTTAAAATGAAACCGGTAGGACCGGAACAAATTCAGGACACACGCGAGCATGATTATATTTCTCTGTGTGTCAGTAACTTAAAAAAATATAAACAGATAAAAACAGACCGATAAAAGTTGCGATTTTACCGGCCTGGCTCAAGGACCCTGTGTACAGACAAAATTGCCATAGGGTCTGTTAAATGAATTGTATCAAATAACTGTACAAAATTATGAAATTAAAATTATACAGACTACTGTTTATTACAATGAAACTATGGTTGATTGGAGTTATACTTCAAAGCGTGTTTTTCAATTTGCTTTTTGCCAATAAAAGTGATGCACAGCAGTATCGAAGTGTAAAAGAAGTAGAATTAAATGTTGACCTTACTAATTCTTCGATTCAAGAGGCTTTCAGGGTGATCCAGGAAGACACAGACTTTATTTTCAGCTACGATGATCGACATTTGGAGGGTACTCATAAACGAGTAAAGGTTTCGGGTAATTTTCGCACGGTGGCAGATGTATTGCTCGCCATTTCAAAAGAAGCCCGGTTAAGATTCCGGCAGGTCAACAATAACATAAACGTCGATAAAATAAACAGGAACGATAGCTTCCCAAAATTAGAAATAGTTATTGACGGAGTTGAGATTACCGGCAAAGTAAGCTCCTCCGAAGATAGCGAGGGCTTGCCCGGAGTGAATGTTATGGTGAAAGGTACTTCCTATGGGACTGTGACGGATGTAGAGGGGAATTACTCCCTGAACGTACCCGATCAAAACTCCATCCTGGTATTTAGTTCCGTAGGTTTTGTGAGTGAAGAGATTCTTGTTGGAAGTCAGACAACGGTCGATATCGCTTTAGTACCTGACATTACGACATTGGATGAAATGGTGGTCGTCGGGTATCAAACGGTGCACAAGTGGGATGTTACAGCCTCTGTATCCAGTATTCGAAGCGAAGCAATGGAAAATATTCCGGTAACCAGTATAACAGAATTACTTGGCACTCAGTCAACCGGCGTTCAGACAATATCTTTAAGCGGAGCGCCAGGCGCCAGAGGCTCAATTGTTATACGCGGTAATACAAGCATTTCAGGCGATTTGGATGTTAATACAGCTTTTAGTAACCCACTTTATGTTGTGGATGGAGTACAGACATCCCTGGAGGATCTAGCCGGATTTAATGTGTCGAATGTCGATTATCTTGCGCAACTCAATCCTGCCGATATTGAAAGCATTGATATCTTAAAAGATGCTTCAGCTTCGGCCATTTATGGATCTCGAGGAGCCAATGGCGTGATTATTATTAATACTAAAAAGGGTAGGGCTCTCGACAAACCCGAGTTTTCATTTACTGCGAACTACGGGGTTCAGCCCCAGCCCGAATTAGTTCCAATGTTAGTTGGAGCCGCCGAGCGCCGAGCAAAGATGGGCATGATCGAGCAATGGTGGCCGCATGATGAACTATTTGCCGATAATGTGCCAATAATGCTGACCGATAGCCTGAACCCTGCCTTTAATAATAATGTCGATTATCAGGGTATGTTTTACCAAACCGGTATCACGCAACAATACTATTTAAGTATGAGAGGAGGGGCTGATGCATCCAATTACCGATTGTCATTGGGATATAACGATAATAAGGGAGTGGTTACGGCAACCGGCTTCAAAAGATATACTGTTTCGGGAAACATCAACTCTAAGGTAGGTAAGAAATTCTCCAATCAGCTTCAAACCAACTTTGTCTTAACAGATACCGAAACCGGTCAGGGGAACCCTTATCAGGAGAGTTATAATATGAATAATGCCCTGCCTGTCAATCCTGCCTCACTGCAATCCTCACTTTTTCTCATAACGGATGAAAAACGTCAATCGTTGCAGGGAGAGCTGGATTCTAAATTGAATACGGACAAGTTTATTTCGACCACGCTATCCAATCTTGCGCGCTATGATTTTTTTAAGGGGCTGGCGATAAATACACAATTGACTACGGTTTATACAACTACTAAGAAAAACTTTTATGAGCCATCGATCACCCGCCCCGAAGGGGATGGTTTTGCCAGTTATGCTATGTACACGCGCTGGAACGTCTCTACCGATACCTATTTGAATTATTATAAGGATATTGGTAACCATAATATCACTGCAGTTGCAGGTGTGAAAACCGACTATAACAGATACGAAGACATGGGTATTAATGCGGTCGGATTTGGAAGTGATGCTATTCAGGTAATCAATAATCGATACAAAAAAGAAGAGATCGGAGGATATACCGATATCAGTGAAAACTCCCTGCTGTCCTATTTTGGTCGCGTTAGTTACAAATTTAAAAACAGGTATTTACTAGATGGTACACTTAGTATAGACGGATCTTCCCGTTTCGGCACGGATGTGCGTTGGGCAAAATTCCCATCGGCATCTGCCGCCTGGATCGTGTCTGAAGAACCGTTCTTTGAACCATTTGCAAGTCCCTTTGTCGACCTGGCAAAAATAAGGTTTAGCTGGGGGATCAATGGGAAACAATTTCAACAAAACTATTTAAGGTTTGGCTCTTATAACCTCGGTTATGGTGGTAGTGCCTTTTGGTCAAATCAAATGGATGTATCGTCTTATGCGGGAACAACCGGAGTAGTACCAAACTACAACGCCATTGGAAATAATGCCCTTTCCTGGGAAAATTCGACCCAATGGGACATCGGTTTTGACCTGGAAATGTTTGACCACCGGTTAAACCTCACCTTTGATGCCTATCACAAGAATACCGAGAAATTATTCTTTGATATTAGCTTCCCAGCCTATTCGGGATACAATACGGCAAAAGCTAATGTTGCGGGCATTTTGAATTATGGTTGGGAAGCAATGATTAACTACCACGTTTTCCCACGAGCCAACAAATTGCGTCTGGAATTCACTTTAGGGTTGGCACAGAATAAGAACTTCATCAGTGCCCTGCCCAACGGGAATCGCGATTATAACGGAAATAATTACGGATATGTGGTCGGTCTGCCGATCAACCTGTACAAGATGTTTGTCAATGACTACATTATTGACGATCTCGATCAACTGCCGGTCAATCCTTATACCGGGGAGCCATTGACCGGGAAAAGCGCCTGGGCCCCAATCAGACCCGGTTTTCCAATTTGGAAAGACCTGAATGGTGATTATTTATTGAATGAAACGCACGATTATCAACTTGCACGTCACTATTCTCCGGTACCGGATTTTACGGGATCATTTAACGTGAATTTACAATACAAAGGATGGTACTTTCAGGCGTACAGCCAATTCTCGTTCGGTGCTGACATTAAAAATACGGTACTACAGAGTTATATGGATTCTTATGATAGGGGTGGTACCGGATGGGCTACCAGAGGTTTAGCCGACCTCAGTAAGTATAGTTTCTGGGAAAAACCAGGTGATGGTGCTGCAGGAGTCCGTTTCCCCGCTTTGTATCCTGCCGGTGCCGGTCTAAGCCCATTTTACGGGTTTAGAGATAACCAAACCCTCTGGCTCGAGAGCGGGGATTATTGGAAAATCACCAATGCCGCTTTAGGGTACACATTTAATAGTAAAAGCATTATAGAAAACTGGGGATTGACACGGTTACGGTTGTATGCTTCAGTTTTAAATCCCTGGATGTGGCAACGTTCTAAGGCAGTTGTGGATGCCTCTCTGGTGAATGCTAAAGGACATGTATTGGGAAACGGTTATCCTATGGCAAGAACAATCGCTCTTGGTATTGATGTAAGATTCTAAATTCAGAAAAAATGAACCCGGCAGGACCGGAGCAAATTCAGGACACACACGGGCATGATCATATTGCTCTGTGTGTCAGCAAACCAATAAAAATATAAACGGATGAAACATATAAAAAAAACATTTGGATATATAATGGCCTGTTTTCTGTTGAGTACAACAGGATGCGAAGATTTTTTGGAACGGGAACCCATGAGCATCACGCACCCGAATGTGTACTGGGTAAATCAAAGTAATGCTGAGCAGGCCCTGGCAGGGGCATACGGCCTGTTCAAATATGCCATTACGTACCAGGCGAACTTCCTGTATTGGGGCGAGATTACGGGTATGAACTTTATGAGAAGCCGGAATTGGATATGTAATTATATTCAGGGAAGTGGAAACTATATTCTTGCTTACAGGGACCAGTCCCGTAACTGGAAAAACCTATATAGAGCGGCAAACTGGGCCAACACCATTGAACAATATGTAACGGATATGGATAGTGGCCTTTTCTCCTCCGTGGAAGAAAAGAACCGGATAATTGGAGAAGCGGCATTTATCCGGGCCATTTCCTACTTTTATCTGACACGCTTATGGGGAGATGTCCCCATTGTGGAGGAATCGATTGAAAGTTCGGATCAGTTGATCGATGATGATGGGTACATTGTCAGAATTCCCCAATCAGATGAACTCGAAGTGCTTGCCTACGCACTGGAAGCAGTGGATAAGGCGATCGGCCTGCTGGACTACTCAAGCCCGGGTGATGCCCGGTGGGCCATTACCGCCAATAAAGCCAGCGCCGAAGCATTAAAAGCTCACATTACCCTCTGGTATGCAAGCAGGGATCGTGATAATCGTGAATTGATGCAACAATGCATTGACGCCGCTACTTCAGCAATCGATAACAGCAATGCCGAACTCATTGATTATGTGGTAGAAGGTCAGGCAGGAGTTGATAATATGTGCCTGGGTCAATCGAAGACCGGACTTTTCGAGATCAACATCGATGCGGGAATGAATGAATCGTGGAGAATGTCTCCGGGGGATAACAATCATATCGGGCTTACAATCAATTATCCTGTATTTAAAAACTATAATAACAACGGCCCGCTCATTGATCCCGACTATCATGGGAAAGAGTTCATGTCGACCGATCCAGACCGGATCGATGACGTGAGAAAAGAGGTTTTCTTTTATGAATACGATGACCCATCTGATTCGTTCATCTCAAAATATCAATACCAGTCGCAGGACCCAAATTCAGAAGACCAATATGCTCAATTCTCAGAATCCAATATTCTTATTTTCAGACTGGCGGATATGTATTTGCTCAGGGCCGAAGCCCATGCAAAAATGGGAAGCGGTGCATCTGCTGTACCGGATCTGAATACGATCAGAAGCAAAGCCAATGTGCCCGATTACAAAGGTGCTACCGACCGGGCCAGCCTGATAAAAGCCATCTTTGAAGAGCGGGCTATTGAATTCGTCGGTGAAGGTCAGTGCGGCTTTGACCGCATCCGTATGGATTACTATTTTGAAGGCGTTCCCTGGATGAGTCAGACCAGGATTGAGAAAAAAGGATATTACTGGCCCATTCACCCAAGTATTTTATCTGTTAATCCATCCATTGTTCAACCTGAGTACTGGCGTGGAAAATTGTAGATCTTTATTTATTGAAAAACAAGAAAGATGAAACCGGTAGGACCGGAGCAAATTCAAGACACACACGAGCACGATTATATTTCTCTGAGTGTCAGTAACCTAAAAAAATATAAACAGATGAAAAAGATACTTTTAATTATAGCTGTTGGGCTTGGAATTATTTCCTGTGAGCAGGATGATTACCTTGTTGACGGGGGATTAAGTGACGGCCATGTAAGAACAACAACGTTTGATTTTTTGAAATCACATGATCAACTGGACACACTGGCTCTTCTGATTGAAAGAGGAGGTTTTGTGGAGGAAGTGAATGGTGTTTCGACCCTTTTTGCACCCAATGATCTATCCATTAAAAACTACGTGAATAAAGTGTTAGCTGAAATGCGACAAATTGATCCTGAGGCTGAATTCACGGTTGATGACATACCGGTAGATACGCTGACAAAGTATCTCGGCGGGTATATTTTTACGGATAGAATCCGGCGTGAAGATATGGTGAAAGAAGGCAGAATTTATTCTGCCATTAATGGCGAAGAAAGACGACTTTCCCTGGAACCGACACAAGAATATACCGACCAACTGAGTGAATATCCCGAATATGTATATTATACCTATAAAGGTGGTTCCGATTGGGATGACTGGAATAATATAACTGATGATACAAAAATTGTTGTCCGAACATCAAATCTGATCTCGACCAATGGCATCATTCATGTACTTCAGGGATCACATACACTATTTAACTACAAAGACTAACCGGAAAATGTAAAGATTATTGAACATGAAAAACATACTATATTTAATACTAATAATTGCTGTGCTCACTTCCTGTGAGCCGCCTGAAGTAGGTTACATTAGTGATCATATACGTGCATTGGAGGATACGGTATTTGTTCCCCGAGGCGTATTTAAGACCTCCGCTGCTCCTGCGGCAGAAGGATCTACCTATCCGTTGAAATGGGAGGTAACAGCGGTGACCGATGGAGACGGTAATCCGTCAAACGACTTGTTTGATGAATATGAGATCTTAATTTGGAAAAAAGGCTTTAATTCCGATACCGACACGACGCTGGCTTTGGCCGAGGCTAAATTGGAATTGTCAGAGCAACCTACCCTGCTGATCAATGAGGTAAGCGGAGAAATGGCTTTTACACAGGCGAGTAAATATGTCTCAAACGATATTTACAAGGTGAGTGTAAATGTATCTAATGTGCGGGGAGACCGTCAATTAGATGATTTTGTAGTCGTTAAGCTCCAACCGTTTCAACCGGTTGAATTTCCCGTAGAGATGAGATCAAGACTTCAACTGGGAAAACAGGCTGGGGGTTGGGATGTCGGTTATACATCCAAAATTTCAAATGGAGAAGATGCCAATGTTTCCAACGTATTGGATGGAACCCACCCGTACATCACCATCTTGAAGACAAACGAAGAGCCTTCTTTGGGCATCAAAGTGCGCATGATTATTTGCGACAGTTATGATACGCCCATTGATCCTTCAAAAGTTGTATATTATCCGTCAGGGGCGGGATACCTCCAGAATTTTCATGATAATTCTACGGAAACCACAACGGATGCCACGAGTACAACCTTTTCGTTGCCGGCCCCGCCGTTTCCGCAGTTTGGAAGGACTTATAGCGGGAACAACACTTACTTGATGTATTACCTGACTACTGATGATGCTTTCGAAGTGGACGTGGCTGCATTTGAAACGGATAACGGGCCAAAAGATTGGTCTGTCTATACCGATCCGGATACAGGTGAAATAAAGTGTCGTGCCTATATCAGGTGGGGGATAAGGATCAATGATTCCGGCACTTGGGAATTAAAGATGAAAATACCTTATACGAAAGTCAGAAAGTAAGAAATATTGAACGGAACAGATTAAAACAACAACGGCATAGGCATCTACACCAATTGCATACGGCCGATTTAAAGCGTAGCAATTGGTGATGTGCCGGCCAATAGAGAACAGTTGCTCTTGTTTATATATGATGTAAACATCTATTTGATATAAAATTACTGTCCTCCGACTAATTCCCTCTTGGTGAAGGGGGGTAGGGGGATTGGCCTTTATAATCCATGTTTTACAATGAAATTTTATGTCTGTAAAAAGTAGAGGGTATTTTTAAGAATTTAAAAAAAATGCCTTAATAAACGCAAAAGAGCTATGTTTTCTCAATATTTACTTTTAGTCGGATGACAGTAATATAAAATTTGAATTTTTGGATATGAAACTAAAAATA
>JAKSDO010000255.1 GCA_022360055.1 Cytophagales bacterium | reverse complement strand
GAACCATTGGCCCCTGTTGCGAAACCTGACCCATGATATGTGCCTTTGTTGGTATTATCCCAGGTCAATCCAGTCAGTATCCTGGTAGAAACGACAGTACCTACAGTAGTATGGCCCCTGTTGCCATCAACCAATAGCTGGATTATACTTAAAGCATAGGAATTACGGACAGCCATTACACCCGTTACGTTACTGATCCTAACCCGCCTAACCCAGGAATGGGCTGTCCGTTCCATTTTCATAAAACCCCAACCGACATGTTGAAGGTGAACATAATTATCAAAGAAATTGGCCTTGAAATGAATATCTTCAAAACCACTTCCCTCCATCAGCGCTATACTCCGCACCCCCCAGCCATGTGCTACCTTTACGTCATCAACAAGGGGATCTTTGAAATAAACCCGGTTATTGGCTAGGTCAATGGATTCAATTTCATGATATTCGATCGCACTTACCCCGTTATCATGGACCTTGGTCCATGAGCTCTGGGGCGATCTTCCCTCCAGGAATTGATCGTTAGCCGCAAGGCTGGCCGGCATGTCCATCCTGCAATATTTTCTGCCCTGTAAAAGACTGGCAGCTTCAACGGTGACAAACATGTCCCCCCGGTCTGCATCTTGTGTAACCAAACTGGTGGCCGAAGCCGACCAGGGCATTTCGAAACGAAACATAGGTTGTAGTCCCCCACCACCCGGAGGAGGTTGCATCCGGTTTTTCATGTTAACGATGGTGCCTCCCGGTGTCGAACCACTGCCTTTTAAAATAATATTGGATGACTCTATGAGGATGCTTGTCGAAGGATTTGGGTCGGTATTTACCAAAAATTCGCCCGGAGGAAAAAACACCACCCCGCCGCCATTGGCCTCAGCCGCATCGATAGCCGCTTGAATGGCTGCCTGGTCGGAATTGGCATCATTGGGCACGGCCCCATAGTCGGTCACATCAAATACCAAGTGAGGGTGTGTTTCAGGGATAGCTTCTTGCCCAAGCTTGTACCCCGCATAGCCATAATTGGGAAGTGTTGGTATATTGGGATCGGTAATAGACCCAGTATATTTTTGCCATATTTGGGCATCCTGGGCATGGAGCTTACCCGTATTAAGCAAAATTGATAAAATAACACAAAGCACCAGGTTAAGATAATATTCAGATAATATCTTCATTGATTTAAGTTTTTTGAAGTTATTGAACGATAAACAGCGTGTGTGCCCCATTAGCTCTAAGCTGTTCTGGATTTGTAATCCCCAACCCGTCTGGTGCAATAGGTCTTAGCGAGACGCTGTAGCGACGCATTGCAATGTCGCTACATAAAAAAGCGGGATTTCCAAATAATAATTATGAAAATTCCGCTTTTAAAAAACAAGGAAATTAAATAATTATCACCTTGATTTATTTTTACCAATTCGGGTTTTGTGTTAATGCCGGATTTAAGGTAATTTGTTCTGCCGGTATCGGGAAATAGTAATGTTTCCCCTCGTCAAAGATTCTGGTTTCATATACTGTTCCTTTATAAGGATCTATATATTTTTTACCACCAACAGTAGTTACGTTTACCTCTGCATCAGGAAATTGAGCTGCTACCGCATCTTCAAAACGCATACCCAATTTTGGTTTTGTAAGGTATGCTCCTTTAGCCCAACGCATTAAATCATCGTACCTAAATCCTTCAAGAGCAAGTTCTACACGGCGTTCTCTGCGTACTTCAATGATAATTGGCGATAATCCTTCGCTCGCATATTTAGGATCAAGAGCAGGTGTAGTAGTTAAATGAGTCATTCCTACACGGTCTCTTAACTTATTTATAGATATATCTAAATCTCCTTGAGAGATGGTACCTAACTCTGCTTTGGCTTCAGCATAGTTCAGCAGCACCTCACCGTAGCGAATAATAATAGCGTCGTTTTCTTGATTAGAGTAGCCTGTTCTCCAATCTTCAAAATCAAAAAGTTTATGCGGCGCATAACCGGTTGATGTTCTATAACGATTTCCTGGTTCACCAAAAAATGCCGGAGACAATCTACCTAATCCAAACAAATATTTTTCCGAGTCTTTATCCCCGACATTAGGAACATTCTCAGGAAAAACAATGGTTTGTCTTAAACGCGGGTCTCTATTCATTAATTCGTCTTCTCTGGTGTCATCACCAAGATATAGAGCAGAAAGGGCTATGGGTTCCCCATCAGAACAAAGATAGTCATCAACAAAATCTTTAGTTAATCCAAAATATTTACCTATATGGGCGTTATGAAATGCGTGACTATTCACACCTCTTACATACTTTCTGAATAAAAGAACCTCTTTATTACCCGTTAAATCTACTTGTTTAAATAACGTAGCATAAGCTTCATCGGGACCGCCCGTACTGTGTAATTGATATCTACCTTCATTGATTAGTATTTCTGCGGCATCGGCGGCAGCCTCTAACCAAGTATTGGCATCACTACCGATATTGTGATACTTTCTAAAGGTACCTTCGTGTAAACATATCCTTGATTTTAATGCCAAGGCAATGGAGCGGGTCATACGTCTTTTATCAACAGATTGACTCCATTCATCCGGTAAATGATCGATAGCAAAATTAATGTCTTCCAATACATTTGCCATCACTGTTTCCCTGGGAGTTCTTTCCCCAAATAGTTCTGGAGAGTCTATGTTTAAAGATTTATCTATCCACGGCACAGCTCCATAGCGCTTTACTTTATCAAAATAAAATGCGGCTCTAAAAAGACGTGCCTCTCCTGCATAAATATCCCTGGTGTCCTGGTCTGTTGCTGTGGCCTTATCGTAGTTTTCAAGAAGATAATTTATGTTATACAACTGTTGCCAATGCCACCCCCATAAAGCATTGCTTCTTTCATCGTTGAGTTCATACAAACCGGCAGCTATTTCTTCTAAATATCTATTGCTACCATGATTTTGCGCCAGGTTATCACTTTTCACATCTTCGAAAAAAATACCTCTGTTGGTAGATTGCCAGGCGTCGTCGTTGAATCCCAATAAAAACTTGTATTGATCGGCATTCCCTGCCAAATGGTAAATAGAATTATTATATGTCTTGAGACTTTCTTCAGTACCAAAAAAGGTGTCTCCACTTAACTCCGATTCCGGAAAGCGCTCCAAAAAATCATCGTTACAGCTCCAAAACAGTACTGCAAACAACGCTAATGTTAATATCGCTTTGAATTTCATGTCTTTTTAGTTTTAAATTTTACAATGTAATATTTAACCCCACAGAATATGCCCTTTGGTAGGAATATCCTAAGTTGTTGCGGTTCTGATTAATCTCAGGGTCTAAAGGTTTTTTGATTTTAGAGTGTTCCCAAAGATTTTGACCTGTCAAAAAGATCTTTACTTGAGATATATTTATCTTTTTCAAAACAGCTTGAGGTATGCTGTACCCAATGGTTAAGTTCTTCAAGCGTATATAAGATGCATCTTGAAGAAACCGGGATTGCTGTTGTATATTTTTTGTATTCCTTGCATAAGGTCTTGAAAAATACGCATCTCTATTATCTTCGCTCCAACTGTCTGTAACAAAATGTTTTTGTACCTGAAAATATTGCGAACGATAAGGCCAAAACCCTTGAAACGTTGGCCAGTAATCCCGTTTACCTACGCCCTGAAAGAACGCATTAAGGAAGAAATTACCATAATTTACATTTCCCGTAATACCGTAAGTGTAACGAGGCGTACTGTTGCCAATAATTTTATAGTCTCCGGGATTTTCCAGTGTTTCGTCACCTCTATCTATAACACCGTCACCATTCAAATCGGCATATTGTATATCTCCGGCTTCCCAGGGCCTGTTACTGATAAAATTTTGATTTGGAGCATTATCAACCTCTTCTTGTGATTGAAAGATACCTACGGTCTCATAACCCCAAATTTGTCCGAGTACATACCCTTCGTAATATCGTTGATTTAATTGACCTCTGGCATTTCCAGGAAGATTAGAAGCAAATAGCGCTCCGTTAGGGTTATCGTATTTGGTAATTACACTTTTATTATCAGCCAGGTTAAACCCAATAGAATAATTGAATTTATCGTTCACTTCCTGCCTCCAGTCTACAGTCAATTCCCAACCTTTAGTTTCCAGGTCTGCTCCGTTAACAAACGGCGCACTGGCTCCCAATGTTGCTGGAGAGCTCCCAAACGGCAACAGCATATCCTTTGTTTTTCTGGTATAAATATCAAAGCTTGTTGTTAAGCGGTTGTCAAAAAAACCGGCATCCAAACCAAAGTTTGTAGTGGTCGTCGTTTCCCATGTTAAATCCGTAGAAACTAACCTTGGAGCGGTTACATATGACGTTCTGACGTCATCGAAGATAAACCTGTTAGAAGTACCACTACCTAAACCGGGAATATAAGGGTAATACTGGCCGGAAACATTCCCTAAACTTTGATTTGCCAAAGAACCATAAGATGCCCTGATCTTTAATTCACTTAATACAGGGGCTAAGCTTTCCATGAATTCTTCTGCGGAAACACGCCATGCGCCGGAAACCGAAGGTGAGAACACAAAACGATCTGCGTTTGAAAACCTGGAAGTACCGTCATAACGCCCGTTAACTTCTAGCAAATATTTATCGTTATAAATAAAATTAACTCTAAAAAAACCACCTCTAATGGCTAAATCATAGTTCTCTTGCTCTACTACGTGTTGTCCGGTACCTAATGATAAACCGGGTGCCTCAGGGTTAATCATACCGTCTCTCCTGGCATTAAATTCATTCTCCTCGGTAAATTCCTGGTTAAAACCGACCATACTTTTGATGTATAACTTGCCAAAAGTTCGTTGGTATTGGGTGTAAGCATTAAATGCATAGTAGTTTCTATTGGTATTCTCCAATTCTAAATAATCTTCTGCTGTTCTACCAAAATCCGGTTGATAGTTATCCCTTAAAAAAACCACTCTCTTTCTGTATTCAGACTTGTTATTTCTGTACAAATTTGCGGTGAAATTGGTCACAACGCTCCAATAGTCATTAATACTGGCATTCAAATCAGCATTTAACAACGTATGGTTTCTTGTAGTTTCATTTCTACCTGCCAGTGCTTGAGTTCCAACAGGGTTTCTTAAATATCTGCCTGCAAACTCTGAACCATCGTCAGGGTATCTTACCGGGCTTGTAGGTGATGAGAACACTATGGTATTAAATATGGTTTCATCTCCTTTATATGTATGAGGAACATCTCTAGCCGTAGTATTAAATCCTACTTTAAAGCCTGTTTTTAACCAGGGAAGTGTTTGATTAGAAATTTTCAAACTCGTATTTAAACGCTCATAAGAATCATTGGAGTGTATGTATAAACCACTTTGTTGTAAATGACCTACTGAAGCGTAAAATGAAGTTGTTTTTTCATTACCTCCCGAAACGTTTATTGAATTTTTGTAAATATATGCCCGATCCTTAATTAATTCTTCTGCCCAATCGGTATATCCAAAAAATCTAAACCGTGCTCCATCGTCTCCCGGATTACCACCTTCTACTACAAAAGCAGGGTTATTTACGGGATCATCCTGATATGCCTGAACCCGATCAATATATTCTTGGGTGAAGCGAGGTCGATGGCCAGAATTAACCAAAGCCTGGTTGACTAAAGTTGCATACTCTACACCGCTTTCTACCACATCCGGTAAAATAGTAGGGGTTCTAAAAGAAGTATTTGATGAAATATTAACGGTAGTCTTTCTGTTTTTTTGACCTGATTTTGTTTCAATCAGTATCACACCAAATGCTGCCCTGGAACCATATATTGCCGATGCAGCGGCATCTTTTAATACGGTAACACTTTTAACATCGGCATCATTTATTAAATCCGGGTCCATTTCAACACCATCTACTAAAATAAGCGGATTACTATTACCTGAAATTGATCCTGCCCCTCTAATGTTATAATTTGGAGCAGATCCGGGTTCTCCATCTACAGAGGTAATGGTTAAGTTTGGTATTACACCTTGCAACCCTTCAGAAAGGTTAACTATTGGACGCTCTTCAAGAACTTCAGAGTCAACTTGGTTAACTGCACCAGTTAAGTTCACTTTCTTTTGCGTACCATATCCTACCACCACGATCTCTTCCAGGGTGGTCAGGTCCGGCACCAGGCTCATATCAATAACTATCCGGTTTCCTACCATTATCTCTTCCTTTACATAACCTACCGAGCTAAAAACCAGCACAGAGTTTTGATCAGGGACTTCCAGTGAATAGTTGCCTTCCACATCCGTCACTGTGCCCAGGGAAGTCCCTTTCACCATGACATTTACTCCGGGAAGGCCTTCGTTGTCTTCAGAGGTTACCTTGCCCGTGACGGTAATGGTCTGTTCTATTTCTACCATTCCGGGAGTGTTTCTATCCTTTCGTTTCATTCTTTCCACAGAAATACTATTATTGATCTGGGTGAATCTTAATTTCTCTTTCTGAGAAACCTCCATTAAAACATCGTACACATTTCTTTCACCCGCTTCGATTTTGAGATCTCTTGAATCGGAAATGTTATCCTTGGAATAGGCAAATCTCAAGCTGGTTTGTGCTTCGATCGTTTTAAAAACATCTTCGATCGAGCCATAGATCGACTTCACTTCTATATATACTTCTTTGACACTTTTATTCTGAGCAATACTATTGGAAGCCAAGAGTATCGTCAGCGAGATTGTCTGTAGTAATATGCCATAAATAGTAAATTTCGATACCATTTTGATTAGGCGTAAAATTTTAATTTTCATATTTTTGTTAGTTCAAGTAAAACAATTATTTATCGCTTATCATCATTGATATTAGTTTGCAGACTTAGGCCAATGAATGAAAAGCGTGAAGAATTTTCACCAGTACTCCTGCTTCAGAAGTACTGGTTTTTTTAGCTGGTGTTATTCATACTCATTTCTTTTTGGTTTAATATATACTTCGGTTCCATCTTTATTTATTTGATAATCAAAACGCAAAGCTTTACTTATTGCTGTCAATACATTATCCAGAATCTCATTTTTAAATTCACCATGAAAGGCCCCCATGATCTTGTCCTGATCCTTGGCGTAAATATCAACTCCATACCAACGTTCCAGGTAGCTGAATACTTCCGAGCTATTTGCATTGTCGAAATAAATTATTCCATCCTTCCAGCCCGTGACTTCCAAATAATTGAATGAAGTTTTTGACAAGTTACTGCCGGCTTTGTCATAAACTGCCATATCCGATCTTTGGAGCATTAAGGTATCGGAACCGGCATCGTGGTACAATATGGTACTCACACTACCTTCCATAACGGCTATAGTGATATTGCTTTTGTCATGATACGCATTCACATTAAAAACTGTCCCCGTTACCAAGGTGGATACATTTCCCGTATGAACTATGAACGGCTTTTGCGGATCCTTCGAAATTTCAAAAAATGCCTCGCCTTCGAGATAAACTTCCCTTTTCTCGACCCCGAAATTGTCGGCAATACGCAACTTACTTGAAGCATTCAATATGATAGCGCTACCGTCTGCGAGTTGAAAAGTTCTTTTACGACCTGCAGGATTTTCTTTTACATTTTCTTTAGGAACGGATGATTGCCGAATTTCAACCGGACTTTGATGTAAGACATAAAAAACCACACTGAAGGTTATCAATAACGAAATAGAAGCAGCGACCGCAAGGATCCGTTTCACTTCCAGAGATCTTCTTCTGCTTCGCTCCTCACTCATCTCGATGGAGACCGGTCTTTCATTTCTTATGACTTTTTCAAAAATATCGTCCATATCGGCCTGGGATGCTTTCTGCGCAGGAAAACTAATGGAAGTTAGAATCTCCCTGGCCTCCAGTACGATGTGCTTTTTATCCTTGTGATTTTGCATCCAGGATTCCCAATAAAAGTCCGACTTTTCATCCGGGTTTTTCACCCATTTCTGAAAGGCCTCATCTTTTACAAAATCCAAAGCAGTATAATTCTGATACTTCATTTAATTATTTACAACCTAAAGGCTCCAATGCGCTTTACCATCCATAGGCATGAATTTTTAAAATGACATCAAAATTTTAGAATTATTTTTTTGAGATTTCCGCTTAGCGGATGTCACAGATTCGTGTTACGTAAAAAGTAACATTTCGAACGGAGTGAGAAATCTGGTTTAATCAGTATCGGGTCACCACTAATCAGCCAGATTTCTCCGCTTCGCTGCGAAATGACAGTAAAAAAGCTGGGACAGGGTGAAGAAGAAGAAAAAGTCGATTGGATCTTGTGATTGAGCAGCATAAATAATACGTAGAGCATATCACTTAGCTGATAAACTCAGACAAAAAAGTGATAAATCCTCAGGTGAAACCGGCAGGACCGGAGCCAATTCAAGACACCTCCGAGCATGATTATATTGCTCTGTGCTTCAGAAACTTAAAAATAAGGTAAGCAGTTTATCTTTGATGGGATCAATTTGAGCTTTAAGCAAATCAATGGATTTGTAAATCAGGTTTCTGGCTGATTTCACATTGCGGAGCCCCATGATTGAAGATACTTCTTTATAACTCATCGACTGGTAGAAATAATAGTATATGCATTCTCTCTGTCTTTTACTCAGCTTCAACATGGCGGCTTGCAGCGCTTTTCTTTTTCCATCATCCAGTTGACTTTGCACAAGTTTTGTCTCATGCGAATTTTCAACAACTATATTGCGGAAAGATCCGATGTCATCCGAATACATGATTTTATTACTTTTCATATATCGGAATATTTTTCTTCGGAATGCCTTAAAAAGATAAAACTTTACGGACTGCGTTTCACCAAGATTTTTTCTGTTTTTTCTTATGTCTATCAGTAGGTCCTGCAACAGGTCCTTGATTAAACCGGCGTCATTCGTGAATTGGTGCCCATACTGATAGACCTGTTGAAAATAAGTATTATAGATATGGTTGAATGCTCCTTCATTGCCATTTTTGAATTCTTCCCAAATTTCATGGTCAGGTAAATTCTCTATGGAATAACCGGGATTTACACCTTCCAGTTGTACAATTTTTGGTTTTCGAGGATGTGACGATTCCGGGTGCATTTCAATAAAATTGTAGCTTGCTTAAAGTCTGTGCGCTCTGACTAAAACCTAGGTTTGCGATAGTTATCTTTCCATTCATCCAATGAGAAGTACTTGTTTTTAACACGATTTATTTCTCTTTCGTAATAGCTCATTCTTTTTAGTTTACATTGCCACCAACTCTTTGAAAGAAACAAATATAATTCTTTTACTCCAACCATATTTGTTTCTTATAACTCATTCAAAAAACTGATAATCTCTACATCAAAAAAGTCATTCTTTTCTGTAATCTTGGGTATTGGCGTTCCAGCTCGGCAATGGTATCGAGATCTGCTACCCGGTTGGTTGCATCAATCCTAAAGTACAAATCTTCAACAAGATGTGGTTTTGTTTAGTTCCATTGTATTTGTTTATCAAACTCATATCATCTTTCTTTTTCCGATTATAGTTAGAATACCGATAGGAAGTAACAATGTCCATTGAGGTGCAAATTGAGCATTAAAAATGCCTGCTGCAATAAAGCAAATTGAAAAAAGGACATAAGAGTAAGCAATAAATGAAATAAACGCTTTTGAGATTTCTTCTTTTGGTTTGAGACCAAACATCAAAAGCACAATGGATGACATAAATAACATAACTGTTACCATATGCCAAACACCTAATAATTCCGTTTTTACTTGTAATTCAAGATTGCTTTTTGACAAAGGATCTACCAAGCTCATTTGACCACCAATTAGGTGTAGAAAGGCGGTAAGCAAATTTATAACTCCAGCTATAATCCAATAGATGTTTTTTATTTTCATTCTAATATGTTATGAATTGATTAAGTTCCGATTTGACTTCTGATATGTATTGCTTGCTTTGCTTTTTGTAGCGTATCATCTCGTAGTAGCCAATAAGGTATTTTAAAATAGCCTGGATTTTATCTTTGCTCTTAAGCCCTTAAGCTTCTTAAACTATTTATCGAATTCATCGGTCTTTTTAATTATATACACATGTAAATGTATTCACTTGGATACAGTTCCGCGACTGATTTTTAGTAAAATATTAGTTAAAACCGAGATGCCTCACGACCGAACTCATAAATATCATGTGAGGACAAAGAGTAACTACAAAACCACTCAAAAGATCAAGGCCATAACGGCAAGAACCATTCACGCTCAAAATCAACAAAACTGAAATTACACAGCTAATAGGCTGCTACCTTACTAATTTATTCCACAGTTTTCACTAACCATTTTCCTGTTTTCTTTGAACCTTCCTGCCTGATTCGGACTTACTTTTATACCCTACTTTTATACCCTACTTTTATACCCTACTTTTTTACTTTCCATGTACCGAACTTTGATGAGCCTTGTCGTTCTATGAGTCCCGATTCTCTTAGTATTTTAATTTGTTTTTCAATTCCTTTGTTTGTTATACCAATAATCTCAGCCATTTTTGATATAGTAATTTGTGGGTTTTCATTTATCAGACCAATTATTTTTTCCCTGGTATTCTCTGAACTTTTTCCCGAACCTTTTTCTACTTCCACATCTTCATGAAAAGTACTGAAAACAGTCACCCCAAACACGCCAATTTTATCGTAATCAAATATTGGTGCAGGATTTCCATTGTCTTTTAATTCCAGTTTTACACGGGCAATACCTCTATTGAACTGGTTTACATAACCCAACACTTTCATAGATTCAGCAACCACCGGATTGCGGTAATCGTTTACATTAGGGAAGTTCTCAGGACGCGCATTGCCATATAGACCACCGGGATTCACTATTTCAACCCGGTTCTTAAACTGATAGAACTTAATGGGGGCATTTGATTCATAATCGCGATGCATAATGGCATTCATCAACAGTTCACGGATTGCCCATTTTGGAAAATTATACCTTGTTTCCTCCCTTAAGGTTGAAACAGGAACCGGCTTTTGCATAATAATGGCATAATCCAGGAACCTGTCAATTTCAGGGAGCAAGGTAAAGAGATTTGCCGTAAATACTTTTTCATTTATTGGATGGTCGGCTACCGTCAACCCATCAAACTTTACGTACCGGATATAAGCACCAGGTAAATGATATTTTACATCTTTACCAAAAAGCAATAAACCTGCATTTGTAATTAAACCATAATTAGGGCTATAAAAGCGTAAACTCGCCAATTGTTCTTCAATACTCCGGTCATCCTTTTTCAGAATTTCTTCATCTATTGCCCTGGACAAGTAGTTTTCTTTGAATGTTTTAATGTCGATCATATCCAATTTATTTCCCATAGAAGGACGTACATCGAAAGTACTGACATTGGTTGCCCTGCGCTCGGTCAAAATGCGTTCTTCCATTTCGTTGGCAATGGCTTTTCTGGGGCCAACCCTGATATATGTTCGTCCGTTATACCTGACCGGAGGAAAGGGTGATGGCTGAACTTCAACTACAACAACATCACCGTCTTTAAAAGAAAATGTGCTCACCGACACAACAGGTTGCGGCAAGATATTACCATCAGAACGTAATCCACCAATGGACTGCAAAAGTTGGTCGGTAGCCTTTAAACCGGAACGTGAACCATTATCATTTACTCCTATCAGCAAATAACCATTTTGGGCAGTATTAGGCAAATCGTTTGAGAATGCACAAACCACCTGCGCGAACTTATTGAAATCAGAGGTAGATGTTGTGCATTCTATCTGCTCTGATTCCAAGTCGGTCAGCATTTTTTGGACTTTTTCCGGTGATCGTTTTATATTATTCATTTTGGTTCGAGCGACATGACATAATCATAGCTTTCATTCAGATAGTTTGCTAAATTGTCCAGATCTCCCAACATTTCTTCCGGTATTAAAACATATCCTTTCATTGTCGCTCCATACGATTTGTAATAGGTGGTGTTAAGTTCTTTCATGTATTTTTCCTGAACTTCTTTGGAAAACCTGATACCAATCTCCCCGGCTTTGTTAAGTAGTGAAAACATGTATCCATTGGCAGAAGTATAAGGCATGGTCTTCCCTTTGGCCTCAAATCTTGGACATTTGCCAATCAATTCTTTGTATATCTTAAGTTTTTCTTCCCACATAAGCTATTGTTTTTCTATGAATTCCTTAAATTGTTTCATTGGTTTAGATTTGCAGGCCCTCACCATGCGCCGTTGATCATCATGATCTTGTGTGTCTCAATAATTATCTCAGGCATGGCCTGTTTCATCTGTTTATATTTTTAAGTTACTGGCGCACAGAGCAATATAATCATGCCCGTGCGTGTCTTGAATTTGCTCCGAGACAGCTTGGGGCAGCGAAATATTTTACGGCTTCACGCCCTGGTTTTGCTATTTCTATTGAGCCTTTATACGTCATACCATATTCTTTCCTTTACGGCTGTATTTATCGTGTAATCCCTCGCCATTGAGAATTTTTCCGATACTCTTTTCAATTCTTGATTCCCGTGTTTTCGATTGTTTGGGCGCAGAAAAATAGAGTACGTATCCTCTTTGTCTTCCGGGGGTTAGTGTTTCAAAAGCGTTTTTCAGAACGGGGTCTTCCCCGAATTTCTTTTCCAATTCTTCGGGAATAGGTTCGGGATTCTTTTTAAAATTCACTTTCAGGCCTGCTTTTTCTACTTCAATGGCCTCATAAATGCAGGTTTTTAGTTCGGCTTCAATCTCTTTAATTTCCTCAGTACCTGAAAACCTGATCAAGCGGGCAGCCTGTGTATTTTGTCCGGGTTTGTCCAAAATATTATTGGCGTCACTTAATAATGCCCCCTTGAAAAAACTGATTGAACAATATTCTTTGAAAGCGCTCACAATTAACACGTTTCTCTTTTGAAATGTGTAACAAGGTACGCCCCATTTCGATTCTTCAGTTAATCCGCATTCGAGAACTATCATTCTCAATAACTCCAATTCGGCGGTCCATTGATGAACTTTACAGTCGGGGGTACTTCCAAGCGGGCAACGTCCACAGCCTTCAATCAAGTATTTTTCAACTGCATCATTCATTTTTTTTGTTCTTGTTACCGCCGTCGATCCGGATATGGCATGTGCTTTCGGATTTTTTTAATGACTACTAAAATATCGGTTTTACCGTGCACTTTCAAGTAATCGCCCAGAGGCATTATTTCGTCTGTTAGGCACGCTCCATTCTCAACTAAAGTCAGTCTTTAGTTCATTCAACTGTTGAAATATTTTTTAACAACTTCTCTGTAATTTCTGCCTATGGTCAGTTCCTGATTTTCTATATATATCCTGTTGTATTTAATCTTATCAACTCTTTGCTTATTGACAGCAAACGAACGATGAGTTCGTATTAAATCAGATCGTTTATACTTATCCAGAAACTCTTGCAGGCCCGATTTTATCGTAATCGACTCTTTCACGGTTATTATTTTTAAGTAATTACCTTGAACTTCCAGGTAAAGAATCTCAGAGGGAATTATGCGATGTATCGAACCTGCCGATTTAAGTATAAGCTGGTCATTGTTTTCGCTTTCGGTTTTCTGATTGACCGATAAACGCTTTACGGCCTTTTGCACTGCCGTTAAAAACCTGGGGAAAGCAATGGGCTTAAGCAAGTAGTCGAGGGTTTCATATTCGTAACTTTCCAGTGCATATTCACTATAAGCGGTAGTGAAAATAATAAGTGGGGGGTTGGATAGACTTTTTACAAATTCGACCCCCGAAAGCTCCGGCATATTGATATCCAGAAAGATCAACCGGACTTTGTTTTGGTGCAAAAAACCGACCGCATCCAGTGGATCTCTAAAGGTCCCGACTAAATCCATGAAGTCGATTTTCCGAGCAAAGTTTTCAATTACACCGAGTGCGCGCGGCTCATCGTCCACAGCAATACAGGTTATGCAAGTTGAATCCATAGATGCAAACTATAGAAATTTTTGTTGTTTTCAATATTCAGTTTGTGCTTTCCGAGATACTTTATTTCAAGTAACTTTTTTGTCTTGAGGTTACCGCCGTTTTCATTTTTTCTCCGGGCATGATTCGAATTCTTAACATGTAAATTCAGTTGTCCGTTTTTTTCACTTATACCGATTGAAATGATACACTTCTGCCCGTATTTATAACCATGTTCAAATGCATTTTCGATGTAATTTAAAATTATCAAAGGGCTAATTTTCCGGTTTGGATTGTCAATGGAAATCGATACATCAAGGTCTATTTCATTTGCTTCAAATCGTTCCTTCTGCAATTCGATATAGCTTTTGATGGCCGACAACTCAACAGAGATGGGTACATCCTCTTTGTTAGACGACTTCAGGGCATACCGGAGAGTTTCCGTTAAATGGAGTAATGAGCTTTGAATTTTCTCGTTTCCCGAAATGAGGGCTATGTCATACATATTGTTCAGCGTATTGAAAATAAAGTGAGGGTCTAGTTTTTTCCTGAGTTGCTGATAGGCCTGATGTGCATTGTATAAAGTTTTAAGGTTATGGTATTCCTCTACCCAGTTTTTAGCTGCGACAAGAACTGCAGATAAAATACCACAGAAAAGATAAATTGATAAAACGGATAAGAAATCATAGTCCCAGTCAAGTCTGAAACCTCCTGATATACTGGATCTTAAATACAGGTAATAACTACGGGTTGCCAGGTATTCAAGACTCATCAGTATGGCTAATAGTATTATAAATCGATAAAAAGCTGATTTTCTAAAGCCAAATGATGGAAGGAGATAAATGCTAACAATGATAAGGATCACCTTCCCTGCGGATATGAGGATGTACCATCCCAACTGGTGGTCATTGGTATGGATGTAGTAACCTATGTTTTTATATCCGTCGACAAAGCGCGCAAAAATCTCAATCCGTGCCCGTACCCAAAAACACCAGGTGATGAAACCGATGCTCCAAAATAGGATATGAAGCGTATACGGTATTTTTTTCTTTTCCATGGCAAAAAAGTAATCAAAATGATCCAAAGGTCCCACTGATAGATTTAAACAGCAGGAAATGGGGTACAGACAGCATCTTCCCTGGGCGAAAACAGTTCATCATCACTCAGGCGTAGTCCACACACAGGCGTCTGCGTCTATCCAAAAGTTTTGATCATATAATTACCGAATGCCTACTTTGGCGAAAAAAGACCATGAAAACATTCAAAATTGTAGCCGGATTACTCGCGATTGCTTTTCTATTATCCTATGTTTGGATGAGCCAATCGCCCATCAGCTTTCTATACCACCTGGTGGAAGGGACCTTGATTGCAGGTACGATCTACGGAATTGTACTCCTCTATGCGGACTGCAATTTTCGAGTAAAGCGCGGCAAAGGCATTGTTTTCATTTTGTTTGCCACAACGATTGCAACGCATGTAATGCGCATCCTCTATTTGCTCGATGCGGAATCGAAAGAGATCAAACTCGTTTACTTCTTTAAGTCTTATTTGTTTGCTCACACGCTCATGGTCGCCGGAAACGCTGTCCTGATAGGGCTTGTTGTATGTCTGTTAATATGGCTCTTCAGACAACCTAAACAAAAAATAATTAAAACTACGGGAGTCTCCCTGGCCGTCACGGCAGTCATTTCCACACTCCTTTACCTATACCTTCAGCGGGACATGAGCGATGAGAAAATTTATTTTAATTACGACATCAGCACCTTATCCGATATACAGGATTTTGCCAGCTACGAGCAGAAAATGGTGTACTTGGATTTTTGGCATTCAGGCTGTCGACCATGCCTGGAAGAATTTCAGCATCATTCCGAGTTTCGCAATCTGTTGGATAACAATGAAGTGAATCTGATGTTCATTGGTGTTGATCGTTCCAAACCGGGGGAAAAAATGAAACAACGATTGCTCATCGAAAAGTACGATTTACAAGGTACGCACTCGTTTGTTCGTCTTGAAGAGTTTCATCAAATACTGGATGACGCCGGATATGATGTCCATACGCATGGCAGCAAAGCCTTCCCACACCACATGATTATTGATCCCGATGGAACCGTCCAAGAAATAAAAGCAGAGAAGCCTACACCGGAATTAGCAGTTAAATTGAATAACATGAGGTAGAAAACATTTAATTGCTCGTTCATTTAAGCTTTTTAGCCACAGAGGCGGAAAGAAGTACTGAATGCAAATCATCAGGTCCTTTGTTTGACCCTTTCAGCATCTCGAAAGACTAAATAAAATATGGTAAATGCATCAACCTTTAAGCGAATTACCTGAAAGTATTAATTGTGTTTAATCCCAGCCTGCTCAATCAAAAATAATCCATAGTTCCTGATTGTTTCAATGACAGGCACACAGGTTTTACCTTTGGCTGTCATCGAATATTCTACTTTAGGTGGAACGACGGGATAAACCTCCCGGTGTATAAAACCTTCATCTTCCAACTCCCGAAGCTGAGTGGTAAGCATCTTGTCGGTGATGTGCGGAATGTCTTTCTTCAACTCGCTGTACCTCATTACCCGATCTTTCAATCTCCACAAAATCGGCATCTTCCAGGTACCGCCAATTCGATCCATGGCAAACTCTACCGGATTATAGTAGAGCTTGTTCTTGTACATAAACTCAGGCATAACTATCTGTATATCATTATACTTTCACAAAAGTATGTATCTCTATTCAGGGTAAGTATATTGTCAAATATACGATATAGTGCAACCTTTGAAAACAAAAAGAACAGAATATGGAAGCTGTAACACGATCCGTATTAAGTGCAGCGCTTATACCCATGGGAGATGAATCAAATTCATCGACCGGTTCAGAAAAAGAATTATCAAACTTTTAAAATCAAAAACAAATGGAATCTAAAGTGAAAGAAGAAAAGCGTTATGTGCACGCACATGGTATGCCGTCAAAAGGTAAAACTCTAATGGTTGCCAGCAGCCCAACCGTATCCAAACAGACCGGATGGCCGATCGGTTTCTGGGCAGCAGAGTTAAGTCACCCTCTGCATGTATTTCAAGAAGCAGGATACGAAATTGAACTGGCTTCCACAGAAGGAGGAGAAATTGTAATGGATGGTTACTCAAATCCTACCGATGAAAGTGGGTATTCGGCCCATGATGTTATTTCATTGGGCTATATGCAGCAGGACTGGTTCAATAACATGCTGAAGAACACCAAAAAGCTGACCGAAGTAAACGCAAACGACTATGACGCTATTTTCCTCGTTGGCGGACAAGGGCCTATGTACACATTCCGCGGAAACCACGATTTAGAAAAGCTTTTTACCTCATTCTACGAGTCAAATAAGCCAAGTGCAGCTGTTTGTCATTCGACCGCATTATTGCTTGAGGTGAAAGGCTCAAATGGCGAACTATTGGTAAAAGGGAAGATATGGACCGGATTTGCCAACGCTGAAGAAGACTATGCAGATCAGGCGGTTGGTCAAAAAATCCAACCCTACCGGATAGAAGATGAAGCTAAAAAAATACAAGGAACAACCTTTAAAGTTTCCGATGCCTTTACTTCTTATTCAATTACGGACGGCAATCTGGTAACAGGTCAACAGCAAAATTCCGGTGCAGCTGCTGCAAGCATGGTGGTAGATTTATTGTCGGGGTCAGAATAGTTCTTCAGCATGCACGGTGTTCCTGCATTCTTTTCACCATTCAGGCTATTCATCGTCATACCATGAAGCACATCATACACTTAATTATACAAATATTTCTATTTACCGTGAGAATAAAAGCTCAGAGTTTGGAGCTTATGCCCGGGACGGAGGGTATTTTTGTTGATGCTCAATGGCTAAAGACGTTCGATGATGACAGATGACTACGATCATTGCCGGAGTGTTTGTGATTATGGAGAGAACGGGTGCCGCCAATGAAAACCCATTTGAAAATCAAGTGACGGATACGCCTATGACTGCTCTGTGCAATACCATTGAGCGGGACTTAAAGGAAATGCTTGGCTACGCTGAGCTACCCAAAAAAATAGAACCGAAAGACGGGTATTTATTCTAAAATTAACTAAATGAAAGAAATGAAAATAGCAATTATCGGAACAGGTAATGTTGGCGGAGCTTTAGCAACCAAATGGTCAAAGGCCAGTCATCAAATTTTCCTTGGAACAAAAGATGCAACCGATTTCAAAGGTAAGCATCTCTTAAAGAATAAGAATACACAGGTATACGGCATTGCAGAGGCTGTCAAACAATCGGAAGTGGTTCTGGTCGCTACCCCCGCTGCTGTTGCCGTCGAGGTGGCTCAATCATTGGGTGACACTTCCGGTAAGGTGATTATTGACACCATGAACATAGTTATGGGCAGAGGTCCGCTGGGATTTGACAACACCACTGATGCAATACTTGCCAATACTTCCACAAATGATGTAGTGAAATGCTTCAACACTACGGGTTACAACAACATGGAAAATCCCGAATACGACAATATGGCAATAGACCTCTTTACCTGCGGTGACAGTGTAAAAGGCAAGAAAATTGCCGTTCAACTTGCCAAAGATGCCGGCTTCTCCGAGTGCTATGATATTGGTGGGAACGACAAGTTTCAGCTTATGGAGCAGTTCGCGTGGTTCTGGATAAACCTTGCTATGTTCCAGGGGCAGGGAAGGGAGATTGCTTTCAAGCTACTTAAAAGATAAGTTGAAGTACCCTTCAAAAAGGGGAAACTGTGTGTCTTAATAATTCTTCTGACCGCCCTTTAAAGTTGGCAAAATTTTTCAGATAACAATTGTTTCCGGGTAGTTTGAATGCTTCCCGGAAAACAGTTTATGCTGAAGCGAAAAATTGCATTGTATAAATGGTTTACAAACAACACCGGTACATTAGTCACCCCCATACTTCTTTTTTCGCTCCCTGACAGGGAAAGCGCCTGATTCTCATAGGTGGAACATTCCCTTTTTGGAGATAACTGAATCGATGATCTACTAAGGGAGATTCGGTGCTTTTTACTTGGATTATGGTGTATTTGGTCATGAATATTTGGATCCGTAAAGTCGGCGATATAGGTTATTACAACCAGAAGTTGATTAAATATCACCCAAATGGGTGAGGTTTAGCGTTTTTTCACAAGCTAGCTTTGTTTTCTCCAAATTAGGAGACGAATAAATTTTTAAACTAAAAATTAGGAGGGTATAAAAATGGCTAATGAATATGACGTAATAGTTGTAGGAGGTGGACACAATGGTCTTACTTCGGCTTGTTATCTGCAAAAAGCAGGGAAAAAAGTATTGGTGCTCGAACGGTTAGAAAAAGCAGGTGGTGGTGTTTGGACTGAAGAGGCTACGTTGCCCGGCTATAAACACAATTTGGTTTCATTGTTTCATGGCATACTTCATCTCGGGCCAGTTTATAAAGATTTAGAACTGAAAAAATACGGAGCAAAATATGTGTGGCCTGATGCGCAAGTAGCAGCAGCTTTTACAGACGGCAGGTGTCTTGTCTTTTATCGTGACTTGGATAAAACATGCAAAGAAATTGCACGCTTTTCTGAAAAAGACGCTGAGACATACAGGCAACTGGCAACCAATTTTCAAGTTATCGTTGACAACATGATAGCTCCCTGGTTTTTTAATCCGCCACAGCCGAACTCTCTGGCTGCTATGGCAATGGAAGGTAGTGTAGAAGGATTAAATATGCTTAGAATGCAATTGTCAAGCCCTAAAAACATTGTCAACGAGTTGTTTGAGTCAAACGAACTGAAGTCATTTTTACTGGCATTTATTAAAGAGTTTGGGGGCTCTCCCGATACTTACGGATTTGGTGTCTTTGTTCCTATGATGCTGGGCGAAACTCATGAGCCGCACGGTTGGGCGATATGTGAGGGAGGATCTGAAAATCTCGCGAAGGCTTTTGTGAATTGTCTCGAAGATCATGGAGGAACAGTGAAAACGAATGCACATGTTAAGCGAATCATTGTGGATGATGGCAAAGCAACAGGTGTGGAGCTTGAAGACGGTTCGGTTATATATGCCAATGATATAGTTTTAACTAATCTTGAACCTCATCAAACATTTTTAGAGCTCATCGGAGAAGATAAACTGGAGCCATCATTTATCAATTCCGTAAAGCGTTTCCGCCATGAAGAGTCTATTCTTTTTACAACTCACCTGGCACTTGACGAACCTTTGAAATGGAAATGCGCTGAATTTAATCCCGATGTAAATCGTTGCCTTGGCGTCTTACTGGTAGATACTCCTCAGGAATTGTACGATGATTTTGCAGAGATCAATAAGCAACAATTGCCGGAATATCCCCGCATGTTTACCGCTTATCCTTCGGCAATTGATCCGAGTCAGGCTCCCGAAGGAAAAGGAACCGCCATAGCATGGCAATATGTTCCTTATCACCTGAGAGGAAAGGGTGCTGAAGGATGGGATGAGGTACGCGAAAGTTTCTCTCAAAGATGTATTGATGTGTGGAGCAAATATGTTGAAAACATGGATGAAGCAATTTTGAAAACCTTCATTATGTCTCCGAAAGATACGGAAAACAAATGGATATCCATGGTACAAGGTGGTTTCAATCATGGAGAAATGACGCAAGACCAACTAACAGCGTTCCGTCCTTTTGTAGAGTGTAAGCCTTATAAAACACCATTTACAAATTTATATATGTGCGGAGCGAGCACGCATCCAAGCGGTAGTGTGGGAGGTGCTTGTGGCTACAATGCGGTCCAGGTGATTGCTGAGGATTTAAAGTTGAAAAAATGGTGGGAGTAAAGCGCTGATATACGATGAAACTGACAATTATATCAGATAAAGGTGTTCCTATGATGGTAGTATCAAAAGTCATCCGAAAGGGCTCGTCATTGGAAGTTACCGGGAAAATGATGGGAGCTTGGCCGGCAAAAATGTACATTACTCCCAAGGAGTTTTGGAACTGCATTCGAATTGCACTTAGTCCCAGCGTGTTATCTTATATTATCATTTATCCCATTATATTATTGATGCACTTATTCAAGCGGAAAAAGTAAAATAAACCGGGAATCAGCTTAGGGTTTAAGTGGATTCCCGATTATTTGGTTTGGGGGGTAAAAATATTTATCCTCCAAAGGCATTTTTTAAGCTGAGAAGTTGCTGTTATTAATATTAAATCTTTATTATATTGAATACATAAAAGGAGATTGAAATTTGCTTTCTCAAAGCAACAAAATCCGGGAATATTATTTAGCTTGCTGCAGTACTTTTTCAATTAATATTCAGTTATGGATGGTCAGAATTTTATTTTTAATAAAGGTGATTTACTCTCAAATTTGAATGAAGTAATCTGTTCTTTTACCAATAAAACTGATTTTCAAGAGATTGAACAAGAGTTCTATCATTCAATCTCTTCCATTATTCCTGCACATGCCACGGCAATTTATCTTTTTAACTCATCGAAAAGACAACCCGATTATATTAGCGGTAAAGGGGTGGACGATGATTTTTTATCGCATTATGAAAAAAAAGGCAGAGATATCGATCCCTTGAAAAACTGGATCATGAACAACCGCTCGCCCAATCAATCCCAATTATTATTGGGATTAAAAGGATGGCAACACCATCCGGTTTATGATGTTGTAAAAACCGCATCCATTGATTTTGCCATGCAATCTCCCATCGTCAGTGGAAATGACATTATTGGCAGCATTAATTTTGGCAGAGCTTATGACGAGGGCGAATTCAAAAGCGATGACCTGATAATCATCTCTATTCTAAGTCATTTCCTGGGCCTATCGATAACAAAGGCTTTCGCAAATAAAAGTGTCGCTGAATACAATAATAAGTTTTGTCATGCGATCGATAATATGAAAAAAAGCTTAATTATTACGGATGAGGATTTTGAGGTCAACTATGCAAATAAGGCCGCGAAAGGAATAATGATTCGTCACTATGGAAGCGAGTCCGGCAAAAAATTTGCTGCGCAATTGCGAGAGCTCTCAGCGACAAATGATCGTTCTGAAGGATTGTCGGCCGGACCGACCGGACACCTTAGCCTTCGTACCTGTGCGCTGCCAGGCTCCAAAAGTCGGCAAAACATTGTTTTCCTTGACGAATATCCAGACCTGGTTGTCAACGATTTTATAAGAAGCATATTGACCGCCAGAGAAATTGATGTTCTTACTCTTGTAGCGAGCGGCATGCAAAACAAAGAAATAGCAGAAAAGCTGTTTGTTTCTGTCAATACAATTAAAAGACACTTAGATAATTTATTCGGAAAATTCAATGTCAGCTCGCGTACCAGACTAATCGCAAAATTCTATTATCTCTCAAATTGTGATTAAAATGTTGCAATGGCCCGTAGTTGAGAGTTTGTTTTAACCCCATATAGCTGCGGACCGGGACCACACTGGATACCCTCTCTATGGATGCTTGCCATTGCTTGGCGTAATTTATTCGTATTCAAGCTAATTTTTAAGTCTATTTGTCTAATTTGAGCTCACAGTTACCGGAAGAGTAGAGGCAACCATTGCTGCAATTATCGCAGCCTGCATTTCCTTAATCACCTTATCCACTCCCTGTGAAATTAAATCAGACCTCATAATTTTTGTCAATTTCTTTTTACAAAGCTTTATCTCATTCTGATCCTTGCAGATTGTTTTATGCATTTTACATGCATCAATTAACCCAAGAATCGGGGAATTCTCGGCATTGATTTGTTTGTCATTAAATATAATATCTCGAATCTCGACAATTGCATTTTCCCGAATCGTTTTATTTATCAACTGTGTCTTGTAATACTTAATACCCAGGAATCTTCTGTGGTCAATTTTTATAATCCTCCTGTTTTCAAGTCCTGCCAATATCTCTTTTTGATACTTTCCGGATTTTCTTGAAAATTTTGTAATCCATGTTTTGATTTTTCGAATTCTCGAAGATTTTTCAATCTGCTCCAAAATCGTTTTATGCGTTTGAGGCAAATCAGTCTTTGTCGATTTAACGATCAATTTACCGTTTTCTATCTCTAAACTTTTGTCATTTACCAAGTCCAGAAAAATTGAACCGATTAATCCAGCATTTTTTATCTGCTCGGATATGATGAAACGAGACTTATCAGGATGGTGAATCAATATTAAAAATTTCTCAACAGTATTTCGTATCATCATGATCGTTAGTTTTTATACCACAGTATAAGAATAGTAGCCGACTTCGGATTCTATCCATGTCAAGATACAAGAACGTCGAAACGGATGGCGGCCTTTAAATTTACTCCTGCCTCGGCTATTTGTATATACATTTTTTAGGCACAGGGCTTTTCTTCAAGAGATTGATTATTTCTTCACCATGTAAAGTGTTTTCCCAAAATGTTCTTATTTGATCAAATCTTCTGCCTTTGAAAAATGCATCTGGAATATTTTCCAGTTTCCTTTAATTTTTTCCAGTACACCTGTCCAGCGAACATTTTCCCACTCCGATGGTTTTCCCTGAAACTCGTTATAATCGTTTAAAATACAAGAAAACCAAGCTGTTCTTAACGATTTAGAGATATGTATTCGTAAATCTTTTATTTCTACACTTATAGCTTTAAAATCATCACCCATAAATATTCCCTCTACGAGTTCTCTAAGCTTATTAAATCCGATAATTGTATCTTTTGAATTAGGCTGAAAAAAGAATAATTCATTATTTTCAACCAAGGTAGAATACAATGTTTGCTTATCCTTATTGTTTACGGCCCATTCGATATGCGATTTAACTGTTTTTTTGATTTCCACAATTTCTTCATGCGGATGATCATTTGTGTTATATGTATAGGAAAGATTCATATTGACTATTTTATTTGGTTTTATATAAAATTAACACTTATCTGTAAAAATTAGACATTCCGTAATAATCAGTAATATCGATAAAAATTGGAATATGTTCACTGATTTGATTTGTTCACTTGGATCGTACAATCTCTTATGGTTGGCATTTAGAAGTAATGTCCCGAACCCAACAAAATCTTTGTTCTAGTTATTTATGTCGAACAAATCATGACTGGAGTTATTGTTTACAACCACCACCTGAGTTCTTTTTGGAGCTCTTATTAGTAAAATATCTCGTGTGTCTCTATTGCAAAAAAAACCGCTTTCAAGATTTTGTAAAAAATTAAAACTTCCATTTCCAAATCCTTTTAAAAAATATCCTGTCCCGGCATCAGCCTTTGTGATTTCAAATTCAGATAAATAATTGTTGCCAGCCAGTAAAAGATCCTTGAAATCATCTCCATCAAAATCATGATAAATTATCGAATTAATTGGAGACATTTGAACTTGATTTTCAAAAGGCACGAATGCATATTTTTGATCATTTTTTCCATAGAATATACCTGATCTAAATTCAATTGCTTGGTAGTGTATTGCCGACTCCAATCTTGGCCCTATTATTTCATTTAAGTCCCTACTTGCAAATTCCATATTAGAAGCAATTTTATTTGCCAGGTGAGGTATTTGCCTAACAAGGGGAGATCTGCTTTTCACGGGCACCAACCTTCCTTCTTTATGTTCTGCAAGAATAATTTCCTCAATTCCATTGAAATCAAAATCGCTCACAAATAAGTGGAAGGGTTGCTCTCTACTTGCCCTGAATTTGTAGTTTAATCCGAGGTTTCCGGCAATTATATCTTTCATTCCATCATTATTTACATCGGCAATCTTGATTTCATTCCACCATCCAACAAGTTCTGATAACTTTTCAAATGAGTTTGATTTGCTCATGGTCCCGGATTCATTTTCAAAAACTTCAATACCCATCCATTCTCCGGCAACAACAAGATCAATATCACCATCCATATCAATATCATTCCATTCTGCGCATGTCACCATTCCGGCATTCTGTAATTCGGAAGCCATGCTCTCCGTACCAATCGAAAACTGACCGTTACTATTAATTAATATGTAACTGGTAGGAGGATGAGGATAGGCACCGGGTATTACTCTGCCTCCAACGAAAAGGTCAATATTTCCATCATTATTAAAATCAGATGAAACGACTACCGAGCCCGCCGAATTAATTCTCGGTAATGCCGATTGTGATTTTTTAAAAACGCCATTTCCACTATTAAGATAAAGGCGGTCTTGTAACGCTTCGGATCCTTCCATAAATTCATAACTTCCGCTAACGACATATAAGTCCATATCTCCATCATTATCTGAATCAAAAAAACAGGCACCGACATCTTCATAATTCCTATCCGATTGAAATGCTTCATTAACCAATAGTTTGTACGAACCAGTCATGGTTCCAATATGTAATTCACCGGGAAACTGATGTGATCCACCTATGAAAATATCATCAATGCCATCATTGTTTACATCAGCACTGGCAGTTCCTGGTCCTGTTTGGGATAGCTTATGCGGCAAAAGAGCTTGAATTTGATAATCATCAAACTCTAACTCACTATGTTTACCGTTAAAACCGCGTTTTGTGAATAGTTGCTCATTTGAATACAAAGTCTCGATCGTCTTTTCAACCTGGGTCGATTTAGAATAATTAACAATAAGTAAAGTATCTGCGTTTAAATTTTTGAAATTCTGTATTTTACCATCCGGCCATTGGACTTCTACTTTTTGTATTTCGGTTTGCCTTCCCAAACCAAAATGTAATATATCCGAAACAGAGGATAAGTATCCTCGTGATTTGATCAATTGTCTGGTTTGTCGTGAGCCATCTTCGAAAAACAAATTGACAATAGCCCCTATGCCATTTAAATTACCAAGGGAGCCTGAAAACTTAATTTCCAGAAAGTGATTATCAGATAGTTCGATTGCATTGTTTTTTAATATAGTAGCTTCTTCGTCCAGATTGTTGATCACAATATCCAGGTCCCCGTCATTATCCAAATCGACATAACTTGATCCATTTGAAAAAGTTGGTGTCGGGTTAACCCATCTCGATGAGTAATTCTCAAAAGATAGATCTCCGGTATTTTTGAAGAAGTAGTTAACCATTTTCTGCTGGTGAAGCATCTTAGTATATGAAAGGAAATCAGCATTGGTAGGATTTCTTTTATTCTTCTTCATTATACTAATTATAGATTTGGTAACATCCTGATCAATTACATCTCTAAAAACTCCATTAGTAATATATATGTCATTGTAGCCATCAAGATCAAAATCTGCAATTAGTGGCGACCAACTCCAGTCGGTATTAGTAATTCCGGCTAAATAGGAAATTTCGCTAAATGTTCCATTTCCATTGTTCAGTTGTAGCACATTATGCATGTATTGATAACCATATCCCTTATTTACCATTTGTTGATGCTTGTCAAACGTGGTTGCAGCCATGGTTGTTTTGGAACGTACATGATCTTCCGGAATCATATCCAAAACCATTAGATCATACAGGCCATCATTGTTTATATCTGCGAGGTCCGAACCCATACTGTAAAATGAAGTATGATTTACCAATTCACTTCTTCGCTCGGTAAAGGTACCGTTCTGATTATTGATGAAGGCGAAATCGGGAATCTCGAAATCATTGCTGACATAGATGTCCATCCAATCATCTCCATTCAAATCTCCGACCATTGCGTTTAGCGCAAATCCTCTTTCCGGATAGATTCCAGATTGTTCAGAAACATCACTGAAAATTCCATTCCCGTCATTATTATATAGCTTGTCGCTTCCTTTCAAGGTAACGGTTTCCGGATCAATTCTGAGCGAATCTAGCAAACGAATATTCCTGAAATCTCTTGTGACCACAGGGCTGTTCGAAATATATGCGTCCAGATCACCATCTTTGTCGTAGTCGAAAAAAACGGATGTTATTGACCGATTACTATCTGCTAAACCATGCTGCCTGGCATTTTCACTAAAAGTTAAATCTCCATTATTGGTAAATAGAAGATTCGAAAGCATATGATCTTCTTTGTACCAACCAGATCGGCAAACATAAATATCTAAAAACCCATCCTGGTTTATGTCTACAAGTGTAACTCCGGAATAAAATCCGTCCGGATTTTTTATACCTCCTGATGCCGTAATGTCCTTGAATTTAAGATTGCCGAGATTCCGGTAGATCCGAATACCTCTTTGGGTTGATGTAAACACAATATCTGGCAAATTATCATTATTTAAATCCCCGGTGGCAACTCCTCCGCCATTATAGGTATAGATGTAGTTATAGTAATGAAAATTCTCTGACTCTTCAATTCTGTTAATAAAATCTACTCCGGAATCCTTTGGATTAACTAATGTGAATAATTTTTCCTCAGAATTGTTTTTGGTATTCAGAGAACATGATGATGCAAACAAAAGTAAAATCACAAAAAACAGGCTTAAAAAATGAAGGAAGGGTGATTTCATTTAATTGAATCTAGAATACAAATACAAGCAATCGATTAAAGGAATTTTATTGAAGCCATCTTCAATATCCTTTTTTTCTTTCAAAGATCAAATTTATTGTTAAGCGAATAAAAAAGCATTTCTGATCTATTTCAGAAATGCTTTTTTAATTAAAACCCGTTGCCAATGGGCTTTATTAATTTCCAAGTTGCGGGGCTTTATCTATTTCCGCTTGAGGAATTGGAGTAAAGTAGTTGTCCGTTCCCAAACTACCAATTATCTGATTAATCTCTTGCGATCTATCACTTAGCGCTTCCTCCACGGTCTCGGTTCTACACATGTCATACCACCTTTCAAATTCTCCACATAATTCCCACTTCCTCTCCATAAACGCTATTTCAGCAAGATCTCCAGAAGTTATATCCGATGGATACGTGTCGGTATATGGCAACAACCCTGCAGCTCTTCTGCGCACCTGGTTGTATGCTTCCCACGCTTCATTAGTTGAATTTCCTGCCCGGCCCGAAGCCTCGGCATATGTCAATAACACCTCCGCGTATCTCATAAAATATCGATTGATATTGTTATTTGAATTGTTGCTGGTAGGAGGTATCTCTTCAGCAAGTCCGGTTACCTTTTTCAAAAGTGGTCGAGGTTCATTCTCAAACTCTGTCCAATTGGTCAAAACACCATCAATTTCCAGCTCAGTTACATACGATGCATCTTTTCGATGGCCTTCAGGCATATCGTTCATGAATTTCACCTCAGCAAAAGTTTCGGTCCATCCGCCAACATCACCGGGATAACCCAATCTGCCAGTGGTTCGGTTGCCATAAGCTCCCCCGCAAGGACGACACATTACCAGGGTAAAAACTCCTTCGGAATTGAAGCGATTTTCATCTTTTTCTGACCACAACGTGTTCATATCATCGACCATTGCAAAACCGTGATTCGAGGCATTATCAATAACCATTTTGGCTCTTTCGGCAGACTTTTGATATTTGCTGTTATCCTTTAATGGCCAACCTCCCCAGTAAAGATAAAGTTTAGCCAGGAAGGCATTTGCCGAGCCTTTATTAGGTCTGTTGGCAGAACCAGGAGAGGCGGAATTTATTACCGGCAACAGCTTTTCTGCCTCTAAGAAATCCGCTTCAATTTGGTTGTAGATATCGAGTATCTCCGATACTCCAAGTTCCGGATCAGGGACTGATGACAGTTGTAACGGTACTTTACCAAAACTTCTTGTCAAATAGAAGTACAACAATCCTCTAAGGAAATAGGCTTCTCCAATTTTCGCATTTATCAGTTCGGTATCGCCGCCAACTATTTTATCCTGACTTTCTATTACGTTGTTAATCGACCTCATAGGTAAATACATAGCATTCCAATGATTGCTTACCCGTTCAGTAGTAGGTGTTACATTTCGTTGATCAAATGCCCGGAATCCGGCCTTGTTACTTGCGCTATGCGTGGTAATATCGTCACCTCCATATCCGGGAATATAGAAATGCGACCATCTCGCATTGTTTTGTACCTGGCGGTATGCTCCGGCCAGGGCAGCGTCAAGAGCCTCCGGTGTTGTCAGAACTTCGGGAGAAAGCAACGCTTTACCAGGTTCTTCATCCAGATTCACACAACCGATGAGCAGACTTGCTGGAATTAGAATTACCAGCATTTTTGAGATTACTAATTTATATCGTTTCATGATTCAATTTTTTAGATGCCAATGTTAATACCAAATGTGTACGTCTTTGGATTTGGAATAGCTCCATAATCAAGTCCTGTGGCCACATCATTATTATTGATGCCGGCAGATACAGAATTAGATGCCGATGAAGATTCAGGATCATACCCACTATAATTGGTGATAATAAATGCATTTTGAGCACTTATATAAAGTCTCAGTGATCTTATACCTTTGCTGACAGGTATTGTATATCCTAATGACAGGTTACTGAGTCTTACAAAATCTCCATCTTCAATATATCTTGTGGACTGATTGATATTTTGACCGGATGCAGGAATATCGTTCTCATTTTCAGGTGTCCAACGGTTTAGATATTCAGTGCTTGTTGCATGTAAAACATTTCCGGTTGCAAGAGAAATCATAGACCTTGTTGCGTTAAGAATTTGAAAATCATGTGCACCGGTAATAAACATGTTGAAATCAAAACCTCCAAAATTCACCGTATTGTTCCATCCCCAATTGAATTTTGGGGTCCCGTTTCCAATAATGTCCAATATCAAATCACCATTCTCATCGGTCAGGTATTTTGCGTCACCTGGTGCAGCGTCATTATCTTCTGCATCCGAGGTTTTCCAAGTACCTAAAAACTGTGCTCCATAGAATGATCCCAATGGTTCTCCGACTCTATATATATGTGTGCTTAATCCAGTTCCACCAATGACTGTAGATCCCGTGACCTGCTGTGTTTGGCCCCCTGCAAGAGAAATTACTTCATTATTGTTTTTTGAAGCTGTGAAAGAAGAATTCCAATTCCATTTATCATTGTCAATCACGATACCGGACAACAAGAATTCAAATCCGCTATTTTGCACTTCACCTTGGTTTGCTGTGATCGTTCCTCCTCCGGCAAAAGCGGGAACCGGAACGTTTAGCAAGAGGTCGGTTGTATTCTTCTTGTAGTAATCTACTGAGAAGTTCAATCGACCTTCAAGGAACATAAAATCAATACCCGCATTGATTTGCTTTGTGGTTTCCCAATGGAGATTTGGGTTTGCAAATCGACCGGGAGCTAATCCTACTGTTTCGGTAGCACCGTCCAACGGATAATTAGCTCCGGTGGATAACGTAGGGTATGTCAGATAATTGTCTACATTCTGATTGCCGGTTTCTCCATAACCAGCTCTGAGTTTTATATTGTCAAAAAGGTTGTTGCTCTGAATAAAACCAGCTTCACCCAAGCTATATGCTAAACCTACCGAAGGAAAAGTTGCGGAGCGTTGATCTTCTCTAAATTTTGAAGAAGCGTCATGCCTTATGGTTCCGGTTACAAACAGGTTGTTATTAAAGTTATATTCAAGCCTTCCCACATAAGATTGCAGGGTATTTTTATTATAATCAGCATTAGCTCTTTGAATCTCTGCAATTTCAAGTACAGCATAGGTAGCAGGGAATATATAGTTAGTTGCGCTGAACCCTCCATTTCTTCTTTCCGAACCTGTGATCTCATATATACCGGTTAGCTTAATATTGTGTTTACCAATTTCTTTATTCCAGGTTAGAATATTGCTCCACTGGTAACCCTCGGTTCTACTATGACCTCCACCGGCTCCGGCAAATCCGTTTGCATTATAGATTTGATAATCCTGATAATTTTCATACATGGTGTTGTATAGATTTATACCTAAGATAGACGTGAACTTTAGTTCTTCCAGTATATCGTAGGATATATTCAGATTCGTGTTTATCCGATCTTCCCATGAATTATTGTCTCTATTGGTTTGTACAATAAGCGGATTGTCCAATATGGAACCAAATGGAGAAGTAATGTTAGGTGTCCCGTCATCATTCCAAGGAGGAAGTGTAGGGTCCCAGGAAAGAGCAGCTGTAATACCTGCTCGTTGATCACTATCCGGCCTTAATCCCCCCTGAGTAAAGTTTTTTCTTTTCTCACGGCTGCCAAAGACATTTAGTCCAATTTTCAATTTTTCAGTAACATCCATATTCAGGTTCGCCCTGATATTGTACCTGTCATACCCGGTATTGATGATGTTGCCAGTTTGAGTAACATACCCGCCTGAAACGAAATAACCAATTTTATTCGCTTTACCGCTTATGTTAAACTGAAGATTATCCGCATGCCCGGTCTGAAGATATTCGTCCTGGTAGTCAGTAGCTTTTGTGATCGGCCTGTCGTATAATTCTGAGAATTGCCGGGCACTCATAATGTCGATTCTGTCAGGAACATTGGCAATGCTATGAAAGTAATTGAGTTCCAATTGAGGCGCACCTGAACCTTTTTTTGTATTTACTATGATCACACCATTTGCCCCTCTTGACCCATAAATGGCCGTTGCGGAAGCATCTTTCAACACATCAAAAGACGCAATATCATTTGTATTTAATGTCCTCAGATTACCACCGATCACTCCATCAATTACGATTAATGGATCATTATTCCCCGTAATTGAATTTGCTCCTCGGACCCTGATCTTTATATCTCCACCAGGTGTACCGGTGTTGTTCGAAACAACTACACCGGCAGCTCGTCCTTTAAGTGCATCTTCGGTCCTTACAAGGGGTTGCTTTTCAAAATCTTCAGCTGTTACCTGAGATACGGCACCGGTTAAATCACTTTTTTTCATGGTACCATACCCTACCACTATGATTTCTTCCAATGAAGTTATATCGGGAGTCATTGAAAGGTCAATTACAGACTTACTTCCTATTTCTACCTCTTCTGTCACATACCCAACATAAGAGAATACTAATATATCCGAACTTGAAGCTTCAATTGAATAATCGCCATTGATATCTGTAATTACACCGGTTGAGGTGCCTTTAACCAGAATACTTACGCCTGGTAAACCATCGCTGTTTTCCAAACTCGTCACTTTCCCGGTTATGGTTCCGCTCTGAGCCCATCCAGTCGAGGCGATCAACAACCAAAGCATGATCGTTAATCGCGTTTTCGGCCATCTCTCGATATTGAGGATTTGCCGTAAATAGTTGAACTTTTTCATAAAATCTAGTTTTTAGTGATTAAAAGAATGTTTAGTAAATCTTATCCAATTGACGGTTTAACCTAAATCTATCCACAGTCATTCAATTCAAAATTTTTGAAATCCGGTTGGTAATTGTATCATTTAACTGAAATACCGGAAACGAAGACTTCCTGGTTTTTAATCTCTGATTTATGAAGCCGAATTAACGACTCCACATAGTAGTAGTCGGCATAAACAAGAGGTACATCGATTTCGGCTCCATGAGGAATACTTCCTACGCTGTGCTTCAATATGAAATGATTATTAGTACCTTGGTCAGCTTTGTAAGTAGCTGAGGAAAGGCTTCTCAGGATTGCCTTGGCAGATTTTAAATAATCTCTTTCTGAATACTCAACCAACTCTATAAGTGCCGAAGCCGTAATAGCTGCAGCTGACACATCTCGAAAGTCATTCGGAATCTTTGGCGAATTGTAATCCCAATAGGGAACAAGGTCTTCGGGCATATTCGGGTTAGACAAAATGAAATTGGCAATCTTCTCAGCAGCCTCAAGGTATGCCGGATCTTTTGTATAGCGATAACAAATCGTGTATCCATACAAACCCCATGCCTGTCCGCGCGCCCAGGCGGATTCATGCGCATAACCCTGGGCAGTCTGCTTAGATCGAACCGCACCAGTCTGAGGATTATAATCTATAACATGATATGAGCTAAAATCATCCCTGAAATGATTTTTCAAGGTTGTATTCGCATGAGAAATAGCTATATCTCTGTAAATGGGATCACCTGTAATTTCAGAGGCCTCAAATAGCAATTCCAGATTCATCATATTATCGATGATCACAGGAAATAGCCATCCTCTCGATGATTGCCAACCTCGATCGACATTCCAGGACAGTATGCATCCAACAGTCGGATTATATCTTTGAATGAGGCTGTTTGCAGCATCAAGGAGTATTTGTTTAAAATCTTCGTTTTTGGTGATTCTGTATCCGGCTCCATATGAGCAATTAAAAACAAATCCCAAATCGTGATTAGTGGTAAGAAACCGATGATCTTTTATCAAGTCCTGTAATGTCTCAGCAGCATTTCTGTATTTTTCATCACCGGTAAAAGAATACAGGTACCAGCAAGTACCTGGGAAAAAACCTTCGGTCCAATCAAAGTTGCCATTATGAGTAAACTGAATTGAACCGTCTTCATGTTGAGTTCGAGGGATTCTCTGCTTTTCTATGGCTACCTGTAGCTGAAGGTCAATTTGCCCGCTTGCAAGAGCCAGGTTATCTACTGCAAAGTCGTTTAGGGATTGCGATGTACCCTGATTGACATTTTTATTGCAACACATCAGTAAGATGATAACGGATACAGCTTTTAGTAAATTTGAGTAAAAAATATTCATTGATTATCCTTATCTAATATCTGGGTGATTCTTTTACACTGGTAATGCACTTTTACAGATGGTAAAACTAAATGTGAATGACAGGGTGATAGAGCAAATAAATTCGCAATTGCATCAAATTTGTGCATTCAGAACTAAGTGATTGATTATCAGAATGAAAAATGAGAGAATGTGATTAGGAGCGTGTACGAAAATTGATGATTTAGTACAATTATTGCATATACTTAAAAATCAAAATTCAGTAATTTGAAGCATATTAAGATGACCTAATCGAGGTTTATTAATAACTTCGATAGCCAAATGGAAATTGTATTGGTCGTTTCTAAACAAATATCATATCGCTCCCTGATTCTACTATGTTGTGTTGATTTTGCAATACTTCTAATTTGTAGCCCTTTGCAAAGCAATGCGCAAAATATATCCTTTGAAAAAGTTGGGTTGGAAGATGGTCTTAGCCAGGTTTCGGTATTGGCAATCCATCAGGATCATTTAAAAAGAATGTGGTTTGGTACGCGAAATGGATTGAACTGCTGGGATGGGATTTATATGAAGCAATTTTATCCCGATCTGGAAGACAGTACTACTATTCAGGATTACAATATCATCGACATAGTACAACAAAATAATACGCTGTGGTTGAGGTCGGATATGGGTTCGGTATCAAGTCTTGACCTGGAAACTATGACTTTCAAAAGGCACAAGCTAAATGTGGTTGATCATATAACCTTATACAATGGTAATGTTTTGGTTTCCTCCAGGGATGAAATCCTGACTTATGATTCCATCACAGGTAGCTTTATCAGATATCCTGAAATATATCCGGGAGAGAAAGAATATTCTGTTGTTTATCAGGACAAACGCGGTGCGCTCTGGATCGCAGATGAGTTAAATAACCAGATAATTAAAATCCATTCACATAAAAAGGAGGTAATCAAAATTCCTATTCATGAAAAAATGTCAATATTTAATCTTCTGGTTGATTCTCATGAGAGACTCTGGATAGCTACCAGGTATAATGGATTGATCATTTATGATAGCTATAAAAAGACCTTTGAAACCGTTGATGAAACATCAAGCCCTTTCTATTTAAAAAATATCACAGTTCGAGATTTGGTAGAAGATAAAACCGGAAGAATATGGGTAGGAACATTCAAAGGACTGGCCATTTTTGATTTAAACAAAAATACCACATCCTTTATTGATGTTTCTGAGTATTCCAAGAAAGGGCTAAGTCATAATTCCATTCACTGCATTTATCTTTCTAATGATAACAATTTATGGATCGGAACCTATTTTGGTGGTGTAAACTATGGAAGAATATCTAATCATATCTATACGGAATATAATAATGTTGCCTCCACTGAAAAGCCTAGCTATCCGGTTATTGGACCTATTGTAGAAGATGAAGATGGAAACATCTGGATCGGAACCGAGGGAGGCGGAATTGATTTCTTTGATCGCAAGAATTATAGATTCGTTCATTATCCCCAATCAAATACTTCTTCCGGGCCCTCGCAGACTAATATAAAATCGCTGTTTTTATCAAATCAAAATTATCTTTTTATTGGGACATTTCAGGGAGGCCTGAATATTCTTGACTTATCAACAAACAAATTCAAACATTATAATAATGAAATTAAGCATGTTAATTCCATTATTCCATTCGGAACAGATTATTTGCTGGCCACAGAATTAGGTGTTAAACGTTTCAATTTGGCTGATGAAAGCTTTACGGATTTTTTCTCTGAAAAAATCTATGGTAAAGAAATTAACTATGAAATAGTTAAGGAATTATTCCAAGATAGCAAAAAGAACTTATGGATTGGAACAGAGTTTGGAGGTCTTTGGCATTTCAATACAAAAACCAAAGAACTCAAAAAATATTTGCATGCTCAAAACGACAGTTTATCGATAGCCAGCAACGGGATCAATTGCATCGAAGAAGATCATCTTTTCAGGCTTTGGATTGGAACAGAAGATGGTGGAATAAGTCTGTATAATAGAATCGAAAATACATTTACAAGCTACAACAAGGCAAAGAATAACTTACCCAGCGATTTTGTCTTTGGCATTTGTGAATCAAGGTTTGGAAATCTCTGGGTTTCCACCAGCAAAGGATTGTCGCGTTTTGATATTGAGGATAACCTGTTCTTCAATTATGAAGGAGAATCAGGATTTCCATTGGAAGAACTAAACTATGCTGCTTTACTGCAGACGCGTAGCGGAGAGATTTTTGTTGGAGGTATAGACGGTCTTATCTCATTTAGAGAAGAAGACCTCATTCAGCCTGACACTCAATATGAAATCCAATTTTCAAGTCTTAAAGTGAACAATGAAGAAATTAAGGCAAACGATGCATCAAACATTTTATCCTCCGATATATCCGTCACAAACTCATTCACATTAAAACCTGAGCACACCGTTTTCAATATCAGTTATTCCGCATGCAACTACAATCCTGTATTAAAGAACAAATATCAATATAAACTTGAAGGATTTGATGAAGATTGGGTAGATGCAAAGTTTAATACATCCGTGACGTATACCAACCTTAATCCTGGTGAATACACTTTTAAAGTCAGAGGAACTAATGTGGTATATCACCCGATTACGGAAGAAAAATCAATTCGGATATTTCTTGAACCTCCAATATCACGAACATGGTATGCCTATACTTTCTATCTGGGTTTATTTTTAGGTATGGTTTTTTTGTTCAACTATTTTTATTTGGGAAAAGTCAGGCTGGTCTACCAGTTAAAAAATGAAAGAAAGGAAAAAAGCCGGATCAAGGAATTGAACCTTTACAAACTTCAGTTCTTTACAAACATCAGTCATGAGTTCATGACCCCGCTCACAATTATTCTAAGCTCCATTGAACATATATTCTCAAAGTCCAGGATTTCTAAAGAATTAAGGCATCCATTAGCTCAAATATTTCGAAATGCCAAAAGACTGAAAAATCTTAACAGGGAATTACTTGATTTTAGAAAAATTGAACAGGGGCATTTGAAGCTCAGATTTCAGGAAAACGATATTGTGCCATATTTGGAGGAGATATTCGATGCTTTTTCTGAAATTGCTGAAGAGAAAAATATCGAATATTCATTTGATAAGGATACAGATCATGTTTCAGTTTGGTACGATCCAATCCAAATGGACAAGGTGTTTTATAATTTGCTCTCCAATGCATTCAATCATGTTTCGGAAGAAAAAGGGAAAGTGAGTATAAATTTTGCCAATAAAATTGATCACCTACTCATAAGTGTGTCTGATAACGGCAATGGTATTCCCAAAGAGGAAATTGGTAAAGTTTTTAATCGTTTTTTCCAATTCGACTCGAAAAAGGAACACAACGAGTACTACGGAAGCGGAATAGGTTTAGCCTTGTCCCAGAGTATTGTCAAAGCGCACAACGGCAATATCAAATGCGAAAGTGAGCTGGGGATGGGTACAACATTTACGGTAATTCTGAAAAAGGGGCATCAACATCACGATCCTGAGCTTATATCCACGGATAAAGTTGAAAATCAGTTTTCAATGGATAAGGATTTGATTTTTAGTTCTGTAGAAAATGCAAGATCTGATCAAAATGGAATAACGGAGCTCTCCGCAGACGAAGCCCCTATTCTATTGATCGTTGATGATAATGAAGAAATCAGATTAGCAATCAAGAACCTGTTTGTCGATAAATATCATATTGAAATCGCTAAAGATGGAAATGAAGGACTGAATAAGGCATTGGAATTACAACCGGATATCATCATAGCAGATGTGAAAATGCCTGTACTTTCCGGTTTTGAAATGTGCAAAAAGCTCAAACGAAATATCAATACGAGTCACATACCCGTGGCAATGGTAACTGCCCTCGTTGCAGATGAAGATCAGGTAAAAGGCTTTGAGTGTGGTGCTGATTCTTATATTACTAAGCCTTTCAGTTCCAGGGCACTAATTGCAAGAATTGAAAATCTGTTTGAAAACAGAAAACGCCTGCAGGAAAAATTCAGCACTGACGTAGATGCTTCTACCATAAGTATGGCCATCAACCGAATCGACCAGGTTTTTATGGAAAACGCACAGAAATTAATTGAAGACCATATAATGGATTCAGATTTTTCAGTAACCAATTTTGCCTATGAAATGGGCATGAGCAGAACTCTATTCTTTAAAAAGATTAAAACCATCACCGGGCAAACACCAAATGATTTTATCCAAACCATTCGACTAAAAAAAGCTGCGGATATTTTGCTTACCGATCCTACTAAAAATATTTCTGAAATCGCCTACAATACTGGTTTCAGTTCTCCAAGATATTTTAGCCAATGCTTCAAAAATCATTTTGGAGTCATTCCTTCGAAATACGGAAAGACGGAAATCCATGAATCTTAGTTCGTTAAAGTTCCAGATACTTAGGGCAGATAGATTTTAGCATATCAGTATCCAATTCTAAGCCGAATCCTGGTTTTGGTTTATAGGCAAAATGCCCAACGTCATCTCTGTAAGTTGCACTGTCTGTGATGCACTTCAAGTAGTTTTCGGAGTCATCAAATTTCTCAATAGCCTCTACCCAAACAGCCCCGGCCCCTATGGCAAACTGCTGCCATGCTGTGCATGCAGGGCCAGTCAGACTGGCATCGCCGACCATTATCCTGGCACCAATCGATTTGATTTTGTTTGCTAATTGTGCCGCATAAGGCAAACTTCCCATACAGTCCGGGTGAATGTTGTAGATCCTCCCCATTCCTTCAATCGATTTTTTGATGGCTTCCCATGCAGGTCGCATTGGTACATCCGGAATTAAGATTAGATCGCCAACTTTGTGCTGCATCTCTTTCCACTGTTGCGTTGTCATTTCTGTTGGATCTTCAATGGCGTATAATCCATTTTCGTGGAATTCTTTCAAGATAGGAACCATGTCATTTGGTGAATCTAAATTTTTGTACCCGAAGTTCACATCACTTATGATAGTTGCTTCTTTACCAATAATACGCTTTACGGTTTTTAATACCTTAAGATCAAACTCCTTGTCGCCAAACATTTTAACTTTCATGAAAGAAGATAGATTAAGATCAATACTGGTTTTGGCTTTACTTCTGATGGTTTCCATGTCCTTATCCAGTATACAAAACAAACCAGGTACTGGCATTCTTTCTTTCAACTTTAAAATATCAATTGCCGGTTTATTCAAAATCCTGCCCGACAAATCCAATAGACCGATTTCCAGAAACTCCATATTACTCCATGACAGGTCTGATCCCGTCGCTTGCAATGAGTTGAGACGCGAAATTGCTTCATTGATTGTTAAATTCTTGAACGGAATAAGAAATTGGCTCCATTCCTTTAGGTCCAATTCGGGATTGTTTTTAGTGGCCCCTACTTCTGTCCATCCATAATACGGCCCACTTGAGATTTTCATAAATACATGTTGGCGATTGAGCCAGGTGCCGAAAGAAAAGTATCTCGGGATGTTGATATCATATCGGTAAAGCTCAAATTTGTCAATAACTTGATCGTTTAATTTACTTGATTTCCCAATGCAATGAGCGAGTGAAGAAAGGCCAGTCATCATGAAGGGTGAAAAGCCCATGCTTTTTACGAAAGTTCTGCGTTTCATATCATCAAATATTATTGGTCAGGCATTCAAAAAAAATCAATCACCAGATTAAATTAATAACCAATTGATTAGCTCAAATTAGACAATACATGCAGAAGATAAAACATGATTGAATGAAGACATCAATTTATGTACTATTTATGCCATGGTTGGAATTATTTTGACACATGCGGCACAGCAAACTTAGTATCTGTTGTGTCTTCACATGAATTGAGCATTTCATTAATCCAGATTTATTTACTGTGTACAAATTCTCTAAACACTTGTACATTATTAGACATTCAAAATTATTACATGATGTACTTTGCGTTACGTAATTCTATCTTAACTGTTACTGATGCTGAAATGGATGAGATCGCCACGGTTTTTAAGATCGAATTGAATTAATCCAATGCCATAAAGCAATCGCAATAATATTTTTTTACTCTGTTTAAGATTCATTTAAGATTTCGTCGCGCTTGTACTGAAAAGAGTTTATTGAAAGATTATCGACAATTTGTGGACAATATTGAACCTTGGAATGATTTACATAAGCTAAAATTGTGACTTGAAAATTCGATTTATCATGATTAAAAATATTCTCTTCGCAGCTATTCTACTGGCACAAATCTGTCAGGTCTTTGGGCAAGAAAAAGGCCCTAACGTTATCATTATTTTTCCAGATCAATACCGGCAATTTAGCCTGGGTTTTTGGTCGCAAGGAGATAATGCCAAGCATATTCAGGGTAAGCCTGATCCGGTAAACACTCCAGTTCTGGACAAATTGGCAAAAGAGGGCATCGTCTTTAGCAGGGCCATGAGTAACTTCCCTGTTTGTAGCCCTTATAGGGGTATGCTCTTGACGGGAAAGTATCCGTATAGCAACGGGCTCACAGCTAATTGCCATAAAACCCGTGAAATAGGAATTAAAGTAGATGGAAAGGCCATTGCTAATGTATACTCGAATGCAGGATATGAAACAGCATACTTTGGAAAATGTCATTGGCATCGAACAGAGCCGGTGTTTGACGAAAATGGCACTTACCAGGGAAAAACTGAGGATCCCGGAGGATATTATATCAACGATTACGACACCTACGTTCCGCCAGGTAAAGCACGATTGGGATTTAATTATTTCTTCCAGACCCTACGTGATGTACACTTTGATCCTCTTTGCTATTCAAATGATCAACAGGCAATAGAAGGCCGTAAAGATGGAGAACTTTATGAACCAAAACGTTTCAGTGCAGAGTTTGAAGCAGAAGCCTTGATCAACTACCTGGACAATACGCACAATCAGCGAAATACTGATAAACCCTTTTTCATCACATGGTCATTAAATCCTCCTCACAATCCCTGGACGGAAAAAAGCACAGACATGCAGTTCTTCACTCAATATACTGAAGATGGAAAAATAAACATGGATGAACTGCTGCCAAGAGATAATGCAGACAGGGTGAAAGGTGAATATGCTCCTTACTATTACGCAAATGTAAGTGCAGTAGATTACTATATCGGCAAAGTGTTGGACAAACTGGATGAGATGGGAGAAGCCGAAAATACAATCATTGTTTTTTCATCCGATCACGGTGAAATGTTAGGAAGCCACGGGCGAAGCGGAAAGCTGGTGCCACAGGTTGAGGCTTTTAATATTCCATTTATAATAAAGTGGGGGAACAAACTTCAGCACCGCGTCGAGGATTTAAAACTAAGTGTTCCTGATGTGATGCCAACACTACTTGCACTTTCCGGTTTGGAACACCAAATCCCGGAAACAGTTCAAGGAACCAACTTTGCCCAAATCATAAAAAATCCTCAAGAGACTGAAGTGAAAAAGCCAGAACAGGTACTATATATGGACTATAAATCACGAGGTATATATACCGGTGACTATACTTTTGTTGTTCATACTGAGAATAAGAAAAACTTCAGTGAAGCATACTATTATGATAACAAAAAAGATCCATACCAATTACATAAAATCAAGGGAGATGAGATGGATATGACCTTAGTCAAAGATTTTAAAATAGAATTAGTAAACCTGCTAAAGGCAATTGATGACCAGTGGGCCAGGGATGGCATTTGTAGTGAATACCTGGAATATTAAAATGTCAGCATAATCATCTAAAAGCCATTAAACTTAGGTTGAGGACCATGATGCAGGCCCTATCACATTTTTATTTGAGTGTAATAGTACTTTTTCCACTTTTATGATGGTAAGCTGCGGATCAAAATCATCTGAGGAAATCATTCAATATCGACCTGAATGGAAATCTTTGAGACAACACCAAAATCATGAAAACTCACATATTCACATTACTGCTTCTGTTTGGCTGTGTTGAAATGGCTTTTAGCACAAACAGGCCAAGAAAAATAATGGAAAGTTTTGAAGATGGGATCCCCTCTTCGCTCAATGTGAGAGGTGGGAAAATCAGCCTGGACTCCATGCGCATGAAGCATGGAAAATTTGCGCTTCGCTGGGATTGGATTGGCAACGATGCCCTGATTTTCAACGCTCCAATCGGATACCACAAGCAGCGTGATCTATCTAAGCTTTCGGGGGAAGGAACGGAGAAATACCTGATGGGCGAACATTCGAGCTACGACAACAAAGTTGTCCTCGAACCTCCCCGTGGTTTCTTTATGTGGATTCATAATCATCAGGCCAGTACAAGGCGATTGACTTTCCGGTTTGGTCGCGGAGACATAGTCGATTGCGAGTTTGATTACAACCTCAATTTCACCGGATGGCGAACGGTATGGATCCATTATGACCGAGGTGATATGCGTGGAAATCCGGATCCGGACATGGACAGGCTAACTCTTGTCGCCCCGGCAACCGGTTCAGGTACATTCTATATAGATGCCATCGGATTATCCTTACCCATGAATCCGAGAACAGTTGGCCCTAATCCTCAATTACCAAATATAGATCCCCACCCACGGCTGGTCACACAGTACGAGCACAGGCTACTTGACTTTCATGGCAATCGACCTTCATTTCCACTGGAGAAGATGACCCCGAAAATGGAAGCAGCGCTCAACAAGTTAAACTCCAAAGCGGAAGAATTCATACTCCCTGAGTATCAGCGCAAGAGCCTGCGGAATAAATCCATAGAGGATATCACAAGTCATTACAATAAGTTTGAAATAAGACGGCATGGAGTTAATATCTACGGTCGACCTCTGGTTAAGTCCAATGTATATGATGAATATTTTGTTGAGATGGGGTTGGGCAAAGGTATTATGGATGGCATCATGGGATGGAGACATGATTTTAATAAAATACTGTTGGATATAGCTATGCATTACCGGTCGACTGATAATGTTGACGATAAGCCCAGACTCGAAGATATGTTCATCAACCTCTTTGATTATGGAGTAGACCAGGGATTTGATGTGGGAGCCGGATTGGGTTGGATTCACCATTTTTCATATGTTATTAGGGAATATGGTCCGGCAATGTTTTTAATGCGTGATGTACTTGAAAAGCACAATAGGCTGGACCAGGCAATTGATATCATGAGGTGGTTTTATGGATTTGGACAGGTTTATCGCGAAGATCTGGTTTACGGAGTCGAGGGAAGAAAATCGGAAGATGCCGATGATGCCCAGGGATTGTTGATGCCTCGCTTATACACGGCACTGATAATGAAAAATTCTCCGGAAAAGGTCCGGGATTTAAGGCACTATTCTTCTTTCTTCTCAAACGTCACATCAGCTTATGCGAATGCCTTGGATGAAATCTTCAAACCTGATGGTACGACTTTCCATCATGCAGGGCAAACCTTAGGATACGGAGGCCGGGGAGTACACGGAGGTGCGGCAGTATTGTACATGTTGAGCCATTCTCCGTTCAAGGCCAGTGACGCATCTTTTCAAAGGATGAAAAAGGTTACGACAACACTGTTTGATTGCTTGTTTACGGCTGAGTTAACAGGACCTCGAGCCTTTGCTTCCATACGTTTTACCAACTACTCGTTACCCGAACAATTCTATTACCTTCCAGCTTTAATCGCCTTAAGTGCGGAATCTCATGATGCCGGAATGGCCGGGCTCTACAAGCAGTTGATAGATACTAAACCCGAAAAGAATGAAATGGATATATATTGGATAAAGAAATTAGAACGCAGGGGCCACTTTGATACATACAACTATGCAAAATCAAGGATACTGCCCTACTCCTGCATTGGATTACGCAGGGAAAATAATCAATGGATGGCTACGGTACGCGGACATAGCAAATATGTATATCCATATGAAAGCTGGGGGCCAAACTTTTTTGCTTATCCTACTTTTATTGCATATGGCTATCTTGATGTGTCATATCCGAAACATCTTGACAGCACTCAACCTCGGGAAGGCACGTGGTTGGAGGGCTACGACTGGCATCGCTGGCCCGGAGTAACATCGGTGTATTTACCTTACGAACAAATTATAACTTCGCCAGGTCAGCAAAAGGATGAAGGTGGCGAATACCCATTCTCAGACCAGGGATTTGTAGGTGGTGTAGAAACTGTGGACGGGAATAGCATTTTTGTATTGCCCTTCAAAGGCCATGATATGTTTGGTTTACAATCGTTTACAGGCAAAAAATCTTATTTCTTTTTCGATGATTTTGTCGTTTGCCTCGGCTCAAATATCACAAGTAAAATTGCAAATTATCCCGTTGAAACCACGCTCATTCAAAATGTAATCGACTCTGAAAATGAAAAACTTGTGACTAGTCATGGGGCAATTCACGAAGTTCCTTACAAAAAGACGATCAGCAAGTCCAAACCGTTCTGGATGTTGGATTATAGAAATACAGGCTATTTCATTTCTGAAATTCCTAAGCATACCACCTTGAGCATACAACGTAAAGAGCAAAGCAACCCAGGATATCAGGCCAAAGATTTTAGGAGTGGGAAGTTTACAACGGTACTTTTCGACCATGGAATTACACCGATAGATGCTGAGTATGCATATGCGGTCGTGATGAATGCTGATGAGCAAAAGATGAGCGACTTTCTGTCGGAGATGAAAGGTAAGAAGAAACCTTATGAAATCATTCGACAAGATGACAAAGCACACATTGTGCATTCTCCTAAACATTCGACAATCTCATATGCCATTTTTGATAAAGCTGTAGAACTAAATAAGGGCCTGGTTAAAAGTGTCAGTCGCCCTTCTACATTTATTCTTCAAGAAACCGATAGAGGGATTAAGCTTGCCATTGCTGATCCGGATCTAAATATCTATGATGGTCAGGATGATTTGGAGCCGGATGGTTCGAGAGTGGAGTTGTCTATCTATTCTCATGAGTGGTTTTACTGGCCAAGTCGCCCGAGTATGGTTCAGGTTACACTAAAAGGTGCATGGAAAATCGAACGGCAAATCAAAGAAATGGAAACCGCTGAAAATAAAAAAGCAAGAATAATTTCATCAAATGAATCCGAGACCGTCATCGAATACGAATGTCGCGACGGATTGAGTGGGGAAGTTTATTTGATAAATCATGAAAACGCAGAACATAACTGAATCATGAAAACCTTATTTTTCTTCTTATTCAGTATATCATTTATCCCTCTGTCGGTAAAAGGCCGACATCCATGGTATGCCCAGGGCGATTTCGAACCTGCTTTGAGAATCGAGTATTCCGTAACCAATACATTAGATATAGACCGGGAAAATTGTCCGGTAATAGCAGCGAAGCAACTACTAAAGCCTACCTTGATAAGTTTGAGCAAACCGGACTTGATACTACTTTCAAGCATCTACTCTATCAGGAAGAGTTATTAATTGCTGAACCATTCCAGGTATTCAGGAATCCAGGCACTTAGAAAGTATGGCAAATTCAAAAGTTGATATTTTTTTCCTTTAGAAGTGCTAAGTTCATCTATGCTCAGTTTTCCACTATAAACTCTTACAGCATAATTATGAGGGCACCTATCCATAAATTCGTGAAGAGACCTTAATGTCCCGGAGGCACCAGATTTTACTTCTATTGGGATAAGCATATTTTTGAAAGGATAAATAATATCAACTTCAGAGGAGGTGCCCCTTTCTTCCCTGATCCAAAATGCCCTTTTCCCTCCGGGAAGGTAATCCAATGATTTGATTTCCTGATTCACGATTTGCTGAACCAGTTTTCCTTTAGAAATTTGGTGTAAATCTTGAATTGTAAGTAGTTCTTGATGTAATCCCAATTGGTAATTCACTAATCCAACATCCAGGAAATGTAACCGTGGACGTTTTTTCAAATCAGATACGATTGGAGGTACTGTTTGTGTTGACGGGTAAATAAGCTCTAAAAGGCGAGCTTTGGACAAAGAACTCATGGCTTCCTTAACTTCCCGAGTTCGATAATTGGATGCTCCGAAATGATTTAAGCTAATTCTGTTATCAATTTCGAAAGGAGCTGTATCCATAATATGCCTGACAACCTTTCGAATTGTTTCAGAAGCGGCATATTTTTCAACATCATCTTTATAGGATTCGATAATACCTGAATACAAACTTCGCAATCTCGTGAGGTCTTTATCCTTGATATACGCTGCTGTTATTCCTGGCATTCCACCGATTAATGTGAAATCATGGAAATGATTGAATATGATTGGCAGCATATCATTTTCAATAGGAGGCTTGGTCAAAAGCTGGATAAGTGATTCTTGTTTTGATCCCAATAGATACTCTTTGAAGTTTAAGGGATGTAATTCCATAAACTCTACTCTTCCAACCGGAATTTTGGATAGCTTACTTAATCCAAATTCCAGCAACGATCCGGTGACGATAACATGTAGATAGGAAAAGTCTTCTTTGAAATACCTAAGAGCTTCAATGATCTCAGGTTTCTCCTGAACTTCATCGATAAATATTAAAGTACTGTATTTTGCATTTAGTTGGAACCCTCTGGATATAAATAATACCTGTACTAGCCGTCCTGCATTACTTGTGTCTTTAAATAGGATAGCATCCTCATCTTTCTCAAGATTGAAATAGAGGTATTGATCAAATGATTTGCCAAATTCATTGATCAATGTTGTTTTCCCAACCTGCCTGGCGCCTCTTAAAATTAATGGAAGGCTGGCCGAAGACTCTTTCCATTTGATGAGCTCTGTTAAAAGGTTTCTTTTTATCATGCTGTCTGAAATGATTATTAATGTTTGAACGCATAGGCAAATATTGCAATTAAATGTCTGATTGCATAATCATTTATGAGGTATTACTGTCAGAATGCATAACCATTTGTGGACTTCAGAAATGAGATTCCTTTCAGGTTATCTGAGATTATTAATACTGGATAAAAGAAAATCGACATTCATTACGAATAAAAAAGAATTGGTAATGCAACCGGATAGTATTGGGGCTCAACAGGATAGGCGATAATATAAATCAGATCACTAAAAATCAATATACAGTTAAAGGCAAACAAGATCGATTAAAGAACCATGGATAGATTTAATAAGCGCATGGAAGATTGCTTAGAAGAACAAAGAAACCTGATCAGAGCCTACAGATCCCTGGTCAGAATCTGTTCGTCGTAGGAATAAAAACAATGACTGAGTCTTTAGCACACATTCTTTTTTATAGACAAATTTTTCATTCATAATTAATAAATGCAACGATGTTGCAATAAAAATAATTTGTATGTTTGCAACATCGTTGCATTAAAACGAATTATGAAATACAATTTCATGAGCCTGCATATTGATTTTTTAGGTTTTAGCACTTCTTTGCTGTGTGCAATACACTGTGCAGCTCTTCCTTTTCTGATAAGTATATCGCCATTGCTTGGGCAATATCTGCACAACCATGCCATAGAAAACGCCATTATCATTTTAAGTTTTTTTATAGCATCATATGCTCTGGTTAGAGGCTACTGCAAGCATCACAATCCACAGGCCTCAGTGACTGTATCAATTGGTTTCATCTTTATTGTCACGGGTCATTTAGTACGGTTTCAGTTGATGGAAATTACTTTAACGTCTCTGGGGGCTACAGCGGTAGCAATTGCACACTTTATCAACTGGAATCATATTCGAAAATCACGCTTGAATCATTCGGGCTGTATGCATTATGCCAAATCCGTAGAGAAAAATGATTAAAAGAAGAAAACTACCTGTAACGGTTTTAAGTGGTTTTCTCGAACCGGGTAAACCTACTTTATTAAATCATGTGCTCATCGATCGGCATGGCTTGAAGGTAGCACTGCTTGTGAAACATATGAGCGAGGTAAACATGGATGAAAAAATAGTTGCGAAGAGTACTTCACCATCAGACAGGCGATAAGCTTGTAAAGATGAGTAACAGATGTATTTGTTGCATGCTCCGAGAGGATCTAACGATTTTAACCGAATGCACAGTGAAATATGAAATATAGAGGATTGTTACAAAAGAGTTGTTTCCGGAATCTCAATCTAAGTTTATTTCTGCTCGGATTAAGTGTACAATCAATGGCACAGGACAACACTATTGTAACCATTCTATCCGCTCGTGATAAAATGCCGCTGATTGGCGCTGCCATTCAACCAGTTGAAAATTCAGGAATCACCGGTTGGATCAGTGATGTAAACGGCAAGGTCATTTTGACTATTACAGAACCGACAAATATTCGTTTATCCTATATCGGTTATATATCTAAAGAAACTATAGTTGCTCCGGGACAATCTATATCAATTGAGCTGGAAGAGGATGTTTTGGGATTAGAAGAAGTTGTCGTCACAGGGGCATTTGTACCAACCACAAGTTCTCAATCGCTTTATAAAGTGCGGAAACTTGATGCTTCATTCATTGAAGCACGAGGCTCAGTGAATTTGGGAGATGTACTTCAAACCCAACTGAATTTGAAAACTATCCAGGATGATGTGCTGGGGACCAGGGTGGTTATGCAAGGCATTTCAGGATCAAACGTAAAAATGCTCATGGACGGAGTGCCCATGATAAATGGTGCCGGAGGTGAATTCGACATAAGTCAGATCAACATGAACAATGTGGAGCGCGTGGAAATTGTCGAAGGCCCGTTATCCGTTCAGTACGGTACAAATGCCCTGGCAGGAACCATTAATGTGATCACTAAGACCTACGGTGTAGATGAAACGTTTGCAAGCATAAATGCCTACTACGAATCAGTAGGGCAGTATAATGCAGACCTTGTACTGGCAAAGGGCTGGAAAAACCTGTCTGTTAACGCAGGTATTACAAGGAATCGGTTTAATGGCTATTCTTCTACAGATGAGCGAAGTGAAAATTGGGTTCCCAGGACACAATACATTGCCGATGCCAAGATTAAAACGAGCTTAAAATCAATAAATATCACAGGTGCCTACAATCAAATGTGGCAAAGTTCGACCAACCGGGGCAATGCATCAAGCGCGTTTAATAGCCAAACAGGTAAACTCTCTGAAATTGCTAAAGATGATTACAATAACACCATTCGTTTAAACGGCTCCCTTATTGCAGATGGTAAGATTTCCGGCAATCAATACATAAACCTTGTAAATGGCGTATCTATCTTTGAACAATCCAGCAGGGGTTACTTACAGGATGTAATTGATGATGTAAAATGGTTAAGTACTGATCCTGAAGAACATGACACAACACGATATACCTCCTGGACCTTCAGAGGCACTTATGTCAATGGAAATGCTAACAAAAAAGTGGGGGTCTATTTTACCGCCGGATATGAAGCATCTATCAATTATGCGAGTGGTGGGAGAATCAGCGAGGATGCTGATGGTAGTGTCAATGAATATGGTCTTTTCACCGCTTTAGAGATTCCCTTTGGAATTAAGGTAAAAGTTCAGCCTGCGCTGCGCTATATTTATAGTAACAGTTACGACGCCAGGGATATCAATTTTCTAAATGCCGGTCTCCCCATATTGCCCTCCTTAAATTTTATGTATACCAATGGGACAAAGTTTGATTTCAGAATTTCTTATGGGAAAGGTTATCGCACACCTTCAGTGCGTGAGCTGTATTATGAATTTATAGATGCTAACCATTACATCGTTGGAAATACAGATTTGCTACCAGAGGTTGGGAATAATCTTAATGCATCTGCTAGCTGGAGAACCAATTATGGGGAAGTATCCACTGCCATTACTCCATCAGTGTTCTTTTCAAAGATCGACAACAAAATTGATCTTATTCAGATCATTGACCGGGAAACTTTACCCGATGAAGTCCCAAAAAACGTGCCCGTTGCACGTGCGTATGAGAATATTCCCAATTTCAAATCATATGGACTTAACCTTACTGCTGAATTTGCCTGGCAGAATGGCGTTCGTTTAAGTCCGGGTTTTGGAATGCTGGCACGTTCGGGAAGTGAAGCCGATGACAAATTTTACTATAGCTACGAAGCGAATTTAAATGCAGGATATTTTTTAAAGAAGATCGATACGAGAATCAACTTATTCTACAAGTATAATGGGCAAATCACTGAATTCGCAAGAGAAGAAGATGGCAGCATAGGCGTATTGACCCTTGATGATTATCATACTCTGGATATCAGCCTTTCAAAATCCTTTTTAAACGGGGGCTTATTCACATCAATTGGAGCAAAGAACATTTTTGATGTGACTGATATCTCTCTTGTCGGAGAAGGAGGCAAAGGGCTGGTGCTTCAAACAGGGCGAGAAGATTTTTATCCGATAAGTTGGGGGCGCACATTCTTTATTAAAATTAATTACACGATTCAATAACCATTATAAACAATGAAAAAAATGAAATATCAAATCGCAATAATTTTTCTTTTTGTTGGTCTTATTTTTAGCTGTAGTGAAGAAGAAACCGAGCCTGAAAGTGGCATCGAGCTCGGAGCTACGCTTACAGCAGAAATGGGATCGGACCTTTCCAGTCAGGTATATGTGGATTTGAGCGAGGGAGAAATGACTACAGTAGCAGTAAATACATGGGAATTGGCTTTTGAAAATGCCGGGGATGCCATTCGCATAAATGGTGCGAAAAAGGTGGCAGTTTCATTTCCGGCAGAAACAGACTTCGCCGCCGTGACTACCGATGAAGGGCTGGTTTATTATTATGATACCGAGGATGGAAAACTTACGACTACTGCGCTTGCCGGATGGACGCTCAATCAACCATACATTATCGACTTAGGTATTGATGAGAATGGGAATGTGCTGGGGAAGAAAAAGTTCATGATAACGGCTTCAAGTTCATCCGGTATTTCCATCCAATATGCTGAATTAGACGGAAGTGATGCAGTTTCAACCGATATTGATCCGGAAGACGGAAATTTCACTTACTTCTCTTTGATAAATGATGAAGTGGTAACTATTGAGCCTTTAAGTTGGGATTTTGTATTGACAGCTGCTTCCGTACGCACTGGTGCTCCTTGTTTTACTATGGGGAATGCTGCAGTACCGGGAATCAACTGCGATATTTACCGATTGGCAGCGTCTGTTGTTACGAACAACCATTCCGGCGTACTGGTAGCCAAAGACGATCCTTTTATTGATCTGGAGCAAAACGATGATCCTGAATCCGAAAAGAACAAGCAAACAATTGAAAGTAGTAATTTTGATAACCTGCTGATTTCGGATTTCAATACTATTGGGGGGGCAGAAGCCGCAGATGCCATTGGAAGATCGTGGTTACAAATTCTTCAACCACACAGCAATGGAATCTACAAAATTTATGATTTCATTACTTATATCGTCCAAGATCAGGATAAGAATTACTATAAGGTAAGATTTTTAGCTTACAGGGGTGGAGATAATGCCGAGAATGGTTTTCCTACCTTCGAATACGAGCTTTTAACCGAATAAACTAAATCGATTTCATTAACACCAATCCTGGTTTTGCCATAAATCGGGATTGGTCTATTCATTTTTGAAATGAAAAATTCCAGGAAAATCCTCCTCAAACGAATAGGATTTATAAGTTTGCTGCTGATATTAGCAGGTATTGGCTACCGGTTTTATAATAAATCTATCAGTTCCACCAAAATCGCTTTTATCAATTACCCGGAGTTTCAGCTTTCGCGTATTAATAAATCCAACACCAACAATTGGGTGAAAATAGATGTAGTTGATATCGACGAATTAGAGGATATCCGTACTTATTCTGCCGTATTCATTTTCGGCCGGGGTTTTCAAATGTCTCCCGATCAAATGCAAACTCTTCAAAATGCAGGATACGGAGGTGTAAAGTTGTTCGTGGAAGCTGCAACAAATCCTAATGTGGATGTCACTAATTTAAAAGGCAAAGACCTGGATTTCGTCACTGACTGTTTCAGCTACGGTGGTACCGGGAATTATGCCAATTTGCTGGCCTATGTCAGAAAAGAAATCGATGGTAAATCCTGGTTTACCGGCACACCGGAAGAGCCCAAAGCTATCCCGAGAGATGTCTTCATTCACCTGGATGAAACGGCTATTTTCGAAGATTTTGATTCATACGGCAACTACTTGCGGGAACAAGGTTTTCACAAGCCCGACCAAGCCAGGATTGCTTTGATCACAAGCGTTCCCGGCCCGTTCAATGCAAACAGGGACCACATTGATCAGTTAATCCAAATGTTGGAGGGACGCAACCTCAATGTTTATACGATCACAGCCGCAACCAAACGACTGGAATTTTTAAAGGAGGTCGATCCAGATTTGGTCATCCTTATGCCACACGGGAGATTGACCTTAGGCCGGGATCGGGAAGCTATTGCCTGGCTCAAAGAAAAAGACATCCCCTTGCTTTCACCGGTAAGTGTATTCCAACCTTATGAAGAGTGGGTGGATGACCCGCAGGGATTTGCCGGCCCTTTACTTTCTATGAGTGTAGTGCTTCCCGAGATCGACGGTGGAATTAATCCATATGCCATCATTGCCCAGTATGAGGACGAAATGGGTTATCTCTCCTTTCAGGCTATTCCTGATCGTCTGGAGAAATTTGGGGATATGATTGAAAAATGGTTGGCTTTGAAAAGTAAGCCGAACAAAGACAAGAAAATTGCGATCTATTATTTCAAAGGCCCGGGATTGAATGCAATGGTGGCTGCCAACATGGAAGTTGTGCCATCCATTTACAATACATTAGTCAAACTGAAAGAAGAAGGATACACGGTAGACAACCTCCCCGCTTCCGCAGACGGACTATGGGAGATGATCAAAGTACAAGGATCGGTGCTTGGGCCTTACGCAAAGGGAGCATTTGATGACTTCCTGAAAAATGGTAATCCTGCTTTGGTGGAAACATCAATTTATGAAGAATGGGTCACAAAAGATCTAAAGGAAGAAAGCTATAGCGCTGTTGAAGCCAAATTTGGTAAAGCGCCCGGAGAGTACCTTTCAACCAGCAAAGACGGGAAAGACTATATCGCCGTCGCTCGATTGCAATTTGGCAATGTGACCTTACTACCTCAACCTTTGTCCGGAGTGGGAGAAAATACCTTTAAAATCGTGCACGGAACCAAAACAGCCCCTCCACATCCATACATTGCTTCATACCTCTGGACGCAAAATGAGTTTCAGGCAGATGCAATTTTTCACTGGGGTACACACGGAAGCCTGGAATTTACCCCCGGAAAGCAGGTAGCGCTTTCCGGGTATGATTGGACGGATGCATTGATCGGCACCACGCCTCATTTTTACATCTACACCATCAGCAATGTTGGTGAAGGCATCATCGCCAAGCGGAGAAGCTACGCGACCACATTAAGCTATTTAACACCTCCATTTATGGAATCAGAAGTTACCGGAGACCTGAAGCAACTCAGTGATAAGCTCACGGCATTTGTCGGGGCAAAAGCTGCTGTACGGGAGCAATACAGAAAGAGCATCAGTGAGCTGGTTTTGTCCTTGGAAATACATAAGGACCTGGGTTTGGACAGCATGGGTAACTATGATGATGAGACAATTTTTACTATATCCAATTACGTGGAGGAGGTAAGAAACTCTAAAGTATCCGGTGGCCTTTATACCATGGGTGAGGCTTATGATCGGGAACAGATCAATAATACGGCACAATTGATGGCGATAGATCCGATTGCCTATGGCATTGCTGCATTGGATAAGCTGAAAGGCGAGGTAAGCCAAAAAGAGCTCGATAACCAGGTATACTTTGATAAAAACTACCGTTCCAAAGCAAAAAATACCATCACGGCAATCAATGATAGGGGGCAGTCTGTGGAATCAGTTCTAAATTCACTTGCAGACGAAAAAGATCTGAAAACTGCCCGGGATTGGATAGCAAAAAACCAGGGGATGTCTGATGCTGATATTGTTAGAGGATTTATCAGCATGGGAGACTCGAAATCTAAAAAAGATAATCACGGAAATAAAATAAACAAAGGAGGTCCAACGGAAGAGGAGATCAACGAACTCAAGCGGTTGGTAATTGCGATTTCACCTTTTCCGGAAAGAATCGAGTTTATCAATAACTTAAAATCTGAAAAGCAGTTTAAACAGAGCTCCGGTATCCTTGACCCTCAGACATTGGAAAGAGCCAAAACAGTTGCAAAAGCCATACCTGCCATGGCAAAGGCCCTGGAAGTCGGACAACAATCGGATGTATATGCGCTACTCAAAATGATGCAAAAAGAGCCACTCAGACAGATGACGTTTGAGCTGTTGGAAGATGAAAGCCTGGCAGAACAGGTGGCTTTGGAAAAAGAACGTGCCGAAAAAGAAACCATTGCGAAACTCACCGAGGCGGAATATATCAGTTCAATTCAGTTGGCTTCCAACCCGGAAAAAATTGCATCTGTTCCCGGCGAGCAATTCTACGCGCATTTAGCCAATCTAAAAAAATACGTGGAAAATTGGACACTTGTGGAAGACAAAAAGCCTGAAGCCCTGGCAGATTATTGGTCAAAAGAAGGTTTTAACGAGCAGCTAAATGTGGCTGTCGACCTGGTTGAACTAGCCATTTTTACAAAGGAAACCGAAGAAGAGGAATTTGCGAACGCTGTGATAAATATTGAACGAGCTGTTCGTCAGGTCAATCAATACAAGGGAGATCTTAAAAACAGCACAGCTTCGGAATTACAAGCTGTAGCGACCGGACTGAACGGTGGATATATTATGCCATCTTCCGGAGGTGATCCCATCACAAATCCTTCTACCGTACCAACAGGTAGAAACCTGTACTCCATTGATGCGGAAAAAACACCTTCTCCTGAAGCGTGGAATGTTGGAAAGGCATTAGCCAAGACCCTGCTGGAAACGCATTATGAAAAGCACGAAGCGTACCCTAAGAAAGTGAGTTTCACGCTTTGGCCTGGAGATTTTATCGATACTGAAGGGGCGATGGTCGCGCAGATATTCTACCTTTTAGGTGTAGAGCCTGTAAGGGATCCATTCAATAGAGTTACGGATATTAAGCTCATTCCAATCAGTGAATTAGGAAGACCAAGAATTGATGTGGTAGCACAAACGGCTGGTCAGTTCCGCGATTTGGCGGCATCCAGGATGCACCTGATTAACAAAGCGGTGAAAATGGCATCTGAGGCAGAAGATGCAGGGGAGAATTTTGTAAAGGCAGGTGTTTTAGCGGCCGAGATTTTTATGAAAAATAGCGGCCTTTCACCAAAGCAAGCCAGAGAGTGGTCTTCACAACGTGTTTTTGGAGGTGTGAATGGCAACTATGGTACCAGGATCATGGAGATGGTGGAAAAAGGAGATGGTTGGGAAAAAGAAGAAGAAGTAGCCGAAACCTACATTAATAACATGGGAGCGCTCTATGATGAAGGAGCAAATTGGGGCGCTTTTCAGGCAGGGGTATTTGAGGCGGCACTTCAAAACACCGAAGTGGTGGTTCAGCCGCGCGAGAGCAATACGTGGGGTGGTTTAAGCCTCGATCACGTCTATGAGTTTATGGGAGGCTTGAGTATGGCGGTAAGATCCGTAACTGGCAGTGATCCCGACGCTTATTTCAATGACTTTAGAAATCCTTCCAATGCAAAAATCCAGGGCTTGAAAGAGGCACTTTGGGTTGAGACGCGAACGACTTTGCTCAATCCCAAGTACATCAGTGAGTACATGAAAGGAGGAGCAACCTCGGCAGAAACCTTTGCGGAAACTTTTCGAAACACGTATGGATGGAACGTGATGAAGCCTGCTGAAATTGACGATGCACTTTGGAACAACCTACATAATGTATACGTGAGGGATGAGCTAAATCTGAATGTGCAGGATTTCTTTAAGAGGGAAAATCCTTATGCATTACAAGAGATGTCAGCCGTTATGCTTGAGACGATCCGAAAGGGCTATTGGAAAGCATCCGAAGATCAGATCAGGGAACTGACAACATTACATACCGATTTGATTCGGGAGTACAAGGCAGGATGCAGCGGTTTTGTTTGTGATAATGCCAAGCTTCAGGCCTTTATTTCTGAAAACCTGTCTAAAGAATCGCAGGCAAATTATGAAGCTGCTCTTAAAGCGATACAAGAGCCTCAAAGCACTGAAGAAGGAG
>JAKSDO010000073.1 GCA_022360055.1 Cytophagales bacterium | reverse complement strand
GCCTTTGTTTCATATGACGACTCCGACAACACTTTCTTAATAGGAATTAATGATAAGAATGGCCCCGCTGAAATTGCCAAGTATTGGACTATTTTAAAGTTACCGGAATTGAAATTAGGCACAAACGAAATAAATTTAGAATGGGATAACATTCAGGATTTAAACCCAGCTTTTTATCCAAAAACGTATTACAATCATCAATATCCTAACCTTGAATGGTTAAACATAATCGAAATGGTTAAAGTTGAGGGCTTAAAATATTGCTATACCACAGGAGGTAGTCGAACAAGAATGAAGAGTGGCCCAGAATATGAATTTAGCATTCTTTCAAAAATTGATAGCCAGGATCAAGTAATAAAAAATATAGAAATCAAAAAAGGAAAAAGAGCCTTTAGTGCTGACAAAAAATTCTTGATTGTGCGCCCAAAGTCAAATAAAAGACTTTTGATTTATGATTTGAACAATATGGAATTGGCATTTGAGATACCCCTAAAGCCAAAAAACAATATGGGTGAAATTGATGGTAATAGATTAGTTTCTTCCGATTTATTTAAAGATAAATTATATGTTTATTCGTTAGAGCACCTTAATATTTGCCAACTAATAAAATAAACGAACGCCCAACAATGCCAATTCAGCTTGCATACCAACACTCTCTGAAAATTCTTACTTTTAACCGGCTCGATTTCGCTACTTGAAAAATCATGCCGATTTTCCAAGCCGAAATCATAACCGAGACCGTCAGACTGTCTCAAAACCCCTATTTTTAAAGAAAGTATTCGGACAGGGGTCTTTGAAATTTTTTAAATACAGCAACCTTGGGAGGGTAGAATGAGTTTTGAGACAGACTGCCGTTAGGCACAAGCAAAAATAGAAAAATGATTCCTAAAGAATTCCATGATAGACCGCAAGCAATAGATGGAAAATTAAGTGAAGAACAGCTGAGAAACAGTTCTGAGATTTCTATTTTGGGAAAGACCAAATTGCCAAAAGTAAATGATGAAAAAATTGGTATAAAAAGACTATGGGTTTATGGAGTAAACGATAAGCAAATACAGGACATTTTGTCAATAATCGAACCGAGAGAACTAATTGTTGAAGAATGCAGAATTAAGAACTTGTCATGTCTTTGCCTTTTAAAAACCACGACAGTAATAGTTCTAAAATATAACACCAAAGCTGATGATTTATGGGACTTTACTCAAAATCACAAGTTAGAAACTTTACACATTGAAGATTTCCCTAAGATAACTTCAATCAAGGAAATAGTGGGATCGAAGTCCATTAAAAAATTGGTATTGGAGGGGGGAAGATGGAAGGATATGAAATTAAAATCCTTAAAGGACCTCTCAAAATTGACACAACTGGAATATTTGAGGTTAATGAAAATAAAAGTTGAAGATGAATCTTTAAAGCCTTTGAGGAATCTCAAAGGCTTTAAAGAACTTGAATTGCCCAATAATTTTGAAACTAAGGAATATGCTTGCTTATCCAATTATCTTCGGGAAACAAAATGCAACAGATTCAAAGCATTCGGGGTTGCGAAAGTTTTTGCAAATAATGAATTAGTTACAGACGTTGAGTTGACAGGAAAAAGAAAACTAGACCTACATTCTAAAAGAGATAAAGACAAATTAGAAATGTATATTAATGAGTATGAGAACCATAAAGAAAATTGCGAATAAAATTAAATTCTGTGCCCAAAAAAGCATCGATGTCCATTGCCAGCAAAAGCGTTTGTCCATTTCTACCACTCAAAGAGTATTTCTAGTTGATCTACACAGAAAAAGAATATAAATATTACTTCTCAGCTTCCAGAATACAACACGAATAAATAAAAGATACTATTACTGAGCATAAATTGTAGGCGCATAAAAAAGCAGTTACAAAAAATAATCTGTAACTGCGTAAAAATCAAGGGTGGAAGACCGGACTCGAACCGGCGACCTCCTGAACCACAATCAGGCGTTCTAACCAACTGAACTACATCCACCGTGTAAAAGGAGTGCAAATTTATGGAGCGCGCTACAATTAACAAATATATTTTTTGAAATTATTCGACACTATCCGTCAAAAAGAAGTCGCGAACCATTTACGGATGCATCAAACTTGCCGCGGTCGTAAGCAAGATGTCCCGAAACTATGGTGTGTGTAACCTGTGAAGAAAACCGATGTCCCTCAAATGGCGACCAACCGCATTTATACAAAATGTTTGATTTGTCAACCACCCATGAATAATTCGGATCTACAATAACCAGATCAGCATGGTACCCCTCCCGAATATAGCCCCTGGAGTCGATCTGAAACAAAACGGCCGGATTATGACACATCTTTTCGACAAGCTTTTCCATGGACATCTTTCCGGATTTCACAAATTCCACGGCAGCCACGAGACTGTGTTGCACCAAAGGTCCGCCGGAAGGGGCGTTAAAGTAGGTCCCTCGCTTCTCTTCCAACGTATGTGGCGCATGGTCAGTGGCCAATACATCGATCTCATCATTTAATACGGCATCAAATATGGCGGCTTTATCACGGGCTTCTTTCACCGCGGGATTCCATTTTATCAGAGATCCTTTATGTTTGTAATAATCCCTGTCGAACCAAAGGTGGTGTATGCACGCTTCGGAAGTAATTCTTTTTTGCTCCAAAGGTTTTGAATTGTCAAACAGCTCCAGTTCATTTTCAGTTGAAATATGAAGAATATGCAGTTTGGTGTTATTCTTTTTAGCCAGCTCAACTGCTTTTGATGAAGACAGGTAACATGCCTCCCGGCTCCTGATGTCCGGATGCATTTCAAAAGGCACATCTTCTCCAAATCTTTCTCTGGCCAAATCGGAATTTCGTCTGATCGTCGCCTCATCTTCACAGTGAGTGGCAATAAGCATTTCAACTTTGGAAAATATATTTTCCAGCGCTTTTAAATCATCTACGAGCATATTTCCGGTCGAGGATCCCATAAATATTTTTATACCGCAAACATTCTTTGAATTGGTTTTTAAAACTTCCTCTATATTATCGTTAGTCGCTCCAAAATAGAATGAATAGTTGGCGAGGGAATACCGTTCTCCTAATTTATATTTTTCAGCGAGTAAATCCTGGGTAACGGTATTTGGGACCGTATTAGGCATTTCCATAAATGAAGTGATTCCGCCGGCTACCGCAGCTCTGGACTCCGTATAAATATCCCCCTTGTGTGTAAGGCCCGGTTCTCTAAAATGAACCTGATCATCGATCACGCCCGGCAACAGATAGCTTCCGTTGGCGTCGATTATTTTGTCTGCATTGCGGTTTGCTGATCCAACCGCCACACTTTCAATCCTGCCCTGCTTTACGAACACATCTCCTTCAATCACCTTTCCTTCATTTACTATTTTTGCATTTACAATTAAAATCGAATTCATATTTTCTGTTTAAACGTTTTTTCCATAATCCAGGAAATGATCGGATCAAATGGATATTTACCCATCAATACTTAGCTTTGCTACTTCCGGACAGAAGCGGCAATTTTCCTGTGAGCCAAATTAGTTGTTTTATGGGCAATAAAATAGAGCAATTTGAAGATTTTAAATTAAACCGTCAGCTTTTTAATGCTGTTGATGATCTCGGCTACTCAAAGCCAACTGCCATTCAACGGCAAGCAATACCTGCAATTCTCGCCGGGCATGATACAATCGGTATTGCACAGACCGGAACCGGGAAAACGGCAGCTTATCTGCTCCCGCTTCTTTACAAGATAAAATACGCCCAGGGCGAATTTCCAAGGGCGCTTATACTCGCCCCGAGTAAGGAATTAACCATTCAGATTTTTGAAAACCTGGAGCAGCTATCGACATACTGCGGCACCAGGAATATCTGCCTCTATGGAGGGATCGGGCCAAAAACACAAATTGAACAATTGGAAAGAGGGTGCGACATTGTGGTTTCTACACCGGGCAGATTCCTCGAGTTGTATAGAAAAGGGTCGCTCGTCGTCAAGAAACTGAACCTTTTTGTGCTTGATGAAGCGGACAAGATGATGGATATGGGGTTTGCGCCTCAAATCAGGGACATTCTGGAAAAAATTCCAAGAAAACGACAAAACCTGCTTTTTTCAGCAACTTTCCCGGAAAAAGTACAGGCAATTGCCGATGAGTTTTTAGAATTTCCACATAAAATTGAAGTGACACCTCAAAGCACGAAAGCGGAAACCATTGAGCATTACTTTTACAAAACACCGAACTTAAAAACCAAAATAAATCTCCTTTCATACCTTCTGGAAGATCCGGGGTTCAGCAAAGTGATGATCTTTACCCGGACTAAGGAAAACGCCAATAACATTTTTAAATTCCTCAATCGAAAACTGCCGGATGAAGTACGGGTTATTCATGCCAACAAAAGTCAGAACAGCAGAATAAATGCCTTTAATGATTTCAGAGCAGGAGAGGTTCGAATTCTCGTTTCCACGGATGTATCTGCGCGAGGACTCGACATTTACCAGGTAAGCCATGTCATCAATTTCGATATACCCAGAGTCTATGAAGAATACGTTCATCGCATTGGTCGCACGGGCCGCGCAGAGCAGCGTGGAATGGCCATTTCATTTGCGAATGAAGCGGAGGAAATCCATATTGAAGAGATTGAAAAGGTGATTTCGGAAAAGATCTCCGAAAGAATCCTTCCGGCGGAGGTCGAACCTGCTTCGACGGATAAGGAAGAAGCAAAACAAATTGCATTGGAAATAGATCGGATAAAACGAATTAAATATCCCGAATACAAGGGCGCTTTTCACGAAAAAAAGAAAAAACCAAAAGTTCGGATCTCTCCCGGGAAAAAAAAGAAAAAAAGCGGGAGGTAAAGAATATTTCAATACCGGGCGTTAAAAGCAATAAATTATTGCTTTCCAGTTGTTCCGCAAAGGATTATTTTTTTATTTATTGCGAACACAAAATACGCTTTGAATACTGTGATTTCTCCATAATGATTTTTTATTTTTTTGAACATTTTTTCTCCTCAATAAATTATACCTTTGCTGCTTAATTTTAGTAAGTCGTTCATCAGGTATTTTTAGCAACTATGAGGGAGAAGCTTAAACCACAGGATATTTTCGAATATCGGCACCATGGGAAAAATGACGATTCAACGGCCGTAAAACTCCAGGAAATCGGTGTTGATTCTTTAGAAGAATTAATTGATCAAACCATTCCAGAATCCATAAGGCTTCAACATCCCATCAAGCTTCCAGAACCCCTTACCGAGCAAGCATTTTTAGCGGAAACAAAGACGCTTGCTTCAAAAAACAAAATCTTCAAATCGCTGATCGGACAAGGTTATTACGGCACTAAAACTCCTACGGTAATACAAAGAAATATCCTGGAAAATCCGGGCTGGTATACGGCGTATACACCCTACCAGGCAGAGATAGCGCAGGGGCGGCTGGAAGCCTTAATCAATTTTCAGACGATGATCATAGACCTGACCGGAATGGAAATCGCAAATGCTTCCTTGCTCGACGAAGGAACTGCCGCGGCAGAGGCTATGTCTATGATGGCCGGGTTGAGAAAAGGAGCTAAGAAAAAGGCCGGCAAATTTTTCGTTGATCAACACGTATTTGAGCAAACCGTCGAAATTCTCCGGACAAGATCAAGGCCAATAGGGATCGAAATCGTTATTGGAGACTACGCCCGATTAGACCTTTCCGATCCCGAACTTTACGGAGTATTGCTGCAGTATCCGAATAAATATGGAGAAGTACACGACTATCGCTCATTTTTTGATCAAGCCAAAAGTAAGGACCTGACCATTGCGGTTGCAGCAGACCTACTGAGCCTGGCCTTATTAACGCCTCCGGGCGAATTAGGCGCCGATATCGTTGTGGGCACCACTCAGCGATTCGGTGTGCCCCTGGGATATGGCGGTCCGCACGCCGCATATATAGCCACTTCAGAAAAAAACAAAAGGCAGCTTCCGGGCAGGATAATCGGAGCTTCCGTAGATAAAGATGGAAATCCGGGATACAGAATGGCCCTTCAGACGAGAGAACAACATATCCGACGTGAAAAAGCCACAAGCAATATCTGTACCGCACAGGTGCTCCTGGGGGTAATGGCGGGCATGTACGCGGTATATCACGGACCGGAAGGCATCATGCGGATCGCGACAAAAGTTCACTTAATGGCCAAAGCCTTCGATGAAGTATTAAATAAACTGGGTTATAAGACCTCAAAACCGGAGTTTTTTGATACGCTTAAAATTGAAATCGACGATGCGAAAAAGATCGATCATATTAGAAAGCTGGCCGAAAAGAAAGCATATAACTTCAATTATTTTCATGAAAAGTCGATCGTTTTGTCTTTTGATGAAATCTGTGAGATTGAAGATTTAAATAATATCATTGGAATATTTTCAGAAGCCGCAGATAAACGTCTCCCGGACAATGAAATCGCCTCAATTACGGAATCCGTCGAGGTTGATTATCCCGATGGCCTCATGAGAAAAAGCAACTATTTAACTCATGAGGTTTTCAATAAATATCATACGGAACATGAGCTTTTGAGATATATTAAACGATTGGAAAATAAAGATCTGTCGCTGGTCCATTCCATGATCTCATTGGGCTCGTGCACTATGAAACTCAACTCGACCACGGAAATGCTTCCCGTCACATGGCCGGAATTTGGAAGCATTCATCCGTTTGTCCCAAGGGATCAGGTGGATGGGTACTTCGAACTTTTCGAGGAGTTGGAATCGTATCTTTCTGAGATTACTGGGTTTGCTGCCACATCTCTTCAGCCGAATTCCGGAGCTCAGGGAGAGTTTGCCGGTTTGATGGTCATAAAATCTTATTTGGAAAGCATTGGTCAGGGTCACCGAAACATAACTTTGATCCCCTCCTCTGCGCACGGCACCAATCCCGCAAGCGCTGTAATGGCCGGGACCAGGGTTGTAATCGTTGACTGTGATGAGCGCGGCAATATTGATATAAAAGATTTGAAAAAGAAGGCGGAAGAGCTCAAAGACGATTTGGCCGCACTGATGGTTACCTATCCGTCAACCCATGGCGTATTTGAAGAAGGCATCAAAGATATTTGCCGAATTATTCATGCCAACGGTGGTCAGGTTTATATGGATGGGGCGAATATGAATGCTCAGGTCGGCCTGACCAGCCCCGCTGAAATTGGTGCAGATGTTTGTCATTTAAATCTACACAAGACGTTCTGTATCCCTCATGGAGGTGGCGGTCCCGGTGTAGGTCCGATTTGCGTAGCGGAACATCTTGCGGATTTCTTACCCGGCAACCCTTTTGCAAGTAATAATAGGAAAAAAGGCATCAGCGCCATATCTGCCGCTCAATATGGCAGCGCGGGTATTCTGGTTATTTCATACGCCTACATAAAATTGATGGGATCCGCAGGTCTGACAAATGCAACAAAAAATGCAATTTTAAATGCCAATTATATTAAGGCCGCCCTGGAAGCCCATTATCCCGTTCTATACGCCGGATCTCATGGCAAATGCGCTCATGAATTAATTCTGGATTGCAGGGAATTTAAAAAAGTTGGCATTGAGGTCGAGGATATAGCCAAGCGATTGATGGACTATGGGTTCCACGCTCCTACCGTATCTTTCCCGGTGGCAGGAACGCTGATGGTAGAGCCGACCGAAAGCGAATCGCTGGATGAGCTGGATCGATTTTGTAAAGCTATGATCTCCATCCGGGCGGAAATAAGGGAAATCGAAGATGGTATGGCTCATGCCGAGGTAAATGTGTTGAAAAACGCGCCGCACACTTTAAAGGTAGCGACTGCCGAAACCTGGGAGCTGCCCTATAGCCGGGAAAAGGCCGTTTATCCGCTGCCTTTTGTCGCGGAAAACAAATTCTGGCCCGCTATCGGACGAATAGATAGCGCATATGGCGACAGACATCTTATGTGCAGTTGCTTGCCCGCAAGTGCATTTAAAAATGAGGAAATATCAGAACCAACGCTGGCTTAATCCGAAAAATTCACGGATTTTCTCGCCCTCAGAGCCGATAGAGCATAACACGCTCAAAAATAGGACATAAATATCCGTCTGTCTATAAAACATTCGATTCGGGATTCTCCAAATTTGTAGCGATCATGTTTCATGCCTTATCGGGATATGGCATCTAAAATCGACGCCTTACAAAGATGGCCCTACGATTTTGACAGATAGAGATGAATCATCCGGGTTAACCGGCACTTTGACTTTTGACCTTCAATTCAATTTGTTTGTTGATAAATTCTTCGACCTGATCCACATCCAGTTTTTTGGCGATGATTTTCTTCTGGCTGTCGAGGACATAAATTATCGGGGTCGTCTCCAGGTTATATTCATATCTAAAATTGGACCGAACGTGAGGATCTGCCAGGTTCACCCAGTTTAACTTTTGTTCCTTCACATATTTTTTCCATTTATCCACATCCTTTTTAACGTTCGTGGCCACCACTTCCACACCCATGCTCTTCAATTTCGAATTATACAACTCCTTAAGTAACGGAGTCTTTTTTTTGCAGTGGCCGCAATCCGGATCATAAAAGTATAACACAAAATAATCCGCCTTCAAGGAATAGAGCGACCTGGGTTTCATCAGGGTATCAAGCAATACCAGGCGCGGAGCCTGCTCGCCCAGAAGATTGGGTTTTATTCGTTCCACCCTGTCTGAGATTTTGGCTATAAGTGCACTATCCGCCCAAAAAGCCTCTCCGGACAGATAATAACTGTCTGCAAGATCGACAAAAACCGCATCCATTCCCATGATGTTGGAAGTTTCATATTTGCTGGTCAGATTTACCACGCAAAACCTGAAAACCTCCTCATTTGCCCTCGCCTTTTCGATAATGGTATGCGCTGAAGCTATGATTGAATCGGGGTGCTTTACCGTCATCTTCTCCAGATAATCTTCAATCTTGCCATGGAAGTTTGGCGTTCTCAACATCTTTTTATCCGAGAAATCAATATTATCGAAATAATGTTCCTTATAATATTTGTATCCGGAGTTCGGATCAATTTCATTTCCATGCTCATCTTTCGGAGTGTCCGGAACTTCGGGATTAATTGTAGACCTTATAAAGGTGGCAGCAAATGTTTCAGGATAACTTTCCAATAATTCAGCCCTGTATGTCTTTACTTCGGCATCCAATTCCTTTAGCCGGGCAGACAGCTTATCCTTTTCTCCCTGATCATTGGTTGCCTTCAGTTTTTCGCTAAGTTCTCCTCCGGATTTTTGTTTCTCCCTCATGAATCTTTGAAAATTGAAAAATACTTCATTTTCCAAAGAACCGCTCACCTTCATGTTAGCGATCAAATCCAGGGTATCCGTATGCAGGCTAAATTCGGATTCGGCGACGATCACATCAAAGTACAAACTTTCCGGAGCCGGACTGTAAACAAAATAAAGTCCGCCATCCAAAGGCGTTGTCCCCTCGAATATAAATTTTCCTTCACTATTTATTTCGGCTGTGTCAGCCAGGTATTTTTTGGGGCCGTAAGGATACCCGAGATAGCATACCTCGCCCTGAAATTTATCAATCTTAACTTCAATTTTGTATGTGTTTTCCCCCGCAAACGCCAAGGAACTCCATACCATAAAAATCGCCGAAATTATTCCCTCAATCTTTTTTATCATCTATTGAATGATTTTTTTTGACCCTGTTTAACTTCCATTTAATACGCCTCCGATAAGGCCTGTAACCCAGCTATTCACAGCTATTCATCAATTTCCTTAACTTTTAACGAAGTACCGCTATCGTCAATTACTTCAACAGTTCTGTCCTTTTCAATAAACTCGCCTCGAGTAAAGGCGTCCTTCAACTCCCCGTTCACAAAGATCTTACCACTTGGTCTCAATACGGTATAGGTTTTTCCCCGCATTCCCAGGTAGGACTGCTCGTTAAAGTTTGAGGTATACCCTTCACTTTTTTGTTGTGTATCTTCCAGAGAGATCCTTTTAAAAACGCTACTTCGCGTAAGTCTGACACCACCAAAAAACATTAGTATTACAGACGCCAACATACCGGATAAAGTTGCGGCCGCAGCTTTGGTAATATCACCTGCTTCGACGAACGAAAAATCGAAATAGTCGTTATTGAGCATGACCAGGATCAACGATCCTACGATGAGAAAGATGCCACTGATACCGGCAACCCCAAAACCGGGAATCACAAAGACTTCGACGAGGAGCAAGATTACTCCGACAAAGAATACGATAATTTCCCAGTTTGCTGCCAGGCCATTAAGATAATATGGCACAAAATACAGGGTCGCCGCAACGATTGCCGCAATTAGAGGAAATCCGACCCCCGGAGTTTGCAGTTCAAAGTAAATACCTCCGATAATGACCAGGATCAGAATACCGCTTACAAACGGATTTAAAAATATCTTAATAATCTTTTCCGCCGCGCTGAGTTCAAACTCGACCAATTCGTAATCATCTATTCCCTGCCGCTTAATTACGTCATCAATATTTTTAACTTCAGCCTCACAAAAATTGTATTTTATAGCTTCAGAGGTGCTGAACGTCAGCACTTTGCCGGCTTCCGTGATGCTGTCAATTTCAATTTCCTGATCTACCATCGCTTCTGCAATGCGAGGATTGCGCCCATTTGCCTCAGCCGTTGATCGCATGATGGATCTCATGTATGACTGGTACTTATCCGGGGCAGCCTGCCCGGTTGGGACAACGACCGTTGCGGCGCCAATACTTGCGCCCGGGGCCATATAAATGCTGTCACATGCAATAGAAATCAACGCTCCGGCAGATGCCGCATCTTTGTTGATAAATACCACTATCGGCTTTTCGAATTCCAAAACTCGCGTTCTTATATCATCGGCATCATTTACGGCACCCCCGTAAGTATCCATCTCGATTATTACAAGGTGGGCATCTATATTCACAGCTTCCTCCAGCGCAAGTTCGGAATACCTGTTTGTGCGCGGATCGATCTCCGCATCGATCTTCATCAGAAAAACCTTCTTCTCATTTGCCCGGGCAATCGGGCATAATAAAATAGCAACGGCTATTGTTGAAATTGCGGAGACGATGTATTTATTGTGTTGATAGTTCATAAGTCTAATTTCCCGAATCTATATTCAAATATTCGTTCATCAAAGCAAATTTGGATGCACATAATCATCATGACGAAAACTATATTATCGAAGCATGCGTTTCGAACGTATTTTGACATCAATAATATTCAAATTGAATCTTATATAGTGTAAAAATACTTACAAAATCCTCTATAATTATTCACAATCGGAAAAAAAACCAATTAACAATTTCATAACATCAAAGTTGAAAAGTATTTTTAGCTTTGTAACGATTTTTTAATACTGCCCATATCAAAAATTCGTATGCCTTCATTTCTAAATGATCATTTGAAAACTAATGCTCTTACAAAAAAGACCTTCTGGATTTTTGATATTTTTCAAAGAGAGAAGCTTTTTATCTTAATAGTGCTTACACTGGGCGCCCTGTGCTTGGCCGTATATCCATATCCCAATATTGCGATGTGGATTGGATTTGGCCTGGCCGGATATGCAGCGATCGCAAACGACAGTATCCAGACCATAGGTACCTTCATAGCTTCCAACAAACACCGCAAATGGTACTACCTGTGGCTTTTCATGGGATTGATTTTTGTTATTACCGTCTATATCAGTTGGTCTTCCTATGACGGAGATGTAAGCAATCAACGGTTAACTTCAAAGGGCTTCGAGGAAGCTCCGACAGAATTTACCTTTCTCCAGCTTGCTGCGCCACTCATCTTACTTATAATCACCCGGATGAGAATGCCGGTTTCGACGACCTTTTTGTTGCTCAATGCCTTTACAACAAAAACAAGTGCCATTCTCGGGGTCTTAAACAAAAGCCTGAGTGGATATTTTCTTGCTTTTTTTCTCGCGCTTATCGTTTGGCTGCTTGTTTCGAAATTCTTAAACAGGTTCGTAAAAGGGAAACCGCATAAGATTTGGGTGCTTTTTCAATGGATCACCAGTGGAATGTTATGGTCGGTATGGATACAGCAGGATGCAGCCAATATTGCCATATTCCTTCCCAGGAGCTTGTCGGTTTGGGAATTTGTAGCTTTTGCAAGTTATATCTTCCTGGGATTGGGCCTCTTGTTTTATCTGAAGGGGGATAAAATCCAGGGAATTGTCGATGAGAAATCGGGAGTTACGGATGTTAGGGCCGCAACCCTCGTGGATTTTATTTATGCCATTCTTTTGTATTATAAATTATTCGAGAGCACGCTTCCCATGAGTACTACCTGGCTATTCATTGGTCTTCTCGGCGGAAGGGAACTCGCAATAAGCCTTACGAGGAACAAACCGAGGAAAAGGTCAAAGGCCACCAAACGCGCCTTGAAAATGATCGGAAAAGATATGCTATTCGCGCTGATTGGGCTGGCCATCTCCCTAATTCTTGCACTGGCCATAAATAACAATATCCGACAGGAAGTGTACGATCTTATCTTTAACTGATCGTAAAGATTCGCGCTAATGTTCGGTTTGTAATTCGTTGATGGCCATCCAGGCCATGAGACCTGCGCCTATTTCAAGGGCATCTTCGTCCACGTCGAACGTAGGGGTATGCACATTGCTCGTGATTCCCTTTGCCTCATTTCTTACACCCAGGCGATAAAAACAGGCGTCGATTTCCTGAGAATAATAAGAAAAATCTTCAGCCGCCATCCAAATATCCAGATCAATCACATTCTCCTCACCTACGTAATTTATTGCAAACTGCCTGTTTCTTCTGGTCAATTGCTCATTGTTGTACAAAAAGGGATAACCATCCAAAATATGAAAATCACACGCTCCGCCCATTGATTCCGCAATACCTTCGGCGAGTTTTTTCATTTTTCCCTTGGCTTCGGCTCGCCATTTCTCATTGAGCGTCCTAAATGTTCCTTCGATTTTTACTTCGTCGGGAATGATATTGGTAGCGCCCTCGGCAATTACTTTTCCAAAGGATAATACCGTAGGGGTTGTCGGAGTTGCGTATCTGCTGACTACCTGCTGCAATGCTACAAGGATATGAGAAGCGATCAGCACAGGATCGATGTTCCGATCCGGCATCGCCGCGTGTCCGCCTCTGCCTTTAACCGTAATATAGAGCTCATCGGCGCTGGCCATGTACAATCCTTCCTTAAATCCGATTTTTCCGGTAGGCATGAGTGGCATCACATGTTGACCAATTATATTATCCGGTCTGGGATTTTCAAGAATTCCTTCTTTGATCATTAACGAAGCTCCTCCCGGCGCTTTTTCTTCACCGGGTTGAAAAATCAGCTTCACGCTGCCTTCAAAATGATCTTTAAGTTGAGTAAGTATTCGAGCCGTGCCCAACAAGGAAGACGTATGTACATCGTGCCCGCAGGCGTGCATGACGCCTTTGTTCTTTGATTTGTAGCTGACATCATTGGTTTCGACAATTGGCAAAGCGTCGATATCCGCGCGCAATGCTATGATTCTTTTAGATGGATTTTTCCCCTCAATTATGGCTGAAACACCTGTTTCCGCAATCCCTTCCACCGGTGACAATCCGATTTCTCTAAGTGTTTTAGATATATATTTTGCCGTTTTAAACTCCTTATAAGACAATTCGGGATAACTGTGAAGATGTCTCCTGATTTCTACAATATCACCGGCAATATCGTTTGCTATGCGCTTAATCGCCTCTTTTAAATCCATTACATGAAATGAGTTGAGATTATTCCATACTGTTTCTTTCCCTTACCATGCCCGCACCCGGGAACGTTTTCCTAAGCTTGTTGAGGGTTTTGTAGGCATCTACGCGATCATAATATTTCCCTACCGTCACCAACCAACTTGGCTGTCTCCAACCTAACTCAGGCTCTTCTTCCGGTAAAATACGATATACCTTTTCCCGAATCCGGTTGGCCTCTTCCCTGCTTCTTCCTATGTAGACCTGTATGGTGTACGTATAATAAAACTTGTCCCGGTTGTGGGCGATGATGCTGTCCATCAATACCGACATTTCGGTGTTTATATCCTGAGTCGGCGGAACATACGGCCCCCTTTCCGGACTAACATTTGAGGCAACCTCATCCTCTCCGGCAGGATCGTCAACTGCGGGGCGATAAGCCGAGACATCTTCCGTATAATCCTCCGAAGTGCCGGTGGTTGAAAGCTTTGGAGTACACCCAATGGCATACAGAATTAAGAATATGAATATGAGTACTTTGTCCATATGTTCGAAAATTAATCTTCTATGATCACACATTTATTCGAAAGGACATCCTGTTCCACAGTTTTAAACTTTACTTCTTTTTTAACGGTGCCATCTTCATATTGAACGGTCACCCGCTCATTTCTGCCCGGAACTTTTACGGATTTCCTGGGCATGGCTTTTTCAACAGGCGGACGATTTCTGGTATCGGCGCTACCTCCTCCGGATAATAATGATTTGGACTCTTCCTTGGATTCTCTGTAGTTCCTCCTGGCCTCTCTTCTATTTCTCGCCTCCTGCACTTCGTCCGGTTCGCGAACCGGCAGGTCGGCTTTTGTGAGGAAGGAGACGGTATCTTCATTTACCTTTGCAACAAATCGCTTAAACAATTCAAAAGCCTCAAATTTATAAATTAACAAAGGGTCCTTTTGTTCGTAAACAGCATTTTGTACGGATTGCTTCAAGTCGTCCATCTCTCGGAGATGCTCCTTCCACAACTGGTCAATGATTGCAAGTGTAGATATCTTTTCGAGACTCAAAATCAATTCCTTACAATCCGAATCAACATTTTTTTGCAGGTTGGTTGATACCCCGATCTGCTTTTTACCATCTGTAAATGGCACCAGAACATCCGTAACCGTAGCGCCTTTGTTTTTCTGAATATCCTTAAAGATGGGCTTCGCCCTTTCTGATATTTTATTGTTCTTGGCCCGGTAGTTTGCGAGGCTGTCCTGATATAATTTCTCGGCCAGTTCATTTTCCGAAATATTTCCGAACTCCTCCTGGGTAAGCTTGAAATTAAGGCCAAGAATGCTAATACAATTCAACATCAGGCTGTCGTAATCTTCCGAACCTTTCGAATTGATTGCAATATCCTCACAAGTATCAAAGAGCATATTTAAGATGTCCAATTGCAGTCTTTCTCCGAACAATGCATTTCTTCGGCGCTTGTAGATGACCTCCCGTTGGGAATTCATTACATCGTCGTATTCGAGAAGTCTCTTCCTGATCCCAAAGTTGTTTTCTTCCACCTTTTTCTGAGCTCTTTCGATAGACTTCGTGATCATGGAGTGTTGGATCACTTCCCCCTCTTTTAAACCCATCCGGTCCATGAGTTTAGCTATCCGGTCCGAACCGAAGAGCCTCATCAGATTATCTTCCAGAGAAACAAAGAATTGAGAAGAGCCCGGATCGCCCTGCCGACCGGACCGGCCTCTGAGCTGCCGGTCTACCCTTCGCGATTCGTGCCGTTCCGTACCAACAATAGCCAATCCTCCCGCTGCACGGGATTCCGGGGCCAGCTTAATGTCCGTGCCTCTGCCGGCCATATTGGTAGCAATCGTCACTGTCCCGGCTTCCCCTGCATGCCGAACAACCTCTGCTTCACGCTGGTGCTGTTTTGCATTCAGCACCTGGTGATTGATTTTTCGAAGGTTGAGCATCCGGCTCAAAACTTCCGAGATTTCTACGGATGTGGTACCTACCAGGACCGGTCTTCCCTGTTTGGTCAGTTCTCCGATCTCGTCGACTACGGCATTGAATTTCTCTCTTACCGTTTTGTATACTTTATCTTCCCGGTCATCGCGGATGATCTGCTCATTTGTCGGAATAACAACCACGTCGAGCTTATAGATATCCCAGAACTCTCCGGCTTCGGTCTCGGCGGTTCCGGTCATACCTGCCAGCTTGTGGTACATCCTGAAATAATTCTGAAGTGTGATGGTCGCATACGTTTGGGTGGCATCCTCCACTTTTACATTCTCTTTCGCCTCCAATGCCTGGTGCAAGCCATCGGAATAACGCCTGCCTTCCATGACGCGACCGGTTTGTTCGTCTACGATCTTGATCTTGCCATCAACGATGATGTACTCGGTATCTTTTTCAAATAGTGTATAGGCTTTCAACAACTGATTGACGGTATGAATCCGGTCTGCTTTTTCCGCATAATCCTGAATAAGCTCTTCCTTCTTTTTTAGCATTTCATCTTCCGACAATGAAGTATCCGCTTCATACTCGGCAATCCTGGATCCGATGTCCGGTAAAATGAAAAACTCCGGATCTTCCCCCTGGCCTGTTATGAGGTCGATCCCCTTTTCTGTGAGATCAATGCTATTGTTCTTCTCGTCAATAGTGAAATAAAGAGGTTCATCGGCCTCGGGCATCATTTTGGAATTATCCTGCAAATAAAAATTTTCAGTCTTCTGAAGGGTTAGTTTAATTCCGGGCTCACTCAAAAACTTAATAAGTGGCTTGTGTTTTGGCAAACCTCTGTAGGTTCTGAATAAAGGTAGACCTCCTTCCTTTTCGCTCCCCTCTTTCAACAGCTTTTTAGCATCCAGTAAAAATTGCGAGGCCACCCGTTTCTGGGCATCAACCAGTTTTTGAACGCGCGGTTTGAGCTCGTGAAACTGATGTTCATCTCCTTTTGGGATCGGACCGGAAATGATCAATGGCGTTCGCGCTTCATCGATCAATACCGAATCGACCTCATCGACCATTGCATAATGGTGCTTCCTTTGAACCAACTCTCCGACCTCCCGAGACATGTTGTCTCTCAGATAATCAAAGCCAAATTCGTTGTTTGTCCCGTATATAATATCGCAGGTATATGCACTTCTCCTGGCTTCGGAATTCGGCTCATACTTATCAATACAATCGACGGAGAGCCCGTGAAATTCATAAAGTGGCCCCATCCATTCCGAATCCCTGGTGGCGAGATAATTATTTACGGTAACAATATGCACTCCCCTATTAGAGAGTGCATTTAGAAATGCAGGAAGGGTAGCCACAAGCGTCTTTCCTTCTCCGGTGGCCATTTCGGCAATTTTTCCCTGGTGCAACACAACTCCACCGATGAGCTGTACATCATAGTGCACCATCTCCCATTTCAACTTGTTGCCGGCCGCCAGCCATTCATTGTGCCAGATCGCTTTTTCTCCGTCGATCTCAATGTGCTCATGCCTGGCAGCCAATTGCTTGTCCCGCATATTTGCCGTAACCACGAGTTTTTCATTTTCCTTAAATCTCCGCGCGGTTTCCTTCACTACAGCGAAAGCCTGCGGCAGCACCTCAAGCAATATATCTTCAAGTTGCTTATTTCTGTCTTCCTCAAGTTTATCAATTTGATTAAAAACCTCTTCTTTCTCGTGAATATCCATCTCAGGATTATCTTCCACTTTTTGGTGAAGTGCCGAGAGTTGCTCATCGATGCGCTCTAGCTTCTTATCAATTTCATCTTTAATCAATTGTGTTTTAGCTCTTAAATCGTCATCGCTGACAGATCGTAATTTTGCAAATTCCTCATTGGTCATTTCGACATAAGGCATCACAGTCTTGATATCCCGGTCCGATTTCGTGCCAAATATTTTTGTAAGTGCTTTACCTATCATTTCAAGCTTCCGTTTAAAAACAAACGCAAAGTTATTGCTTTCTTTTATTTTACTAAACTATCGACATTAAAGTATTTCAACGAATAAAAAACAAGAATGATTCCGAAATTTATGAGGGGATTTTTTCATTGGGATATTCTTCCCTAAAATCATTCCAATATTTTTTTACGGTCGATTTCATATCTTTTCTCAACAACAAGATACCAACAAGGTTGGGAAGTGTCATCAGGGCAATCGTAATCCCGGAAAATGTCCAGATAATCGTCGTATCGACGAATGAAGCAATAAAAAATCCAAATACATAAACAATCCTGTAGTAAATCACCGATCGAGCGCCAAATAAAAATGTCATCGCCCTATCGCCATAATAAGACCAGGAAATAGCGGTAGAAAACGCAAACAATAATAAACCTATTGAAACAATGTATTTTCCGTAGTCCCCCAGGAAACTCTTGGTAAAGGCAATGGTTGTTAACGGGGCGCTGTGAACCAGCGATCTTCCATGGAGTTTATACACGCCACCGGGATCGATCAGAGATCCATTTTTTACCTGAATATCACCGGTAAATGGTTCATTTTTCTTTGTAACAACAACCTCCTCGGCTATCGATCTGGCATGTAAAATACTTAAACCGTTAACTATTTTTCCCTGATCCACCTCAAGTAATCCGCTGAACCCGTCCAGCGGGCCGTCATTATTCAAATATTCGTACAATTGATGCAGATCTTCATCCTTGCTTTCATCATACACCCTGTTTAATATCAGCATGTCTGCCTTCTGAAACTCATTATAGTGCTTTTGATTCCAAACTCCCGAAGACAGAAGAACAAGACCGGTCAATGAGCAAATAATAATTGTATCGATGAATGGCTCCAAAATCGCTACCATGCCCTCCGATACGGGTTCATGAGCTTTTGCCGCGGCATGCGCAATAGGCGCAGATCCCTGTCCCGCCTCGTTGCTAAACAATCCTCGCCCTACTCCTTTGTTAAACGCAAATACCAAGGCCGATCCCAGGAATCCTCCGGTTGCTGCCGTCCCGGTAAATATATCCGAAAAAATTGAAACGACAGATGGAACAATATGCTCATAATTGAAGAATATCACAGATAAAGCCCCGATAAAGTAAATCGCCGCCATTGTCGGAACCAGGCGTGCGGTTACCCGGGCAATGCGTTTAATGCCCCCGATAATCACCAGCGCTAATAAAATTGCCAGGATCAATCCGGTGATCCATCTCGTGAGCCCAAATGTGGCCAGCACGGAATTTGATATGCTATTGATCTGTGGAAGACTACCCGTACCAAACGATGAAAAAATCGTTGCAACGGCAAAAATTACGGCCATCCACTTAAGATTTAAGTTCAACCCAAACCATTGAAAACGGGCATTTTTCATATAATACATGGGGCCTCCCGCAATTGTGCCGTCTTTGGATTTTTCTCTGTATTTATGCGACAGTGTTACTTCGACAAACTTCGTGGTCATACCTACAGCCGCCGTAGCCAGCATCCAGAACAAGGCTGCCGGCCCTCCCAGGTACACGGCCAAAGCCACACCGGCAATATTGCCTGTGCCGACAGTTCCCGAAAGGGCGGTGGCCAATGCCTGAAAATGAGAGGTATCCCCCACATCGCTGCTTTTATCAAATTTCCCTTTGACAACCTTGACGGCATGCTTAAAATATCTAATTTGCGGAAACTTTAAATAAAGGGTAAAAAATATCCCTGTAAGAAGTAAAAAATAGGCAAACCATTGAGCTCCGCCAATAAAGCCATCAATGAGTTTTAGTATTTCGTGAATTTCCTGCATAGACCTCTTACAAAATGTATAAAAGGCAAAACTAAGAAAATAAGCTTTCCAAGAAACAATTAATGAGAATCATTGATCAAAACAGGTCGTGTATGCAGTTTAAATTGTTACATTTGCCACACCAGAATTTTTGGAAAGCTATTGAGGTATACTGTTCTCAAATCAGTAAAGAATTATGAAAAAAACAGCCTTATTCGATAAACATGTCGCACTTGGAGCAAAAATGGTCCCCTTTGCCGGATTTGAAATGCCTGTGCGATATGGCTCCGAAATTGAAGAACACCACGCGGTAAGAAAAAGCCTTGGAATGTTTGATGTCTCGCATATGGGTGAGTTTTTGATAAGAGGTCCAAAAGCGCTCGACCTGATTCAAAAGATAAGCAGCAATGACGCGTCAAAACTCGTGCCGGGAAAAGTGCAATACGCATGCTTGCCCAATAACAGTGGGGGCATTGTGGATGATCTGCTGGTCTATCAACTAAAAGAGCAGGAATATATGCTGGTCGTCAATGCAAGTAATATTCAAAAAGACTGGGACTGGATCAAGAAAAACAATATGGGAGCTGACTTAGAGAATATATCGGATAATATCTCTTTACTGGCGATACAAGGTCCTAACGCTGTAAAAGCCATACAGAAAGTAACCGATACGGACCTCTCCTCCTTGTCTTATTATTCTTTCACCAAAGGAAATATCGGTGAAGTCACAAATGAAGCCATACTATCCGCCACGGGATACACCGGAGCAGGCGGGATGGAGATCTATATCTACAACGAATTTGCAGAAAAAATATGGGATATAATTATGGAAGCCGGCAAAGCATTCGATATTCAACCTGCAGGGCTTGGAGCAAGAGATACCCTTAGACTTGAAATGGGTTATGCATTATACGGCAACGATATTGATGACTCCACCTCACCCATTGAAGCAGGATTGGGCTGGATCACCAAATTTACCAAGGATTTCATAAGCGCCGGAAAACTAAAACTCCAAAAAGAGGCAGGGCCGGAAAAGCGGCTTGTTGGCTTTACCATGAAGGAAAAAGGAATTCCGAGAACCGGGTATGAGATTCTGAACGACGATGGGGAAATCATTGGACATGTGACTTCCGGGACGATGTCCCCTTCGCTGGGGGTCGGCATTGGAATGGGTTACGTGAAGATAGATGATGCAAAACCAGATACGGAGATATTTATTGCTGTCAGAAAAAGGAAATTAAAGGCAAAAGTGGTTAAATTGCCGTTTTTGAAAGCCTGATTTTTTAATATTCCAAACGCCGGTTATGAAAAAAATAGATATCTGTCTTTCTCCGGATCTAATCCATCAATATGATCTGGGAAGTACCGTAGTTGTAGTAATTGACGTATTAAGGGCGACTTCTTCCATCACTACGGGAATTGCTCATGGGGTCCGGGCGATCAGGCCGGTGGAGACACTGGGTGAATGTCGTGAATTGAAGCTGCAGGGGCATATTGGAGCGGCAGAAAGAGGAGGCAAAAAGGTCGGAGGATTTGATCTTGGCAATTCTCCTTTCAGCTTTATGAATCCGGAACTGGAAGACACAAAAATTGCGATGACGACAACCAACGGTACCATTACTCTAAAAAAATCCAAAGGTGCCCTGCAGATCATCATCGGTTCGTTTTTGAATTTTTCAGCGCTGCTTACCTATTTGGAAAGATTGCCCTGCAACGTACTCCTGCATTGCGCCGGATGGAAAGGAAAAATAAATCTTGAAGACACCCTGTTTGCCGGCGCAGTGGTCTTTGGACTTAAGCAAATGTTTGAATACGCTTCGGATGTGCCGGTAATGGCTGCTAACTTATATAGGCACTATAAAGATAATTTAAAATCAGCGCTTGAAGATTCGTCGCACGTCCGCCGCCTCTTGGACCTCGGGCTGGAAAAAGATATTGAATTCTGTTTGAAATTTGATGCATATAAAGTAATCCCCGTGTATAAGGGCGAATATATTACGAAGATGAAATTATCGGATATGCTTCTGTAGTCAGGCTAATCCTGCTGAGCAGTATTATAAAAATGCAAGTCTTTTAAATAGTCCGGAGCGTAATACTGGATGGATGAATTCAAGTGAATCTGCTTACCGGAAGACAGATTCAGAAGTATTTTCTTACCGGTCAATCGATCCGCTTCATACAAATATTCTTCATAAACTTTCGTGCCGTCATAGGTTTCAACGAGTCTGTTTGCCAGGTCACCTTTTTCATTATAAGAGTAATGGATAGATTCATCAGCGTAAATTTTCCTGCTTCTATTCATGATGTTCAACCGAACTATTTTCCCCTTGTCGTTATATTCCGGCATACACATCTTGGTAATAAAACCTCCTTCGTTCCTCAATATCCGCTTCTTTAATCGACCCTCTTTCATTTTATAGGTCCACATCTCCCGCTGGCGGAGCAAATGGAAGTCCGAATAAAACTGAAAGTATTTTTTATATATTTCCAAAGCATCCTCTGATTCCGGATACACCATGAACTCCTGTCCTGTTAGTTTGTACTCTATTTTAATGAATGGTTTTGGAAAATCAGTTTTCAAATCCACTTCGTAAAAATATTCAAACTCAGGAATTGAGTGTATATAATCCAAACTCTCCAGGAAAATGATCCCTAAACCTGTAATATGTGTATAGTGTGCCGGTACGGTTGTTGTCTCTCCATCATCAACCATGGCATCGACCAGAATGGTAAACAGATTGGATTCTTCAGCCATTTCATTCCTCATATCCACATTAACGACCATATCCACTCCCTCCTTTATAGCTTCTATTTCCAATCTGGCTTTGATCTCTTCTTTACCCAACGTTCCTTTTTCAAACAACTCAAAATCAATGACCTCAAAATACGGTCTGGAGGGCAGACTGTCTCCGGCAAATCGAATCTCCACTCCGAAATTCGGAGCCGATGCCGGGATATCATTAATTCTTTGTTGATAATATTTCGGCTGAATGCAGGAATCGAGTAATAAAGCGCAAATTATGAACAGAAAGTGAGTTTTCATGGTGTGTTGGATTTGAACATATCAATCCAAAACTCATGCCAAATCAACGATTTTTAATAGCTATTTCTTTAATTTGGGATTGTCCCTGTGTCGATCAACATCGCGAATATTCTTCTTTTCCAGATTTCTTTTAAACGCTTCCGTTAGATCAACACCTGTCTGGTTGGCCAGGCATATCAATACGAATAGAACATCTGCAAACTCATCCTCCAAATTCTTTTCTTTATCCGATTCTTTGAAAGACTGTTCGCCATACGTTCTGGAAATGATCCGCGCTACTTCGCCTACTTCCTCCGTCAGGATCGCCATGTTGGTGAGCTCATTGAAATATCTGATCCCTGTGGAATTTATCCATTTATCTACCAGTTTTTGCGCCTCTTTTATTTTCATCCGTTTATGCTTTTTTAAGTTACTGACAATCACAGAAATATAATCATGCTCATGTGTGTCCTGAGTTTGCTCCGGCCACGCCGGTTTCATTATTTCTTGTCTTTTGTATCTATCAATATGGTCACCGGGCCATCGTTGGTGAGAGAAACCTGCATCATCGCACCAAATTCTCCTGTCTGAATACCTTTCCCCAAATCATGCTCGAGCTGATTCTTAAACTTCTTATACAGCGGTATGGCAACTTCGGGCCGGGCAGCTTTCATATATGACGGGCGATTGCCTTTTTTTGTGGACGCATGAAGCGTAAACTGACTAATGAGGAGTATATCTCCATGGACATCGATCAGGCTTTTGTTCATTACGCCATTTTCATCATCAAAGATCCTCAGATGCACTACCTTCCTGGAAAGCCATGTGATGTCCTCTCCTCCATCGGCCTCTTCGATTCCCAGTAGAATCAACATTCCGTTTCGAATTTGCCCGACGGTTTTGTTGTTGATGTCGACCTTGGCCTCAGATGTCCTTTGTATAACAGCTACCATTTATATCTTTCTTTTGATTTCCGAATATTTTACGAGGTGCGTCTCCGTCAAACCGGTACGTCCTGCAACCAGAGCGGATTTCAGCATGGTTAAATTTCAGATGGATTATTGATCGAACCCGGCTTTTGGGTTTGCTCAAACTCTAAAAATGCTTCAATATCCTCGTTGATGCTGTTAAAAACCAGAAATATGATCGAGATGTCGTCTGCCAGTCCTGATACGGGGATGAAATCCGGAATAAGATCCAAAGGCATCAAAAAATAGATCAATGATCCGATAATCATGAGCAAAGATCTCCATGGGATACATCGATATTCTCCATTGATATATGCGCGCAGCATTCGAAGTAAGGTCTTTGTCTTCTCAAAAAAGCCGGAAACCTTTTTTTTGTTTTCATCCATATCCGATAATTTTCCGGACACGGAACTTATCAAATCGGATATTTTTTTGGGGTCGCTGGCAATTTCAGCCGCCTTTCTCAGCGCATTTTGAAAACTTTTACTTTTTGAGTAATTCAATGAATTTCTGGTTAATTAAAATATATCCCGGATTTCGGATTTTACTTCAGACAGGGTAACGGCTACCGGGTCCACCTCCCTTTTTTCAATCTCATTAAATATCAGCTTGGCCAACTCGACACTTTTGGCGTCTTCATCAAGTTTTTCGGCGTTCGTGTTGATCAACGCGATGACATCCTCTACGGTATTTTTAATTAAACTCCAGGATTTATCACTCATATAGATCTGTTGAGACAAATTATGATTAAATTCTTCGCGGATTTCCGAAACCATCCGCTGCTGCAATTCCCTTGCCGTCAGATTGCTCGAATTCAACCTCAATACCAGGTTCCCGGGAGAGAGCCGTTCAAGAAAGAGACTCATCCGCTCAAAAGCCTGAAGTCGATTCGGAAGTGTGGCCTTACTGTTTTCAATTTTATAATCCATATTGGCTTTCATGGTTTCTTTTGCCAAAATGGATTTCATAGTAAGATACATTGCATAAAGCACCAGGGCAGCAGGTAAAATAATTTTTCCAAATTCTAACATTACTTCCATAGCATCTGAGTTCACAGTAAAAAGTGAACCAAATTTACATAGAATCTATGAGATAATTACAGAAATTAACCTTTCCAAATAATTGGAAGATCTATTTTAGGGCCTTTTCCAAATTAGGTCATATATAGTTATTTTTGCAAGATCTTCATTCCATTAAAAAAGAATTCATTTGTCGCTGTGAAAAAAAAGCTGCCAGTAAATATTACAAAAAAAGCGCTGAAAAAAATATTAGAGATAAAAAAGCAAAAAAAGATCGATGATGCATATCATTTAAGATTAGGGGTAAAACCGGCCGGTTGTGGTATCGCATCACATAGGATTGGGTTTGATCATCCGACCGCCAAAGATGAAGTATTCGAGCTTGACGGCATTCAGGTAATTATCGAAAAGATCCAGTTGATGCACCTGGCGGGTAAATCCGTAGATTATGACGTGGTTGACGGGGAAGCCGGCTTTCTGTTCCGCACAGATAATTAATCCGTTCTGGCGCTTGAAAGTGTGACAACAGCTCTTTTGCAAATTCCTCCGATCGGCGGATTGAATTTTGAAATAGAAATCTCAATGAACGTAATTAACGGGAAATTTGTGAATACGGCATCCATAATCCTTCCTCCAATATTCTCAAGGAGTCGGGAAGGTTTACCCATCTCCTCCCGAATAATTTTATAGAGATCCTCATAATCAATAGTTTCCGAAAGTCGATCATCTGCTCCGGCTTTATCCAGGGAGCTTTCTATTGTGATATCTACACCATATTTGTTGCCAATTCTCTGCTCTTCATCATAATAGCCGTGAAATGCAAAAAACTCAAGGCCTTCCAACGTAATTTTTCCCATGGATTATTCTAGGAGATCAAAAAATGATTTTTCGGAATTCTCAGCAGACTCCTGTTTTCTTCTGCCGGCGGTTTTTGTTTCCAATTCCTCGCTTTCAGAAGTCTTTTCCAATTCCTCCCTGTTGAACTTAAAGTTTTTCAGGTCGTAATTCTCTGCAAACTCCCGGGCTTCCTTCATATATTTATCAATATCCAGTTTATCTTTTTGCTTTTTAAATTTCTGAACGCGCTCCAGGGTCGAGGAAGATAAACTTGTCAGATCGGCAATTAAATTTTCTTTTAAAGTTAAAGCCGCAGTAAAATTCTGTTCCAATGATTTGATTTCGTCAAGCATCTTTGAAATGATATCTCGGGCATGCTTTTCCGTGTTTTCCATAATCATTTTAGATTTTGCTTTGGCTTCCCTCACAATATTGTCCGACTTCATTTGGGTCTCTTTCAATTGAAGCTCTGCCGCTTTATTTGCCTGCTCAATCATATTCGCACCCGTATCTTCAGCCGCCTTTAGTGTTTTATAAAGGGAACTCTCGACTTCGCGCAACTTGTTAATTTCTTTTTCAAGGGATTCCAATTTTATCAATAGCTCTTTCTTTTCATCTACTGATTTTTCCCATTCCGAACTTAGTATTTGCAAAAAAGCATTTACTTCATCCTTATCATATCCCCTGAAAGCTCTCTCAAAAGTTTTCTGTCTTATTTCTAATGGCGTGATTTTCATTGTGGCCTGTTTTCTTCGTTTTTTCTATCGATGCATACTAATTTATGAATATGAGGCAAAATGTGCCTTAAAATTGTACAAATATTACTAAATATAGCTCAAATCCCAAACAGATATCTTTTTGTCATCGCTACAAGAGAGTATCTGATTCCCAAAATCCGTCCACAAGACTTTGTTTACCGATGTGGCATGACCTGCATGCCGGGATCTGTCAATTACTTTTAAAAGCTGAAATGTATCCATTTTCCAAACTTTTACGGACTTATCCATACTTCCTGTTACGAATAATTCCCTGTCCGGGCTGATACTTATTGAATTAATTGCATACATATGCGCCGGTATGGAATGCACCAGGCTGTAATGTTCCAAAGAATTCCAGCTTTTGAGGTGTGCATCGCGACTCGCACTTATCAAATGATTGTTGGTCGGATTATAGATGACGGAAAAAACAGAAAGCTTATGTGCGTTGATGCGGTATTTCTGGACGTAATTATCAAGATCCAGAATTCTAATGGAATTATCGCTGAGACCAACGGCGATCTCGCCGAGTTGTTCATTGACAGCAAGCGACCGAATGCTTTTATCGGATAGTTTTATCTTTTTGATAAGCGCAAGGTTGTCGAAATCGATAACATACAGCGTACCATCTCCGGAACCGACAAAAATTTTTTCCTTATGGCTTTTGATATCAAAAAGCTGGGAATCGGATATTTCCAAAGAACCCAGCTCAGACTTTGATTTTGCGTCGATAAGATGTATTCCTTCATAATTCTGTCCGGCAATCAGAAGATTTTTGTCCTTCCTAAAATGAATGGAATAAACCGAATTTTTCATCTGTGCGAGTAATTTCCCTGTTTCCGGGGCATGTAAATCCCACTCCACGATCATCCCGTCTCCTGCAGCGGAATAAAAGATACTGTTTGAATGGCTCCCCTCCAGCCCGTATACACAATCTCTGTGTCCGTCGAGCGTATATAGCTTATGTACATTTATTTCCATAATTTTTTTGAAAAATATCTTTATTTATATTTTTTTGAAAATACTCATTTTTTCATTTTCGAGTACTTATGCCGATAACAAAATTAGAGAAAATCAACAGCAATTCATTTTGGTGCTTTTGGGAAATAACCGAGTCGGAGTATCAGTTAAGACAAAAAGTTACCATAAGCGAAGAAGGTGAAATCGAGCTGAAGAGTATAAGCCATCCCAAAAAGATCCTGGAGCGCATTGCGTCCAGAGGATGTGTTCAGGAGCTTGTAAAGAAAGTTGGCAAGGAGTACAAAGGAATCATAAAAGATGAACACGACAAACCCCATCTTATTGATCTCAACCATCACATTTCTATCTCGCATAGCTTCCCTTACGCAGTAGCGATAATACATAAGATGCTTCCGGTCGGGATAGATATTGAACAACCGGTGGAAAAACTTGGCAGGATCTCCCACCGGTTTTTGAATGACCAGGAGTTTGCCGATTGTTACGGAGACTTGAGAAAGCTATGTATTTATTGGTGTGGAAAGGAAGCCATCTTTAAGCTAAACGGAAAAATCGGGCTGAATTTTAAACGGGATATACGCATAGCTCCTTTTAATCTGCAAAAAAAAGATGTGATCCGGTCGGAATTTTCAATTGGGGACGATATAGCCAGAATTGCCCTCAACTATCAGGAAATTTCCTCGCATATTGTCTGTTACTGTTTCTAAATTCGATTGCCCGGATCGTAATCCTGGTCGATGGATTTGAGCAGTTGTTTCACTTCATCGGATTTTTGATGATCACCTAATTTTTCGAATGAAATAATCAGATTTCTCAATATCCGCTTAATGATATCTGCGTTCGTACAAGGCTCAAAAAAGAGATCCATCTGATTCAGGTGCAACTGTTGCACGTAATTTTCTATATCCGGTCTGGAGAAAATCAGACCGTTGTTAAACGCATTGATATAGAATTGCTGGCTTTTGGTTTTATAGGTGCAAATAAACAGATTTGGCAAATTGACCCCATAAATGGGCAGTTCGAGCTTTTGGGCGATCAGGATGTACAATATACACAACGATATCGGATTTCCCCGCTTGGTTTCCAGCACCACATTGATCATGGAATTTCCCGGGGAATGAAAGTTCTTGGTATTGGCCTTGAATCTCAGCTTTTCAAATAAGGCATTATTTACCACCTTAATCTGATCATAGGGATGAAGACCTTGCTTAAAATCCAGCCAAACTTCATAATACAATTGTTCGATCTCTTTTCTCAGAAAGCCGAGCTCCAAATCCGGGTATTGATAGGTGGCAACAATCCAGGCCCCTTCCAGCAAATCCTGCCCTCCGTCTTCTGCCCAGGTCCGCAAGCGCAGTTTTAGATGGTCAAATTGAAGCAAATGTATCAATTCCTCGATTTTGCGCTGAACAACCGGATTAAAGCTGCTTTCCCATTCCTTTTCCAAAAAAGGGATAACGTCGTTGCCAATAGACTTGATCCTGTCCTCGACATGTTTTATCACCTCAAAATCCTCGTCCTCTAAGAGAGAAACCAGCGCTTTTAACTCTTTATCAGTTAGTGTTTTATCCAATTTAAAGATAAATTATTTCGAAAAATGATACCTCCGGGCACTTCAATTCGTCATGTAAAATAAGAAATCGGATTAAAATTGCAACAAAGACTAATCCCCTTTCTTATTCTTTTTTTTCTCGGATTTGTCTTTTTTGCCAAACACGGAAAACTGAACATACCTGCCGGGATTGGCCTGTAGATCGACCAGTAATCGATCCAAATCGCGCGCCGTATGACTGAGATAAACATACAGCGAATCATCGTGCAGCAGTTTGCCCATTGTTCCTTCACCAGCTCTGAGGCTTTCGAGATTCGCATTCAAATTATCCAGCATCAACTGAGTTTTGTCGAGTGTTTCGGACAACTCCAATGTTTTTAGTGAATCCGTAATTTGTGTAGCGTTAGCAAGAACGGGCTGGAGCCCTACGAGTACTTCGGACAATTCCCTGGAGTTTTTATTCAGGCTGTCCAGAAGATCTATTAATTTATCTTGCATCACGGGTAATTTTCTATCGAGATTAGCGGCAATTCCCTGAATGCTGGTCAAGGTAGCATTTATTTTTTCGCTATTGCCCTGAAAGCTTTCGAGGATCGCATTAATTCTGGTAATTGTAGTGCCTATGTTATCTGCCACAGGGCCGGCGCTTTGTTTCAAAAATTCCGTAATACCGGCATCTACCTCCGATTTGAGCGTATCGCCGTCGGAATAAAAAGTCTTGTTTGCTCCGTTTAAAATTAGCTCGATTGCTTTGCTCCCCAGAAAATCGGTATTTACCAGTCTGGCAATCGTTCCCGTGCTTAAGCTCAAGTTACTTTCGATACTTATCTCTACCGCGACGAGATTTCCCCGATCCTGAAGAATTTCAATGTGGCTCACCCGCCCGACACTCAATCCATTAATTATCACCGGGTTTGAAATGGTAAGTCCATCAATATTGTCATAAAGTGCATAGTAATGATTGGTATCTTTAAATAAATCTATGCCCTTTAAAAAATTGAACCCGAAATAAAGAATTGTGATTGATACTATTGCAAGCAGTCCTACTTTAAATTCTTTTGAAAATTTCACGTATAAAAGTTTTAATTGATGGTTGATTCGATTTCATTTTTATAATCTCTGAAAGCTCTAAAAAGTCCTGATGCAATTAAAGTTTGTCCGTATGAATCATTCAGGTATTTTTCTTCTTTTGTGTTGCTCAAATATCCGGTTTCAACCAATACACTAGGCATTGAGGTTCTGTACAATACCCAAAATCCGGCTTGTCTTACACCCCTGCTTTTCCTCTTAACCCGATCTTTGAACTGATGTTCGATCTTATCTGCCAATCTCAGGCTATTTTCCAAATACGCGCTTTGATATAAAGAAAACAGGATATAAGATTCCGGGGAATTCGGATCAAATCCCTCATATACTTCTTTGTTTCCGTCCTCCATCAGGATGACGGCATTTTCTCTTTTCGCAACATCAAAATTCGCCTCGGAGGTGTGCATTCCCATAATATACGTCTCCGTGCCATAGATCCTCTGCTTTTTCGCCTCGGAAGTATTTTTGGGAAGGCTATTGCAGTGGATCGATATAAATAGATCGGCACCGTTTTTGTTTGCTATTTGTGCACGCTGTTCCAACTCAACAAACTTATCCGAGGTCCGGGTATAGATGACTTTAACATCCTTTAAATATTTTTGAATGGTTTTCCCAAGTTCAAGGGCAATTTTAAGCGCAATGTCTTTCTCCTTCGAAGCGACCCCCGTAGTTCCGGAATCCTTTCCTCCATGCCCGGCATCTATGACCACTGTGTTTACACTCAAATCTCTTTCGTCAACTGTTGTAAACGCGCTCAAAAGGATTAGCAACGTCAATCCGATGGTAAAAACAATATTTTTCACAATTTTGCGATTGTTTTTAAATGAACGTTTATCATTGCGTAAAATTGGGATTTTTTCTTTAAAACTGAAAAATCGAGTGTCAAAAATAAAGCATGTACTTGTTTTGATGTGGTTGATTGCAGCGGTTGGATCCGGATTGTGCTTTGGACAAGAACAGGCTGAAAACGGTTCGGCATTGGACAGCCTTGATGCCATTTCTGCTGCGGACACGACCATCTCGGCAATTTCAAATCCCGATAGCCTTTCAGTTACAGCCGATTCCCTCGCCCGGGAAGAAATCGGAGAAATAGAAACAACGATTGAGTACAGCGCCACGGATTCCATACAAATGGATGTGGCAAACCAGATCGTGCATCTGTACGGTGAGGCAAAAATTGTCTACGGGCAAATTGAGCTTACCGCCTCTGAGATCGAGATCAACTATAAGACCAACATCATCACGGCAAACAGCACCCTGGATACCTTGGGTAATGAAACCGGAAAACCCGTCTTTAAGGATGGCGATGAAACCTATGAAACGGACAACATGAAATACAATTTCGAAACACAAAAAGCCATCATCGACGGAGTCGTGACACAGCAGGGCGAGGCAGTAATGCAAGGGAACAAAGTATACAAAAACCAAAGGGACGAACTTTTCATTTCACAGGCAAAATACACCACCTGCAATATGGCTGATCCGCATTTTCATATCGAATCGTCAAAACTGAAGGTAATCCCGAACAATAAGGTTGTTTCGGGACCATTTCACATAAAAGTCAAAGACATACCGACACCCATCGGTTTTGCGTTCGGAATGTTTCCGGTGCCAAAGCAAAAGGTATCGGGGGTGATATTCCCGTCTTACGGCGAAGAAAAAAGACGAGGATTTTTCCTTAAAAATGGAGGATATTATTTTGCCATAAGCGATTATGTCGACTTGACAATGCTCGGTGAAATTTACTCCAAAGGCAGTTGGGGGGTAAATGCCAAGACTACCTACAACAAGAGGTATGCATACAGTGGGAATTTTAGTGCAAAATACAATAATCAAAAAGGTCTGAACGAGGGTGATTCAACTGTTGTAAATGACTTTTGGGTGAATTGGAGTCATAGCCCGCAATCAAAGGGAACCACGCGGTTTTCTGCATCCGTAAATGCCGGAACATCATCGTATAATCAGAACAACCCGACAGTCGACCTGCGAAATACGCTGAACCAGGACTTTAATTCCAGTGTTTCCTTCTCCAAAACATTTAAAGGCACTCCTTTTAGTATGAATGCCAGCAGCAGGTTGCAACAAAATATTAACACCGGACTTATCAACCTGTTGCTACCGGAATTAGCCGTCAATATGAGCAGGATTTATCCCTTCAAATTTGGTTCGACTTCGGCCAAAAACTGGATCCAAAAAATTAGTTTTTCCTGGAATATGAATAGTACCAATCGGGCTACAAACAACAGAATCGGAGCCCCCGGTTTCCCGGTCGTCGGATATGAGCCGGAAAACGATACGATTGTACCTGTTGGAGAGCTGGGGCTTCAAGGCTTGTGGGAAAGGGCACAAAATGGCATCCGGCACCAGGTACCTGTTTCGACTTCCATGAATATTTTAAAATTCATAACCTTTAGCCCGAGTTTTAACTATTCGGAGCTTTGGTATTTCAAAGAATTGCACTACAACTGGATCGATGAACTGGCAGCGGTAAAAGTAGACACCATCAATAGATTTTCCAGGGCCTATAGCTATAGCGCATCCGGATCATTCAATACCCGGATATACGGTACGCTTAACTTCAAAGGAGAAAAAATACAGGCCGTCCGGCATGTGGCCATTCCTTCATTCTCCATGAGTTTTGCCCCGGATTTTTCGGATGAACAATTCGGGTACTACCAGGAGGTTCAAATTGATTCCCTGGGAAATACCAGAAGGCTGTCAAGATATGAAGGATTTGTGTACGGCACGCCATCTGCCGGCCGAAGCGCCACTGCTTCTTTTTCGCTATCGAATAACCTGGAAATGAAAGTGAAAACCAAAAAAGACACGACAGATAAGGCAAGAAAAGTTGTTTTGCTCGATAACTTATCATTTAGTTCCAGCTACAATTTCCTCGCGGACTCTTTTCAACTGGCACCAATCAGAATAGCCGCGCGGACAAAGCTTTTTAACAAAAAACTGAACATTAGTTTTAACTCTACGCTCGACCCATATGTCTATCAACTGGACAGCATCTATTATACAAGCGCCGGTGACAGACAGGTGGCACAGCGGCGAAGAGATATTTACAAATGGGATATCGGAGAAGGATTTGGCCAGATAACTCAAGCCAACCTTGCATTTGGAATGAGCCTGAATCCCAAAGCCCGGGAAAAGCAAAACGAACGCGAAGAAGACCTGGGGCCGCTAACTGCAGAAGAAGAAATGCAACTGCAATTTATCAAAAACAATCCGGATCTGTACGTTGATTTCAATATCCCATGGGACCTAAGGTTCAACTACAATGTAAATTATCGAAAGAGCGGTCACGAAGCCGCTGAAATTATCCAGGCTTTGACATTCAGCGGCAGCATCACCTTTACGGAAAAGTGGAACATGTCGTTCAGCTCGGGGTTTGATTTTGAAAATCTGGAATTTACACAGACCAACTTTAACATTTCGAGAGATCTGCATTGCTGGCAAATGAACTTTAGCTGGACTCCCTTTGGAAGGTATCAATCCTACTATCTGACAATCAATGCCAAATCATCATTGTTGCAGGATTTAAAAATCAATAAACAAAATAGTTGGTTTGATAATTAAATGTACCTTTTTAATCGCCTCTACCTTTTTTCTTTTATTATAATTTTAAGTTAATCCATATATTTGCTTGCGAGTTTTTATTATTTCTTTATTGAAATATAATATTTGTTTATTTTGAGCTTTGATATTAGAATATTTTGGATAGGAGATCTTCACTGATGAAACTTTATAGGCCGGCAGGAGTACTTTTATTATTCTTCTCAATTATCCTAGTTCATGATGTATCCGCGCAGAGAAAAAGTAAGGGTTATCTTAAAAGAAAAAACCGAAAGATCGGAAATTATAAGGGAGGATCAATCCATTTTGACAAAAACAAGAGGTATCTGAGCCTGGGTGCCAGTCTGGATGCAGTCAACTATTTTGGTGATTTGGCACCAAAATCACAAATAGCGAGCACAAATATTTCCTTCACAAGACCGGCATTTACAATTTTCGGTTCCTTCCGGTATACGCCAAATCTTACTTTGAGAGGCAGCCTGAGTTGGGGAAGGATCGTGGGAGATGACTTTAAGTCTGCGGATCCGCAAGGCGCAGACAGCAAATTCAGGTATATCAGGAATATGTCGTTTCGAAATGATATAAAAGAGCTGGCTTTTACAGCAGTTTGGGATATTTACGGCAATCATGGCACATTTCTGAACAGGGTTTCCTTTACGCCCTACGCATTTGCAGGACTTGCGGTATTTCATCATAATCCAAAAGCCAGGGCTCCTGAATTGGATAAATTTGGTCAGCCACTCGAGGAAGCGGGAGAGTGGGTGGCTCTGAGAGATTTGGGGACCGAAGGTCAATTGAGCGAACATTACAACGTAAAGCAATACAGCGTCATTCAACCGTCCATTCCCTTCGGAATAGGTCTGCGGGCAAAACTTCAAAAAAGACTCGACTTTGAGTTTGAGGTCGGATACAGGTTTTTGTTCACGGATTATCTGGATGATGTAAGCGGCAACTACGTGGATTTGGGCGCTCTTGACAGCGAGCTTGCAAGAGCGATGTCTGACAGGTCCAGAGAACCGACCGGAGTAGTTTCAGGGGATCCGCGAGACTTTGAAGTCATCGAGGCCAATACAAATTTATATACCTATACCTCTCAATTTGATGGCAGAGAATATACTGTTTATGCGGGTTATGGGCAGGACCATCCATCTGCCAATCGTGGATTTTCCAATGACAAGGATATTTATATTGTAACTAGTTTTAAGATATCTTATATTATTTCGGGCAGCTTTAGAAGAGCTAAATTCCGATAGTTACTTAATTTGTAAACCACAACATACCACCATGGCAAACCTAAGACATTGGCAGGGTACTATTTTTTTTACCATGCTGACGATCGCGCTATTACTCACATTTTCCTTTTATTCATCATCTACTGCTTTTAATTTAAGCGAAGCTTTTGCCATCAAAGGCAAAAACCAGACAATTCCGTATTTGGAAAAAGGCATGTATCTCATCGTAGGGGCTTTTCAGATTCCGGAGAATGCCGTCCAATATGCGAAATCGCTTAGTATTAAAGGTAAGGTACCTCGGGTAGCCCGATATAGGGAGAACGGGTACTACTATGTGTATGCCTATGCAACGAAAGATAACCTGGAATACGCCAGAGAAAGAAGGACCGAGTTGAGAGCAACGAGCCAGTTTTATGACTCATGGATTCTCTATGTCGGTATTAAACTGGACGATCTGCTGGCTAAAGAAGAAGCCCGGGATATCGTGGTTTTGGAGCAACCAAAGGAAGCCACCGCTGAAGACATAAAGGCGCCGGAGACAGAGGCATTTATACCTCCGCCACCTGTTGCACAAGATGAGCATTTATACAATTACAGGTTTAATGTCGTAAATGCCACCACGCTCAAAGAGGTGCCGGGCTACATCACCATTGTTGATGCGGCCAGAAATAAGGCAATGAGAAGTGTGAGCACCAACCAGATCCATCAATTGGAGGCGCCAAAGACCCAGTCAAAGGAAATCATTGCACTTTGCGACATTTTTGGCTATGTTATTGAGCAAACAAAATTTAAAATAGATGATCCTTTATCTGCCCAGGACAAATCTATGATTAGCGAATCCGGCGGTATTACAACCGTCAAATTTGAGCTGGCCAGGCACAAAATAGGTGATATTCTTACCATGTATCATGTGTATTTTTATACGAACTCGGCGATTATGAAACCGGAATCGAAATTTGAGTTGAACAGCTTACTCAATATGCTGAAAGAAAATGAAAAACTGGAAATTAAAATCCACGGGCATACGAACGGAAACGCCGCCGGAAAAATAATAAGGCTGAAAGAAGGCGACAAGAACTATTTTAAAGTCTCTCCGGAAAATGAAGAAATTTTTGGTTCGGCAAAAGAATTATCCAAAGCGCGCGCGAAAGTCATCATGCAATGGCTGATCGACCAGGGAATAGATGAAAAACGTATGGACATTAAGGCCTGGGGCGGTAAAAAAATGATCTATAAAAAAACCGATGAACTGGCCAGTAAAAATGTACGCGTAGAAATTGAAATTCTAAAAACGTAAGCCCGGACATATTTATTATTGCTCGACCCAGCTTTGCACTTCTTCCAAAGTAGGGTTCTTTATGTCTTTCAGCTTCATTTTCTTTTTCATTCCACAGACATCATTAAAGAGCTTGTTGATTTTCATGTTTTTCAGGTCGTCTAGGCCCGTCACTCCGAGTTTAATGAGTATTGGGATCAGCTCCTCCCGAATTCCGGCCTTGGTGAATATGGCGGACGGATCGGCCGGTTTTGTTTCCGGCTTCATTTGTGGGAAAAACAGCACATCCTGAATCGAATTGGAATTGGTCATAATCATAGCAAGCCGGTCGATGCCTACTCCAAGTCCGGCGGTCGGCGGCATTCCGTATTCGATGGCTCTAAGAAAGTCTTCATCCAGAACCATGGCCTCTTCGTCTCCGCGCTTACCCAATTCCAACTGGGCCTGAAAGCGTTCCCTCTGATCGATCGGATCATTCAACTCGGAAAATGAATTACATATTTCCTTGCCATTACATATGGCTTCGAACCTTTCTGCCAGCCCTTCAACCGATCGATGCTTTTTTGCCAAAGGCGACATTTCAACGGGATAATCCGTAATAAATGTCGGCTGCACCAGATGTGGTTCGCATTTTTCTCCAAATATCTCATCAATAAGCTTTCCTTTACCCATGGTGTGATCGACCGGGACACTTAATTTTTGAGCCGTCTCCCGGATTTCACCCTCAGACATTCCCGAAATATCGATACCGGTGAAATGCTCGATAGCTTCAAACATCGTGAAGCGTTGCCACGGTCTCTGAAAATTGATCACATGCGCTCCAACCCGTACCTCCGTGGACCCGTGCAGGTCAATAGCGACCTTTTCAATCATTTCTTCCACGAGGTTCATCATCCATTGATAATCCTTATATGCGACATACAATTCTACCTGCGTGAATTCGGGATTATGAAATCTGGACATTCCCTCATTTCTGAAATCCTTTGAAAACTCATAAACCCCGTCAAACCCGCCGACAATCAACCTTTTGAGATACAATTCATTCGCTATTCGCAAATAAAGCGTCATATCCAGCTTATTGTGGTGTGTCTTAAACGGTTTTGCCGCTGCTCCTCCGTAGATCGGCTGAAGAATCGGAGTCTCTACCTCAAGATAACCCTTTTCATTCAGGAAGCTTCGCATGGAATTTACCAACGCCGTACGCTTCTTAAATGTTTCTTTTACATGCGGATTCACAATTAAATCGACATAACGCTGTCTGTATCGCAGTTCGGGATCAGTAAATGCATCATGAGCAACCACATTTCCATCTTTGTCCGTAGTTTCCTTAACAACCGGAAGCGGCCGGAGTGATTTTGTCAACACGCTCAATTCCTTTACATGAATGGATATTTCCCCGGTTTGAGTAGTAAAAACAAATCCTTTAATACCAATAATATCTCCAATGTCAAGAAGCTTTTTGAATACCGTATTGTACAGCGTCTTATCTTCTCCCGGACATAGATCGTCTCTTCGCAAATAGATCTGGATTTTGCCCGATTCATCCTGAAGCTCGGCGAAGGATGCGGAACCCATAATCCGCCGGCTCATTAAACGGCCTGCGATGGATATATTCTTGTAATCCGTCTTTTGCTTTTCATAATTATCCGTGATGTCCTTTGCAGTCACATTTACCTCAAAAGATTCCGAGGGATACGGATTGAAACCCAATCGCTCAAGCTCATTCTTTTCTTCTCTTCTGCGTTGTTCTTGTTCGCTAAGCTGCATGTCTATTTTTTAATTCGGAGTGCAAAAATAGCCATAATTATGATATTCAAAAATCCAAAAACATCATGTTTCCATTACCGGTTTTCCATTTGGTCAAATGGGATGGAACTTTGAACTCTTTATCGTTGAGCAATCGTATTCAAATTAGTATCTTCATGCAACCATTTTTTGAAATGTCACATTAAATCCATGAAAACTTTTCAATCCCTGGTTTTTATTTGCACCGGAATTTTATCGGTGATTTCCGGATGCACCAACCAAAATAAAGACCGTTTACCTCCGAACATTCTATTTGCAATCGCTGACGATGCGTCCTATCCTCATATGGGCGCATACGGTTGCGATTGGATAAAAACCCCGGCTTTCGATCGAGTTGCCAGGGAAGGGATTCTCTTTAACAATTGCTATACTCCAAATGCAAAATGTTCGCCGTCCCGCGCGTGTATTTTAACCGGAAGAAACAGTTGGCAATTGGAGGAAGCTGCCAATCATATTCCTTTCTTCCCGCCCAAATACAAGACCTATGCCGAGGCATTATCAGAAAATGGATACCACGTAGGTTATACGGCAAAAGGCTGGGCGCCCGGAATCGCCAATGATCTGAGCGGAAACCCGAGACAATTAACCGGCACACCATATAACAAACATAAAACAACACCTCCGGCAAAATTCATATCAAACAACGATTATGCCGCTAATTTCGAAGATTTTATGAACCGGAAGCCCGCCGACCAACCCTTTTGCTTCTGGTACGGAGCCACGGAACCTCACCGCGCATACGAATTCCGCGCAGGAATAGATAAAGGAGGAAAGTCTCCGGACGAAATTGACAAGGTTTTTAATTTCTGGCCCGACAGTGATACGGTAAGGACTGATCTGCTGGATTATGCCTTTGAGATCGAGTATTTCGATCTTCATCTGCAAAAAATGCTCGATCTCCTCAAACATAAAAAAGAGTTGGACAATACGCTGGTCATAGTCACGGCCGATAATGGCATGCCATTTCCACGAATTAAGGGCCAGGCTTATGAACTTTCAAATCATCTCCCATTAGCCGTCATGTGGAAAAATGGAATAAAAAGACCCGGAAGAATCGTAAAAGATTTTGTGAGCTTCATAGACTTTGCCCCGACATTTTTCGAATTGGCTCAATTGGACCCGGATAAGGCGGGTATGGCCGGGATGCAGGGCACCAGCTTAACGGATATCTTTTTCTCTGAAAAATCCGGAACGGTTACGGATGCGCGGGATCATGTGCTCATCGGAAAAGAACGGCATGATATCGGGAGACCGCACGACCGGGGTTATCCCATACGAGGCATCGTGAAAGATGGATTCCTGCTTATAAATAATTACGAACCCGACCGGTGGCCCGCCGGAAATCCGGAAACCGGGTATCTGAACTGCGACGGCGCTCCGACAAAAACCGCGATACTTAATGGCCGAATAAACCCGAATACCTTTGATTACTGGAATTGGAGCTTTGGCAAACGGCCTGCGCAAGAACTATACAACATTGAAGAAGATCCCGAATGCATGCATAATCTTGCAGATCGAGAAGCGTATAAAGAGATCCTTGACGCACTGCTCAACCAAATGAACAGCGAACTTACCGAACAGGGCGATCCGAGGATGAATGGCGAAGGCCATATTTTTGATAAATACATATACGCTTTTGAGGATGTCCGCGGATTTTATGAGCGCTATATGAACGGCGAGGAGTTAAAAACAGGCTGGGTGAATAAATCGGACTTTGAAAAAAATACGCTGGATTAAGTTCGACAGATCTAATTACTGATATACCAGAAATTCCAGGAATTTGTTTGAACATCGATTTGACAGGGATGGAAAATCATACCTGGTGCCCAGTTCACTCAATTGCCGAAGTGTAAAAAGTTGAATTTGCCAGTCCAATGAGTTGACTTCATTTTGAGCACTCAAATAAGTTAAGACCTGATCTGCCTTGGTGTACAATTGATCAGCAAGATGGATTGCTTTGTCATTTTCCTCCAGCTCAAACAACAATTCTGTTGTTTCGATAAGTGTTACGTCGAGTTCGATATTTTCTTTAATAAAATTTGAATACAGAAAACCGACCACCTCGCCCGCCAGTTCGTTGTTTCCTTCCTTCAGCATGGCCCTGGCAAGGGAATTATAGCTTGATTTGACAGATTGCAAAATTCTAAGCTGATAATCTTCGTGGTTGTAATAAGTATTTTCGTTGTCCAGGTCGTGAAATTTCCATTTTTCCATGAGGTTTGAATACATAGCCGTTGTGTTTACGGCTCCGTCATGCTCAAGATGAACCGGTAATAATCGATATACGAGCCCTTCCTGCACCACATGCTTTTTCAGATCCAACGAGATGGAATTGAGTGAGGTCACATTAAAATAGATTGGCCGATGCCATTGATTCGTAGCGATTAGATCAAGTGCCATCAGGGCGCTTTTTTCCAGGTAATTCCCACTCCACGCCATATGCATTTTTTCAGGGATCCGATTTTCAAACCCTTTCGGGACAATACCGGATTTAATGATCTTCGCCTTGTCAATATCTAGGTAAAAGGTCTTTGAAGGTATGCTGTTGTATACTCGATTACCGGAGAGCGCAACCTGAAGCGATTTGTTCCCATTTCGTATCAATTCAATAAATTTGGTAAGATGGATAGGCCCCCGGACCCTTTTATGCTCCACATAGGGCAATACATCGTTTAGTCCGCCTTGCCTGTAATTGTTTATTCCCAAAGAGAACGGAAGCGGATCGGAATTGTAAACCTTTCTTTGCATCTGGTCAATATACCAGTCGCCGTTGAAATAGCTCAACACGATTACGCGAACGTCCGTTCTAAAATTCTCTACTTCCTGAACATACCATAATGGGAACGTGTCATTGTCCCCACCTGTAAAAAGTATGGAATTTGGAGCACAGCTTGCAAGGGTGTTCCGGGCATGATCCACCTGTAATGTACGCCCGGATCTATTGTGATCATCCAAACCTACGGCAAACATCATAAACGGGATGGCAATTGTTAGTACGGCCGCATATTTCAGTCGCGAAAACCCAAATGCATTTTTCTCCAAAAAATGATAAATACCCAGTACGCCCAGGCCCATCCAAATTGCAAAGGCCAAATAGGACCCTACATAAATATAATCGCGTTCTCTGGGTTCGTTTGGAGTTGAATTCAAATAAAACGCCAGAATCAACCCCAGGAACAAGAAGAAAGCCATCAGCGACCAGAAGCCCTTTTTATCTTTTCTAAATTGGAAAATCATCCCGGCAATCCCCAGGAGGAACGGCAGCGCAAAAAAATTGTTCCTCGCTTTATTATCCTTTACCACATCGGGTATCGGATCGCTCGGATGCCAAAAACCCATCCAGGAGGCATCTTGGATATCGCTTTCTCTTCCTGAAAAATTAAACATCAGGTATCTGAAATACATATGTCCCAATTGGTATTTGAACATGAACAACAGGTGGTGCAAAAATCTCGGCTGTTCACCATCTCCAATTCCGGTCCATTTTTTATAGGTGCTTATGTGGTTTTCCCGGTTGCTGTACATGCGGGGAAAGATCGTCTGTCCGTGCTTTTCATATTCGTATTCAGTCGTATAATCCGTGATTCGATACCGATCATTTGATTTTGTGTATACGGGATTTCCGTTGCAATAGGACTTGATTTTTGAGGTAAAATCCGGCCCGTACAAAAGCGGTCTTGTGCCGTAAGACGATCTTTTCAGGTAAGAAGCAAAGCTTATCAGGTTTTCAGGATTATGCTCATCAACCGACGGATCGGCCTGCGATCTAATCAAAATCATGAAATATGAAGAATAACCAATCAGGAGATACATCAACCCTGTAACAGCGATGCTAACATTTTTTTGCTTCCTGCGAATGCTCCATACATAATATCCGGCAAAGCACACCAGTACCAGCATGAATACAGCGCCGGTATAAAAGGGAGTACAGAGAACGTTTACAAAGAAAATATCGAAATACTTCGTCGCATCCGGTAAACCAAACAATATCGCATGATTTAATATTAAGATACTCACCGCACCCGACAGAACCGCACCGGCCAACAGCTTCCGGGAAAATCTCCGATTTTTAAAGAAAATGACTACGGCCAATGCCGGTAAAATCAATAAGCTCATAGGGTGCACTCCTACAGACAGACCCAACAGGAAAAAAATAAAAATGATCCATTTGTTTCCCAGGTCTTCATCTTTTATCCGCTCCCACTTCAAGACTGACCAGAAGCATATTATAAGGAAGCATGTCGCCATAGCATATGTTTCGGCTTCTACGGCCGAAAACCAGAAAGAATCCGCAACCGCAATTGAAAATGCACCGACAAGGCCTGAACATATCTGTACATAGGAACCGCTCTCGGGCTTGATTTTCCTTGCCAACATGACAATTGCCCAAAAAGTAAACATTACTGAAAAAGCGCTGCATACTGCGGAGCTCATGTTTATCCAGTAAGCGACACGCAAAGGATCGCCCATGGATATAAATGAAAATAGCCTTCCAATCATCAAAAATAACGGGGTCCCGGGAGGATGAGGAACCTGCAATTTGTAAGCGCATGCAATGAATTCGCCACAATCCCATAAACTGGCTGTTTCTTCCAGGGTTAAAATATATACCGCCAGTGAGATCAGAAAGGTAGCCCAACCGATAAGGATCATTGAGATTTCCTGCTTTTTTCGGCTCAACCAATTTGTCCCGTAAAAAATAGATGCCACACCCATCCCGAAACCAGTCAAGATCAAAAGCGGTGCAAGCGTCAGCGCAAGGAATCCGTAACCATATGCTGCCGATTCAAGTTTCATGCTTACGAAACCCACAGAAATAAGCGCAAGGCCAGTGAAAAGAATAAAGAAATTTTTTTTAGCAAGTATATTCATCTGATCAACGATTTATGAAACCAACAACAGTCCATCCGGATTTTTCCGGATATTCCGGTTTCATCGCTCCAGGAAGATCCTGTGCCTGCTTCGCCCTCGAAGAGGGGCACCCGGACTTTTAGCAGCGATCTCTTTTTTACAATCTTAGCGGACCGGTTTCCTGCAATGGTTAAACCCTTGTAAAAAAGTGTTAACGAAATGTTAAAAAATGATCAGTCCGCGTTTTAAGTTCATATATTTGTTCAATGGGGAGAAAAAACCTTCGATTTGTCGTTCTGTTTGGATCCATCGTGATGATGGGGCTTCTAATGGTTCAGGGCTTTTGGTTAAAGCGTGCTTTCAATATGGAAGACCGGCATTTTAATCACAGCATACAGGTTGCGTTAAAAAGCATTGCTGATTCCATCATTGAAAAAAATCAGACAGGCGAGCCTGTTTCAACCCAAATCAGGCAGTTTTCTTCAAAGTTCTTTTTTGTCGAACTCAATGCACCGATCAATCCGAATGTTTTGGACAGTTTGATTAAAAAAGAACTGGCCATCAGGCAGATACGCACGACATACGAGTTGGGCATCTATGATGCGGAAGACGATACGCTGGTGTACGGGGAATATATACCGGCAACGGTCCAATGGCAAATTGATCATACAGGGGAGGCGAACCCGATTTCCGGGGGAGGTCGAAGCAATTTTGCCATTTATTTTCCTGATAAATTTTCAGTTCTCACCGGAGAATTAAAAATCTGGATTTTCTCGAGCATGGTCTTATTGCTCATGGTTGCCTTTTTTGTTTATGCAATAATCACCCTTTTAAAGGAGCGGAGACTTGCTGAGATCAAAGAAGATTTCATCAACAATATGACCCATGAATTCAAAACACCGATATCAAATATCGAACTCGCAAGCGAAGCTCTAAAAAACAATAGAATTGAGCATGACAAACAGCAAGACTACTTTGAAATTATTCATCGCGAAAATCTTCGATTGAAGCATCAGGTGGAGCGTGTACTGGAAATGGAAGCAACGAGCAGAAATGAGCTTATACTCGATTTGAAAATTGTCAATATCCACGAGCTCATCCGGAAGCTCTCCGAAAGCCTGGATTTGCGAATTCGCGAGAAAACCGGAAAACTAAATACGGATTTGAAAGCCAGCACTCCTGAAATCCTGGCCGACGAATTTCACCTGGCAAATTCCGTATATAACGTATTGGATAATGCTGAAAAATATTCCGGGGAACATCCGGAAATCCATATTTCAACGCGCAATGAGCGGAATGGGCTTTTGATTACAATTCGGGATGCCGGCATCGGCATTAAAGATGAGTTTCAAAAGCACGTTTTTGATAAGTTTTTCAGGGTTCCCACCGGAAATGTACATAATATAAAAGGATTTGGATTGGGGCTGAGTTATGTAAAAACCGTTATTGAAGCGCATAAAGGAACCATCAATCTGCAAAGCAAATTGAATTGCGGTTCTAAATTTGAGATATTCCTTCCTTTGAGATAAATGCTTCGGAAATATAGAATCCTGCTTGTAGAGGACGATGAAAACCTGGGCTTCATGCTCAAGGATAATCTCGAATTGTCGGGTTATGCGGTCCGGCTTTGTCGCGACGGTGAAAAAGGGTTGACGGCTTTCCACAATGAAGATGTTCACTTATGCGTTTTTGACGTAATGCTTCCGCGTAAAGACGGCTTTTCGTTAGCTGAAGATATACGTAAGCACCATCGAAGAATTCCGATAATTTTCTTGACCGCCAAAAACCAGCGGGATGACCGGATCAAAGGATTTAAACTTGGAGGCGATGATTATATTACCAAGCCCTTTAGTCTTGAGGAATTTTTACTCAGAGTCGAGGCCGTCTTAAAACGGGTATACGGTCGGGAAACCACGGCCGATCAAAAGCATACCTATTCCATCGGCCGGTATGAATTTGATTTTCACAATCGGAATCTGCTTATAAACGGACAAATCATCAATTTGACAAACAAGGAATCCCGATTACTAAAAATGCTCTCACAACACAAAAACAGGGTTGTGGAACGAGATTTGATCATGAAATCCATATGGGAGGATGAGGGGCATTTCGTCGCGAGATCGATGGATGTTTTTATCTCCAGGCTGCGAAAATATCTGTCCTGTGATACGTCGATAAGCATCAAAAATGTACACGGCGTAGGATATCGATTGGAGGAAAAGTAAAAAGCATACATCCTGAATTTGTTTTTTTCTGTTCTTAAATGCCTTTTCAGCGAACCTGAAAATACTCCCGGGAATTCTCTAGGCAATACTCCGGGCTACCGAATGAGAATGGGTGAAACCCGCACCTGAAAACCGCAGAACAACGAACTGTCAACGGCAACAAAAACAGATGGTCTATCGGACATGTTTTTTTGTAGAAAAGAACCCGAACTCGTATTTGGATATAGTGAAGACAGATCGGTACATTTACAAAGAAATACCGCAACAATTAACAGTAAAATGATACGTGAGATCATCGCAAAATCGATCCTCCGCCGACACAAAAGAATAGATTCCTGGTTTCTCAGCTCTTATGCAATAAATCTGTACAGAGGCTGTACACATAATTGTGTCTACTGCGACGGAAGAGATGAGAAGTACCAGGTCGAAGGAGAATTTGGCCGTGATATTGCAATAAAAACAAATGCACTTGAATTGCTTGACAAAGAACTCGATCCAAAAAGAAAGCGTAAGCCTTTTGACAATGGTTTTTTTATGGTTTGCGGTGGAGTGAGCGATTCATATCAGCCGTTTGAAAAAAAGTACCGGTTAAGTCGAAATACGCTTGAGCTGCTCTTTAAATACGGACATCCTGTCCATATGCTCACAAAATCCACATTGATTGAGCGCGATTTAGAGCTTTTGCAAAGAATAAATATGCAAAACAAAGCAATTGTCAGTTTCAGTTTTTCCTCCGTCGATGACAAAATAAGCAAACTGGTAGAGCCCGGCGTTTCCTCTCCGAGTCAAAGATTGGCTACTATAAAAAAATTCAAGGAGGCCGGAATTATGTGCGGTATTTATCTGATGCCGGTTATACCCTTTGTCACCGATACTTACGAAATGATCGATCAGACGGTCGCTAAAGCTAAAGGTGCCGGCGCCGACTTTGTGATTTTTAGCGGAATGACATTAAAAAAAGGTCGTCAAAAAGCGCATTACATGAAGTTTTTAAATCAATATTTCCCGGAACTTATTCCCAGGTATGTGCAAATTTATCCGGATGGTAATCCGTGGGGCGCTCCGAAATCCGATTATGCATTCTCAATTGAAAAGATCTTTGACAACGTAGCTACGAACCACGGCATGCCAAAAAGAATTCCATCAACTGTTTTCAGACCATTTGTTTCCCGGTCGGAATTGGTAACATTGATTTTGGAACAATTGGACTATCTGGTAAAATTAAAAGGGAAAAAGAGCCCATATGGTCATGCCGCTTATTCATTATCCAATATTGATAAACCTATTGAGACACTCAGTACCGGAGAATTACATGATATGCGAGGCATCGGCCCGGTTACTGCGAAATTTATACGAGAAATAATCGAAACAGGGAGGTGCAGATTTTACGAAAACATGCTGTAGTTGCAGAACTTATTTCACGACCTCCAATATTTTATCCGGGTAGTCTGTTGTTATACTTTCGACTCCGAGCCGGCGAAGCTCCCAGGCCCTGCCAATATCATTTACCGTCCATGTATGTACTTCCACTCCCACTTCCCGGGCGATCTTCATCAATTCCATATCAATAATCCTGTAGTTTAAATCGACGCCGTCCAAACCATCGCGCTTAACTTTTTCCAATATGGATTCCACACCGGATTGAAATTTGCTGCTCAGCCAAAACGCCTTGTTTTCAGGAAATGACTTTTTTGCCTCAAGAATAGTTTCGTAATCAAAAGCAATAAAAATCAATTGATTCACTTTCGGGTGATTCCTGAACTTTTGCTCAATCACTTTCACAATCTTTTTCTCACTTTTAATTTCTACAACCAGCTTTTTGCCATCCGGAATTGCATTTACAATATCTTCCAGCAGTGGTATTTGCTCCCCAATATATTTTTCATCTTTCCAAAGGCCCACATCCAAAACCTTTAATTGATCGTATCGAGTCTGACGAACCGGCAAATCTTTTCCGGAGGTTCTTTTCGTATTTTTGTCATGGATCACAACAATCTTGTTGTCGGAACTCAGGTGTACATCGACCTCTACGGCATGTGCGCCCTGTTGCCAGCCAAGTTTTGCAGCAGCAAGAGTATTTTCAGGCGCATACCCGGAAGCGCCGCGATGGGCGACCACCATCGTCGATTTTGAAGTAGGGGTTTGAGCGTTGGATGGTATCATAGGTTGAAAAACGGATGCGATAAGTGATAGTGCAACGGCAAAAGATTTCATAAGACAATTGTTAATTCAAGGCCACAAAGTTAAGTAAACAAAATCCGTTATTCGCGACTCAATCGGGAATCTTGTCTCTTTCTTCCAAAACTTGCCGGATTCCTGCTCGGCGGCGGAAACGACGAATTCCATAACTTCAAGGTATTTCATGTTGATTGCTAATAGCTGAAAATATAATTACCGGATGCTACATTTACGATCGAATATCCGTTGCGATGTTCAACGAATTCCATTTCTACGAAGTCGTCAATACTTTTGCCCCCCTCCAAGATTTCCTTTTGCTCAGCATTGGGGATATAAACTGCGGCCAAACAGTTAAAGGGAACTTGAACACTTAATTTAAATCCTTCTTCTGACTTCTCCCACCCGGATGCCACAAGGCCTTTTATGGTATGTGTCGATGCTTTTACAAAATCCAGTTCATCCGCCAGGTAAGGCTTAATGATAATTTTTTCAAACGCAGGATAATCCTCATCCAATTGAATCCCTGCCAAAACCTTGTAGAACCAGGCATCGATACTTCCCATCATCACATGATTATGCGATTGCTTTAATGTCCAGAACTCGCACATGGTATTAAACCGTTTCATCATCTCCGCCCAACTGGGATATGTGGTCTGGGTGGCCAATGCCCATGACACATCGGATCTTTCATGCATGGATAAGGCGTCTATGAGGTATTTTGTCCCCAACACACCGGTTGTAAGGTGTGTGTTGTTTTCCTCTTCAATATCATGAACGAGGTTTGTTATCACACGGTCCTTAAAATTCTCCTCCACCATACCAAGGTAAAGCGGAAAAGCGTTTGCCATCTGACTGCCATCATTGTAGTCGCCAGTTTCAGGATTAAAGAATTTTGCATTGTATGCTTTCCGGATATTTGAGGCTAATTCCCAATATTTGGAAATATCGCTTTTTACGCCCAGTACCCTGGCGACTTTTCCCATTATGGTAGCATTGTAGAAATAATATGCGGTAGAGACCGAATGAGGTTCGCCCTCACGCCATCCCGATACCATGCTGCCCCAGTCGCCGATCCAGCCCGGCGGGACGATATATTCGGAGGAAATTTCACCGAGATAAACCAGGTAACGCTTCATGGCATCGTAATTTTCCCTGAGTATTTGTTCATCTCCATAGTAGATGTAATGGTTCCAGACCATGGTAAGAAAAGTGCTGCTCCATTCCACGCCTTCGTCTTTGATATAGGGTCTCGGAGAAATGATGGGAATATCTCCAGTCGCCTCATCCTGGTTGGCCCGTATGCCACTAAACCAATTTTTGTAGTGCAGCGCCATATCAAAATTAAACATGGCTTCCTCGGCAGTTACCTGCGCGTCTCCCATCCAACCTAACCTTTCGTCGCGTTGCGGGCAATCCATGGGGTAGCCCAGCATATTGCTCATTTGAGACCAGACTGTGGCGTGATGCATTTTATTGATCAGGTCGTGACTGCACGAGAAATCACCAATCCTTTTGTTCGCGGAATAGATTACACAGCCTTCAAGGTCTATTATTTCAGGCATCTTCCTGTCCGAGGTAATCTCGACGAATTGAAAGCCGAAATAGGTAAAATCCGGTTCGTAATATTCCAAACCGTTGCCGTTCATAATGTATTCAACGGTTGCTTTCGCGCGCTCATTGCAGGTAAAGTTTAACGTTCCGTCTTCGTATAATTCTTCGGAAAATCGAATTCTGACCTTTGTCCCCCTTTCTCCTTTCATTTTAAGCCGGATCCATCCCGTAAAATTCTGCCCCAGATCATAAACTTTCATCCCCTTTTTCGGTTCGGAAAGACGGACCGGTTTTTTAACCTCATTTAACTTGATCGCCGGCATAAACTGTGAAACAAGCCGGGCTTCCGGCGGATCCATAAGGATCGCCTGCTCCCACGCCGAATCATCGTATTCCGGGCTGCTCCATCCTGGAATTGCCTTATTCGAATCGTATATTTCTCCGTCATACACACAATTATACAATACCGGTCCTTTACATTTTTTCCAGTTTTCATCGCTGACGACAATATCCTCACTTCCGTCTTTGTATTTAATGTGTAATTGGGCCAACGCCTTTTTATATCCAAACCATTGCATTCGATATTCCTTCCACCATTTCTTATACGGATTATACCAGCCATTTCCGAGGTGAATACCAATTACATTTTTGCCGGTATTTAACTTATCGGTCACGTCATAAGTATCGTACAAAATGTATTTATGATAAGGGGTCTTGGCCGGCGAAAGCACAAAATCTCCTACGGGAGCGCCATTTATCTCCGATTCGTAAAAACCCAGACCCGTAATAAATAGCCTGGCCGAGGCTATTTCCCTGGGAATTTCGAAACTTCTTCTCAGCATGATCGATCTTCCGCTGTGATACACACTATCCGCGAGCGCCGATTCTTCATTTTTATCCGTGAAAAATCCCTTTTCCGGTTTCGGCTCAAAAGCAGTATTTGCCCCAATCCACTTTGCGCTCCAGTCACTTTCCGAAAGTAAACCTGTCGAAAAAGCATGGACCCCGCTCTCACAGGTTTTCCCATCTTCATCCCATATGCGCACCTTCCAAAAATAAGTGGAATTGCTGGCCAGACGTTTGCCTTCGTACCGGATATGTGTGGTTTTTCCGGACATCACTTTGTTTGAATTCCACATATCGGGTAGCCCGGCTTCAAGAAACGACGATTCGGTAGCCACGTTAATCTGGTATGCGGTCTGATTTTTCGCTCTTTCGGATGTGGCAATAATCCATGAAAACCGGGGAGATTGTGTATCCATTCCAATTGGGGTTTCGGAATATTCACAAAGCAGTTTCTCAAAAACCAAATCGGACCTCTCAGTGGCCGAGCAGCAATTGAACAAGAATAGGATTGCAAATCCGGCGAGTAAACGGCTCATGTTAAATGCTTGAATCATTTGATTTTTATTCATCACCTCTTGCACAACGAATCCCTATATGATAGCCGCTTATTTTGCTTGCAGGATCCATATAATATTTATGGGCGCTTCTTTGGTGGCTCGGATCACCTTGCCATCGGCCACCTTTAATTACCTTGTACTTTTCTTGTTGTACGATTGCCGGGGGATTCGAAACATACCAATCTGCCGTCCACTCCCACGCTTGTCCCACGGTCCAGTATAAACCAAACGGACTTTTTCCTGCTCTCCAGGCGGCCTCATCAGCTATTCCGTCGGGTTCGCTGAAACTGAAATCGTGAATATTTCCCCAGGGATATTTTCGCCCGTCAGTACCTCTTGCCGCTTTTTCCCATTCGGCTTCGGTCGGTAATCTTTTCCCAATGGATCTGCAGTATTCATCTGCTTCATACCAACTTACATCGGTCACAGGGTCATTGTTATTTTCCGCTTCGAATCGGTGGTCCGCATCAAATCGGGCATACAATTCATTGCTTACCTCAAAGCGGTCGATATAATAGCCGTCCAGGTAGACTTCCCTGCGAGGCTTTTCATCGTCATCGCCTATTTCGCTCCCCATGATGAAACTCCCTGCCGGAATGAGGACCATACCGTCGTATTTGTCCAAAGGAGGTTTCGCCCAGTCCGGCGGATTTCCCACTCCAATTGTTCCATCCTCATTCAATACTTTGTAATATCTTGCTTTCCAATAAGCGCGGATGTAATCCACAGGTACATTTATCCACGTACCTACAACCCGGTCGTCATCTCCCTGACGCCTGTAGTATTGATCTACCTCTTTCCTTCTCGCTCTTGACCAATGGCTCATATCGTCTATGGATTTCCGGGTAAAGCCATCTGCTTCGGGTACATAGTGATTATAAACTACATCAAAAGCAGTAAAATTGTTGTCCTTCTCTTTCAACCACGCGCGCTCTAAGGCGGCGAGATATTTATTGCGAATATTTGGATCCTCCTCGTATTTCAACAGAAGATATAATGCTTCCATGCTCAATTTTGAATCCCAAAAAGCGTATGGCGGCTTGTAACTTACCGTGAGCATCGCGTGGTCTGCGTATTGGTATTTATCGATCAGCTCAAAATATTTATGCTCAAATGACCGGTCTCCGGAAACATGCCAGGCCACCTTTAGATGCATGAGCGGCAGTAAATAATTTATTTTCTCCTTATCCAATAACGGGCTATAATTGCCCCAAAGCGTTGTTTTTCCGTCAAGATCGACGATGCGCATACCGTAATCCATTTCCCGTTTGACCATACGGCTCACTAATTCCGAAACGCGCTTTTTGCGGCCGTCATCAGCCACAAGATCGTGATAAACGGCAAGCCCATAGATCAAATGCGAGTAGGTATCCGAACTGGGATCACCCAGCCAGCGATACTCAGGAAACGAAGTTGACTGATGCCATTCCATTGGAAAAAAGAACCATTCTTCGTGCGCCTGGGGTACACTCGACCTGTTGTATGATCGCGCCACCATCCCGGGGACACCCGTTACCTTTTCCAAAAATTCAATAGCAGCAAAGGTCTCATCCGCCCATGTTTTCACGAGGTTTTCTCCGGTGACCCGATGCTGATAACACAAAGCCGCCAAATAAGGTCCGCTCCTATTACCTCCATCCTCCTGATGAGCCGTGGTCAGGTCCTCGTTGCCAACCGGCGGTTGCAGAACGTCCGGCATAACCAAACCTTTATAGAGGTTGTGCTTTCTCAAATCTTCCTGAAGCCATATCGCCTTTTGGTGTAAATCCGAGTATCCGTTATACGGATATGCTTCAATAGGCGGTTTTTGCTGTGAAAAGCACAAAGTATTCACTGTAAGCAGAAGAAAGACCGAAGTTATTTTCCCGATAGCCATTTGCAGATCATTTATTCAAGAATCCATGATTTTACCTCAATTGTATTACATGAAATAAATTGGATCGGGCTAGAAAGACTTTAACTTCTTTACAGCGATTGAGCGGATATAATAAATCAACAAATAACACGTATGGTATCTCAGACGTCATAAATGCAATGGTTCGCGACCTGCGCACCTGAAAAACTCCGCTTTTGCACATCCTCATGGCAACTAATACAAAAAAACGTTTGATATCTGAAAACAATCACTAACTTTGTATTTCAAAGTACTTTTAAAATGAAAAATACAAAAGACTACCTTGAAGATATTTCACAAATCCGTGATATCATGGAACGGTCCTCCTCTTTTATTTCACTGAGTGGGCTGTCAGGCATACTCGCCGGTATTTACGCGCTGATTGGCTCTTACATAGGATACCGTATCGTTTATATCGAGCAGTCCGTATTCAGCAGCAGGGAATACTATGTCAATGAGCGGGAGATCATCATCAAGTTGGGAATTGTTGCCGCGGTTGTATTAATCCTGGCTGTGGTCACGGGAGTTATCCTCACTGCCCGAAAAAGTGGTGGCGCTTCACTAAGCTTTAAAGACGAAGGATTTAGAAATCTGCTGGGAAACTTGTTGATCCCACTTTTGTCAGGAGGTATTTTTATCCTCATTCTGGTAGGTCGGGGATACTACAGTATCGTCGCTCCCTCCTTCCTGATCTTTTACGGTCTTTCCCTGATCAACGGAAGTAAATTCACCTTGCGAGATATTAAATACCTGGGATTAGTAGAAATATTGTTAGGTTTGGTTTGCGCATTTTTCCCGGGATACGGACTGATTTTCTGGGCGTTGGGCTTCGGTGCGATGCACATTCTCTACGGTACGATTATGTATTATAAATACGAGCGGTGAAGGGACTAATATCAGATCTGAATAAAGCATTTGACAATAAAGTGCGGCTGGGGATCATGTCGGTTTTGTTGACCAAAACCGAGGCGGACTTTAACCGGTTGAAGTCTCTTTTGGATGTTACGGACGGAAACCTTGCCAGTCACATCAAGGCATTGGAAAAGGAAAATTATATCGAAGTGAAAAAGCAATTCATCGACCGAAAACCAAATACCAAATACCTCGTAACAAAAGAGGGTAAACAGGCGTTCAAGAAGCACCTGAACGCATTGGAAGCGCTAATATCGAATCAAAACACGTAATTTTTTTTCTCAATCACTTTGTTTTTCAAAGTACTTTCAAAATAACAAATTCATGGAAACACAAAACAAAAACATGTTGGATAGGATTAATGAACGCATTAGTCAGTCCGTCACCTTCAAACTGATCTCTATTGGCATATTGATCCTGCTTTTACTCATTCCCAAATCAATGATTAATTCGCTTATTATTGAGCGTGAGCGCCGGATGCAGGAAACGATTCACGAAGTTACGGACAAGTGGTCGCGCAGTCAGACGGTTTCAGGTCCTTCGCTCATCATTCCATATAAAAAACGTATTGAACCGGATGATGAAAAGAAAGCGAAAATGGTGATCAGATATGCAACATTCCTTCCGGAGGAATTAAATGTAAAATCCGTCGTTGACCCTGAGGAGCGTTACAGAGGGATTTTCAGAGTGATTGTTTATAGAGCTCGTCTGTCGCTGACCGGTAAATTTCCCAAGCCGGATTTTTCCAAATGGGACATTCCGGATAGCGATATTTTATGGTCGAGGGCAATGCTGAACCTTGGCATCAGTGACTTAAGAGGCATTGAAAAACAGGTATCTTTAAACCTTGGGAGTCAAAGCCATCCTTTTTTACCAGGTGTCTCACAAGGGGCATTGACAGAATCGGGCATTCATATGCCTCTGGAACCGGTTATCCGACATTTTCATGAAAATGATTTCTCCATTGACATCTCCCTCAAAGGGAGCGAACGACTCTACTTCGTTCCTCTTGGAAAAGATACCGAGGTAAAGATGACTTCCTCCTGGAAAGACCCCAGTTTTACCGGATCATTCCTGCCCAAAGAAAGAGGCGTCGGCCCTAAGGGATTTGAGGCTTCCTGGCAAGTGCTGCATTTCAATCGCAACTATCCACAGAGCTGGATCAACCAGAATTATTTCATCGGTGAGGAAAATTACCAGGATGATCTGTATGGGCTGGCGAACACATATCCGGGGAATGTAAGCACCGGTAAAAACGACATTGGCGCTTCCAAATTTGGAGTCATCCTGCTGGTGGCAGCAGATCATTACCAGAAATCGCTGCGCTCTTCCAAGTACAGTATACTGATCATTACCCTTTCGTTTTTGATGTTTTTCCTCATCGAAGTAACACAAAAACTGCGCATCCACGCATTCCAGTATATTTTGATCGGCCTGGCCTTAATGATCTTTTACACCTTGCTGCTTTCCATATCCGAACACCTTGGGTTTAACGTGGCCTACTGGGTCTCCAGCATCTCCGTAATCGGACTAATCGCCTTGTACTCCAGTGCCGTGCTGTCGAACAAACGATTGGCCTTTCTGCTCACCGGGTCGCTGATCATCATTTACGGCTTCCTTTTCCTCATCATCCAAATAGAGACCTACGCCCTGCTGGCAGGAAGTATCGGTCTTTTCATCATCCTGGCACTTACCATGTACTATACGAGAAAGATAACATGGTATCGGACGACAATTTCAAACTAACCGATGAAGGGAGGATTAAGTTCCTTCCTTCAATCTTTCCGCTCTCCTTTTCCTTCTCAGTTCCTGTTTTTCGCGATCCCTGGCTTCTACGATTTCAGGAGTGGTCTTCCAGCGTTCATGCATCCATACCCATTGGGTTGGATATGCCTTGATTTGCTTTTCTACCGCTGCATGAAACCGCTCCGTATTGAGTTGCAATTCTTCTTTTCGGTTTCCTGTCCGGATAACTTCCATAGCCTCACCAAAAATAAACTGGTACTTGTTCCCTTCCGTTCTGATATAAGATGTCGTAAATACGGCAGCGTCGGAATCCAACGCCAGCATCGCCGCCCCAATGGGCGTATAGGCAGGCTTTCCGTAAAAATCCACAAATACACTCTTCACGTCCGTATCCTGATCGATCAACATTCCCAGGCTATTGTTTTGCTTTAAAAACTGCAGAATCGTCTTATAGGTACTCCCCCGGGGAAGCACCTTAAATCCTTCAAACTCCCGGTGATCGATCACCCACGCATTCAATTTTTCATTCTTCAGGTTTTTAGCAACAGCGCCAGCGCTAAAACCCAACATGGTATATGCTTTGGAAAGCGCCTCCCAACAACCGAGATGGGGCACAATATTTATGATGCCTTTGCCTCTTGCGTAAGCCTTCTCCGCATGCTCTTTTCCGATCACCTCTACATTGCCGAAATATTTCTTCCTGTCATTTATCTTAAGCTTAATAGCCAATTCCGCTCCTGCCCGGCCCAGATTTCTGAACACTTCCTTTGCCATTTCCCGTATCTCGAACCCGGTCTTCTCCTTGCCATAGGCAATCGTGAGGTTATTAATGGTTTTTAGCCGTTCCTTTTTCAGCATATAATAGGCCATCAACCCTACCCGATCACATATGTGGCTGGTTAATTTCCACGGCAGTACTTTGACCATAAAAAGCAGAAATCTGATAAACAGGAGGATGAAGTTGTACTTGATCGTCTTTCTGAGCTTTACAAAACTGCTCATATGCTTACATTTAGGGCGCAAAAATAGTGATTATATCGATACGGCCTCATGAATAATACCTTTGTTTTATTGCTCGATTTGACAAGAGAAATGCAAAGAACAGAATGATAAATACACCGGTAAATATTAAAATGGAATCAAAAAACAGAATTTGGTTCAGCGATTGCATCAGCTCCAAACTGAGATATTGGGGTAAGGACCTCAATCCGATTGCCACTTCCATGACTATTATTCCTGTGACGATTACTCCAAATCCGATTTTTGAGACCAGGTTTATAGTGAACAGATGATTTTTTATCAATAACAAGCCAAAAATGAAGCATGTCGCAAAACCCAAAAAAGACAGGTGTAAATACATCATGATCGCATCTCTGCTCAGGTAAACGAAATCAGAAATAACAGGCAAGCCGGACAACATCTGCATCATAATTTTTAGCAGCCACGAAAACAACGCGATCCCAAATAACCACTTTGCCAGTCCTCCCTTCACATATGCGGCAAACCGATCCTTTTTAAAGAGGATCATCAAAAGCAAATACCCTGCCCACAATTGCATCAAAGCCCCTCCGATACCGACAACTCTTGCGTAGCGTGCGTTCTGAAATCCGATGGCGGATAAAGCGAGCGTTAATATTACCGAGTAAACCAATAGCCGATAGAGTGTTCTCCCTTTAACAGAATCTACGGTTGAGCCCAGGTCTTCCATAAATTTAAACAGCAATCCAAATACAGCTAAGGTAAACCAGCCGTTGTATTGAAAATGTAAATAAAAATATACAGCCATATCGTAAACAGCCGTATCTCTAAGATCAAAAACTATTATCGGACCAAGTGCGATCGGGCCAAGTCCGGAGATCAGCATAAATACAAGTCCCGCCTTGAAGAATTTGACAGATAGGGAATTACTTGCGACCTGCCGAAAGAAAAGCACAACAAACACAAATGAGAAGATCATATGTGCGGTCGAAAAGAAAATAGACGGGGCGGCATAGCCCATAAATGGAAAAGTCACCAGCATTCCTATAACTGCGATTTGCATATAGATCAACAGGCGATACATTCTCCTGTTGACCCTGGCGCTCTTCGGCAAAATCATGGCAAAAGCCAGGGTTACTAAAGCCATAAAAATCCATCCGAGGAAGCCCGCATGAGAATGCGCGTGGATCCAATATCTGTCTGAAAATGACTCGATTGGCGAGATGCCATTGTATCTGAGTAAAACGCCGATACCTGCTGTTGCCAGAAAATTGGCTATGGCAAAAAATAATCCAATGCGCGTTACCCTACCTTTTGATATCAAACGTCTTCTTTTGTCTGGTTAAAATCAGTATTACTAAGTTAATGAAAAAAAGCAGTATTACGATTCCATTGGTCATTCCAAAAATTTTCCTGAAGTATGAATCCATCATTAAACCATAAACAATTCTCAAAACCAGGGTGGCCTGCAGCAAAACAGCCCAGATAAATAGCGAGTTGTGAAATGGTTTGATTGATAAGCCCGCAACACCGGGAAAAATTATCGGTGCATGTGCAAATATCATTGAAAACGTAAAACCGAGAAAAAAGGCATGCAACATGGCGTCATAATTAAACAGGCTCTCAAAATCCGTAATCATCAAAAGCCCGCATGCGATCATCCATACATATCCCGCGAGAAGCAGTGAGCCGGTATACCGGTGCATGCCTTTCGACTTAACCGATTTTCTCGCTATATCATATTGGAGCAGCCAGGCCGACATACAGATCATCCCAATACCTGAAATATACTTTCCGGTCGAATGATACGGAATAACCAAACCTGCCATAAATACCGAGATGACTATAATCATGGTAATCCGCTTGTTTCTGGATTGAGGCAAAAATTTGCTCAATTCCAAACGCTCCCCAAATACCGTAAGCAGTATAAAGGCCATCCACCAGGGCACTACCCCCGGATAAAATGGGCTGATCATCATAATGATGTTTCCTACTGCCCAGCTTATCGCTCCAAACATCATGATGTAAAAATAGTACTCCCTGAACCTGTTTACGAGATCAATATAGATATAGATCAGGCCAAGGCTTCCGGCTGTCAATGAAGCAAATGCCAATTGCCGGATTCCGAGAAAGAAAAATACCAGACTCAATCCTGAAATCACCGGAATCACATAAAGCCACTTTTTCTTCAGTACTACAATACGCTCAAGACAAATCAACGTGCCCAGGAAACTTCCCACCATCAGGGCGCCGTGCTCTCCGGCAACTTCTCCGATGGGAATCGACCAGCCCATTCTAAACAAACCCGCCAGAATCCCTGTGATTAACGAAATCAGCACAAAGGGCAGGACTAAAAAGATCTTCCTGTTCATGGTTAATTCTTGAGCATGATCAAACACATTTTAAATGCTTCAGCGGCATGCAAAGCATGTGGGATATTTGCCGGCATAACGATCATTTCTCCTTCCGAAACGATCCGGCTTTTACCATCTATCGACACTTCAGCCTTTCCGTCTATGATCTGCACGACGGCGTCGAATGGGGCTGTATGTTCACTTAATCCCTGCCCCTTGTCAAAGGCAAAAAGCGTAATATTACCACCTTTGTTTTTGATGAATTGCTTACTTACGATACCGCCTTCGGCTACCTGAATTGATTTATTCAAGCTGTAAATTTTTCCCGGTTCAAATGATTGTTTTTCCATTACTCTTCAAATAATAATCCCTTATTTATAATCATTCTAATTTAGGCCATTTATTTTCCGGCTTTTATGATTGAGATCACAGTATATTTAAAAATCTCTTTTGCAGTGCTTCGGTGCCTGTCCGAAAGATCGGGTTAACGCCTGCAGCGACCGTGAAGCCGGTAAAATTGTGCGAGCCATTATGATTGAGATCATAATTATATTTTGGCTCTTTTAGATATCTTGAATCACATTATCAAAACCTTTACATCGATAACTATGAGAAAATTGAACCTTTTTACCTACATCCCATTGATACTTTTTTTATGTGTCTCCTGCGGGGGCAATAGGGGCGCCGAGCAACAAGTCGCCGGGGCGGAAAGAACTCCGCTAAAAGGCGGGCAGGCATCTGTTAAGGATGATTTATCTGCAAGAAATATTGTACAGATCGCGGCAGCGTCGAAAGATCATACAACGTTGGTGGCAGCAGTTCAGGCCGCCGGCATGGCCGATGTCCTTGCCAACCCGGGGCCTCTGACCGTATTTGCTCCAAACAATGCCGCATTTGAAAAACTGCCCGAAGGGACGGTAGACAATTTGCTAAAACCCGAGAACAAGAAGACACTGATGAGAATCATTACGCATCATGCCACGCCTGGCACCTACAAAGAAAGCGATCTGAAAGATGGTCTGGTATTGGGCCAGGCAACCGGCGTGAACATAAAAATCGAGAAGAAAGAGGATGCATATTATGTGGAAGGGGCTAAAATTCTGGGTACGGTAGAAGCATCCAACGGAATAGTACACGTTGTAGATGCGGTGTTGCTTCCACCCGAATAAACAGCCGGCAGACAATGGATCAATAACCCCAAAGTCCTCGGTGAAGCTTCACTGAGGACTTTTTTTGATCGAGACCGGTCCCGTAAGATAATAAATAATCAATCCGGGAAATTCGCTGAACCTGTCTGGCTGATATTACCTAAAACACTCGTGAACATGTTATTGGCATCCGCTCGGTTTGGAAGAATCCGGGGTACCCCCGAACAACCTGGCAACCTAAAAATCCTTTTTAGCGCTTTTTTTCAAGATCAGAAAAACGGGGACGGCAGACCAGATGATCAAAGCGGCAATAGAAATAAGCATCCCTGAATTATTTCCGAAAAATTTATTGAAAACCGCGCCTGTATACCCCATAAGCGCTGAAATATCCAGTTTGAGCATGATGAGAATCCGGCTGAGGTCAACCGGGTTGAAAAGTGACATGGCAATTGCAAATTTTTCGATGGGATACTCCTGCAAAAAGATCAATAAAAGCAGGAAAACGCCATCATAAATAAAAGCCATAAAAAGCCAGATCAGAATTGCCAAACCAAAACCTTTCAATCGATTTTCATTTACGAGAGCAATATAAAATGCCAGGGCTGTAAAAATAAATGTAAGGAATATCCCTGAGATCAGCAGAAAAACGAGACTCATGATCTGATCGGAACCAAATGTACCGAAGATTAAAAATGGCAAACCCATCCCCAGGAACAGACTTAACGACAGCGATGTGCTTATTCCCAAAAACATCCCCAGAAAGATGTTTTTTCGCGGCACCGGCTGTGCGAGCAACAGCTCAATAAATTCCCTGGAGTTGTAAAAATTCATGACGCCAAAAATGGTTCCTATGAGTGGCGTGAGGATAAAAGTGACATTCATGAGGCTTGCCACGGCTTTTGAAACATCATTGCTCAGGTACAGCAAAACCATTCCCGTAACGAAATAGAAAAAGAAGTAAATGATACTCCACCTGCTGCGAATAAGATCAAAAAAGCTGTATTTAAGAATCTTTAGCATGCTCCTTTTCCAATATGTTAGCAATGGCCCGTTCGAGATTTTCTTCTTTTTCAGCGTTCAACATTTCAACATACGTTCCCTTGAAATATACCTGTCCTTCCAGCAAAAATATAAGCTCATCAGATATTTCCTCGACCAGGCTCATTATATGGGTGGTCACTAAAAAAGTAATCCCTTTGTTTTTCTTTTCTTTTATCAGGTCTTTTAACCGGATCAGTGCGATCGGATCAAGTCCCGAAGTGGGTTCATCCAGGATGTACAACGGACAGTCAAACATAAACGTAAGTACGAGGTTCACTTTTTGCCGGGTACCTCCGGATAAGAACCGAAGTTTTTTATTTAAGAAATCCTCCAGTCCAAAACTGTGGATCAACCCTTCGGGGTTCCCCTGCGCTTCCCGGATATCCTCGATGAGTTTAAAGAGTTCCTTTACTTTCAAATTTTCCGGGAACCGGGCGATTTGCGGGAGATATCCGACTTCCTTCCTGTATTTCCAGTCATTAAAAATCGTTTGTCCCTGAAAGCGTATTTCTCCCACGGTAGGAACGACAAGGCCCAAGATCGATTTGATCAATGTAGTTTTACCTGATCCGTTCGGACCGAGAACAGCGGTAATTTTTCCTCTTGATAATGAAAGATCAAAGCCTTTCAATACTTCCAGACTCCCGAATTTCTTTTCAATCCCCTTTATTTCGATCATAGACAATTAACTTCATCCGAGGCCGCTCATCCGTAAGCGACTGAGGCGTCAGGACCGGAGCTACCTTTTCTGCAATATTAATCATATCTATGAAAAAGCTGCGCAAAAGGATGATAGATTCCGGAATACGACCAATAAGATATGAAAATAATCGCACCGGCCGGTACGGCACGTCTCCAACTCCGTCTTTGTCTAAGTCGTATCCTGTGTACTGGTCCCAAAAGTTATCGTGAAAGTTGTTATTGTTTCGCTTGCCATTGGTCGTCAGGTCGAACGTGTTGGATATAAAATTATTGTAGGCAATCTCATTATCCATGCAACTGCTGAAAATGTTCATCGCCCATCCGTTACCCCTGAATTCATTGTTGATAATTTTAATTCGGTTCGATCCGTCCGCAAAAATTGCGGTTGTATTATTTTCAAAAATGTTTTCGGAAAGTTCGCCATCGTAGATCTCCTTAAAAAGTAATCCGTAGTTTGTAGTCCCCCAGTTATCTACAAAATGGTTTTTTTTCATATTAATATGATCGGAGAACATGACCGCCACACCTGTGCCATTGTTTTTAAAGGTGTTTCCGATATAGTCGTCGTGATTGGAGAACATAAAGTGAAGCCCATACCGTATATTCCCCTCACTTAGATTTCCGATGATTTTACTGTGTTCGACAAATTCGAAATAAATACCATCGCGATGTCCATGAATCCGATTGTTTTCAATACGTATGTTTTCACAATACCACAAATGAATTCCGTTGCCGGAGTTAACTTCATTTTCCGCTTTACTCTTCAAATAGTTGTTTCGAATTACGGAATGATCGGACTTCTTAAGGTAAATTCCAAAATAGCTGTCTAAAATTTCATTATCCTCAATGGTGCAATGGTCCTTATTGTCAATTTTGATCCCGGCCCAATCCTTTGTAAAGGAAAAACCCACATTCCTGATCCGAAATCCCTTGATCAAAACACTGTCCGACTTTACCGTTATAATTTCTGATTTATGATCGCCATCGATTACCGGCCGGTCAATACCGATGATATGGAGTGGTTTATCGATCACAATATCATATTCCACATATCGGCCCGGGTGCACATATACGGTATCAAACGGAGAAGCAAGATCTGCGGCACTTTTGATGGAATTGCACGGCCAGTCTTGCCGGACGTTTATTGTTCCCGCAAATAAACCGGACATGGACAACAACGATAAAATCGATATGAAGGAAAACCGGTACATATCCTCACGCTATCTGAGATTTGCAAAATCAGCCCGCAGCTCATCCCATTTCATTACGATTCCGTTATTCGCTTTTTGATAGTTTAACGCTTCGGCCGCACTTGAGAACGGATTTAAAAACATGCCCATCGGGCTTGGCATATTTTCACTTTTCAAATAATAGCATTCAAAAGCATTGTTGAGTTTCCCGGGAGTATCATAGGTATTTGTAAGGACCAATTTTATTTTTGATTCATCCACATCTTCCCGGTCTAAAAAGTTAAGCGTACATTCTACGGCATCAAACTTGTATATCTTGCCCTTGTTGGTAACAACCTCTCCTCCAAATCGCCGGTCTACAATCGACATCCTGCAAAATTCGCATTTGTCCTCACCGTAGGCAATCGGTTTGCCTTCCGGGTTGCAGCCGGTCCACAAAAAAATGTTGACGGCGACTGTCAAAAATATTTTTAACTCAAAACGCTGCATTGATGTGCTATTTGTCTTCTTCTTTCTTTTTAAGATAAAATGATACAAATGAAAATATCATTGCAATCCCAATAAAAGCAGCCCCGTAATGAGGATAAGAAATGGCATTGAAATTCAACAACATTTTCGATCCGAACAGTGGTGGCTGATACGCCTGGCCAGGTACTTTTATCGGTGCATCGTCGGACAGATTGTGCCCGTAATCATATTCCCATAAATAAAAATCATAGATGCCCAATGCGCCTAATATTACCAGAAGGATCCCCCAGGTAATCCACAACTTTTTGTTGTTGATGAGGCCAAAAACAACACCCAGAACAGCCATACCAATAATAATTTTCGGAAAATACTTGAGCTCCGGAATCGACTCCGGTTCGATCATTTTCATCCCGACATAGTGGTTCAGTATATTTATGTTCTGCAAGGTTCCCGGCTCGTCACCCCCGAGTTTGTTTATCCAGATATACATGGTAACTCCCTGGGGATATTGGGGAGCTTCCAGTGTTATTCTCCAGATGGGCGCCAGAAATGTACCCAAAAGGGCCACAGCGCCTGCAAGAAATATGATTCTCGGAACATGTCGCATTTACAAAAGTTTTTTTGAATTGACTAAAAAATGAATCAAAATAGGCATCGCTACACTACGCAGCGATGCCTTTGATGGAAAATCCATCACCAATAAATAAACAACACCATCAACTCGCTATTCGCCGAAGACTTCATCGCCAAGACTCCAGGTCATTTTTGTATTTGCATTTTGTGCAGACACTCTTACATATCCTTGCATCTCCTGGTGTAAGGCAGAACAGAAATCCGTACAATAGAACGGATACACACCCGGCTCTTTTGGCGTCCAGACCAAAGTTTCCGTCTGACCGGGCATGATCAACAGTTCGGCGTTTTCCGCTCCCATCACAGCCAGGCCATGAGGCACGTCCCAATCCTGCTCGAGATTTGTTACATGCCAGTATACCTTGTCTCCGACCCTTATTCCTTCAATATTATCCGGTGCAAAATGGCTTCTGATCATGGTGGCATAGATATGCACTTCATTGCCTTTTCGCTCCACTTTCGTATCTGCCTCGGTTAAGGCCTTATGCGGGTGATTATTTTCTTCCAGCGGGAAGAATTTCACTTGTTTATCTACAATGGCCGAAGCATGAATCCCCTGGGCATAATGCGGTTCCCCCATGGTCGGGAAATCGAGCAACAGTTCCATCTTATCTCCCGATATATCGTAAAGCTGTGCCGAATGGGCCATCTCCGGACCGGTGGGAAGATAACGGTCTTTGGTAATCTTATTCATGGCAATCAAATACTTACCGTCTTCCCAGGGCTTCATAGATCCGCCTCCCGGAATGCTCAGGTGTCCGATCGAATAATATGCGGGAATTCTATCGACAACCTCGTACGTTTCGAGGCTCCACTTAACCACCTCCGAAGAAATAAAGAACGACGTATACCCGTGCCCTCTTCCATCGAATTCGGTATGTAACGGCCCAAGACCTCCGGAAGATACGGTACCTGCAACAACGGCGTCAAAGTTAATTACCGGAATGCCGTCGACAACTTCATCAAATTTTTCGGCTTCAATAGCGGCCAGCATTTTTTCAAAGGAATGAACCGTGAGGTCTGCCGACAACTTCCCACTTCCGACAATAAATTCACCTGTCGGACTCACATCCACGCCATGAGGGGATTTCGGAGTCGGCAAATAGTATACCAATCCCGGACATTCGGAAGGGATGAGCACCTTTACGCCCTTCTTTTTAGTTGCAGTGGCCATATGCGTATGATCATCGTAATAATTATGATAATATTCCGACGGCCACTCCTGGAATTTGCCTTGGGCAATATATTCTTCGGCTTTCTTCCAGTTCACTGCGGCAATATAATCTTTATCGTATTGAGATGAGTTCTTTTCTTTTAAGGTGTTTTCCTCCTCTACGTTGTAACTTGTGAAGAACGACCAGCCGTGAGATACACCTTTACCGGAGTGTGCCAGGTCATAGTCATAGCCGGGGGCCAATATCTGGAAGGCAATGTCCATAGTCCCCGGTTCCTGACCGCCGCTGATAAATGTGAAAGTGCCTTTAAAGTTTTCTTTGTAACTATTTATCGGAACATCTTTTTGCGGAATCGGCACACTAAATCGTGTCCCTGCCACTAAATATTCCGTATTTTCCGTGGGATATGGAGAGGCATGACAACCGGCGGAATTCGGAATCTGAATGATCTCGGTTGTTTCAAACGTGGAAAGATCGATTCTTGCCACCCTGGGGGTATTATTTCCGTTTATAAACAGAAATTTTCCGTCGTGAACCCCGCTGGTCTGAGACAGTTTCGGATGGTGAGAATCATCCCAGGGAATGAAGCCGTAGGTGGTCATCAGCAATGGTTTGGTTTCTTCATTGAATCCATAACCTTTTTCGGCATCCAAGCTAAATACGGGAATGATTTTAAGTAATCTGCCTGACGGAAGGCCATGAACAGTCACCTGGCCGCTAAATCCTCCGGAGAAGAATTCATAATATTGATCTTGCTCTCCCGGAGCGACATACACTTTTTCCGCAACGTTTGCGGTACTCAGTGCGCCTGAACCGTTACCCGTGCCGCACCCGGAATAAATAAGGAGCGAAGCAACAATAAGTAAGGTGAAAATGAACGTATTTGATCTCATAGTGCTTATAGTTTTATTAAAAGGTAATTTGTGGGTATTTCATCATAATGTCCTGAAGTATTCGAGGACTGCCCTGGCATCTTCTTCCGTCAATCCCTGATTGGCCATGACCGTATTGTATTTCACGAGCATTCCTCTTCCTATCGGGTCTTTCATGGCCATTTCTTCCGGATTCAGGATCATATTCATGATCCATTCCGGTGTCCTTCTTTCCATAATTCCGGTAGGTGCGGGACCAAGCTTTTCCTTATCCGGCGCATGACAAGCCGTACACTTCAATACATATATTTCCTCACCTTTTTTTGCCAGCTCCGGATCAATTTCTCCCAGCTCAACATGCTTTATCGGGCCGAGTCCTTTTTGATTTTTCCAATCTGCAACAGCTTCTTCGTAGGTCAAAGGCTTCGCCTTGGTGGGAGGAGCGAATTTCCCTTTGTCTTTTTTGCCCGAACCACCACATGCCACCATCAAAATTGCAATCGCCACAGATAAAAAAATTGATCCAATTGATTTCATATTTCTGAATTTGATATAACAGTACTTTACGAATTTATGGTCAATTTATACGCGTAAATCCAGTCACACATATGATCTCAATCATAAAGCTTCAATGCCCGGAGAAAAACTAAATTGACCCGCGAAATCTCCGATAAATGAATTAGTGTTGAGTAAAAAGTAACGTGTCATTTCAAACAGAGTGAGAAATCTGGTTCAATCAACACCGGGCCACCACGAATAAGCCAGATCGCTCCTGATGTCGAGGTGACAAGGTAGGAGCCTCGAAATAACATTAACGTCGTTTTTAATTTTACTTAATACTAGGGGAGATAGATCTTGTGCTGGCGTATCTCAAGTTTGCCGTCCTTCTGTAATTTCTTTACCGTGCGAATAACTGTCTCAACGCGCAATCCCGTCATATCCGCAATTTGCTGTCTTGTGAAAGGGACATAAAAGCGGGATTTGTCCTTTTCATCGGAATTGTCCCTGAGATATTTTAGCAGGGTAAGAATTACATGATCGGGGCAGTAGGACGAAATCTCTTTGAGCAGAATGGCTTTGTACCTCAACCGGTTGGAAAGCAGGGCATTAAACTTCTTGTGGACCTCAAAATTCTCTTGAAGCAATTCGAAAAATACGTCTTTCGGCAATCTGGCAATTGTCGATTTTTCGGTAGCTATGGCGTTATTCGGATAGGGAAATTCCCCGAATACGGCAGGTTCTCCAAAGCTTTGCCCTGTTTTAAATATTCCCTGAATAAATTCCTGACCGTTTTCGCTGTAACTGGACATCTTCACGGTGCCCGAAATAACCTGAAAATAGAATGAGGCCGGTTCATCTTCGGAAAAAATGTAATCATCCTTTTGAACATCAAAAAAATAAGCTTTCTTTTCCCGAAGCAGTTCTATAGATATAATCATCTGATCACCCTCCTGACACCTGTTCCAAATATTAAGCATTTTTTTTTAAACAATGCCTACGAACTCCACGATTTATTCGATCTGATCAGCGATTGTCCCGTTTATTCAATGTGCTTTCAACCTTCGTAAAAAGTACATTATTCTCCAGATGCATGTGGAAATGCATATCCATTTCAAATTTCCTGAGTTCTTCGTACAGAATTTTAAATCCCGGGCTGCTATCCTTTGGGGCTACGTAATTATTGCAAAAATTTCTCATCGACTTCAAGGTGGTCCCGGTAAGTATATGATCCTCTTCCATCCAGTTTATAGAATCATCCTGTTCTTTCCATTCTTCAATATTCCCATCATCGATCGAGTTCTCGAGATCTTTAAAGGATGGAAATACGATGTCTTCTTCATCGTTCATATGCTCCGTGAGCTCCAGTTTAAATTCTGCAAATTTTTCCCGGATCATTGGCAATTGCGGATGGGTGGCCGCATGAGCTGCAACCAGATGATCAATCAAAGCTTCCAGTTCGGGGATCATCTCCTTTACATAAGTATGATGATTATTTACAATATAGTCGACCGTAAAACCAATAGACCACCGGTCCGTTCTCAATGGATTCACCGGCAGTTGTTGCGATTTTTTTATCTCCTCGTATACAGCCTGTGCATTTTCGCTTACGTCGCTTAGCTTACTTGATCCGTACTTAAAATACGGTATGGCGTGCTGCTCCAAGACATTTATGGAAAATGGGAATTGTTTTAGAATTTCGTTAATGGTAAGGTTCAGCGATTCTGTTTTTCGAATGACAATTTTCCACGATTCAGGGCCGCTTTCAAGATCCGTCCACTCGTGGAACCCATGCTTTTCTTTTTGAAATAGTTTTTGAAGCGGAGCGAGGCTGTGATCGCTAATTAATTCCAATTGCTGCCCGTCCTTCAGTTCATCGAAAAGACTTAAAATGATCTTTTTTCGAAACCGTTTGTCAATCTCCCTTACATCCAAAATCTTATTCCCGTTCATATGCGTTTGGTTAATAATGACCGATAAAGTTATAGCTCTCCCCTCCAAAGATTTATGATTCATATCATAAACGGAGTGCTGATCCGGAAATTTATTCAACTAAAGGCGTTTTACGCGATCGTTTTGCTCTTTTCAACGTATAATACTGTATAAACACGAGTAAATACTAAAATCAAATAACCATGAAGAATGATGCTTTTAAAATTCTAACGGGCTTTTTCATAGGTGCCATGGGCGGCTTGCTCACAGGGCTCTTAATAGCTCCGGACAGCGGAAAAGGAACGAGGAAGAAAATCTCTGACACCGCTCATAAGCTACAGAATGATTTGCATGACTTTGCAGAAGGTGCCTTGGAAGCAACAAAAAAGAGCATTTCCGAAACCGTCGATGAACTTGTAAAAGGTCACAAGCAAGAAGATCAGGCCACACTAAAAAATTAGGTTTGCCCTTTCTTCCTGAAACTGAATCTGGATTTTTATTATATTCACAAAATGCCATGTACTGCCTTCATCAGGAGTAATGGCATTTTTTTTAAACATTAATACTCGCCAGGTCACATCTTCTTGATGTGCTTTTTCGGTCTGTAGCGTCTCCAGAAAGCGTACCTGGTCAACGACGTGTACGTGGCCATCCTTTCAAAAGGGGTGAATCTTTTTAAAAAATGCATCAATCTGTAAGCGGCAAAAATACACAGTAAGAACACCGCTGAATCAAATATGATCGATGAAACATAGGGCAACCAACCCGAACCATTTAGCCATCCACCTAATTTCAAGCCGTCGTAAACAAAATAGAGCACAAAGGTATTGACCAGTACAATTACAACGGTTAAAAACCCGTGAGCTGTTTCAATAGCCCGCTCAGGGCAGTGATTCATGCATTTCATGCAGCTTTCACATTTATAGGTCCAAAAAGGCCGGCCTCCGACAAGGTTGATCGCTTTCACCGGACAGGATTTGATGCACTGTCCGCAGATGTTGCAGTCTGCCGAGGCTATAAATGACTTGGCGAGAAAATAGCGCCCAAAGAAGTAGTAAAGAATACCGACCGGGGTGATCAATACATCCTGAACAAGATCCCTCAACGCCTTCAAGTCGCGTTTCCCCCGAAGGATTTTCGTGGCAAACATTATTGTTTCCTCTTTTCTTTTTTCAAATATCGACCGGATCACTTTTGCTTTTAATCCAGGATGGAGCGATATCCAATTGGAAGGCAAATCAATAGGATGCATCCCAACAATCCGGTATCCTTTGAGAAGCAACAATAAAGCGCTGCCGTATTGCGCCATTCCGCTCAATCCGGGCAAAAAATATTTCCCCATTTTCAGCCCGCCCCTCGTATTGACCAAAAAAGCTTTCTGACCTTTTCCATTTGGGAATCGAAATAGGAAATGAAGCATGATCGGTGGGAAATTGAATCCGTGAGTGGGGGAGATAAAACCAATTGTAGAACCTTTCTCTCGGTGGTACGCCAATAATCTTTCCCTATCCGAAATATCATGGGCGCTCACATCATATCCCAGGTCCGATGCCACATTTTTGATCCATGTCGTTACGCTTTTCGCGTTCCCTGTCCCTGAAAAAAAATATAGATACAGCTTTCTGCCTGTCATACATCAAAAAAACAATTCACTTCTATAAACGAGAAATCCTGAGTAAAGAATTCCCAAAATTGAAAAAAATGCGCCCGAATTCCTCCTTTTATTTTAACAACATCCTATTGTCCTTAAAACCCCTGAAACAATTTATACATTCATAAAGCATTACGGTCTCTTGTAAAATCAAGTAGCCGGACGACCCCTCATTTTGTAGGAAACAAAAGCGGGCTATGGTCTGTAAATATAAAATAGAATGAAGCGTGCGTTTATTATGTATCCCATCTCTAAAATCCTGCTTCGTAACTTTCCGGATGATCAATCTTTAACCATCGAATGTTTTGGTCGCGGGATTTCGAATTTGGAGGATTTACATTGCTGGCAAAAGTTTATGGCTAACTGAATTTATTCTTCTTCAAAAGTGTATTATTAATACATGAATACTTTTTTCCTGCTCGGGCTCGTTTTTATTCTTATCCACGAAATGGATGCCGTAAGGTGTCGCGAATGGCGGATATTCCCCGGACTTCGCGCATTAAATAATCGCTTGGGTATGACCGTTTTCATACTTGCACATATTCCGCTGTTTTACTGGATCTTCAATGCCTTTGACCGTGATGTTCCCATGCAGCCATTTTATTCGTTTTTATCATCAAAAAGAAATTCGAATAATCTACTTTGTTTCTCAAGATCAGATATACTATAAAGTGGATCCGGCAAACTGAAGGAGCGTATTGTGCTCTGTTTATTGTTAAGAAATTTGAATATTAAATATTGATCTTCATCCAATGACTCATCATCAATAAACTGGACCTCAAACACATTGAACCAATCAATGCTATTTCCATTGATCGACAATCGTTGCAAAACAATCCGGCGGGATATCGGTTGGCGGTTATAATCAAGACCGGACAATATACCCATAATAACTGTAGGTTGCTTAACAATAGGCAAATTAAAGTAAATTGTCTCCGACTCTTTCAACTGGTCAGTCGAATTTATCAACTGAATGGATACCTGGAGTTCGTTCGTAATAGTTAAATAGCCGGCAAAACTGTTCCCTGACCTCTTATTACCTTTTTTTACCTTTATGGTTTTAGCCGACTCATTTGATGTTATAAGCAAGACATCTTGCTTTAGCTTGTTTTGATTTGAAGAAATCGTGTAACAATGATAAATGCCATCGAACTGGGCTCCAATCTTTTCATAACTGTTGTTATAATGCCTGTTAAGGTTTTCAAACCATTTTTCAAGTTCAGATCGATGAGCAATGGTGCCTGTTTTATCAAGTTGCTTCAGGCTGCGCATGGCGGGTCCCAACTTTTCGATAAATTTTACCGACACATTATTGACCTTTCGAAATGCCTCTTCAACATAGTTCAGGTCAAAAGGGGCAGGTCCCTGCTTTACTATTTCAGGAAATACGGTTGTATACAATGCCGATAAAACCGACGGCTGAACGGATAGCTGATCGGCGATGCGCTTCATTCGTATGCCTGCTGCACGATAGCTTTTAATCAATTGTTGAAATTCGATGATCTCCCCATATGTCGATTTATCCAAATGATCCATAATTCCCTGTTTTTCAATAAGAGATTACTTCAACTTTAACTATTAATTAATTCATGAATTTGTTCATGATACTTCCCAACATTCATGCATTTCATGTTTTCAGAATATTAATGCTACGGTTTCTTAGTAGAAATAAATACTAAAAATAAATGTTATGAAAGTTTTTTGTTTAGGAGGAGCGGGGAAAATTGCCCGCGAAGCGGCTCTTGACCTGGTTCAATTCGGCAATTTTGAAAAGATAACGATCGGTGATTATGACGAAAATGCTGCCCGGGAAGTAGCGGAATGGTTAAAAAATCCGGTAGTAGACTGGGTAAAAATAGATATTACCAACACGAATGAAGCAGTTGAGCGGATGAAACCGTACGATATTGTAATGGATGGGACCACTATTTCATTAAACAAGCAATCCACCAGGTGTATCGCTCAGGCAAACTGTCACGGTATTAACCTTAATGGATTTGGCGAAGAGTATGAATACGATGAGATATTCAAAGCCAATGGTAAGATTATGGTCCCCGGATTTGGAATGACCCCGGGAACAACCAATATGATGGCTGTGTATGCCTGTAACCGCCTTGATGGTTTGGATGCCGTAAGGGTAAGCCACGGTTCTTTCAGGCCGATAGCTTTTTCGAAATCCATTACTGAAACGACAACTTATGAATATGATCCGGAATTGCCCGGCCGCGTAGTTTATGAAAATGGCCGGTTGAAACAAGTACCGCCATTTGCGCGCCCACGAATAATAGAATTGCCGCCTCCTTATCCGGCTTTGGAGCAATACATCATTCCTCATTCTGAAACATTCACCCTGTCAAAATGGCTAAAAAACAATGGAAGAGATGCCGGTTTGATCGAAGTTCGCGGTTCATGGCCTGAGGAAAACATGAAATTGATAAAGGCATTATACCACTGGGGTTTCTTAAAAAATGAGAAGATAACTGTAAATGGAAGTGAAGCTGGCATTATGGATTGTATTGCACAATACCTCATCCACTCGGAAAAAGGACAGAAAACGCAACTCTACGGTTATGCCTTGCATGTGGAAGTGGAAGGAAGCAAAGACGGGCGGAAGAAACGCTATACACTCACGCATACGCATCCATCATCGGACGGATCGGTTGAAGGATGGGAAGGCCTTCGTTCATATACCCGCTGTGTAGGCATACCCATGGCTATCGGAGTAATACTTATTGCTGCGGGAAAGACAAAGCGAATAACAGGCGCCGTTATTCCGGAAGAAGTATTTATGCCGGAAGACATTTTCAATGAACTCGCCAAAAGAGGTATTCACATCAATATTGAGGAAGATGACTTATGAAAATAAAAAGGAGGCCTTTAGCTCCCCTTTTTCAAGAACTTCATCAAGTACCTTTAAAGCTTTTCCAAATCTCCCCGTGGAATGGTTAGCACTGATGATAACGGAATTAAAGAAATTCAGGATTAAAAGAGCATGTCCGGCAAAACCGTAATGACTATTATTGCAGTGGCTCAAGTATGAGGGAAAATATGATATCTAAATCAACAAAAAAATTCGAAAACTTTTCAAGCCTCAGACGAAACAAAGAGTTTTCTCATTTCAATATCCAAAAACTTCTTCAAAGGTTTTTGATAGCGTGTTGAAAATTCCGAGACCCATTGTGATCAATTACTTGATTTCACCGGCCTTGAATTTTCCAGTAAGGTGGCTTTTAATTCATTCATAGAAGTTAATACATTGATAAAATGCAAATATGTGCCGGGGTAAGATAATTTAAACAACCTTAATTGAAGGTATTGGATTATTGCTTTTATTATTGGACAATAAAAGATATTTTTCAAAAGTTTGACCAGAAGTCAATTTCCGAACACTTAATTAAAATAAAATCATCAACTATTTTTAATAAAAAAAGGATGGAAATTCCGGTCATAAGGAATAAATCTGACCCTGGTAAGTACTTGCTTTATGTTTTTAGAGGAAAATACAAATTTCATATTTAGTAAGCCAAAGAATAAATACCTCCAAAATATTGTTCTGACTTATTTTTATATCCATATCAATGCCTCTGAGTTGTTTGTTAAACAAGAGTACATCATACCATACCCGAGGGTTACCTTTGGTTTCTTTTTTAATAATCCATTTTACGTATATAACTCAACCAGGAACGAGATAAAAAAAGAGAATAACCTTGTTACGAAAGTTACTAAGGATCAAATTGTCGTTAGCCCAACTACAGATAAAATACAAATTTTAGGGGCACATTTAAAACCTTTTGCCTTGGCCCTGTTTACTAAAGTACCAATTTCCCAACTGAACTGGGGCATGGACCCATTTGAAATACTGGGTATAAAAGCAAGAAGTTTTGAAGAGCGGCTTAATAAAATTAAAACCGTACCGGGCTTATTTGATCTAGCTGAAAAATCGTTCCTTGATGCTTTACTTGTAAAAGATTTTGACATTATTGACAAAGCGATCCAATTAATTGATGAAAGCGATCCTTTGATATCGGTTGTTGAGCTTGCTGAAAGTTTGCACGTTACAGTAAGGACATTGAGAAATCACTTTCAAAAGTTTATAGGTTGTTCCCCGAAAGATTACCTGCAAATCGTGAGGATAAAAAGGGCTACATATAAAATGTACGCTTCAGATTCATCTTTAACGGATACCGGGTTTGATGTAGATTTTTATGACCAGTCCCATTTTATCAATAGTTTTCAAAAAACAATAGGGAAAGGCCCAAAAGATATAAAAAAGGACATCAAAAATTTCCGTTTTTTACAATTTTGAAAAAACGGAGATACTGATTTTTGCTTCCGAGTAAGAATAAACAAATTATTCGATGAAACGGAAATCAGTTATTAAAATACATTTGATCAGTACTGTAACCGCCGGGCTTACCATATTTTCTTTCTTCACGGCAACAATAATCTCAGAGGTTGTCAATGACACTCAATTAATATTGACTGTGAAGGAAAAAATCCTTTATGCCCTTCCCATATTACTGATTTCAATGCCGTCCGTTGGGATTTCAGGGGTAAAACTTACCGGACGGTACAAATCGCCACTTCATGTTACTAAACTGAAGAGGATGAAAATAATAGCTTTTAACGGCATATTACTCATCCTACTAGCTATCTACCTTTATGTCAACTCCAGGGATGGGGTTTTCGGGCGACTTTTTTGGGCAGCCCAAACCCTGGAGTTGATGTTGGGCGCCGCTAACCTTTTTCTTATAGCCAGGAATATACGAGCAGGTTTCATCTTAAAAGGTAGATATCGGGAAAGGGTTATCAAAAAGCAATGAATTTAAAAACTTGTAAGAATGAAAAGATTGTCAGAGAAGTCTGAAAAAACATTGAAAGTAATTCACCTGATATCAATGAGTATTTGGACAACATCATTGATTTTAATGTGTGCTATAGGCATAATACTTCCCCGTGCCACTACACTTGAAGCATTTTATTTCGGTCATTATATAAATTATATCATTGATTTTCTGATACTGACCCCTGCTGCTATTTTGACTTTTTTAACCGGTCTTATATACGGGCTTTTTACCAAATGGAAGGTGAACGAGAATTTATGGTTGAAAATAAAGGTTGCTATTACAATCTTGCTCATAGTACTGGGTACATTTTGGCTTGGACCATTGTTACGCGAGGTTACAGGACGTGTTAAAATACATGGGTTAAGCTTACTTTCCGATAAAGAGTATATAAATGATATCAGGATTATTACCTGGTTTTCTCTGATCAATGCAATCCTGCTGGTCACAGCATTTATCCTTTCCACATTTAAGCCAGGTAACAAAACTGGATAAGTTTAGGCTAAAAGTTAAAACGCACAAATATCATAGTATAAATCCTCCATTTAAATAGGAATAAGTTATGGATAGAACACATAAATAGTTGTTGCAGGGGTGGTGACAATGGTTTGACCGTAGCTGCATATCTTGCCAAGGCATTGTTAAGTAAAATTAAAAACGACGTTTATGTCATTTCGAAACCTGACATTTTATACAAAACGCACAAATTTGAATGACGTAGTCTTGTGTATTTATTTGATCTACAGATTATTATAAAAATACGTCATCGGTAGGCTCCTACCTTGTCATTTAACACTGGAAAAAATACTTATGCCTGATTTTTCAAATCCCACAGAAATACCGATGGATCCTGCATTAAGGCTTTTTGGGAAAAAGAAAAAGCACTTAAATCGTTGATTTTAAGTGCTTTTATCTTTCTTTGTTTTTAAGTTGTGCCCAGAACAGGAGTCGAACCTGCACGACCTTGCGGCCACTGGTCCCTGAAACCAGCGCGTCTACCAATTCCGCCATCTGGGCATTGTAGTGATCAAAAACCTGTTCGCCTGGAAAGTAGCTCATATTATCCGGATGACAAAAAACACGACCAGACAGGTCTACCAATCTGCTCCGATTTATCGGGATTCCGCCATCCGGGCTTAAACCAGGAAACAAAACACATGCTCTTTTGCATATGTCTTCCATACTTTCATTGGCAACATGTGTATAAAGCTATCTTTCGAATCTATCGACAATCTTCCGGCAGCAGGTTTTGCCATGCCCCCAACCCCGCGACAAACACATCGCCTTAAACAGTTGCAATATTATTATTAAAAATGCCATCTACCAACAATGCTTTTTATAAATTTAGCCGAAAATTGATAAATTGTTTCCGCCCGATTACACGTTTTGGCAATTTGTATCCAAATCCAGGTTTCCGATGAATGGAAATAGACTTTTATCACTTGTTTTTGTATGGATCGCAACGTGCTTGTTTTCATGCGACAAGACCCCATCCCACCCCAATATCATTTTGTTCCTTGCGGACGATATGGGTTACGGCGACCCTCAATGTTATATACCTTCTTCAAAAGTTCCGACTCCCGGTATCGACCAGCTCGCTGCCGGAGGGGTCCGGTTTACCGATGCTCATTCGCCTGCCAGCGTATGCTCTCCTACGCGCTACGCCATTCTCACCGGTCGATATGCCTGGAGAACGCATTTGAAACGTGGAGTGCTCGGCCCGTATAATTAAAGGACCGGCTTACCTTACCCGCTATGCTCCGCAAGCTGGGGTATTCCACTGCCTGTATCGGGAAATGGCACCTTGGAATGCAATGGGGCACAAAAAACAATTCGGCACTGCCAAAATTATGGGAGAGAAATTTTGATCCGTCGGTAATTGATCATACAAAGCCAATAACAGCAGGTCCGTTAACAGCGGGATTTGACTATTACTTCGGAACCGACGTGCCGAACTTCCCGCCATATCTTTTTATCGAAAATAGCCGGACGCTTGGCCATCCATCCATTCCGAAACCGGATACCATTTATGGAAATCCGGGACAGATGCTCCCGGGATGGAAACTGGAAGAAATCCTGCCAGAATTAACAAAGCGGGCCGTGCGGTTTATTGATGATCATGTAAATAATAAAAATCCGTTTTTTCTCTATTTTGCCGCTACAGCCCCGCATACACCTATTGTTCCTGCCCGGGAATTCCATGGCAAAAGCAACGCCGGACCATATGGTGATCTCGTTTACCAGACGGATCATTCATTGGGAGAGATCATGAATGCGCTCGACAGAAATGGCCTTAAGGCAAATACACTGGTGATCTTCACTTCAGACAATGGATCACCTGCCCGCGCGGGGGATCCACACCTGCACGGAAAAGATTTCCATCCTCCGGGAGCTGTAATTGCCAAATACGGACATAATCCCAACGCTCCCTGGCGAGGGATGAAAGCTGATATCTGGGAAGGAGGACATCGAGTGCCCTTTGTCGTCCGCTGGCCCGCAAAATTACAAGGAGGTAAAGTTTCAGATGAACTTATATGCTCGATCGACATTATGGCGAGCATCGCATCCGTCATTGGTTATGATCTGCCAGTAAATGCTGCCGGAGACAGTTGGGATCTTTCGAATTTGTTTATGGACCGGGATCTTGACGCAGATGCCGGAGAAGCGGCGGTCAGGGAAGCTGTGGTGCATCATTCAAGCACCGGTAAATTTGCCATTCGGCAAGGTAGGTGGAAAATGATCCCTCAACCTGGGTCCGGTGGCTGGACAAGGCCTATCGCAGTAAAACCTGAGAGCGCAAAACTTCAGGGGCAGCTCTACGACCTCGAATCGGATCCTGCCGAATCAAACAATCTCTGGGCTGAAAAGCCAGAGATTGTGGATCGATTGGCCGCATTGCTTGAAAAGTACAAATCAAATGAACAAACCGCACCTTGCCGTTAAGGATGCCTAATGTACAAAATCTTCAGGTTGTAATTTAACAACCCCACTGTCCCCGCGGCGTTTATAACTTATCCTAAATCCATTCCATGCCTGTGGCCATCCGCCATAAACATTATTGACAAATACCATTTTCACCGGATGCAAACCTTTTCTAAGTGCAATCGACGCATCGTTTCTGGAATATCGCTTCACCTCTCCGTCGTTATCAATCAATAATTCACCGGCAATATAAAACTCATCCGTATCCGTAGAAAATTCATAGATGTCATCTTCGGGGACTTCCAGATAACCTTCAAATATGCCGACGCTCGGAGTATGATAATTGAACAGGCTGTTTGTTTGTTTCAGGTTTACCGCTTTTTCTTCCTTCCAATCAGTTAATCCTGCTATATCTTTTGTCGTATAAAATTCTCCTTGAGCGATTTTTAGCGATAAACCCGTATTTTTTTCTTCCGGATCTACAGGATCTCTAAATTCCTGTTTGGAAATCTGAATGGTTCTTACCGGACTCATCTTTCCCGAGAGCAGTGCTGTTCTTATTTTCACCGTTTTCGAGTCTTTGATCACAAACGGTTCCGTATATTTCATGGATTCCAGGTCCGGCGCACTGCCATCCAGGGTATAATACATGTCCGTCGGGCGGGTGGTCGCAAACTTTAACACAACGCTGTCGACCAGCGCAATCTTACTTACAGGACCTTCCGGCAATGGAATATGATAATTTATATCATGATAATCCAACCGGACAAAATGATTGTCCATCCTCCTGAGGAAATCATGATAATCTTTCCGGTCCGGGGCTGTCCAGTTGACCTCGGCGAGAGCAATAATCCTGGGATAAATGCGATATTCGGCCAGCTCCGGAGAATACATATACTCGGACCAGACATTTCCCTGGGTTCCCAGGATATGCTTTACCCGTTCCGGATCAAGTTTTTCCGGCACCGGATCGTATCCGTAGGATTCTTCAAGCGTAGTATATCCGCCAATGGCTACGGGCTCTACCTTACTACTTCCCTGATAATGGTCCAGATACACCCAATTCCCGGGAGTCATCACGACATCGTGTCCCTGGGAAGCGGCTGTAATTCCACCCTGTTCTCCTCTCCATGACATTACCGATGCTGATTGTGCCAGCCCTCCCTCGAGGATCTCATCCCAACCTATCATTTTTTTATTGCGCTTCAGCAGGATGGATTCGGCGCGTTTAATGAAATAGCTCTGTAATTCGTGTTCGTCATGAAGTCCTTCTTTTCGTATTCTTGCCTGGCATTTGGCACATTCTTTCCACCTGTCTTTCGGAGCCTCGTCTCCTCCAATATGGAAATATTCATACGGAAACAGGGTGGCCACCTCATCGAGGATGTTTTCAATAAAAGTAAATGTCTCATCGTTGCCGGCACAATATATATCGGGTTCCACTCCCCAGACGTTCCTTACTTTGAACGGCCCGCCAGTACATGAATATTCGGGATATGCCGTCAGTGCAGCCAAAGCATGGCCCGGTAATTCGATCTCGGGGACCACATCAATAAATCGCTCTGCAGCGTAGTCAACAATTTCTTTCACTTGTTCTTGCGTATAATATCCGCCGTGCTCTTTCCCTTCATCAACTCGTTTTGAGCCTATTTCCGTAAGCTTGGGATATTTTTTTATCTCAATCCTCCACGCCTGATCTTCGGTAAGATGCCAATGAAACGTATTCATTTTGTACATCGCCATTACATCCAGTTGTTTCTTGATAAAATCAACAGTGAAAAAATGACGGCAGACATCCAGATGCATTCCCCGCCACTTGAATCTCGGCTTGTCATTAATTTCGACGCACGGTATTTCCCAGGCCATATCCCGGACAGTCGTTTTACTTTCTATCTCAGCCGGAAATAGCTGAAGCAACGTCTGAACCCCGTAAAACAGCCCCCTTCCTGTCGAAGACGAAATTTGAATCTTTGCCGATGCAACAGTCAGACAATATCCTTCAGGTCCCTGATCACAGGAAGGATCAACGGACAGGCTAATGAAATTTTTGGAGGAGTTGTCCGATTGTTCCAACTCAAATCCCGTTGAATTCATTATTTTTTTTATCAGGTAGGCGCCGGATTTTGAAGCGTCCTCGCCTTCAAAGACCAATTTCGTGTTTTTATTCAGTTTAAAAACGCCCTCGCTTTCCATGATCTTTGCGGGAAGCGGTACAATGTGTAGCCCCTTATTATATGGTTTCACTTCGTTTTTTTTCGTTTGACAGCCGTAACCTGATAAAACAGTTGCCAAAATGATTGAAATCACGTATTTCATTTTCATTGCATTTATATCATTAAATCTAGCTTAGTCAATCGCTCTTTTTATTTCCACACTGGTATCCCCGTATTCTTCCTGAAGTTTGGTCAGCCGGAGCTTCAGTTCATCTACGGAAGCGGCATATTCCGGCAGGTCGATCAAATTATTCATTTCCTTTGGATCGTGCTCCAAATCGTACAGTTCCCAGACATCTATGTCGTCGTAAAAGTGAATAAGTTTATATCGGTCCGTACGAATTCCATAATGCTTTTTCACCATATGCTCATTTGGAAATTCATAGTAATGATAGTACAATGCGTCTCTCCACGGGGTCTCCTCACCCGACAGCAGATTTTTCATGGATAATCCGTGCATCTCCCGAGGTACCTGGATCCCTGCCATATCTAAAAATGTCGCCGAATAATCGATATTCTGAACGAGCTGATTGATCGCTCCGCGTTTATCATATCCGTTGGGCAGTCGCATCAGAAGCGGGGTGCGGAAGGACTCTTCGTACATAAACCGCTTGTCGAACCATCCGTGCTCACCGAGGTAAAATCCCTGATCGGAAGTGTAAACCACCAAGGTATTTCCCTCCAGACCGTTTTTATCCAGGTAATCGAGCACCCGACCAACATTTTCATCGACCGAGCGGATGCACGCAAGGTAATCCTGCATATACCGTTGATATTTCCACAAATACAATTCATCCCCTTCCGGATTTTCTCTTAAGAACTTTTCTGTGATCGGGTCATAATGCTTTTTCCAAACCTCTCTCTGGGCTTCATTCATTCTGGAGGTATGGTCCATCCATTGGAACCTGGATTCAATCCGTCCTTCCGGGTCCTGCATCTTCAGATCATACTGAATGTCCATATCGGTTGCCCGGATGCTCAGCTTTTGTGCGGCTGCGGCCTCCCTGTTTTCATACTGATCGAAGAAATTTTCGGGAACCGGATATTCGTTTTTTAAGAATGATGCCAGATGGGCCGTATCCGGCTGCCAGGTTCTGTGTGGAGCCTTGTGGTGCAACAACAGACAAAAAGGTTTCTCAAGATCACGATTTTCGAGCCAGTTCAGCGCAATATCCGTCGTAACGTTAGTAGCGTAACCCTCCACCTTCTTTTTCTCACCCATCTCGATAAAATCAGGGTTGTAGTACTGCCCCTGGCCGGGTAAGATGTTCCAGTAATCAAATCCGGTCGGTTCGCTCTTCAGGTGCCATTTCCCAACGATTGCGGTCTGATAGCCCGCCTGCCGCAGGAGCTTGGGGAAAGTCAACTGGGCCCCGTCAAATTCGGTGGTGTTGTTTAACATCCCATTGGCATGGCTATGCTTTCCGGTGAGCATTACGGCCCTGCTGGGACCACAGATGGAATTTGTGACAAAGCTGTTTCGAAAAATCACTCCCTCAGTCGCAAGCCGGTCGATGCCTGGGGTTTGAATCAAATTATGCCCATAGGCGCTGATGGCCTGATACCCGTGATCATCGGTCATAATAAACAATATATTGGGCTGTTTTACCGGCTCATCGGTCCTTGGACCGCATCGCGAAAACATCAGGGCAAAGATGATATATAAAAAAATTGGATTGTAAGGACGTTTACTCATTTTGCAGCTCATTCAAGAGATTAGATGTATATATTAAAAATTGAAATATTACAAGTACTAAAAAAATGTGCCCGACCAATACCAACTCCAAAGGTCATGTAAAAATAAGACAAATTTCTTTTTCCCCGCACGATATCCGCGGGCATTTTTGACGGAGCGGGTTTATCCGGGAATACGTCGGTTCCTCAGTGTACACCCAACGGGCATGGATTATATTTCGCTATCCTTTTTGGAGAATATTAAATGCTTGAGCTAGTTGTACAGGAATATTTTCATCAAAAAAAAATAACCATCAAGCTGCTTTTTTACAGAAATCAATAGCGTCTGTTATCTGGTGAACTTCCAAATTGAAGATATCCGCAATAAATTCTACCTGTTCTCCTCCTAAAAAATAACCATTTATGGTTTGCGCATTTATGTTTGTCCCACTTATTGTTGGTTGTCCAAATTGATGCTTTGGATCAACAACTACACTTTTTTCTTTGCCAATTGGCCATAACCTATTTGCGAAATCTCCTCCATCAAAATCAATTTTTTTGAAAAATTCAGAAATAAAAGTGAAGTGAAATTGATGGGTTTTGTCTACGCTAAATATATTTTCCAGATCCTTGAAATAGATCTTCTTTCCATCGGTTGATATGCTTTCTAAAATATGAGATGTTGCAAATGGAAAAACGGTTTCAAACCGTTCAGAAAGAATTTTATGAGCCTCGATAATCTTTCTCGAATGCACACCAGCTTCGCTAAGTTGATAAAAAGTATATATCTCTATTAAGGTATGAAAACTTATAGCTTTTGATTTTCCATCACTCCAAGAATACTTGTCGTTAAATTCTAAACCAAACTGAGAATCCCAATATTTTGAAATCCAGCGATTCAATTTATAATTCGGCAAACTGAAGAATTAGTGAAATGTCTGGAACAGTGTATATTCCGTTTCCGAGCTGAGGTGTATTTTCAAATTCCATTGCCATCTTCAAGGTATAAGTTTAGCAAATTCCATGAATAGATTCATGTTTCATGAAATAATGTTGCTCAAAATTCGCCTAAAAATTCTAATTTTCATTATTATCAAACATTCAATCAGTACAAAATTAAACGACTTATGACGGTCAAAATTCGTAGATTGTATATTAATTTTTGAAGTGATCTCTAACTCATGGAAATACTTTCAAAAATATTAGATTATTTTTCTTTTGGTTTTCTTTTTCTATTTGGAGACTTTGATCCAGAACATATTAAGTTATTAAGATTTCCATATTTAATATTTTTATTCTCCACCTCATTCATTGGATTATTATGTGTTCTGTTAGATTTTGCCTATTACAGGGTAAGTGGTGGAAATTCAATCTTTAAATTATCGTACATTGGCTTTTGGCCAACTGTCTGGATGTTTTTGTTTTGGGGCGTTGGTTCTGGTATTGTTGGATATTTATCAGTAAGATTAGAATTGATTGCATTCTCAATTCAGTCTAGTATTATAGTTGGTTTGGGTTGG
>JAKSDO010000074.1 GCA_022360055.1 Cytophagales bacterium | reverse complement strand
AAAAGGGAGGCTTCAAACAGGTGAGTGAGGCTGCGTTGGGCAATTTTGAAGAGCTCAGGTTGGAATACGTACCGGAGGAAGAGGGCACGTTGATGATCTACACGGCGAACCAGACCAATGAGAACCTGGATGTATACATGGACGACATGATGGTGATGCACACCGAAGGCCCTATTGTCAGGGCGGATGATTACTATCCTTTTGGCTTGACCTTTAACTCCAGTGAGAGAAGTGGATATACGTCTAACAACTTCCTCTATAACGGTTTTGAGTTACAAACTGATTTAGACTTGGGACTTTATGATTACCAGGCAAGATACTATGATCCAGCATTAGGTAGATTTCTAAATATTGATCCGGCAGCAGATTTGATGAGAAGATATAGCCCTTATAACTATGCTTTTGATAATCCTATCAGATTTATAGATCCTGATGGAATGTTTCCAGATGGCATAAATAGCGGTATTTTTATGCGAGCTGCACTTGATCCAGATGTTCAGAAGTATTCTACTCAGGCATCAAATAGTGCATCAAATATTTTAAAGGGAAATGTAAAGATAGGTAAAAAGGTAGGAACAGGATTAGATGTTAATACTCAATTGGGTCCTGTAAAATTCAAGGCAAATGTTAGTGCTGTTAGCGGTAGTTTAGAAACGGAAGTTAATAATAGCGGAGACGTTACTTATAAAGGAGAGGTTAATGTTGGTGATGCTGAAGTGGAACTTAGTGTTGGCGACTCAAAATTAACAGGAGAGGCAAAAGGTGTACAACTTACGGCTGAGTATTCTTCTGGGGAAGGAATTAAGAGTGATGTAAAAGCAGCTAAATTGGAAGGGAAGTTTAGCGGAGGTACAACAGGGTTTGAATTGAAAAAGGATGATGCTAAAATTGGTGGAAAAGTAAAAGTCGGAAAAGTTGTTGAGGTTGGAGGGTCTATCCATTTAGGTGAACTTTACGATACGGTGGTTAATTCTTTTAAAGCAATTAGCGCATACGGTGATGCATTGTTAAATGAAGTAAGCAGATCAACTGAAACTCAACAGGAGCAACAAACAGAAAACTCATTTTTTAACTGGTGATAACTATTATGAAGGCAAGTGAATTAGTAATGAAATTATCAACTGGTCAACTATTTAAGTTCATTCTTATAAGTTGTACAGCATTTTATATTCCTGTAGCGATTATTAGTGGAATATTAGCATTGTTTGAGGTGGTTCCTGCTAATCTAAATGATAAGGAATTTACTGGAGTAATGGGATTTATAATATCTATTCTTACTGCTCCAATTTTTATCGCGATTCTGACTATAGCCCACTGGATAGTACTTGCAATTGGGCTAAAATTGGCTAGAGTTTGGTTTAAGAAATTCTCAAGGAATAAATCAGAGGCTGTTTAAAGCAGCCTCTATTTTTTATTTAATTTTTGATGCATTGGATAGTTCATCCAGAATCTCATCATCAAATAGAAAGTTTTGTAACCGCCATTCATTTGATGGCTTGTAGAAGATAAAAGTGAACCTTATTGGTTGAAGATCATACCTCAATAGAAAGGAATGTAATTCTACAGTATCTTCAATTTTTTTGATTTTAATATTATCTTTTCCATGTAATTTGCCCAATAACTTAGCAGAATTGACCAGTTGAGCCTTTATATTATCAATCTGTTCTGAAGAAGTACTTGAGAAATCATTTGTACTAAAAATAAAATCAACAGCTTCGTTTATTTTATTGTTTTCATATTTATCAAAAAAGCTAGTTATGATGTCCTCTGGATCATTCTGTGAATAGCAAAAACTTGAATAAATAAAAAATAAGGAAAGAATGGTAAGTTTGAGTGGCATATAGAATTTGCTTTATGTATACGCTTGTTTAGCTTTAAAATCTCTGATCAGTGCATCGACCACTAAGAACACCTGTTTTTTGGCTTCTTCTGGGAGCTTGGAAAGCTCTTCTAATCTTTTGAGTGTACTCTTATCAATTTCCAGTGAAGTCTTGCCGATCATAAAATCCGCAGATACTTCCAGGGCATCAGCGATCTTGATAACCACCTCAATGGAAGGCTTTACCTCATCACGTTCATAGCGTCCAATAATGTCACCGGAAGTGCCGACGATCTTGCCTAGCTCGGATTGAGAAAACCCTTTCTTTTTCCTTAAAACCGTTATGTGTTCTCCTAAAGTCATACTGAAGTATCTGTGAAAAGACTTAAAAAATGATGATTGTATAAAAGTAAGTGATATAAATACCATATTCAAATGGTATATGTCTTTCTGCACAGTGGGAGTTGACAGAATCCTTTCAGAATATGCAACGGACATTGGTACCCGTAACCGTCAGAAATCCCTACGCTGAAAAGCTTCAGATCCCCAATGAAGTATTCAAGGCAAGGAGAAGCAATGCCCATTACCTGGCTTTTATCGAAGCAGTGACCTTTTACCATCAATATCAAAGGGAGAGATACTACGACAAAGACACCGGTGAGGAATATATTGAAACCACGCTAGAAGATATTGAAGAAGCCAATAAACTAATGAAAGGTGTATTGCTCCGCAAATCAGACCAGTTGAATGAGGCTTGCCGTAAATACCTTGAATGGCTCAAAAAGTGGCTGAAGAAAGAGAAGAAAATCAGCTTTACCAATAAAGAAGTACGGCAGGTATTACGGATCAACCCGAGCAACCAGAAGCGGTATATGGTACAATTGCAGGATTATGATTATGTGCAAAAGATCCAGGGAGAGAAGGGCAAAACCCACCATTATTAAATCACTAATCTGGAAGAATATGAAAAGCTGAAAGAAGGGATTAGCAACATACTGGATGAAATACTCCAAAACCTCAAGAAACCCATATCTACAAAGAGAAATATAAAAAGGGCAGTGAGCTAGTTCACAGTGGTTCATACCGGTTCATTGCTACTTTGGACCACTAAACCAACATTAAATCAGGACGTTATGACAAAAGTTCAAAAGTCAGAAAAACATAAACCACCCGATAAATCGGGAGGAATTAAAAATGAAAAAATTATCCCTGTCTAATGCTTCCTATCGATACTTAGAAAAGAGCTTCAAAGAGTGGCTGGATGTGCAGGGCTATGCTCAAAGCACGGTATATAATCTCCCCTTGCATGTACGGGAATTACTTCACTACCTCGAGGCCCTGGACATCAGCCAGATCAAACAACTAAAAGTAAGTCACATAGAAAGCTACTATCAAAAATTGCAGGAGCGCAGCAACCAGCGCAGGGGTGGTGGCTTAAGCAATAGTCATCTGAATAAACATATCCAGGCCATGCGCTGATTTACTGAATACCTTCGAAAAGTAGGCCGGCTGCAAATCCCGGAAATCAAACTCAAAGATGAAGAAGCCAACCACAAAATCAGCTACCTGACCATTGATGAGATCAATAAGCTTTTTAAAGCCACCTACTACAAACCAGAAAGGAAGCCCAATGGGAAAGATGCAGTTTATGAAGCCATCCAGAGCAGGGACAGGGCCATGCTGGCCATGTTTTATGGTTGTGGGATCAGGAAAAGTGAAGGGGTATACCTGGATGTAGGAGATATCAACTTTGATCGGTCTTTTCTCCATGTACGGAAAGGGAAAAACAACCAGGAACGTTTTGTTCCCATCAGTAAAACCAACCGCATGTATTTACAGGATTATATTTATGACCATCGACCGGAATTGATACGGAGCAGCAAGATAGAAGCCCTGTTTGTCAGCTACCAGCATATTAGAAGAATGCAGGGGCAGAGCCTGGCTATACGCCTGAAAGTATTGCAATATCAAAGTGAAGACATAGAGCTAATGGAAAAAGAAATAGGATTGCACACCTTACGACATAGTATTGCTACCCATTTATTACAGGCCGGAATGAAGTTGGAAAGCATCAGCAAATTTTTAGGGCATAGTAGCCTGGGAAGCACACAGATTTACACCCACCTACACCCTTCAGGTTCCGGCGGGCAGGCGCATCTAGCCGGAGTTCCCATGGAGAAAAAGCAGCCCTTTAGCAACATTAAAAACTATGAACCTGGCAAACTTGCAGAAGATGAACGAGAGCTTTAAAGATTATCTGAGATCCAAGGGCTTTACCAGGAAGAGTATTGATAGTCGGATGATGATCTTTAAGCAGTTCCGGAAGTGGCTGGACCTGGAAAATATGGAAGCTGAGCAGGTGACATACAATGACCTTCTGTTATTTATGAAACATTGCCAGCAAAAGGGAAGAAAGCAAAAGATCATACAGCACTATATGGTGGTGGTAAAACAGTTTTATGATCACTTGTTACAAGAAGAAATGATTGCTGATAATCCGGCATCGGATATTGAAGTAAGGGGTGTAAAAAGAAAGATCCTGTATCATTTACTGGAACCCCATGAGCTACACAGCCTTTACAATCGATATGATGATGAATCATTAATAGGCAATCGCAATAAAGTGATATTGGGCTTATCGGTATACCAGGGCTTACAAACTGAGGCACTGGCAAAACTGGAAATAGACCATGTTCTATTGCGTGAAGGGAAAATAGATGTTCCTGGCGGTGTGAGGATGAATGGAAGGATCATGCAATTGGAAGCCCACCAAGTCATGGATATGTATGACTACATCCTGCGAGTAAGGCCGGAAATATTGAAAATGAATCCCAAGAGAAAGAGCCAATCCAAAACAGAAACCAACAAACTTTTTATTGGAGAGGGCGGCAATTGCTACAGTTTTAGTAACCTGATGACTCAACTCATGAGAAAAGTAAGAAAGCTCAATCCAACAGTGAAGAATGCCAAACAGATCCGGGCCAGTGTGATCACCAAATGGCTGAAAACCCATGATCTAAGAGAAGTGCAATACCTGGCCGGACATCGATACATTAGCAGCGCAGAAAGCTATTTACAAAATGATATGGAAGAGCTTATGGAGGAAATTAACCAATATCATCCTTTGGGATAAAACTTATTAATCTGTAATGTCGTATATTTGTACCACAATGGTACACTAAATTAAAATGATATGTTAGTTGTAAGTAGTAGAGAATTTAGGCAGAATCAAAAGATGTACTTTGAAAGAGCCGATCAAGGAGAGCAAATTATTATTCAGAGAGGAAAAGATAAAGCTTATGCCTTAACACCTGTTAAGGATGAAGATCTTTACTTCAACGCAGAAATGATTGAGCGGATAAAACAAAGTATGGATCAGGTCAAATCAGGAAAAACCAAGAGGATAACCACTCCTGAACAGATCAATGATTTGCTAGGTTTATGAGTTATGTTTTAGAGTTTTCGGAACATGCCTTAGAGGATATTGAGAAACATAAAAAGGTTGGGGATCAATCAGTTTTAAGGAAGTTGAAACGGTTATTCAGTGAGTTACAAAAACATCCGACGACCGGAACAGGACAACCTGAAAAGTTAAAACATGAACTGGCAGGTTTATATTCCAGAAGAATCAATAGACAACATCGTTTGGTTTACTCCATCAAAGAAGAAATAGTGACAGTGTACGTGTTGAGTGCCTGGTCACATTATGGAGATAAATAAATCCAACCGCACCAATCCACCCCAAAACCCACATCCAGCACACAAGTCTTTCGTACATCCATCACGGGTAAAGCGGTATTCGTCCTTCTTTCGTCGGCAAAGAACCCCGCCAAGCCAGGCAGTAAGCTTCGTGCCTCAGACTTTCTCCGTCAGGCTGTGGCCTCAACTCGCAGCGGCGAGCAGAAACGCCACGGACAATAGCGACTTAACAGAAATCAGAAATGCTCCGGAAGATCAGTAAAAAAAATCGTCGATAATCAGAGCAATGCCCCGGTATCCTTCCGCCCCCTGCCGGCATCAAAGCCCGAAATGTTTGGCGAGTTCGGTTGAATCATCCCGCTTAAAAGGGAATGGCAATGACCGTTTCCTAAATTGAGCGTTTATGGAAGCCATTCCCTTCTAAGCGAAATGTTGATCAGTAGTGATAAAACGTTATCTTGCATGTAAGCAATGGGCTGTTTAAAAATACCATATGATCAAGAGGGAGGCTTAGAGAAAAGCACTGTTCATTTTTTT
>JAKSDO010000176.1 GCA_022360055.1 Cytophagales bacterium | reverse complement strand
ATAATTCCGGATTACCATAATTGCGGTAAAGTGACTGTTCGGGAATTAATTTATTGCAAACCTGTTATTCAGACTGTTTTCCCTGTAGGGATTTCCTCAGAATCTTCAGCGCTTTTCCAATGTGTTTCTCGACGGTATTTATAGAAATATCGAGTGCCGAGGCGATTTCCTTATAGCTTTTTTTTTCATGGCGACTCAGCAAAAAGGCGCTCTTACACATCGGCGGCAACCGATCGATGGCTTGACGGATTTTTCTGGATGTTTCATCTGTTTCATATTTTACATCCGGTCTTTCGGAAGCTTTGGCGGACTCGACTACAAAATTTCCGAAGTCATTTTCCCTGGTTGCTCTCCGTTCTTTTTCTTTCAGATAATTTAATGCCTGGTTGACACATGCTCTCCGCAGATAGGCTATGGGCGAATCGGTGATCTTTGTCTCATTGAATTTTTTCCAGAATTTCACAAACACTTCCTGAACGATATCTTTCGTCAGATCTTCGTCTCTCACAAATCGATAGACGCTTCTGCATAAATCGGAATAACTTTCGTAGTAAAGCTTTTCGAACCTGGCGACGTTTTCGTTTTTAAGGATACTGAGCATTTTTTGATTCTAGAATGATCCCCGGAACTAACTATACCTCATTCAAATACAAAAATAAAATGCCGGTCATTTTGTTTCTTCAACTTCAAGTTCTTCCGGAGTTACATCCACCGCTATGCGATTTGCTCTATTTGCAATTTCCCATGTGGTGTGAAAAATCAGCTTCGTACGTTTTTTAAGTAACTCAAATTCTATTTTTTCCACAGTATCCGTTGGTCTGTGATAATCCTCGTGTGTCCCGTTAAAGTAAAAAATGATCGGAATGTTATGCTTGGCAAAATTGTAATGATCTGACCTGTAGTAGTACCGATTAGGGTCATTATCTGCATTATATTTATAATCAAGGGACAGATTTGTGTAGGTGGCATTGGCTTTCTCGCTCAATTCATGCAACTCTTTCGACAACTTATCGGAACCAATGAGATATACGTATTCGGGATCTTCCCTGTGTCTTGAATCGATTCGACCGATCATATCAATATTTAGATTCGTAATCGTTTTTTCAATTGGAACCGCCGGATGGTTCACATAATACTCCGATCCGAGCAGCCCTTTTTCTTCTCCGGTCACTGCCAGGAAAAGGATACTCCTTCTGGGACCATGACCATCTTTTTTGGCCATCGAAAATGCCTGCGCAATTTCCATGATCGCGACTGTGCCCGAGCCATCATCATCCGCTCCATTATTCACTTCCTCCCCGTCGACTCCGATATGATCGTAATGGGCTGTAAGAACGATGCACTCATTCTTTTTGTCCGTTCCTTCAATGAATCCCATTACATTTTCCGTACGTACCTTTTCAACATGCTGACTTGCAAAAAAAGTAACTTCTCCGGAGCCGATCTTTAACAGTGCCGTATATTTACCGTTCTTGGCTTTGTCAATCGCATTCAATATTTGTTTTTCACTTGTATTTAATATTTCTTCGCCCATCGACATGGAAATAAGGAAATATCCACGGTCCATCTCATCTTCCTTCGGCATCAGAGATAATTTATCTGCGGAATTAAAGCGCTTGTACATACTTACGGTCCTATTGAAATGGTCTTCTTCACCGCCTTGCATCAAAAAGACGTTTTTGGCGCCCATTTTTAGTGCCTGATCCGTTTTCTTATTTCTCAATAGTTGATCGCCGCCGGAATATATAAGAACGTTTTTCCCTTCTGCATTTACGGCATTGTAATCTTCCGCATTTCCGGCGCCTACAAATAGCAATTGAGTTTTTTCGGGTCGGGTAAAGTCTGACTTTCCGATGTAAACAAAATCAATAAAATTCTCATGCATTTGATCGCCAATCTTAATCCAGGTTTTACCAGGCCGGAGGCGGATCAGTTCAAAAGATTGAAGGAATGAATTTCCGGAAGGCGTATTTACAATTGGTTCCAGACCATTTTCTCTGAAATAGTGCTCAAGATAAGCGGCAGCCATTTTCTGGCCTCTTTCACCTGTCTCTCTTCCCTCCAGGGCATCCGATGCCAAAATAGTAAGGTGTTCTTCCAGCTCTTCAGTTGTGATTGTGCTGGCGTATTGAGTGGATATGTCTTCCTGTGCAAATCCGGATAAAGAAAACAGGCAGGCAATTGCCGCGTTTATCAAAAACTTCATTTCAATGTAAATCTAAGTATGTCAATATTTTTATTGACAACAAGTTTACATGGATAATTAGTTTAATACAAAACTGAGGGTCAATATTGTGGCCGAACCTGCGCGATTAGATCTAATGACTGCAGGTCGGGGTCAAAGGAATTATAGTGCTTTCTTCCAGCCGGATTTTGTTTTTGCTCAGCAAGAAAGGCACCACTTCCTGAATTGGGAATATATTATCGGCACAATTCGCAAAGTGCACATCCGCTCCGTAGGTGGTCCTTAATGTCGTATAAAGTTCGTCGATCGTATAGGTCTGCCCGGCATTGAATAGCAGGTCGAGGACCTCGTGAATATGTCGTATATTTTCCATGTTTTCAATTAAAATCAGACAAAAGTAAACAGATGCCGGTTTGTGCATTATGATTTTGATCATAATAACATTTATTTTAAAGCCCGCAATTGAGCGTTTATCCGTAAAACCCGATATACGACAAATCCGGTATAAACATATGGGAGGAACCTCAGTGATGATATTCATCTGCTCGGGACCCAAATACAATTGAAAAAAAGTACTTTACCGAAATAATAAGTAAATTATGACAACATCCAGAAGAAAATTTTGTGAGAATTCATTGAAAATTGCCGCCGGCGCCGGAATGATATCCCTGGCGCCCGCCGGAGCAAGTTGCACGAATCTGTTTAACAATAAGCTCGTCGTTGGTCTTATCGGGTGCAAGGGTATGGGTTTTTCAGATTTAAGGGAATTTATAGCCTTGGAAGAAGTTGAGGTAAAAGCTTTGTGCGACGTTGATAAGAACGTATTGGAAGAGCGGGCCGGAAATGTTGAGCAGCTTTTAGTCGAAAAGGAAAAGGCGGGATTGAAAGTAGCAATTAAAAAGCCGGAGTTGTACGGCGATTACAGGAAACTCCTGGAAGACAAAGAAATAGATGCTGTAATTATTGGGACTCCCGATCACTGGCACACCCTGATTGCGATTGATGCAATGGATGCCGGAAAGCATATCTATGTCGAAAAACCGCTGGCCAATACCATACATGAAAATTTGCTTGTGGAAAAAGCCGCTAAAAAATACAATAAAGTGGTTCAGGTGGGTCAATGGCAACGCAGTGACAAGCACTGGCAGGACGCTATGAATTATGTGCACAGCGGTGTGCTGGGCCAGATACGCCTGGTTAAAGCTTGGGCCTATTTGAACTGGTTTAGAGTAAAACCCCGGGAAGACAGCCCTGTCCCGGCCGGTGTAGATTATGATTTCTGGCTCGGACCGGCTAGAAAACGTCCTTTTAATCCAAACCGGTTTCACTTCCATTTCAGGTGGTTTTGGGATTATGCCGGAGGACTGATGACCGATTGGGGTGTACATATGCTTGATTTTGCACTGGAAGGCATGAAAGCGGGGCGACCAAAATCAGTCATGTCAAGCGGAGGTATGTTTGCGCATCCGGCGGGGATCATGGATACACCGGATACACAGCAGACAATTTACGAATTTGATAAATTTAACCTATTGTGGGAAGATGCCATAGGCATGGAAGAAGGCCCTTATGGCAGGCAGCATGGAGTAGCTTTTATGGGCGATTGGGGGACCTTGGTGGTGGATCGTTCCGGTTGGGAGGTCATACCGGAAACCAAATATAAACCCAAGGAAAAAATAATCGAAGCGGTCCCTTTCACCAAAGGACTTGAAGTAGGATTAAAAGCGCATGTCAAGAATTTTGTTGCCTGCGCCAAGTCGCGCAACAAAAAAACAAATGCACACGCAGGAATCGGAGCGCATGTTGCGATCGTCGGACATATGGGTAATATCGCTTATCGAACCGGCGAGAAAATATATTGGGACGATGAGCAAAAAAAGTTTGATCATACCGAAGCAAACGAACTTATCGCCCCGACTTACCGGGCGCCCTGGACACTTCCGAAAATCTAGAAAAAAATACCAGACGGATAAAATCCGGTCATACGGGACCGGATTTTTTATGCTCCCGTTGTATAATCTCTTTATAATGTGTTTATTCGGCATCTGATTTTTTAAACTTATTTACCTAAACATTTTAATTATGGAGAAGCGGACTTCATTCCCGTTTGTATTTTGGATCGCCAATTCCGTAGAGGTCCTTGAGCGTTTTGCGTACTACGGAATTTACATGGGTTTCGGGATATATATGGCCGGGCTGGGCTATAGCAAATCCGAGCTCGGCATCGTGCAAAGCATATTTTTATTGTTTTCGTATGTGATCCCCCTTTTTTCAGGGACATTGGCAGATAAATATGGATTTAAAAAGCTTTTGATCGTATCATACATTGCATACCTGCCTTCCATTTTACTCTTGATTTTTACCAAATCGTTTTCGGGCATCGCATTGACCATGCTGTCTATTGGTTTGGCTGCGGGTATTTTTAAACCATTGATCTCGGGCACGGTGCGGGCCGTCACGGATAAGACCAATAAGACGCTAGGTTTTGGTATTTTTTATGCCATGGTCAATTTTGGCGCTTCTATTGGGCCGGTGGTCATGGGGCAGTTACGGGCGATTTCATGGGATTATGCGTTTTACACCGCTGCAGGATGTATCGGCATCATGCTGCTTATCACCATTTTCTTTTATAAAGAGCCGGAACGCGAAGAGCAAAGAACCACTTTGGCAGGCAAATTGAAAGAGATTTGGCAAGTGCTGTCCGACGGCAAGTTTGCCGTTTTTCTGATCTTGCTGGGAGCATTTTTCTGGCTTCCGTTCTGGGCCTTTTTTAATATGCTGGCGATGTATGTGGACGGAAGCCTGGACACGGTAGAATTATACGAAAACCTGAAGGGAATTGTCGGTACCACTGTGTTGAGCGTATTGTCTAAAACAGATGAACAGGGTGTATCCAGGATTTTAGGAGAGACGATCTCCCATACCGGATACATCATCTTTATCTTCCAGGTATTCGTATCGAGAATTTCAGAAAAATTCAGCGCCATCCCCACTTTCCTTACCGGTTTATTGATTATCGTCGCCGGATTTTTCTTTTTAGGATATGCCAATGTCGGCCCGGCCTCCATTGTATTTTTAGGGATATTGCTTTTTGCCGTAGGAGAAATGGTTTCTTCTCCGAGGATCCAGGAATACATCACATGGATTGCTCCCAAAGAAAAAGCCGGTCTTTACATGGGCACAAACTTTCTGGCCGTTGGGTTGGGCGGAGCGCTCAGCGGGATTACCTATACATCGCTTTACGGATACTTCAATGACATGGGACACGTCGAATATGTATGGTATACATTGGGTGTGCATCAGTTGATCGGTATTCTTCTTATTTACGGGTATGTCAAACTGTTGGGAGAATTCAGGGAATTGGAGAAATAGTACGGGCAAAAATCAATTTTTAATCGCATTGTTTGGAGAATCGATCGAAAATCCACAGGAATTATGTATAACTGATTATACAATTTCCGGTTTTTTTTTTTTTTTTTCCGAATCTAGCGTATTTTATTGCATCCATCCGGAACAAAAGTGAAATCAATTCATCATTAAGTTGTTAGTTTTCAGGAATTTAAACTGAAAAGAGGTGGGGTAAAATTTATAGCTTCGCAAATATCTTACATGGCTGGGAAGCAGTTGTTATTGCACGTAAATTCCGGTTACGTAACAGCGTCCGTTATGTATTTAAATTGCAAATCAATTTATTGACGAATTAACTTTCAATGTGATGATGTATTTGATACGAAACAAAACGACCAATCGCTTGCTGTCGATTTTACTCTTATTTGCAACAATATTTTTTATGGCGTGTGAAGATCAGGGCGAAGAGACAAATGCGATATTCGGGGATGAAGAAAAATCAGCGTACGAAGCTGAGGAATCCGCGGAAAAACTGTTCGATGTAATTGAATCCATAACCAATGCTGCCATTCAAGTTTCAGACGGGAATTCCGGTGGCAGATCGGTGGAAAGCGATGATCCGGAACTGGCCTGTGCACAGGTTAGTTTTGAAGGGAATGTCGAAAGCGGTCGCATCGAAATCAATTTTGGCGACGGCTGCAAAGGCCCGGATGGCAAAATAAGAAAAGGTGCTATCGTTGTAGAATATGAAGGTCACTGGCTGGTGAAAAATTCGAAAATTTATACGGTCCTTAAAAACTTCTACATCGATGATATCAAGGTTGAAGGTACCCGGATACTTACAAACATAAGCATCGATCTGGAGGAATTGGTTTATAAGGTTGAAATTATCGGCGGAAAAGTTATATGGCCCATGGAGGGAGAAAAGGAGGTGACCCTCACCAGGGAGAGCGACAGAACGCATACCTGGGTTTTTGGAGATGGGCTTGATGATTTTGAACTGCAGGTAGAGGGAACCGCATCGGGAAAAACAAGAGATGGTGTGGCATACACCACTGAGATCGATGAACCACTGATTTTTAAAAGCAGTTGCCGGGGAAATACGATATACTTGCCCGTATCCGGAAGTAAGACCGTTTCGATTCCGGATAAAGCAGAGATCGTTGTAAGTTATGGCGCCGGGGAATGTGATAATAAGTTCACTGTCGAGATTGCCGGCAAGAAAAAAGAAGTAACACTTTAATTTGCTTAATAACCTGGATGGCAGCCGGCAATCTGTCGGCTGCCATTTTTTTTGAAGGGTTAATTCACGGTAATCAGCGGTTCCTTCCCGGGAATTATCTCGCCGATCGGATTTAATTCCAGCTTGTGTTTTCTAAAGATCGCATTCGCTTCCGACAGTGAATCAGCATCGACGGCAACGAGCAGGCCGCCGCTCGTTTGAGGATCGCAAAGTATGTTTTTGGGATAAACGGCCAAAGTATTTATCCTATCTCCATAACTGTCAAAATTCCTGTGGGTACCTCCGGGGATACATTTTTCCGTCAAGTATTTCGGAACCGAATCGATCACGGGAACGCGTTCGAAATCAATTCGCGCCGAGACCTTGCTCCCTTCACAGATCTCAATTAGGTGGCCGAGCAGCCCAAAACCCGTAACATCCGTCATAGCTGATACGCCATTTATTTTCCCCAGTTCTTTACCGATATCATTTAATCTTAACATCCACTGTTTGGCTAGTTTCAAATCTTCTTTGGAAAGGATACCCTTTTTTTGGGCGGTAGTCAGTATCCCGATGCCCAAAGGCTTTGTAAGATAAAGTTTTGAGCCGACCCTTGCTTTATCGTTGGTCTTGATGGAACTGATCTTGGCCCTCCCAGTTACCGCCAGGCCAAATATGGGTTCGGGTGTGTCAATGCTGTGCCCCCCGGCCAATGAGATTGAGGCTTTTTCGCAAACATGTTTTGCCCCGGAAATTACTTCGCCGGCGATCCCTGCGGGCAGCTTGTTTACAGGCCATCCCAGGATCGATATGGCCATAATCGGTGTTCCTCCCATGGCATAAATGTCGCTGATCGCATTTGTAGCGGCAATTGCGCCGAAATCAAACGGATCATCTACAATCGGCATAAAAAAATCGGTCGTACTTATTATCGCATTTTTATCGTCAAAGGCGTAAACAGCCGCATCGTCTTTTGCGGAATTCCCGACAATCAAATTGGTATCGTCAAACCCGACAGTTTTGTCCGAAAGAATCTGATCAAGTATTTTCGGTGAGATCTTGCATCCACACCCGGCACCATGTGAATAATCGGTGAGTTTTATTTCCTCCATTAAAGATTTAAGTTATTGGCAATTTTTATTAATCCGGAAGCATTAATCGCGGGATTGTCAGATTCCGGTTTCAAACATGCTATTTCTTTTTTTTTGTATTTATTTTTGGAAAATGCATAGGCTTTATCGTAATAATCCAGCAAAAGAAGTGCGACTTCTTCAAGCTTATTTTTTTCAAGCAGGGCCAAGGCTTCTTTTATGCGATTTCCCCCAAACCTGTTTTTGATTTTTAGTATGGAAGAAGTCAACTGGTTTTTGTCAAAATTCCCATACTCCTCTACGATCCGCTTTACCCGGATTGATCTGTCGATGTCGATTTCAACAACATCGGAGCCATTCATATTTTCCCATAAGGTTTCAGGCAGGTAAACCTTGCCAATCGAAAGGCTTTCGCTCTCGATCCATATGCGCCTGGATGCATCGAGCCTCAGGAGATCGTCATAGAGCATGTTCTGGAATTGAGCTGTAGTGGGCTGCTCGCCCATACCAAGCGCTCCGAAGGCAGATCCTTTGTGATTGGCGCGTTTTTCCAGGTTGATTATTTGTTCACCCATTTCCTGCAATTCATGCAGTATCCTGGTCTTACCGCTTCCGGTGGGACCCTGTAGCACGACCAGGTTTCGCAGGGCCCTGAATTCATCAAGTAATTGTTTCCGGTAGGCTTTATATCCACCGTCCATCACGGTAACATCCAATCCGACCAATTCAAAAAGCCAGGCCATCTTGTCACTGCGCATACCGCCTCTCCAGCAATGTGTCTTTAGCTTTCCGTTTATACCGATTGATTTTGCCTTTTTTGCCAGCGAATTCATTTTCGGGCCAACGAATTCAAGCCCGAGCTCCAGAGCTTCTTCACGACCGACCTGAGTGTACATAATTCCGACCTTTGCCCTTTCTTCATCGGAAAAAAGAGGGACGTTTTCGGCGCCGACAATATGACCTTCTTTAAACTCACCGGGTGATCGCACATCGACAATCGGAGTGCCTTGATCAACTAATAAAAAATCTCTAACATCAACCCGCCGCATTTGAAAATTGATTTCTGCAATCCAACAGAGGTAATGAAAATGTTATTCTTCGGTAATTTTAGATCCGACCATAAATGGTTTTGTGATTTTGAGGAGTTTGGCCAAATAATACGTCATAAACATCAAAGGAATCACAGAAGTGATCGGACTCAACGCCTCCGGGACATCTTCATCTTCATAGGAAAATACGTGAGCGCCGGCATTTTCGACCAACTCAAACAATTTATTTGTTCGCCTGTAGGAGGCGCCGTCGGATTTTACCAGAATAATTACACTGTCTTTGGCAGTTTCTTTTGGCCCGTGATCATATTCCGAAACAGACATTCCGATAAACGGATATTTCGTCGATTCGCTTAATATGTGTGCCGCCTGATGAACGGTTCCGATATTCGGGCCGTTTCCTATAACATAGCTGCCTTTATAATTATCGCTAACGATCAAATCATAGATCATCCCTGCCGTTTGATTTCCCCATTTTTCATACTCGTACATTTTCCCTCTCAACAAATCTACCGCTGGTGTAGGATCTACTCCCAGTCCATTGTATAAGGTAATTAATGTGTTTATATAGGTCTTGGTCGACGAACTCAATTCGGTTCCGGCCAACAATGGAAATACGCGTTCCAGATTGGTAGACACACATAGGGGACTTTTCAGCACATTTGTGATCGCATAAAATCGTCTGAACAAGTCCCGGCACCAGATCACCTCACTGCTGCGGCCCGATTGCGAAATAAGCACGCCCAAATCCCTGACTTTTTTCCCCGACAGATAATTATAATATTCCGAAGCCCTGCTGGGCCTGATCGGGATCCCCTGATAATACAAAGTGAGTGTTGCATAGTAGGAGGAACCCATTCCTATATATGGTACGTCAAGAGGCAATTTTATATTTTTCGTAGAATAAAGGATCTTTTCAGCTTTGTCTGGAATTTCCTTAATTTCTTTAAGCATTGCCATAATTCACGCGTTTGGTTAATTTCAAAAATAAACATTATTCTTTCAATTCATTATGAATGTGAATTAAAATTAAGAATTTTGTCGTCGTTGTAGAAACCGATTTATAAGATGTATTCGAAATACAAATGGCTTGAAATAGCTCAATACCTGCAATCCATAGCCCAGGCCGGACTGACCTATACGGAAAACAAATACGACGTCGAGCGCTTTGAGCAAATCATGCATCTGAGTAAGGAAATTGTCTCTGAATATGCCGACATCAAAATGGAAAGGCTAAGCGAATTATTTGATAAGGAGTATGGATACCTTACGCCCAAAGTTGATGTGCGCGGAGTTGTTTTCAGGGGGAATAAAATATTGCTTGTAAAGGAAACCCTGGACCGGAAGTGGTCGCTCCCCGGAGGTTGGGCCGATGTCGGTCTGACACCTTCTGAAGTGGTGATAAAGGAAGTAAAGGAAGAATCCGGCTTAGATGTAAAAGCGGAAAAGCTTCTGGCAGTTTTTGATAAAAAATGTCATCCGCACCCCCCTGAGTTTTATTATGTGTATAAAATGTTTTTCTTGTGCAGAGAAGTCGGGGGAGATTTGAACAGTGGTTTGGAGACAAGCGCGACCGGCTTTTTTGGGATCGATGAATTACCGGAGCTTTCTACAAATAGAAATACCAGATCACAGATCGAACAAATGTTTTCACTGGAAAAACAACCGCTGGAAACGTTATTTGATTAATTTGTCGATTTCGTCCCGGACAAGCCGGGCACACATTTTGAATTGCTCTTCTTCTTTTTCGTTCAGAGCGATCGGTAATTTTTGAGAAATGCCGTCACGTCCTACCACCACCGGAATAGACAGGCAGACATCGTCAATGCCTAAAAAACCTTCCAGCAATGTGCTTATCGGCATCGTTCGATTTTCATTTTTCACAATGCTTTCAACAACCAAAGCCGTCGCCATGGATATGGCATAATTTGTATATCCCTTGCCCCTCACAATGCTGTATGCGGAGATCTCCGATGCTTTGAGGAGCTTTTCGATTTTTTTGGAGTCTTTTATTTTTACTCCGCCCGTGTAAGCGGCGCTTATAGCAGGAAATTGGGTATCACCATGCTCGCCGAGTACATAAGCTCGAATATCGTCCGGATGGATCTCATAATTTTCAGACAGGATTTTTCGGAACCTTGCGCTATCTATTAACGTTCCAATGCCCAACACCCGATTTGGGGGATATCCTGAATATTTAATTGCAAAATATGTCATGACATCCAGTGGGTTGGTGATCACAATCAAGATGGCATCGGGGCTTAGCCCGGATAATCGCGGCAAAAGATTTTTGAATAGTTCGAGATTTCCGGGGCCAAGGTCAAACCTGGAAGTGTATGCTGTTTGCCACGGGACAGAAGCGGTTATAACGATGATATCGGAATCTTTGGAATCGTTTATATTTCCACCCCGTATCGGAATAATGTGATCCGTAAATGTGAGTGCATGGGTGAGGTCCTGGGCATCGCTGAATGCTTTCAGCTCCGCATGGTCTATCAGAACCAGCTCATTGGCAAGATCTTTAAGCATTAACGTATAGGCAAGCGTGGATCCGACATGACCGATTCCTACAATCGTAGTTTTCATATGTATAGAAGTTGAAGTGTAAAGATAACGGCAAACGGGTTTAAAATCCGGATATAGTCCGGCAGAATTTTAATTATTCGGGCTTGGATTCCAACATCGGATATCCATATCCGAAACATCCGGAATGTCCACAGGCCGTCTTGAGAAGAAGTCCGGGCGAGACGCTTAGGGTTAAGCAAAATTAAAAACGATGTTTATGTTATTTCGAGGCTCCTACTTTGTTATCTCGCGGCCAATATAAGTGCAAATCAATTTAGCCAAAATGAACGTAATTGGTAATACGCACCAACTGAGTAAGAAAGTGCCTGCAATGTCGATCGTTATTGATCATCCGACCTTTGCAAATATTGTTCATTAGTAGCTTCTACCTTGTCATCTCGAGGCCTAACTTTTTTTCAAAACGCACAAATTTGAATGACGTAATCTTGTGTATTTATTTGATTTACAGATTTTTATAAAAACACGTCATCGGTACGTCCGAAGAGACCTGGCTTATTAATGGTGGCCCGGTGTCGATTAAACCAGATTTCTCACAAAGTTACCGAAATGATACTTTTTACTTCACACTTCTTGGAATAGTTATTCTTTTGTTCCTGAAGCGGAACTTAGTTCCGTGCCAAAGCCGGAAGACCTTGCCTGTTTGGGAATGATATGGAAAAGTCACGGAAGTAACTTCCGCTCTGGTGTTGGGGAAAAACCGCTGAAGTAACTTCTGCATTCATGTGCGATCTGATTGCCTTGTTTACACTGACAAGCCGATTCACCCTGCTTCAGCTTTTTTACTGTCATTTAACACTGAAAAAAATAGTTAGGTATGATTTCCCAAATCCCCCAGAAATACCGATGGATCCGGTTTTTGCTCGATGGGAGCAGGGAGGAAATAAAAAAATCTTCCCAACCGATGAAGAGGATATGAAGAGGATTCTACAGACGGTGGGAAGATCTCTAACCCTTAACTTGTGACAAAGGTTGTGAATAAATGTTTAACGGTAAATCCCTTATTTAGGGGGATATTTTATGAAGATTTAGCCCATTATGCCGGCATGAAAATGGAAAATCTGGCATGTGATTAATCCTCGATCAGGTACGCGAGTAGAATCAAATGCTGCGCAAATTCCGGATGAGTAAACTAAATGTTAAAAAATATTTTGAATTATAACATGAGGATAACATGGCTTTAAAGAAGGATTCAATTTTTCATCATTTTTTGGTTTTGTCGAAATCTGCCTACTATTCTTCTGACAAACCATTTAAGCGGATAATAAGTGCCTCATATTGAAAAAACCGCCCAAAAGATTATATGGTTGATTATCAAAAAATGGTTTCCAATTCACTTAAAAATCCCTAAGATTGGGTGATTGATTTGGTGCCGGATAATACTTTATTACATCATTTATGTATGTTTGAAGATCAGAAAATGAAAAACCGTATTGAGATTGTTGAAGATAATGATGTAGTGAGAGATGGCTTGCAGTTACTTATAAACAGCATGAGCGATCATACCGTTGTCGGGGCTTATGAATCCTGCGAGATGGCTATAAAAAATCTCGATAAGGATTCACCGGATATCATTTTGATGGACCTTGACCTTCCGGGCATGAGCGGGATTGAAGGCATTCAGCGGATCAAGAAAAGGTATCAGGACATTCATATCATAGTGATTACCGTTCATGAGGATAGTGAAATGGTTTTTGAAGCATTATGTGCCGGCGCTTCGGGGTATATAACTAAAAATGCAAATCATTCCAGGCTTTTGGATGCGATCGATGAGGTACAATCCGGAGGAGCTCCGATGAGCAGCAAGATAGCAAGAATGGTTGTTTCTTCCTTTCAGAAAAATCAAAACTCACCCCTGACCTCCAGGGAAACCGAAGTTCTGGAACTGCTCGCCAAGGGAAAAAGCTATTCTGTAATTGCCGATGAATTATTTATCCACAAAGAAACCGTGAAATCTCATATTAAGAATATCTATTTCAAGTTGCATGTAAACAGCAAGGCCGATGCGTTGGAGATTGCCAGGAAAAATAAACTGATTTAAAAATAGCCCGGGCACTTTTTTTGAATTCCGTCGACTTTGGCCCGGATTATTAATCTCAATCCGTGAAAATTCGAAGAACATCGTTGTAAAATATTGGTTTTAAGCGCCATATAGTGTGGTTAATCCCGATAGGGCATAAAGCACAAGCGCCCGAATTTGGGAAATCCCGAATCGGATGGATCATAAACATACGGATGTTCATGTTCTGTTATTGAGTGTTTTATGCTTTACCGGACCGAAGGAAGGGCGCCTATCATCCGCCAAGGGGACCTGTCCGCCCGCCCGGCGGGAAAAATTCCATGAATTTTCCGGATTGAGATTTTAATGCTTTTACCTACCTCGGATACCCTTGAATTTTCTTGAATTATTGGTCTGATTTTATCTAATACTCTGCAAGATTTTTACAATATCCTTCAATTTTTGAAACATCGGTAATTATTTGCCTGGTTCCTTCTATCCTCAAATTCAGATCACCCTTTTTTAGTCAAATATCACCCATAATAAGGGATACCCTCATAGCTCAAATGTTTCCAAATTGGTATTGGGATTAAGTGAATGCTAATTAAATCGATAAATAATATGGTGAATAATTACACATTATAACATCTCTTATAAGCGAGCTGGTTGACATTTACCCCTTAAAATTTCTAACTAAAATCTGATTTGTATGAAACACAGGTTACACTTATCAATGGTGCTGTTGTGCTTCACGCTGCTCTCCGCAAACGCGCAGGAGCGGACAGTGACAGGCACAGTAAATTCTTCGGAAGATAACTCTGAAGTACCGGGCGTGAATGTGGTAGTAAAAGGTACCACAATTGGAACCATCACCGATATGGATGGTAAATATTCGATCGATGTCCCATCGGATGAAAGTATTTTGGTTTTTAGCTACATCGGACTTACTACGAAAGAAATACTTGTAGGTCCCAGGTCGGTAGTTGATGTGGAGATGGCCCCTGACCTGCAGGAGCTCAGCGAGATTGTGGTTACGGCAATGGGCTTGGTCAAAGAAAAACGATCCCTGAACTACGCCACACAAAATGTGGACAATGAGGTAATCACTCAGTCGCAACAGCCCAACCTCGCAAATTCGTTGCAGGGCAAAGTAGCGGGTTTGAGTGTGCGGCAATCCAGCGGTATGCCGGGATCATCGACTTTGATGACCATCAGAGGGTCGACGGTTCTCAGTGGAAATAACCAGCCTCTGATGGTTGTGGATGGAATGCCATTGGAGTCCGGCTCTATTTTTACCGACAAAACAACGGAAGATCGCGTATCTGCTTCGGATGCCACGAGCCGGTCGCTCGATCTGAATCCTTCCGATATTGAATCTGTTGAAGTTTTGAAAGGCCCTGCTGCATCGGCGCTTTATGGCCTGAGAGCCGGCAACGGAGTAATCATAATCACTACCAAAAGTGGTAAACGGGATAAGGGCAAAGCTGTGATCAATTTCAACACGGCTTATACGGCAGACATAGTATCTAAAACACCTTCCTTGCAAAGCACCTATGGTCAGGGAAACGGTGGCGTCCTCAACCTTGGTACATCAACGTCCTGGGGGCCCAGAATTTCCGAAATTGGCGAATACACAAACATCGTCGGAGAAACCGAAGTCGGCCAGGTCTATGATAATGTAGGTCCGTTTTTCGAGACGGGCGGCACTTATAACGCCGACATCAGTGTTTCGGGAAGCGGTGAAATGGGAAATTACTCGGTGAGCGCAGGTTATACCGATCAAAAGGGATTTATTCCGACGACGGGCCTGAAACGTTTCACGGGAAAGTTGAGAGGCGATTTTAATGCAAGCGATAAATTACAAATTGGCGGAACCATGATGTACAGCAATGTGGACGTCGACAAAATAGCCAGTGGAAGTAATTTGTCAAATCCTCTGTTTACGACCTATTATGCCCCCAGGACCTTTAATTTGTGGGGCATCCCCTACCATGCCGAAGCTGATCCCTATACACAAATTCATTACCGCGCAGCCATGGACAACCCCAGGTGGTCGCTGGCAAATAACGATTTTAATGAAGTAAATGACCGCTTGATCGGCAACCTGAATTTCAACTATGAAATACAGAATTGGCTCACATTAAAGTACCAGCTTGGAGTGGATTATTTTACAAACAATCAGAAGGAAGTCTACGAACTGGGATCCGGCGAGACAGGCGGCCGGACGACACCGCCTTCGGGTGGACAATTGACGGATTTCAATTTCACCAATCGCCAGGTCAATTCAACCCTGAATTTGATCTTCCAAAAAACCTTTGCCGAAGATTACAATGTGGAGTTTGTCCTGGGGACAGAGTTTTACGATATCCATGCTCGAAAAATAAAGGTAAGAGGTACAGACTTTGATATCGGGGGATTCCACAACATCGCCAATACCCAAAACCAGATTTCCGAAGAAGAAATACTGAGGCGACGGGTGTTCGGTTATTATGGCAATCTAACCCTATCCTACAGAAATATGCTCTATTTAAATGCCACGGGCCGTAACGATAAAGTTTCAAATCTCGCCAGAGGGAACAGGGACTTTTTCTATCCGTCGGTAGGTGCAAGTTTTGTCTTCACGGAACTCGTGGAATCCAATGTGCTCTCATTCGGTAAGCTGAGGGCAGGTTGGGCAACGGTAGGACAGGCGTACGATGAGGAAGAATATCCCACACAAAATATTTTCCTTCAGGGGACTTCGGCGGTCGGCGGTTTCCTGACCCACGGCATTCAATTTCCATTTTCCGAGAGGAATGCATTTAGCCAGGATGTGGTTTTGAGATCGCCGGATTTGAAGCCGTTAAATAAAGTCTCATGGGAACTGGGCATCGATCTCCGATTCTTAAACGACAGGATAACGCTCGACTATACGTATTTCTCAAGTGATGTAAACGACCAAATCTTCAAAGTTCCGATTCCCGCGTCCTCGGGTTATGAATCCGAATTGAGAAATGCCGGGAAATTGCGTAGCAGCGGCCACGAAGTGGCCATGAATATTAATCCGATCGTCACAAATGATTTCCGTTGGGATATCGGAGTAAACTACACCACGTTTACCAATGAAGTCCTGGAGCTGGCTCCCGGTGTTGCCAATATTTATTTGGGTGGATTTACAACACCGAGTATCCGGGCGCTCAAGGGAGGAACTTATCCGTCCATCTTCGGTGTCGGTTATCTTCGGGATGAAAACAATCGAATCGTAGTATTGGATCAGCCCGGGAATACCTATCACGGCATGCCTTTGCAAGACCCGGTAGCCAAGAAGATCGGTGATGTACAACCGGACTTCGAGATGGGATTTGCGAATACGTTTAGCTATAAGGGCATTACACTCACTGCGCTTATTGATTGGAGACAGGGCGGTGAGATGTATTCCGGCAACAACAGGTTGGGAAGACTGTACGGCGCGCTCTCCATTACGGAAGACCGGGAAACACCGGTTGTGCTGGATGCTGTAAAAGGGTATCTTGACGGCGACGGGAACCTTGTGGTCACGGGTGAAAATGACATTGCCATCTTCAGGGGAGAGCAGTACTGGAGTGACGTGCTCGGTGAAATAGACGAAGCGCACATACACGAAACTACCTTCGTGCGCTTCAGAGAGTTGTCATTAAGTTATAGCCTGCCATCGAATTTGTTGCAGAGCACTCTTTTTGAATTCGTGAGTTTTTCATTGATCGGCAGAAATCTGTTCCTGTGGACGGAATATCCGAATTTCGATCCAGAAACCAGCACCACAGGAGCTGTAAACGGGCAGGGCATCGAATATGTCGCACATCCCCAGATTGCAAGCTTCGGAGGAAGATTAAATGTCACATTTTAAAAGTTTTTAAAGGACATGGAAATGAAATTATTAATAAATAGAATACTGGTCATTACCGGAATATTTTGTGTCGGAATGTTTCACTCGTGCAGCGATGACAAATTTGATGAAATCGGAACGAATCCGAACAGTCCGACGGAGGTGCCTATAAAATTATTGATGCCTCAGGTAGGTGTTGAAACTGCATTTGCGGTTGCCGGCACCGACCTCGCATGGTATGCATCCGTGTTTGTAGAACATACCACCGGCGTTCACGGACAATTGGAAACCGCGGATAAGCGCACAGGCATAAACTCGACAATTGGTAACAATTCCTGGAATTCACTCTATGCCGGAGCGCTTAACGACCTGAATATCATCGTGGACAGGGGCTCAGACGGCGGAGCGGAAGAAGGGCATTGGAATGCTGTGGGGATCGCCAAAATACTGATGGTTTACAACTACAGCGTTGCTACGGATCTTTGGGGGGAAGTGCCTTTCAACGAAGCCCTGCAGGGACGGGAAAACAGAACTCCGGCTTTTGATGATCAGGAAAGTGTATACACCGGCATGCAGGCCATGTTGGACGAAGCCATTGCAGACCTGCAAAAAGAATCTGTCTCGAATGTGGGATCCAATGACTTCTACTACAGCGGCGATTCGGAAAAATGGATGAAGGCCGCTTATGCGTTGAAGGCCCGGCTGTACAATCATCTCAGCAGGAAGGATCCTTCTGGTTCGGCAAATAATGTGTTGGGAGCGATCGCCAACGCTTTTGAAGACAACGATGATGATATGGTATTTAATTCCTTTACCACCGCCTCAACAGGAGAGCATCCCTGGTACCAGGAGTTGAATGACCGGTCGCACCACGCAATAAGTACCACAATTTACGATCTGATAAACGATCTGGGAGATCCGAGAGGTGAACTGTGGTTTGGCGCTGTTGAGGGAGTTGTTGTGCCCGCGCCCAATGGAACCGCCGTGACAGATCAGGGAGGGAATATTTATTCCAGGGCGTCGAGGGATTATTTGACTGCCACATCGCCATTGCCTATTGTCACTTTTGACGAAGTGAAATTTCTTGAAGCCGAGGCAAATTTACGCCTGGACAAAAGACCCGAGGCATATGCCGCTTATCTGGCGGGGATCGAAGCCGCATTGGAAAGGGCGAATGTTGATGAAGATGAAATCACGGATTATCTGGCAAGGGGAACCGTTTCTGTCGGTGAAGAAAACTTAACCCTCGAAAACATCGTCAATCAAAAATACATTGCTTTCTGGCTGTTCCAGCCCATTGAAGCTTATAATGATTATCGAAGAACTGAGATTCCGACGCTGAATAATCCGGTCTCCCCGCCGCCAAATCGTTTTCCCTATCCGCAGGATGAAGTGGCGGCGAATCCAAACGTTCCCGCACGAACGATACAAAACAAAGTATGGTGGGCGGAATAAGGCATCTGAATTTTGAAATTCACAAAGTAAACGCATGATGAAAAAGAAACATATTAATATATCCATAGTCACTTTGACAATCCTTTTGGTATTTGGCTGCTCTACCAATGAAGATGATTTGATGCAGCCCTATGTTACAGGTGCGGTATTGCCCGAGATTACTGAGGTAAAATCCTCTTTTTTTGATATTCTCGATGTAAATAACGCCTATATCGATTTTACAGTAAATACGGATATGAATCTCGCAGAATCCGTTACAATCGAAAAAACCTACAAGGGTAACAAATCCGAAATAGGCACCTATACTTCTATGCCTGTAAATATAAATGTGACGGCAGAACAGGCTGTGGCGGATATCGACGGTGTTTCAGTCGATGATATTGAGTTGGGCGACAATTTTCTGTTTGAGGTGATTGTAACCTCAAATACCGGCTTGCGAACAAGGTCAAACGTAATCATGAATGCTCCGGTTGCTTGTAAATCTGACCTGGGAGGGACATTTACGTATTCTACCACAGTGACCGGCGTAGGCGACGGAGGAAATATCGGAGGGTGTAATAATCCGGTCACCGGCGAGGCTTCCTTCGACGAGGACGGCGCCGGATTCTATAGAGTTTCCGACGCTTCATTCGGCCAGTACGATTGTGCCTGGGGAGATACCCCGGCGGTCGGAGTCACGCTTACCGATGTTTGCAATACGCTCACGATCGGAGGATCGGATCAATACGGATTGATTTATACCTTTGTTATAAAAAGTAATGATGGGACCAATCTTGAGTTGGAATGGTCCAACGATTATGGCGACAAAGGCATCAGCGTGCTCACCAGGACCGGTGGCAAGACCTGGCCTCTTGATCTGACCATCAAATAAATTTAATATGCGGGGCGCTCAAAAGTTTCATCGTTTATCCGAACAAGCAGTGACACTTTTGGGAGCCCCTTTTTCAACCGAACTTTAAAATATACGGGTTCTTCGAACGGTCATTTCCCAACGATCAAAATGACCGGGCACTCCCCGGATTGACTTTCTAAAGGACCTTTTGGGGCAATCCGAAAGAACAGAAGCGCCTCACCGCAATAATTTCCGTAAGTCTGCTTGTATAAATCTTTGTAAAATCTATCGAAATGGGGGATAAAGGGTTAACGAAAATTGAGTTAATAATCTCATTTTTCGGAGTCCATTGGGTTTTAACACGCATACGAGAAACCAACATATAAAAAAACATCCTTAACCCACCTATTTTTCGCATAATGATCGAACCGGGGTAGTTTGGAATAAAAAATACAGGAAAATGATTTTCTTGGCCCGAAAGTATATCCCCCGGAAAGGGTTATTTTTATGTTGATGTAGCAAAACCACTTGAACAGGGTTTAAAATCTATTAATCGCAAATGGATGGAATAGTATTTGGTGTATTGACCTGTAGCGCAATTATATAGTGAATCGACTGAATAATGCAGCATGTAATTCCGTGCGGCACACACTCGCGGAATATTTCTGTTTATCAATCCGACTGTTACAACCCATACAATACTTCTGGTATTTTTTTATGATGTTTTTAACCACTTATATTTTGTATAAACGACTGTGATACAGGTCTTTGTTTTTTCAAATAACTTGACACCTATCGCAGCGATCTCCCAAAATACCCCAATATACGTGATATCATAATATACCATAAGTAAGCAAATTTGATATTCAGTTTGTTAAATAGTTTACATTTCATATGATTTTTTCATCATATAAATCGAATTGATTTAATAGACACCCTGAAACTTTTCACTAAAAAGCATAGCATATGAAACACAAATTACTGTTGACCATTACATTTATCTGTTTTGCCGTAATTACTTCTGACGCCCAGGAAAAAATGATAAGCGGGAACTTGACATCTGTTGAAGACGGTGCGCCTGTCCCGGGGGTGAATGTTGTTGTTAAGGGCACGGCAATCGGTACGGTCTCCGATCTTGAAGGCAACTACAGCATCCGGGTTCCTTCCGGCGAGAGTATATTGGTATACAGTTACATCGGCCTGATCACGGAAGAAATTCTTGTGGGCTCGCAATCCGTGATTGATTTATCGATGAAACCCGATTTACAGCAATTGAGCGAAGTGGTCGTTGTAGCATATGGAACCCAGACCAGGCAGGCCCTTACCGGTGCGGTGGGTGTGGTGGATGAAAAAGCCATTAAAAATCAACAGATCATTTCGGTTGGTCGAGCGCTCCAGGGAACCACTCCGGGAGTAAATGTGATTGCAGAAACGGGTCAGCCCGGAGAAAATCCGACGATCAGAATCAGGGGAGTGTCCTCCGTCAATGCGAGTTCCGATCCGCTCATTGTCCTGGACGGTGTGGTTTTTAATGGAAATCTCAATTCCGTCAGCCCGGGCGAGATCGAATCGATAAACGTACTAAAGGATGCCGCTGCCTCTGCGCTCTACGGATCGAGGGCTGCCAACGGAGTGTTGCTCATTACCACCAAATCAGGCACGAGGTCCGGAGAGGTCAATATAGACTTCAATGCGTCTTTTGGTATTTCAGACCGGGCGATTCCGGAGTATGAATTCCTAAATGCGGAAGAGTACATGCAACTGGCGTGGGAAGCGTTGAAATTTAAGGGAGAAGATATTGGGAATCCGAATCCCGGACAGTACGCGACTGAAAATCTGATCGATAATCTTAAGTACAATCCTTATGGTGTGGACGATCCGATCGACCCGAATGGAAATTTGGTTAGCGGGGCCAGTTTATTGTGGGAAACAGATTGGGAAAAAGAACTGACCAGGAAACAAGCCCTGAGACAGGACTACTCATTATCTTTTACCGGCGGAAATGACAAAACCCAGTACTTTGTTTACGGGGGTTACATCAATCAGGAAGGCCAGATCATTACTTCCAAATTTGAGCGGATCAACACCCGGCTTAACCTGGAATCCAAAGTTAAGGACTGGCTAAGGATAGGAACGCGGTCGGCATTTTCTTATTCCAACCAGAATTTTCCAAATCAGGAGTCGGATTCCTTTGCCAATAATGTGCAGTACATCCGTTCGATGTCCAACATCTATCCGGTGTATAAGCGGGACGAGGACGGGAGCCGGATTCTGGACGACAATGGAGCTCCCGAATTTGATTTTGGAGAAAGGCAACTCGGGCGGACCGTCAATGTAAACCGGCCTGTATTTCAGCCGTCAAACCTTGTGGCAACCACCTACTTGAATGATGTTCAGCGTCAAAGGTATTATACTAATCTGAACGCATATGCGGATATCACTTTTTTAAAGGATTTCTCGTTGAAAAGTAATATTTCATATGAATTGTTTCTTTTTGATCGCTTCGATTATGACAATCCGGACAACGGAGACGGAGAAAATGTCCAGGGCAGGGTGCAACGGCGAAAGAACATCACAAATGCCTGGACCTGGTACAACCAGCTCACCTACCATAAATCCTTTGGGCAGCATGATGTCAATGCCTCATTTATTACGGAAACCTATAATTACAAGTATGAATACTTAAACGCTCAAAAGACCGGATTTCCGTTTAACGGCTTGAAGGAATTTAATGCCGGTGCATCTTTGGAAAATATCAGCGGTTATACAAACCAGCATCGAATGTTTAGTTTGTTAGGACGGGCGTCGTATAATTACGCAGGCCGGTATTACGCGGAATTTGCCGTCAGAGGAGATGAGTCAAGCAAGTTTTCACCTGAAAACAGACGGGGGACATTTACTTCTTTTGGCGCTTCCTGGGTACTGAGCAACGAAAATTTCTTTGCCGGCGTCACCCCTGTTTCATTGCTCAAGCTCAGGGGCTCATACGGTGAATTAGGAAATAATAAGATCCTGGATAGCGATGATAGGGAAGTATATTTTCCCTATATAAGTTCGTTTGAGACCGGATACGATGACCTGGATAACTCCGGCGTATTCTTTAACTATTTAGCCAATAGCACCATTTCCTGGGAAAAGGTAAATACCCTGAATATTGCCCTGGATTTTGGCTTATTTGGAGACCGGCTTACGGGGTCTGTCGAATGGTACGATAAGAGAACAACCGGCATGCTGTTTGACAGGCCATTGACCCGGTCGGTAGGGTACCCAAGCGTACAGGAAAACAACGGCGACTTGAAAAACACGGGTGTGGAAATACTTTTGAATTCCGTCAACGTGCAAAACGACAGGTTCAGGTGGAATACCGGCTTCAACATTTCATTTGAGAAGAATGAAATTATGAAGCTTTCCCAGGATGAAATAATTATCGGAAGCAAAAGGCTGAAAGTCGGCTCGTCCATTTATGAGTTTTACATCCGGGAATGGGCCGGTGTGGATCCTGAAGACGGCGCTGCCATGTGGTATATGGATGAAACCGATGAAGACGGGAATGTGATCGGGCGGACGACCACAAAGAATTATGACCGTGCGGACCGATATGATCTGGGAAGTTCATTGCCGAAGGTTAGATGGGGATTTTCGAGTTCTATCGATTTTGCCGGATTTGATTTTTCATTCTTAATTGCGGCCAGTCATGGGGGAAAGGTACTCGACTATGATTATGCCGGGCTTATGCATGGGTACAGCAACATGGGGTATCAACTGAGCAGAGATATCCTGGACAGGTGGCAAAAAACCGGGGATGTCACAAATGTTCCGAGATTAAATACCAGTAATTCGGACGTAAGTCAGCGTTCATCCAACTATTTGGTGGATAATTCATATGTACGTCTTCGGAATGTGACCTTGGGGTATACATTAAGTCCGGATTTACTTCACAATTCCGGAGTGTTTAGATCGCTGAGAGTTTTCGTTCAGGCAGACAATTACTGGACCTGGAGCAATAATAAGGGGCTGGACCCTGAAGTCAATATCGAGGGGACCACGGACAACAGGTCTTCCATGTTTAAAACATTGTCCTTTGGATTGAACCTCGGTTTTTAAACGTTAATAGAAAAAGAAATGAAAGCATACATAAACAAACTGGTACAGCTCTTATTATTGGTATCTTTTTCGATGGGTTGCTCCGGATTTTTGGATGAGCCAAAACCGACAACTGCCGTGGCGCCTCAGGATGTTTTCTCGTCTGAGGATGGGGTAAGGGCACATTTCCACGGGATTTACAGGAATCTTAGAAGACAATGGAAAAGCGTAGACGGCCAATCTGGAGGCAAGACGGATACGTGGGGCATCGTGGCATTAAACCTGACAAGAGTGGTAAAGGGGATCGATATGATGGTGCCTTCCGGATGGTACGATTGGGACTATCGACATGAAAACAGAAGTTCATCTTACCGGAGAGTGAGTTTTGTCTGGGATTTTTTATATGAAACGGCAAATCAGGCAAACATCATCATCAAAGGAGTTGCCGAATCGGACTTTTCCGAAGGCTCAAAAAACCAACTGACTGCAGAGGCAAAAGCAATCCGGGCCTGGGCTCATTTTAACCTTATACGAGAATTTCAACATACCTATGGTGCTGACCCGAACGCGCCGGGAATTCCTGTCTACACCGAGCCCGCTTCGATCGAGAGTGTCGGAAATGCGCGCGGAACGGTACAGGACGTTTATGATTTAATCACGGCTGATCTTGACTTTGCCGTGAAAAACCTGGATCCAAGCGGGACCAGGGCCCTGAAGAGCAACATCAATATCCATGTAGCTCACGGTCTGCTCGCCCGGGCTATGCTTGAAATGGGGCAGTGGGAGGCAGCCAAAAATGCGGCATTAGCTGCCAGGGACGGATATTCTTTAGATGCGAGCGGATATTCCGACGGTTTCAATAAGATCGATAATGATGAATGGATTTGGGGCTTCCCGCAGAGAAACGATCAGACCATATATTATGGAAATCCCGCTTCGCACTTCGATCACTACATCTTGGGGTATAACAGTGTATTTGTAAACGGTGATTTTGTCGGCTTATTTTCTGATTCTGATGTGAGGAATCTTTTTGTTGCAGGCTTGTACAAGGGAGATTCAAGCGATTACTATTATTATGTCACCACAAAATTTCAGCAAAGGGAAGATTTTGCAGATGACATTGTGATGATGCGGGTCGCTGAAATGTATTTGATTGAAGCCGAAGCGAAAGCTGAATTAAACGAGCCGGATGCTGGAGATGTTTTGTTTGAGCTGCAATCCAATCGGGATCCGAATGCCGTAAAATCAGGTAATACCGGTCAGGCTTTGATTGATGAAATACTCGTGGAAAGGCGCAAGGAACTGTACGGCGAGATCGGAATTGGTTTTATGGATATCAAACGCAGGCAGCAGCGCCTCACCAGGACCGGAAATCATCCCGAGGCCTTCAAGTTTGATTTTCCTGCGAATTCGGATGAATTTATATTGATGATTCCCCAGAGCGAAATTGACTCCAACGACCGCATAAATCAGGGGGATCAAAATCCGTAAGCATTCGAAAGCCGTGTAAAATTAGATAAAGCACCGCCCTTCCATCCATTTTGAGGGCGGTGGTGTCGCGTTTTAAGAAAACCGGAACGATCAGGTAACGGCCCACAGATGATAACCGGCGTTCACCTCGTGCGGTCCGCGTACAGGGAAATCCCTTGTAAAAGCAATCCTATTGTGCTACAGGATGCCCGGGCAATGGTCGTCACTGGCAAGGACATCTGGTTTTTCCGATTTTCTTCTCAAAAGTCTTTGCGGGCAGGGGGGAAGACCATGCGTGGAATCTCATCCTCCGGGGGGTTCAGTCCGGATAATGTTTTAACTGAGCAAAAAAATCGTTCAATATTTTATCGTGATCAAAAGCCAGGGCCGGTAAATCATCCACCTGAAACCAGTTGGCCTTGGAGGCATCGTCGCTTGCCTGTATCCGCACGGAGTTCTCTTTTACAAATCCCGTATAAACGACAGAAATTGTTCTTCCCCTTGGATCCCGGCCGGGGCTGCCGTAGGTTTTGAATTGCTGCAGGGCAATACCGGTTAATCCGGTTTCTTCTTCCAGTTCGCGCAAAGCCCCATCCAACAGATCCTCTTCGATCTCTACAAAACCACCCGGAAGCGCCCATTTGCCCATAAAGGGATCAAATTTTCTTTTAATCAGCAGGATTTCTTTTTTATTGTTGTAAAGCCTGGTGATGATGCAATCCGTGGTCACAGAGGGTTTTGGATAATTATAAGTATAGGTTTTCAAATCAATTATTTTAAAATTATTGCCGTTACTTCAATTTCTATTAATAATTCGGGGTCTATCAGTTTGCTTACTTCCACCATGGTCGCCGCAGGTCTGACGGTTTTTAAATACTCCCCATGCGCCCTGCCGATCTCCTGCCATTTACTTATATCTGTTACGTACATTCTGGTTCGTACGATATCTTCCATGGATGCGCCCGCCTTTTCCAGATAACCGTTTATTTTTTCAAATATGTATTTTGTCTGGAGGTACGGATCTCCGGTTCCAATTACTTGACCTTCTTCATCCGTTGCCGTTGTACCTGCAATCTCAATAACGTTGCCCGTCCGAACCACCCTGGAATAACCAACGATATTTTCCCATTTGCTTCCTGATGGGATTTTCAGCCTTTCTGATTTGTTTTCTGAATTTGTAGTCACCGATTTTTACAAATAGATTTAAAAATTTCTTCAAAAGATCCATGTATAAAGCAATTAATGCCAGGAAAGCCATGCCCCATATTATTGCCAGATTAAACCAGTAGGTATCCATATAAATCCCTCCAAAATACTTGACAGGCGCGTAAAAGAAAGTCCTGAAATCCAAAGGGTTGTCCGGGATCTCGGGCGTGGCATAAATTGGAGTGGTTTTCCGGATCAGCCTGTTTTTCACTTCCAGGATAAATTTGAGGCTTTGCGTATTTTTGACGATGGAATTAATCTTATTATTGGAATAGGAGTTTTGAATGTCAAAGTATAGATTTTCCAAATCCCGGTCAATGATGTTTGTTTTTTTCCAATCCTGTTTTTGATCGAAGGCTTTGTTCCTTTGATTTATGTACATGGTGCGTAGCGTGGACAGTACATTTTCTACCGACGCGTAGGTTATGGAGTCGAATTTATGGGGATCAAGCTTTTCCCAATCGATAAGTTGTTCGCGATCAACCGATCTGAGTTCTTTCCTTAATTCATATTTGATCAAGTCCAGATGGCCGGCAATACTATCCCGGCGCTCGTCACCGCGCAGGGCGGAGCTGCATTTGGTAAGTGCATCGTCGAGGGCAGTGAGGTAGTACGCGGTCTTGTAGTCGGAATCTGCGATTGTTTTGTCCCAGTCGTAGAAGTACTTTTCGTATTCGTTTTCTTTAAACTGCCGGACCATAATCGCCTCATATGCCCACCTGGAGGTCATTAAATCTCCCAGAAGCGGCACCTTGTCGCTCGAACTTATTCTTGGGTTCAGTTTGTCAAATTCAATGGCCACGCCATTAAACATCAGTTGGGGGATCAATATAATCGGAACCATAATGTATATGGTGATCACCGAGTTGAATGCCGAAGATATGATGAGACCGATCAGGTTGGCCACACAGGCCGAAGAAAAAAGTACGAACCAATAGGATAAAAACATACCCTTAAATTCCAACAGTAAATTCCCTATGATAACAAAGGTAAAGGTTTGGATGGCAGAAATTCCAAACAGGATGATCACCTTGGATGTGAGATAACTCGTTTTGCTCAGATTAAGAAAACGCTCGCGCTGGAGTATCCTTCGGTCCTTGATGATCTCTTCTCCGCTGATCGAAAGGCCGACGAAAAGAGCGACAATAATGCTCATTAAGAAATAGTAGGGAATATTCGGATTATCTGAAAATCTGTAGCCCAACAGGTTATCGTCTCCGGGATTGTAGTACCTGATGAAATATCCGATGATCAACCCGAGCAAGGGAGCCTCCGCAAAGTTTACGATCATGTATTGTTTGTTCTTCAGTTTGGAAAGCACCTCCCTCCTGTAGAATACTTTAAATTGATCGATCCAGGTGGGGATTTTAAATGTTGTAGCAGGTAATGGAGCGTCTTTGTTGGTCAAACCGATCCCCGGAAGCAGCCTTTTTTTAAAATGGTCTCCCCACTCTTTCGGAGAGATCCTCCGTTGATCCGTAAATTTTCCGTATTCGTTTACGACCCTGGTTTCGATGATATTGAATACTTGCTCAACACTTACGTTGCCACATGTAACACAGGAGCCCTGATCTCTTTGGATCATGTTTACGACATCCCTGAAATAAACGATTGCGTCTACCGGATCCCCATAGTAAATTTGATAACCTCCGACATCCAGCAATAGCAGGTTATCAAACATTTTGAAAATATCCGAGGAAGGCTGATGTATGGTGGTTATTACCAGCTTTCCCTTTAAGGAAAGTTCTTTGAGGAGGTCCAGAATATTTTCAGAATCTCTGGAAGAGAGGCCCGAGGTCGGTTCGTCCAGGAATAATAACGCAGGCTCCCTCAATAATTCCAGCGCGATGTTCAAGCGCTTTCTTTGTCCGCCGCTTATCGTTTTTTGGAGTGGATTTCCAACCTTTAAGTCTTTGGTTTCATAAATGCCAAGGGTCTGCAAGGTTTTATTTACTCTGTCCCGGAGTTCTTCCTCGCTGAAATCCGCAAAGCATAATTTTGCTGCATAATACAGGTTTTCATAGACCGTAAGATCCTCGATGAGCAGATCATCCTGGGGCACATAGCCAATCAATCCCTCTAATTTTTCCGGTTCTTTATGAACATCTATTCCATTGATAATTACTTGTCCGTGTCTTGGTTTAATCTGGCCGTTTAGCGTTTCAAGCAACGTGGATTTGCCGGATCCGCTGGCGCCCATGATGCCGACGAGCTTGCCGGATTGTTCGTTCAGGTATATGTTGCGCAGACCGATTCTTCCCTGTTTAAATCGAACCCAGATATCGTCGGAGGTAAGCTGTATTTTGCTCACATCCTGTATGGCTTTAAACTTACCCGTTACATCGCTGTAATAAATGGGTTTCAATTTACTCCCCCGTATATTGCTGCCGGGAGGGAAAATATAAGTAAAGCGGCTATTCATTGCCGCGCCATTCAGAAGAACATTGGATATGCCAACATATTTAACGATATAACTTTCGATTTCGGGGATGTACAATACGGCCAGAAAACCCGTGAGGTTTGGTCGTTCAATATGTTTGCAACACTTGTATTCTTCTTCCGATCCGTCGTCAACAATCAGAATATTGTCATTATATAATTCGACAATTTCTCGTCCGAAGACAAACTGCCGGATGCTCTTCACAACTTTTGAATCAATATTAAGTGTCTGACCTATGTAATAAATCAGATTGTCCTGTCTTTCGGACAACTCACCGACTACGTGCGAGAGCTCGATTACCCTCAATAGAACGATTACTTTTTGAAACAACGAACTTTCCAGATTGATGCGTTTGCAGATGAGCATAATGTTGGCCCATTCTTCTACAAATTCTTCTGTTTCGGCATCCATTTCGCCTTTTTCCGACAGTCCGGACCGGTTGGCCTTTGCAGCTTCAATTCGGGTAAAGTCGTCAAAGATTTTTAAATACTCTTCTGCATTTTCGCTGCTCGCCTGCCTGTAGACAATGAATTTTATTTTTTCGCGGCAATCCTCCGATACATTTCCTTTCGCTACAATGGCCAGCAGACGAATTATCGCTTTCAAGAGATACTCATTCATAGAGTTGGTTTTATGAATTTGCAGAGCACTTAAAGTAACAAAAAATCGGTGAATATATGGTAAAGAAACAATTTATTAGCAGAATCCGGCTAAAGCTCGACGGGTTTAAGGTTAAAAGCTTTGACATACCCTTCTTTGTCGTTCCATAAGATTTTTATCCAGACGTCATGTTTGCCAAGAATGTCTACACGGTGACCCATCGATACCACATCTACAATATCCGCCCCGGGAGAGGGGCCCTTCATCATATGCACCTCGGGATTTGTAACGATCGCCTTGGATCTTTCCCTGCCAAAATTATTCAAGATGAAGATGAGCGCTAAAAATGAAATAAATAGAATTTGCGGCAGAAGTGATAATCGTTTTTTCTCCCTTCTCCGGTAAAGCAACAGGGAAAAGAGGAAAATGGTCAGGGCAATAATGATCAGATCGATCTGTAATTGGTATTGATGATATAGATTGAGGAAGAATTCCGCATCATCGTAATTATACCCCGATAGCTTATTTTTTTCAGCAAGGTTTTCCATCTTTTTAAGCGCCCTTTTATTATAAGTTTTCAGGTAGTACAAGTTCAGGTAGTACAGAGCGTTGGTAAAATCTCCGAGACCTTCTTTGATGAAAGCCATTTTCAGCAACATGGCGGCAGAAGCTTTTTTATGAACTTGCTGGAGATCATCGTACAACTCAAACGACTGGGTGTATTTTTTCTGAGCAAAAAGCGAATCTGCCAGGAGGAGTTTTTCTTCCGGAGTTTCGCAATAAGCTGAATATGAGATGATTAAGTGGACAATAAGAAATATTGTAAATAATTTCAGCATTCGGTTTTGGCTTTTTGTCATATCGTCCTAAATTTGCAGTCCAATTACGGAAACGGCGCTTAGAAAATCAAGCTATTTTCCTGATTCCGTAGCTCAGTTGGTAGAGCATCTCCCTTTTAAGGAGAGGGTCCTGGGTTCGAGCCCCAGCGGGATCACTTCAAAACCAGTTGCTTAACATTAAAAGGACCATTTTACAGATATCTAAAATGGTCCTTTTGTTTTTTGAACCTACGACAGGCTTTTAATCATATACATT
>JAKSDO010000243.1 GCA_022360055.1 Cytophagales bacterium | reverse complement strand
CGGATCAACGTAGCTGAAACGATTGGATCTTTGCTGTCATCCCGAATGATTTTCTGAGTCAAAGGCCCGTAGGCACATCCCGTAGTATCATTTTTTGCCCTTACATAATACGTGCCTGCTGGGATTACTTTGACATTCCCGCTTCCGTCTTCAAAATTTCCTGTGACCGGGTCAAACGTCCCGTAGGATGCCGGGCTCGGTGTAAGGTCGCTTTCCAGAAGCTGGGCAGTATAGCGTCCTGTAAAAGGCGCAACTGTCGTATTCGTACCGGAGACCGGATCGTCTTCCCGGATATCGAGGAGTTGGATCGACCCGTTGGGATAGCATTTTGTCTGATTTTCCCAGTTGATCTGTGCACTCAATATATAAACACTCGTCGGTTGGTGCACCAGGGTATAAGCCTTAATTGATTTACAACCCTGATAGAGACCGGTTTTATCTTCTACTTCGACCGTATACAGTTGAGTCGATGCATTTGCGTACAGGTTCGAGGCAAGCGGATTATTGTACATGAAGTTGGCGCTTGAAGTATCGCCTTTGTACCAGTTAAAGTCGTAATCAGCCGGATTTTGATTAAATACGCCACCGCCTTCATTTACGAACGCTTCCAGTTCACCGTCCGCCAAAGCCGGATCGCAGGCATAATCGAGAGTGTTCAGATCTATTCTTATAATGGGATCTTTCGAGTGATCATCGATCTTAACGTTTTTTGTCTGCGTGATGCACGATGTGGCAATATGCTCGGCATTGATGAAATAATTGCCCGGAGCTAATGCACTCCAGGGTACCGCAGTATTGTTTGTGGAGACGACATCAAAATCCGAATTGTACAAGGTAAAGTTTTGGTAATCCGGTAAAGGCCCGGTCCCGGTTCCGTTTTCTTCGATATCTACAATTTCAATGATGCCGTTATACGGATTGCAATTACTGTTGTCCGTTACATCGGGAATGATTATTCTTTCCTCGAGTACCTTTGGCAAACTAAATGTTTTTTTGTATCGACACCCTCTTCCGGCGCCGTCGGTGTCTTCGACTTTAATGGTGTAATTACCGGCAAGTAAACCGGCGATGCTTTCTCCCGCCGGAAAAGCTACACCTGTTGTATCCGTTCCATCATACCACTGGAAATTAAAGCCTGCCGTACCGCCATTTGCGGTTGCATTCAGTTCTCCCGTACCGACGGTGTTACAGGTCATGTCGGCCACATTCGTGGTATCGATCAGAGGTGTGGTATCGATCAGACCGATCCGGACCTGCCTTGGTTCAGAGAGACACTTATCGGCCGTAAATCGTTCTCTTGAGGCAACCGTATACGTGCCCGGAGGCAAATTAATTACAAAGTCTGCCGGCGCTTGACCGTATCGGTATTGTGCGTCATAAGCGGGTAATACATCGGCGGGCCTTAGCTCATTACCCGGATCTATCACAGATCCTCTGTACAATAATAGTTCATAATCCGTGGCTACGGATCCGCCGGCTCCTTGTGTGGCTTCGACCAGGATCTGGCCATTTCCAGGCTTACACTCCGTGGCATCCACCGGAGAGGCATCTACGATCGGAGGCGCCGAAATGATCGGCAAGAAGGCGGTATCCGCTGCGGTACAGCCACTCTGAATATCGACCACCGATACGACGTAGTACCCATAATATAAATCCGTCCGTTTTTGGCTGAACCCGTCCGTACTGACGATCGTTCCCGGATCGGCCACAGGCGGACTTGTAAAATCATCTCCCCAGTGCGCCCAACCGAATGTATACCCCATTCCGCCGGGATTGGCATTTAACGGTGAACTGGCTTCAAACTTCAATTCGCCATTGCCTATGGCCGCGTTACATCCCGACGGCTGTATGACTTCCGTTAGCGTGATTGTGACCGAAGGTGCCTGGTTGATGCCCACAGTCAAAGGAGTCGATACACAATGCGTATAGTTATCGACTACAATACTGGTCCAGTCCCCGGAACCCAGACTGCTGAACAATACCTCTGAATCGGCCGGAGCGGGGCCGCCCGGAACTGTTGTCGCTTTCAGCACTCCTGCTGCGGTGGTATCCGACAATGTTGAGCCGTTTACCGTATAAAATGTATAGGTCCTGTTTGCAAGGTTCAAGGGCGGCAATTGCTCCAACGGAGCTACTTCCAGACCTAATTCTCCATCTGGCGAAGTGCAAGAAGTTAGATCTTTTATGTAAGTTGTATCAATTAACGGACGATTGTCCTGTAAATCCTGAATGGTTGCAAATTCAGTGCCGGTACAACCCGTGGCAGCATCCGTTATGCGCACAACGTAATTGCCCGCACCCAGGTCGTGCAGTATGGAATCCGGATGATTGGTTGGCGCGGATACTTCGTTCCCCGGAGCAAGCGCATTTAAATACCATTCATATTGCGAAATGGAATAACTGCTCCCCGCCGGTCGGGAGGCGACCAGGCTGCCTGCCGGAAAAGCCGGATTGCATGAAATATTGTTGTATGCCGTTAAAGAAAATACAGGCGGTACCGCATGATCTTCTATCTCGAACGTAACAGGGTCGGACGGGCAGTTGTATTCGTTATATGCAATCACCTGGTAATTGCCTGGCGGTAAGATTTGATCTGTGAGATCAACATCGGTAATGCTGCTTCCATTTGCAGGTATAACTGTGCCACTATCCAGGTTCGTCCATTCAAAACTGTATCCTGCCGGAATCGGTAATCCGCCATCCACTGAAACGACGGCAGCTCCGCTGTTGAAAGGTTCCACGCAGTTTTCAGCAGGGTCGGGATTCACATCATCAATTATCGGTTTAATATTGATGTTTTTAATCTCTGACAATACCTCGTTCGAACATGATGTCCTTGTATTTGTAATGACCAAAGCCACCGTTCCCGCATCAAGACCTGCTATCCGGGAGCTATCCGGATTCAAAGGAAATGCAACATCCGGCGATATCAATTGCGATCCGGAGCTGGAACCCTTGTACCATTTAAAATCATAATCGTTGGGAAACGGATCACCTTCATTATTGATTGAGGTTACCCGGATTTCCCCGTTTGGATTATTCACGTCACAGGAAGAATTGTCGATCACGGTTAAAGCAGGGTCCGGTATGATCGAATTGTCATCGACCTTTACCGGCGCCGGATTTGAAGCACAAGCGGTGGTATTGTTTATGACTGTCAAAACATAATCTCCAGGCTCGACATCGGTAACATCGGCTGAATTCGATGCCAGTGTATCGGCATGATCGATCGAATACCATATGAATGTATATCCGGTTTTCGACCCGTCGCCAAGACCGTGCAACGCCCCATTTGCCGAGGCTCCGCAATGTGTCGAAGGATCCGAAGAAACCGATTCGACCGGCAGTGTAATTGCAATATTTACCGAAGGATAGTAATCGTTTATACATTGTGTGGTATTATTCGTAATTCTCAAAGCGTAATTCCCGGAATCCAGGTTGGATATGATGTTGCCATCCACATTTGACGGGGCGATGGGCGTACCGGAAAGGTTGTCTTCATACCAGTTAAACGTGTAATCGGAAGGTGCCCCGAAGCCCATATTGGCCGTCAATTGTCCGGTCGGATTGCCCGGATCGCAGGAGGTCTGATCTACCGAAACAATGCTGGCATCCGGGGGCACTGTGGCATCGTTTATTGTCGTGAAAGCCGGATTTGATGCGCATTTGGTCACCAGATCCCTCGCAACCACGGTATAGTTCCCTTTTCCCAGATTTTGGATATTATTTGATGCTGAAGTTGTCAACAGGCTGTCCTGAACCACCCCGCTTCCCGTGTAAATATCATAGGAGTAATCCGACGGGTTTCCAACAACAGTAATGGTGATGGATCCGTTGGGAGCAGCGCATGAAGTTACGTTTGTGGATGAGACGGATATGTCGGGAGGGGTAATTGTCATATCCTGAATGAGGGTATCCAGAAATGAAGTACAATTTGTCCCGTCCTCGGTTACCACCAATCTGTACGGTCCGGCTTCAAGTCCGCCTGCGGTGTTTCCGGTTGCGATCAGATTTGATGGAAGATCATTTGGCCCCTGGTACCAGTTAAAGGTATATCCGGCGGTTGTCGGCACGCCAGATTCATCTACCGCGCCGGAAAGCTGCCCCGTAGGGGTGAGGGTGTCGCACGATATTTGTTCGGAATCGACCGTCACCTGGATTATCGGGAGGGCTGTTAGATCGGCAATGTTTATTGTCGCAGGATCCGACGGGCAAGATGTTGCCGTATCTATGGCCTGTACGGTGAAATTACCTGCATGGAATGTATTGACTGTCGGTCCTATGAAATCGGGCGGGCCCGCGCCGATGGCAGGTCCGGCGTACCACTCAAACCGATACCCGCTTGTAACACCTCCGACATGGGCTTCTCCGATTCCGGAATTAGGATCCGTACACGAAGTAATATCAGCGATTTTAGTGGCTGTAACCGTCGGTATTGAAACTGCATTCGGGACTTCAGCGCTTAATGTGGTATCACAACCGGTAGACAGGTCCGTGATCCTTACGGTATATTCTCGCGCTCTCAGACCACTCGCTACGTATCCCGTTTGTATAATGTCTGTCGGTTCTTCCTGGATGTACCACTGGAAGAGATATCCGACATGTGTGCTGTCGGTACCATTGAAAACACCGGCTTCCAGTTGACCGTCGTATGGGAGTTCACAGCTTGTGAAAGGGGCGGCCTGAATAATGTAACCGCCTACCGGTCGCGTACCCGCACTGTCGATCGTTACAGTCTGCGGATTTGAAAGACAGCCAGTATTCAGATCCATGCCGACGACCGTATACAGACCGCTATGCATATTGTTGTATATCTGACCTACAAAATCCGCAGTTCCGCTTGTATCGGTCCCACGGTACCAGTTATAACTCATATTTGCGGTGCCGGCCCCTACGGCCTGTACAATTACATTATCAAAATAGTAATACTCATTATTTGCGGAGTTCGTCGCCCGAACAACAATTTGGAGGGTACTTCCGTTCAGGCCGGAAACCGAGGCTTTGGCCGTGAAGTTTCCTCCCGTATGTGTCCCATTGGAGAGCGGTGTTTCGGGCCCGCCGTCGATTTTGTAATAAACATTGATGTAATCCCGGTTGGATCCCGATTCCATGTTTCCACTCGCTTCTATATCGACCGTAACCGAAACGTCCGATACACTGGAAATATCGATCACCTCAGATGACCAGGTTACATAATTACCCGCTCCGTGGTTCCCAATATCACTAATCGAAATTCTGTTGTTCCGGACTTCGGCATGATCTCTTCCCTGGTCATAATTCGCATTGCTTTCGTCCATCGTCCATTTGCCGGTGGAGGTCGTGCCGTCCGCTATTCCACTGAAATCTTCAGACCACAGGATACCAAATTGGTTGCCCGCTGTAACGGATGCTTCCGCAGAACCGTTTTGAGGTAAGGTATCGTCACACAGCGTATTTGGTGAAAGCGCGTTTACAGTTATATCAAATGGCACACAACCCACATCTATATAGACAAATGCCGTATCGCATTTTGCGTAGCATTTAATAGAATTTACGTCGCAAGTCACATAGCCAATCGTATCTAATCCCACATAATTTGTGTTTGGGGTGTAGCGCATGTAATTCACATCGAGGCTGTCAAAGATCGTGGCAGTTCCATATCTTGCCGGCTCAATGATAACCGGTACATGGAGCTGGTCGCCGTCCGGATCGTTATCGTTCGCTTCGACATCAACTACTGTCGTGGTATTCATTGGAATGGACGCGTAATCGTCCTGGGCGAAAGGTTTGAGGTTTTCTCCAAGCAGACAGATGGTTTGCTCATTAATTGCGCCTCCTGTCGAACCGGTGAATCCAAAACGCATTACAGGATCCCCGCCAAATACATTGCCGATCATATCGTCCGTATGGGTCATGATCAGTTGAAGTCCATCCGTATCCGTAGTGCCGTTGTATACATCGGCCCAGAGCTGGATACTTTGAGTTCCGTCCGCATTGACTACCCACCTGATCTGGAACAGGTAACACCGGTCGTCCTCGATGTTGTGATGAGCACTGCCATCGGGATTATTTCCACCTCCAAATGCATAAGCCGGTTTGAGAGGAAGAATTCTGTCCGAGATTCCCATGGCATCTGTAATTACCTGCTGACCGCCGTATAAGTCGCCATTGTAAATGACTGCGGTGTGGTCCCAACCAAAAAACGGGCTTGCCGGTTGATAAACACCGTTTCCATCGGTTCCGTTATTTCCGTCCGGAACATCATTGTTGTTCCACGTATCCATTTCGACAGCAACCGATTTTTGTATTTTATGATTTTCCGGATCATCACCCGGGCCGTGGGGGCCGGGGATTGTATTTGGATCAACTCTGCTTTCATGCATTGCGAATCCTAAGCCTCCTCCGTCGTCTCCTGTGGCCGCTTCCAGATCCCAGGTCCCCGCTCCTCCGATTACAACAGTCTGACTTGCGTCCGTTATGGTATCCCTCGGATCCTGATGCATTACGAATGCCAATCCGTCGGCGCCGTTTCCGTCGCGATCGCCCATATAGACTACGAAATTGAAAAGCGTATCTTTCGAGAAATCAACTTTATCGGCCCACCAGACAGCGCCAAACTGATTATTCAGTTCCCATGTTACGGTAAAACATCTTTCGGATCGTTTTACGGCGTCATATTTTGGTATAAATGGATTTTGTCCTAATGCGGGGAATAAGCTTAGCGCAGTAATGATGAGGCTTAAAAAAATGATCGAAAAACCTTTTCTTTTCATTTTTATTTTTTTCAGAGCTTCCAATTTTTTTTGATAATGGTTGATACTGTCATAAAAGTGTCTGCGATTGTTTCCGTATTTGAAAATTGCAATTTTTTATAAAAAAATTTATTTCAAATACAGCGCTTTATCTATTTGTAACCGATTTAGTTATCCCTAATCTCACTAATTCCAGTCAAAATATGCTGTCAATCGATCGTTCATAAATTCGAATAGATAAACATCTGTGTCTTTTTGTAAGGATATCAAATAATCGGTTTTAGTAACCTTTCTATTGATTCTTAAAACCGGGCAAATCTTACATTCGTGATCAATAGAGCGAAATATTAAGATTCTTGATTATCGAAGGAGGGTTATGCTGCCGGTATGAACTTCGCTACTCCCGCAGGTAATAATATAATAGTAGGCGCCTTCGGGCAATTCTTTTCCGTTCATTGTTCCGTCCCAGTCGTCATTATACTGATTTGCTTCGTATACATTTTGTCCTCTTCGATTAAATATCCGGATCGGACAAGACTCGAATACATCCTTGTTCTTTATCTTCCACAGATCATTTTTCCCGTCGCCATTTGGAGTAAATGCTTTGGGTGCATCAACAGGTATGGTGATCTTTTCATCCACATATACGGTAAGCATTGCCGAATTTTTACAGCCATAACTGTTGGTTCCGGTCACGGTATATTCGGTTGTTTGCAATGGTGATGCCAATGGATTCGGAATCGCAGGGTCGTCCAGGTTGTCCGGAGGTTCCCAGGAATAAAACTCAGCGCCTTCGGCGCCCAATTGTGCGGAGTTGCCCCCCTCAATTCTTTGGCTTCCCGACGTAATCACCACCTCTACATTGTCCACTACGACGACTTCAATTTCATCGCTGCTTGAACAGCCCGAATTTTTCCCGGAAACAACGGAATAGACGTCCGATTCCGCAATCTTGATCGCCGGTGTTGTTTCGCCGGTACTCCATTCAACCTGACCCGGAGCGGCATTGACCGACAGTTCCGCTTCATCCCCGTCACAGAGATGAAAGGTACCGTCCGGAACGGGTTTCCCATTTGCCATGATCTCCAAATTGAGGAATTCCGCCACCTTGATTGTTGTTTCATACGTATCGCTGCAGGTCGTATTGTTGTAGCCTACCTGAAGGATTACTCTAAAATCTCCGGAGTTAACGTAAGTGTGCGTGGGACTCATGGCCTCGGTGGTCGTACCATCCCCAAAATCCCAATGGAATACCGGTGTTTCTGTGTTATCGTAGGTTGATGTGTTCTCAAATTGTATCACTTCATTCAGGCAGGAACTTGCCACATCCTTAAAAGAAGCAACCGGTTGTTTCACTTCTTTAATGTTTAGCGTATTACTGGTTTCCGAGCAGGAGTGCTGATTGGTAACCGATGCCACATAAGCTCCGGAGTTCTGAGCGACAAGTGTATTGCCGGTTACGCCCGAGACTACGGTGTTATTAAATTTCCACTCATAAACAGCTCCGGAGATCAATGGAACGGACAAACTGTTTGCTGTGCCTTCACAGAAAAGTTCTCCTGCCGATGCCGATATCTCCATCTCGGGAATAGAACTTATTTCAACGATCTCAAATTTGGGATCGGTCCGGCATCCCATGGATTCCAGGATGAGGCTGTATCGTCCGCCATCCTCAATTCCGGAATTGGTAATTGAAAGTTCGCTGCCAAAGAAGTTTTGCCCTGTTGGGGTTTTCCATATATAATTCACGCCGTCGACTAACTCTGCCGTGAGCTTGAAGTCGCTGCCTTCGCAAACTACGCCGGGATTTGTAACATCCACCGAAGGCGGAAGATTATCGCCTCCATCGATGACAGGCACGTCCTCACTTTGTGAGAGGCATCCTTCTTCAGGAGATTCGATACCGACGTTATAGTTGCCGGCGACCGTAACGTCAGCCGTGTAATTGCCGGAAATTACCTCGTCGGTCGTCGTGTTGGTCCAGATGTAATTCACTTTTAACGCAGGAACTGCCCTGAGCGTAACAGGTTTGTTGCTGCATATGGCAGATGGGTTTTTGGGGAAAATGTCGGAGATTACACAATGCCCGTTGCGCAGAAAGATCAGCTCCTCCTCATCCGATTCGATATATCCGATATCCGGTTTGCCGTCGCCGCTGAAGTCCGCCACACTGAGGTTGAACGACTTGTCCGCCTTACCCACCTGATAAGGGATATAAGTGAGGTTCGAACCGGAGGTCGTATTGATTAACACTGTAATTTTTTCAGATGGATCTGCCGTGGCTACGGTGATATCCGGTAATCCGTCGCCGTTTAGATCGCCGATATCCAAGCCCCAGGGAAGCCGGCCGGTCTCTACGTATTTTGGAGTTCCAAAACTATAATGACCGGCATTTCCCGAGTTTACCAGCACATAGATGTTATTGACATAATTTGTGATTGCGATATCCTTATCTCCATCGTTGTCCAGGTCTCCGATCTTGATGTTTACCAGGGTCGAGCCGGTAATGGTCTTGCTTTCGGGCGCACCCATCTCGATGGCCCCGGCAGTGCTTAGATTGGGAATAATGAATACGTCGGATTTATCGGAATTACATACAATTTCCGGTTTGTTGTCATTGTTTAAATCGGCCACATCCAGTCCAACCAGAGATCCGGCTGTTGTTTGGATGGTCTGACGGAGTTCCGCAGGAAAATTTATCGAATTGCCACTGCTTTTATTGCCAAAGATAAATACTTTTCCTTCTCCCTGGTCCGTCATAATAAGATCGGGTTTGCCATCTTTATCCAGGTCATGGATCTTAAGCCTCCGGGTTGTGCTGCTGGTTACCTGCTCGCTTAAAAGGATGGTTATGGGCGCGTCAAAACTTATATTCGCTCCACTTGTATTTTTGAAAACATAGATTCTGTCCGCGTTTCCACCACCTTTGCCTACGACCAATTCCGGTTTGCCATCTCCATCGAGATCCCCGCAAGTTACATTTCTTGCAGCTTTACCAACGTTGAGGTTTAGGTCATTGATCCTCTGATATTTTATTTCCAATTCAGCGGAAGCCGTTACATTTTGATAAACCGTGATGGATGTAGCTTTTGCTTCGTCCGAGTTATTTGTGGCGGCAACGTCATTTAAACCATCCCCGTTAAAATCACAATTACATAAATCAAACAGCGCGATTTCTTCCTGAATTTTTAGTGATTCATTCATTTTGGTTTCATCAAAATCCGAACCGTGGAACGCCAGGTTAAAATATGTTTTGGCATACCCGGTAGCATTGGAGTTCAGATTTGTGACCGAGACATGCCTATACGTGGCTCCGGCAGGCGCCAGGACTTCGATTAAATGTTCCGAAGCCGTGAGGATTTGCCCTTTTGCGGCTCCAAACAGGACACTTAGATCGTTAATGTCATCGCTAAATCCACTCCCTGATATGGTCACCAATTCGCGGAAGGTGCCCGTAGTTTTGTCCATGTTTACCACATCCGGAACCTGTGAAGACGTTTCATAAGCTATCGCTGAGATAGCTGATATCAACAGGAAAAATCTAAGCTCTTTCATGTGTTTAAAATTTGCAGAAACCTCACCATGTGCCGTTGATCATCATGATCTTGTGTGTCTCAATAATTATCTCAGGCATTGCCTGTTTCATGTGTTTATATTTTTATAGTTTGCTG
>JAKSDO010000157.1 GCA_022360055.1 Cytophagales bacterium | reverse complement strand
CTACCATCGTTGGCAACAACTTTCCAGTAATAAGTTGTATTACCGACAAGCGTCGGGTCAAACGTCGAGCCGGTTTGTCCGGCGCTCACAATTGTGGCCGGCGTTGCATCGGTACCAAAGTACACATCATAAGTCACCGGATCTCCGTCGGGATCAGTTGCCGCCTGCCACGACAAACCGGCCTCCAGGGCAACATTAGATGATGCGTCTTCAGGGGCTGTTAAAATAACTTCTCCCGGCCCTTTGTTTATAGTGGTAAAGCTCCAAATCGCACTTTGACTCATATTTCCATTCCCGTCATTCGCGACAACTTTCCAATAGTATGTGGTATTTCCGGTAAGAGTAACGGCAAGGGATGTCCCCTGTTGATCGTCGCTGATTACTTTTGCCGGATTAGATTCAGTATCCAGATAAACATCGTATGTTACTATATCACCATCCGGACCAGCAGTAGCCAGCCATGTCAACAAAGCATCAACGGCAACCTCAGAAGCGGCGTTGACGGGAGCGCTAAGCGTTACCGTCCCCGGCGCAAGATTAACATCCTCCTTTTTACAACCCCCGATAAATAGTACAACGAAAGCCATTACAAATAATGATGAGCTCCAAATATTATAATCTTTCATCTGTTTATATTTTTATAGTTTGCTGACACTCAGAGCAACATAATCATGCTCTTGTGCGTCCTAAAATTGCTCCGGCCCTGCCGGTTTCATATTTGATTGTTTAACGCAGATTTCAGAATACGCTATTGTTGATACTAAAAATTTGGTAAAAAAAAATGCGTTTCAGAATACACGTAACAGAAGATCAAATTTTGATTTGACCGCAAATTAACGACTGGAACGGCGATATGGGATTTAGGATTTTATTAAATTCTTGCAGTATAATTGCATGCATACAAAATGGCTTGTACTATCATTGCATCGGTTTGCCAATTAAAAAAGCTAAATGTCAGACTGTGGGATATTTGCATATTGCATCAAACGGAACGGTAGGCAGACCTATTTTTAATAGGCTAATTTGCATCATACGAATTTTTTTGTTTGAATTCTGAAGGAGAGTAGCCAAATTCCTGCTTGAATGCGCGGCTAAACCATGCAGGATCATTGAAGCCGGTTTCATAGGCAACTTCGGCAACATTCATTTCGCTGTTACCCAACTGCTCTTTTGCCCTGAGCAAACGAATGTATCTGATAAATGCGGAAGGCGATTTTCCCGTAAGTGCTTTTAATTTTCTGAACAGCTGCGATTCACTTAATTTCATTGCACGGGCCAATTCAAGGTTGTTTAGTTTTGGATTTGATATTTCCGAATCTATCTTCTTTATGACTTTTTCAAGGAAAGTATCTTCTAGTGATCCTTTTTTCCGAAGATTTGAAATGGAAAATGATTCGTATTTTTGTTTGAGACGCTTCCGTAAAGCTATGAGGCTGTCTATCCGAATAAACAATTCAGCTTTATTAAATGGTTTTACAAGGTAGGCATCGGCACCCATTGCCAAACCGGTCAGCTTGTCCTGCTCAGTAGATTTGGCCGTCAGCAGCACAATTGGAATATGACTGGTCCGCTCATCTTTTTTAAGGAATTGGCACAGTTCATATCCGTTCTTTTCAGGCATTAACACATCGCTGATGATCATATCGGGAATGTGTTCGATCGCCTTGATTATTCCTTCCTGCCCGTTTTTGGCAAAAATTGTATTGAATTTTCCACGGAAGTATTTGGCAATTATCCGCGCTAAATCCACATTGTCTTCAACAATTAAAATGAGTTGTTTCCCCGGATCTGTTAGGGTTGTGTTCAGCTCCGAAAGTTGTTCATGCTGAATACCGGAAGGATGAAGCTCTTTGCATTCCGTTTTTTTTATGGGCGATACATCATCTACTTTAGCCATTGTGGTTATCGGAATCCGAACCTCGAATACACTACCTTCTCCAGGTTTACTTTTTGCAGTAATGCTCCCCTGCATTAGTTCTACTAAATCTCTGGTCAACGAAAGCCCAATACCAGTTCCGTCCGTTTTGTCAGTGGTCAAATGTTCAACTTGGTAAAACCGGTCAAAAATACGGGGCAATTCACGGGTCGAAATACCGACTCCGGTGTCAATTACTCTTACAACCAGCTCACTATTAATCTCGTCTTTCTTGAAATGATAGATTATCTGACCATTTTTAGGAGTGAATTTAATGGCGTTGGTTAGCAGGTTGGAGACTACTTTGTAAAGTTGGTCAGGGTCAAAATCCATTACAATGCGCTCAGTCTCAGCATAAGTTGTCAGCTTCAGGTTTTTCGACTCCGCGTAGGATTTGAAGTTGTCAGCGATAGATTTAAGAAACGCGGCCACGTCCGCTTGTATGGGTTTAAGTGATAAATTATTGTTATCCACCAAAGCCATATCGAGCATCTGATCGACCAAATGCAATAATCTGTTATTGTTTCTCTCAATAGTTGCAAGTTTTTCCCTTAGCTGAGGCGTGGTTTCGATCCCGGGCATTTCCTTTATTAAGCCTGCTGTTCCGGATATTACAGTTAACGGAGTTCTGAACTCATGAGTGATGTTGGTGAACAAGGCGCTTTTGGCTTTATCCAACTCCCTTAAATTCGCTTCCTTTTGCTGTGCGATTTTTGTTCGGTTTTTGATAAAAAAGAAAATGGGAAATAACACAATAGTCGCAATCCAAACGATATTGATTGCAAACAGAAATACATTTTCGTAAGGTATCCCATCCGGTATATTCTTCGTCCACGGGTGCAATAGCAGGGATGCAACTATTGTGGAAATATAAAACGCGAATACCCAAATTACCTTTTTGGTTGAGGAGGAGAACAAGGAAAGAAAAATCACAAACAGCCCGTCCAACCAGAGACAGAAGACCAGAATAAGCTCATTTATCCAGTTTTTACTATTTGAACTTTCGGGAAGAGTAACAACAGCAACAAACCAGGTCGTGATCAGGATAATCTGGGCCCAAAACAATAATGTGTCCAATTGGAACCTGGAAAATACCAGTAAAAATAGAATCGCCATGTAGAACACCAAAGTAATGACATTCATGTTTATGATAGATGAAGGCATGAGGTCTCTCCAGAAAGACAGAATGAAAAAGCTAAATACTGCTGGAAACAACAGCATTATTATAAAGAGTTTCTTTACAAAAAGACGTTCTTCACCGGCACCTGGTTTGTTAAGATACTTATCTGCAAAAAGTTTAAATTTCATTCTCAGCAAGCGGTTGAAATCATTTATTGAAGCACGTAAATTGGTTAATCTGATGCTGTTGATAAATGTAATAATAATTTTCTACAGGTTCCCCGAAAACAAAATTGTTATGCAGGCAAATTGACTTTCAGGTGCTGAACGTGCCTAAATCGTGATTTGAAATCCTATTATTCCTTAAGTCCAGCTCTGCGTGTATGAAAACTTTTAGGATCACGTGATTTATCAGAAAATAAAATCGCTTGAAGATTTGTTATCCGGTATGGCGAATTCAACAATATTACATTTCTGCAAAATCAGAGCTTTATCCACATCCATCGCCATTCATCCTCATTAACCGTCAATTCTGTCACGTTCGATTCCTTTTTTAAACGGGAGTGCTTATCTTCATGGCAATTAGTCGGCAAATTGAAACTCAACAGAAAATACAACCTGATCATTTCCAGCGTTGGCCTGCTGCTGGTAGTAATTATTCTTAACTATGTACTGGTTTATGTAGAAAGTAGGGACCCGGATTCAAGCATCAAAACTTTTTCCGACGCCTTGTGGTATATGATTATTACGCTTACTACCATAGGTTATGGCGACCTGACTCCTACTACTACCATCGGAACAATGATTGGCTATGTATTTGTATTCGGGAGTTTGGGTGTGTTGGGTTATCTGATAAGTACACTATCCAGTAAATATCATACCATGATGGAAGAAAAAAAACTTGGTTTTCGCGGCACACAATTTAAAGAACATGTCATATTTATCGGCTGGAATGAATTCAGCCGGATGGTGGCGGAGGAAATTTATCACACCTCAAAAAAAATTGCCATAGTTACGCACAACAAAGATCAGATCGACCTGGTCTATTCGCAGTTTGGCAGAGAAAATACTTTTGCGCTTTTTGCCGATTACAATAATCTTGAATCGCTCACCAAAGCCAACGTCTCCGAAGCAGCGGCGGTATTCATAAGCATTCCGGATGATGCCCAGGTGCTGCTATATGTGATTGATTTTAAAAAGCGATATCCAAAGCCTCAGGTTGTTGTTTCCATTGAAAACTCAAAGCTGAAAAGTACGTTCAAAGCTGCCGGTGTTACCTATGCCATTGCCCGAAATGAGATCGCTTCCAAAATGGTGGCCAGCTATATGTTTGAGCCGGATGTTGCAAATTTGAACTATGATTTGATCAGCTCTTCCAGAGGATTGCTCGATCACGACATGCAGGAATATCGCATGAGGGAAGACAATTCTTATGTAGGCACAAATTATCTCGATGTGTTCATCGATTTGAAAAAAACACATAACGCAGTCTTGATTGGCTTAAGCAGAAAGAAAAACGGCAACTGGGAATTGATCACGAACCCTCCGGAGGAAGAGATCATTCAAGTGAATGATTACCTTGTGTTGATGTGCAGCGGCAGCTCCAAAAAACAGCTCGTAACAACTTTCGGCGTTGAAGAAGGCCGAATAATTGAGTGATCAAATTATGAAGTTAAACGGGGATTTCGTATTTTCTTTGACCGTTCAAATCCTTTGGGGCTCTGCTGCAGCATTCCTTTCCGGCTTGTTGATCTATTTCAAACAAAAGGAATTATTGCATTTATCCGCCGTATTAATAGTTGTTCTTGTACTTTATCAAGCAGGATACAGATTAAGATCTAAACTTTCTACGCTCTCCCCGACCATAAGGACCGTTGCTGTTATTGTACTGCTTGTGACATGCCTCCTCGGTCCGTTATTTGTCTATCAGGTCAGACCTTATACATTTTATATCAGTGGAATCGTGATCGGAGGAATTATAATTGCGTCAATATCCGCATTCGCATTAAATGATCATGCTCGACTTGTCTATCCCCGGAATTTGAGCCTTGTGATCGCTTCGTTCGTCGCAGGATATCTCACCCCCTGGCAGATCTTGCAATACCTGGTTTTTGGATTATCAGTCTTTGTAGCGACTATCTTCTTTATTAGGAGCAACATAAAAATCAGGCTCACTGTTGCCGGTTCGATAGCCGTAATAGGCGTTGCTTTGGTAATATTTCAGAAACCCTTAAATTTTTTTGAAGAACAGGCTGAATATGACGATAAGGTGCTCTATGCAGCCAGAACTCAATTTCACAAGGTGGTAATTACACAGTGGCAAAATGACCAGTGGATATTTATTGATGGATTAAAAAATATTTCTTCAATCGATGAGTACCTGTTTTACGAGCCCATGGCACATGGTGTATTCAAGATTGGTGAAAATATAAAGCATGTATTGGTTATTGGTGGCGAAAATGGATGTCTGATTCGTGAAATATTGAAATATAAAAACGTACAAAGTATCGATGTGGTCAGCTACGATACCTTGCTGAGAAACATCGGGATGGAGAACGAATACTTGATGAGAATGAATGAAAGTTCCTATTCCGATCGGAGAGTAAAGGTACTGGACGAAAATATAACGGATTTTATTTCCAATGCCAATAGATCCTATCACGCTGTTTTCATCGATTTACCCGATCCGAGAAGCATCGAGACAAACCAATATTATACGTTGGAGTTTTATGAGCAAATTATCAAGATTTTGGATGAAAAAGGAGTGATGATCACACAGGCAGGAAGCCCGTATTTCGCATCGAAAGCTTATTTCAGCATTGGCAAAACGATAGAAAGAGCCGGATTTCATACACTTCCTCTTCACAACCAAATTTTAACGCTGGGAGAATGGGGCTGGTTTCCTGGCTCAAAAACGATGGCGAGGCATGAAATGAAAGCAAAATTGGTCAATGGAAAAATCCCGGACGTTCGAACAAGGTGGTTTAATGAAGAAGCGGCAAAACTGGTATCGGCTTTTGGCAAAACGCATACCGACACTTTGAATATAGGTATCAATACCTTTGAAAACCCTTTGGTGTATCAATACTATCTGAAAGGAAATTGGGAGTTGAATTGAACATGTATCGTATTTTTTTACGTCATCGCTATAATCGGAATCTTTTCAAAATATGCGACGGATAAGCAATAACACTGGAAACAATCGCCTTAGGCTTTGCCTGCCGCACCCAGACTTTGTACCGTTTGCCGGGATTTAGGAGGTTGAGCATGAAAAGACGTGATTTCTTACAGATTAGTTCATTGAGTTTGGCGGCATTGCTGGTCGATGGATGTTCCGAATCACAGAAATATGATGTCACGTTTTTAAATGATATGGCTGTCGGTCACCTGGTGTTTGAAAGCAGTAATTTTTCCGTGGCAAATACTTCTGCGACAAAATACCTGATCGCCGGCGGAGGAATCGCGGGGATGAGTGCGGCATATCAATTGCGCAATGAGGATTTCCTGCTTTTTGAGTTGTCTGACCTGTTGGGAGGTAGCTCAAGCGGAAGCATGTACAAAAATATTCCACTTTGTCACGGAGCACATTACGATTTGTCCTATCCGTCTAATTACGGCGGGGAAGTATCGAATATGTTGAAAGAGTTATCAATCATTCGATACGATCGCTTTTCGGATTCCTGGAAGTTTGTTGACAAACAATACCTCATTCCAAAAAACCGGGAAAGCCAGACCTTTGCACATGGCGGTTTTAGAAAGGATGTGCTTCCTGACGGAGCAACAAAAGCCACATTCATCGAATTGATGAAATCATTCACCGGCAGCTTGCCCATGCCTACCCGGTTGATTGATGAAGAACATCGGTATCTGAACAATCTTACTTTCCTGGAATGGCTGAAGCGACATTTAACTTTGGATTCTGATTTTGCGGAAGGCCTGGATTATCATATGAAGGACGATTACGGAGCCGGAACGAGTCAGGTGTCGGCCCTTGCGGGGATTCACTATTTCGCTTGCCGGCCTTACTATACTCAACCGATCGAACTGTTTTCCCCGCCACAAGGCAATTCATATTTTATACAGAGAATCTACGACCACCTTCCGAAAAGCCGTGTTCATACATCACATTTAGTAAAGCGGATTCTCAAGAATGATTCCGGTTTTGAAGTTGAGGTGGTGGATGCGATTAAAAAGGAAATCAAAAAGGTACGGTGTGAGAAGATTATTTACGCAGGGAATAAATACGCTTTAAAATATATATACCCCAACGACTTTCATATTTTTCAAAACACAAAATATGCTCCGTGGGTGGTTGCCAATTTCATCTTGAATAAGCCTTGGACAAGGGATACCTTCTGGCAAAACGAGATCATATCAAACGATAAATCACTGCTGGGTTTTGTTGATTCAAAAGCCCAATACTCCTTTGCGGACAGCCAACAGGTTTTTACGGTCTATTATTGTTTCGAGCCTGAAGAACGGGAAATGATGTCGTCGATTGAAGGCCGAAAAAATATATTTATTGGCAGAACCCTGGATTATTTGGAAAACTATTTCAAAAAATCGCTGAAGCGCCACGTTGAAAAAGTGTTCATCAAGCAAATGGGGCATGCCATGCCCATTCCGGAAAAAGGATACTTGTTTAACGATGCAAATATCCTCAGATCAAATCCCAACCTGGCTTATGCGGGTGTGGATACCGGAAGATTACCTCTGCTGTATGAAGCAATGGATTCCGGGATAACAGCTTGCCGGGAATTGGAAGATGGTCATCAGCTATTTTAACTCAGCCAGCACGGTTTTGCCACCCTGAGCCTTCTGATTAACTTTCACCTTTACCTCGGCGTCGAGCGGAAGAAAGACATCGACCCTGGAACCGAACTTAATAAATCCGAATTCTGCCCCCTGAGCCACCTGATCATTTTCAGCAATGTAATACTTTATTCTTCTGGCAACAGCGCCGGCAATTTGACGGGTTAATATCTGAAGCCCATTTGCCAGCTCATATACAATGGTCGTCCGCTCGTTTTCCGTACTGGATTTTGGATGCCACGCAACCAGATATTTGCCGGCGTGATATTTAATATGTTTTACAATTCCCCCAACGGGATTTCTGTTTACGTGAACGTTAAGCGGAGACATGAAAATGGAAATCTGAATCCTTCTTTCATGCAAATATTCCGTTTCTTCCGTTTCCTCAATGACGACTACTTTCCCATCGGCCGGAGCCAGTACATATTTTGGATTTTCATTGATTTTGATCGCAGGATCTCTGAAAAATTGAAGAATCAGAATATAAAAAATACTACTTGTCAAGTATGAAAAAAAGAGTATGGCTTCCGGTATATTTGCTGATTTAAAAATAAAATTGATCAGTATCAAAACGATCAACAGAACGAATAATATCCTCCTCCCCTCTTTGTGAATTGTCATAAATTATCTTTAAAAACCTCCCCTGAAGCTGTATGCCTTTGCAACTTTATCAATTGCCACGATATATGCAGCAATCCTTAATGTAACATTATATTTGATGGATGTTTTATAGACATTTTCAAAAGCACTTCGCATGATCCTGTCCGACCGGCGGTTTACGCGCTCCTTTGTCCATTTATAACCGAGCCGGTTTTGGACCCATTCAAAATAAGATACCGTTACTCCGCCCGCATTTGCCAAAATATCCGGAACCACTATGATTCCCTTTTCCGCGATGATATCATCTGCCTTAGCGGAAGTCGGTCCATTGGCCCCTTCAACAATGAGTCGCGCATTGATCCTGTCGGCATTGGTCATTGTGATCACATCTTCCATAGCAGCAGGTACCAGGACATCAACTTTCAGAGTTAATATATCATTGCCATGGTCCATTTTTTCAGCGCCATCAAAATTTTCCAATGTGCCCTTGTTATCAAGACGATATTGAATTGCCTTTTCAATGTCAATTCCGTCTTTATTGTAATATGCTCCAGTTATATCACTGATGGCTATGATTTTAGCTCCCCGCTCAACGAGCAAATGAGCGGCATGCGAACCTACATTTCCAAAACCCTGGACAGCCACCGTACAATTATACGGATTGATCTTTAATTTTTCCAAAGCGGATAGTGTGGATACCATTACTCCTCTTCCGGTAGCTTCCACCCTGCCTTCAGAACCGCCAAGTACATTTGGTTTCCCCGTGACCACGCCATTCACGGTCATACCACTATTTCTCGAATATTGGTCCATCATCCAGGCCATTTCCCGCCGGCTGGTGCCCATATCAGGTGCAGGTATGTCCGTATCGGGCCCAAAAACATCGTATAGGGAAGTCGTATAAGCGCGGGTCAATCGTTCTATTTCGCCCGACGACATTTCCCTGGGATTACAGCAAATACCTCCCTTGGCCCCGCCAAAGGGAATGTCGACAACAGCACACTTCCAGGTCATCCATGCGGCCAGTGCTTTTACCTCGTCCAGGTTTACATGAGGATCAAATCGAACTCCGCCCTTTGACGGGCCAAGTACGTTATTATGTACGACTCGATATGCCTCGAAAACCTTGATCGATCCGTCGTCCATGGAGATCGGAATATTAATTATGACCTGCTTGTCGGGCGATTTAAGCACATCGTAAGTTTCTTCATTCAGACCTAAATGCCGGGCAGCAATCCTGAATCTCGACATCATGGATTCAAACGGATTTTCCTTGTCTTTTATTGGTGCAGGTTCAATGTATCCCATTTCAAAAAAATAAAATTTGCTGACAATTAAGTGCCCCTAAATTATGAAATTTTAATTAGTTATGGTTTAATTTTACCAATATTAATTACTTAGAAAATCTTGAGGAATGCGGCAATAAAAGGCAACGATAGCAATAGCGCATCAAAGCGATCCAAAAACCCCCCGTGACCAGGTAAAGCTTCGCTGGAATCTTTAATATTTATACTTCTTTTAAACAGCGACTCAACCAAATCCCCATAAGTCCCTGCAATTACGGTTAAGATTCCAATAGTCATCCATTTCCACAGAGGTAAAATATCGGCAAAAGAGGCGATCAAAAATGCAATTGTCAATGTAAGCAATGCGCCGCCTACGAACCCCTCCCACGATTTTTTAGGCGATATACGCTGAAACAATTTGGTTTTGCCAAAAAATGTGCCGGCAAAATACCCACCTGTATCACTTGCCCAAGTCAGCAATAAAATCCCTGTAACAAGTTCGAATTGATATCCACCCGTACAAAATGCGATTACATGTAGTAAGGAAAATGGTATTACGACATATAATATCCCGAGAAACGTATATGCGATATTTGTAAATGGCTTTTCATCGGATTTTTTATAGAGCTTTATAAAAAAAATGATGGAGCTAAACGGAAAAATCAGGTAAAACATTACAGGTTCAATGATTTCCATTTGAACTAAAAAGGTGAAGGTATAGATGAGCATTCCTGAAAAAGTCCCCCAGGTAGTTAATGGCAGATAACCGTCCAAACCTACCAATTTATAAAATTCACGGATAGAGAGGAATGAAATTAACAGGAAAACCGCAAAATAACTCCAGACTTGCCAGTAGATGGCCGTAATGATAATTGCTACACCTACAATAGCAACAATTATTCGTTGAGTGAGATTATCATATTTACTCAAACGTGATTTCATCATTGTAAATCTTCATTGCATTAAGTACCTGGCTATTGGGAACCTGAACTTCAATCAGACCATGGCTCATGTGTAATGTAGAATCCTTTTTGTTCACTATCACCGCATTTAATCCATGCGCTGTCAAAACGCCTTTTACGATCTCAGCACGCGACATCATGGACGTTTTATATACCACGCTCCAATCTTTCATGCTCGTTACCTGTTTTAGAATGATATTTAAAGTAAACCAGGGAAATCACAAAGAAAACAGAAAATATAAGAACATAGACAGCAGGTAAAGCTTCCGTAGATTCCGCATCGAAATCAGTCAAACCTTTTTGATAAATAAAAAGGGCAAAAAGAGAAATGGCATTGTTGAGAAAATGAGCAACAATGGGAATTAACAAGTTGCCGGTCCATATATACAGGTACCCGAATAAAGCCCCCAATAACATTCTGGGCAACATGCCATAAAACTGAAAGTGAATAGCACCAAACAAAAATGCTGCCAGCCAAATGGCCACATGGTCATTTTTAAATAGCCTCCTGAAAATATTCTGGAGAAATCCCCTGAATAATAATTCTTCTCCAATACCCGGAAGCACCGCCACTATAACAACAGCCAGTACAAAGTATCCGGTGGATTCAAAATTGGTTAAATACTTGGTAATATCCGCCATGGATTCCTCAAGATTTTTTGCCCAGGTTTCAAATCCTGCTAAAAATTCCGGAAAACTTAAATTCGCATTCCATTCAATAAAGACCGTATTGACAATCATAAAAGAAAAAACGATTATCACAGTCAAACCTATTGCGCGCAGGCTATCCGAAGGAAAATCAATGAAATCTTTGACGAGATCCCCCTTTACCATGGTATAATAAAAAATCAAAGGAGCAATAACGAATCCGCCAAGAGAGGCCATCCCCTGCATGACAAGAAACATCGTCCGCTGTTCGGGATAAGCGGTGGGGTTTGATAAAATTAACAAAAATTCATCCAACCCGACACCTGACATGATCATACCCGCTGCGGTGGCCAAGATCTGCCCGATAAGAAAAACACCACCTAAGGTGATCCCGATTAGCGATAAAAGAAGCAAAAGAGGATTTGTTCCACTTGCATTCAGCGGGTTATATTGCGGATTTGACATACTTGATCTCCTTCTATCTTATCATCTTACCAATGCTTAATAATTGATGCCGTACTCATCAAACGATGGCAAAATATTGGTAAGAGCGATAGCAACCAAATTTATTTACAGATTTGTTCTGATATCGATTGAGATCGTAAGGGTAAAAACGATAAAAAACCGCTATTCTTCTACCAGATTTTGGGCAACAACCGATATCGCACGGTTTTGGCGTAGGATGAATAGCCGGGCAACTCCTGTTGCAATGCATTATCCTCTTTGTACGTGCGGAAAATGATGAGCAGGCTCGCAAAAAAAGCTATGATGATTCCGATGGCCGAACCAATGATCAAAGGCACTGCAACCGTACCTATAATAAAAGTGACATAACCGGGATGCCTGATAAATTTGTACGGTCCTTCCGAAATAACTTTGTGCCCCCTGTCTGCCTGAATCCTGACGTTGGCTTCAAAATGATCATTTACAAACATTGCCCATGAAGATATTAGGAATGAAAGCAAAAACAATATGATCCCTGCAGGTATCGCTATCGAATCTATGTCTGACCATCGAAACCTATAGTCCAGGCCCATAACAATACATTGAAGGTGAAATCCCGAAATAACCGCTAACGGCATTAGCCACTTATCCCATCCCTTTGCATCTTTTTTCATGCGGGACCGATGGTACAGCAATTCCGGCTTCTTAAAGTATAAGAAGCCGTTGGCCAGGGCCGATAATAAAAAAAACAAAGTAAAATAGAACCATGCCCTGTAATTGGAAAGGCTTCCGGCGGATATGAAATATAAAATTCCCATAAAAACAGGGGCGATCAGTGTGCGGATAAAGTACCTTGTCGCGCCTGATCTAACTTCTTTTTTGCTTGTGTTTATCATGAGTAAATTAATCAGTTATGGAATAGAACGATTTGAACAGTTGAGCTATTTGTATCGATCCTTTATCTGCTCCTAGAATTTTCAATACAAATTCTTCGAGAAAATCGGCGACTTCGCCAATATCTTTCTCATAGTGTTCATTTGTTTTTCTCGCCAGATGGAGTTGAACCATTTTCATCCTGAGCTCAGGTGCGGTTCGGATGATGGTTTCTGCGGCCAGTTCCGGGGAAGATGTCCGAAATACACCTTCGCCAATACCCTGCTCAATTATTTTTGCATATACCGGTTTTGCCCTCCTTAAAGTGTAGGTGTCAATTTTATCCTTTAAAACCAAATTCTCTTTGCTTAAAAATGCCTCAAACAATTTGTAAAGCTGGTCGCGGTTCCGGGTTCTGAATAACTGCACCTTTTGAATGAGTTTATTAAATTTCTCAAGTGCAGTCAGCGGCTCTTCTGCTATTTTATTTATTAAGATCACAACCCGGTCTACCTGCAACCTCGCAATCGTATCAATAATCTCTTCTTTGGATTTGAAATGATGGTAAAATCCCCCTTTGGAAATCCCTGTTTTTTCCAGTATCCTGCTTATTGGAGTATTGGCGTATCCATTCGAAGAAAACAATTCATAGGCAGTTTTCAGTATAAGCGCTTTTGTTTTATGTGATTTATTTTCCATAGTTACAGACCGACCGTCGGTTTGTTATACGCAAATTCTTTCATCAGGTTTGATTTTTGTCTAAAAAAATGGCTTGATTTATTTCCGGGTTCGTTCGCTTTTCGGTCTCAGTTCCCCTTGCAAGAGCAGGTTGTAATCATCGCAGGATAAATTGCCGTGATTATCACAATAGGGGCACGAACGATAATCCAAGCTCATTGCGCTTTTTTTGATTATTACTGTTTGGCCTTTGCAAACAGGGCACACCACTTTTCCCGAAGGGCCACAGTCTACTTTCGGCATTACCGTATAATCAATACCCTGTCCCGGATCATAAACATCGTTTCGCTCGGCGCTGGAAGCCAATAGGTACTTTTCCTGGGCTCGCTCGAGAAATTTTGTACTCTCATCAAAAAACTGCCCTGACGTGCCCTTTAAGGCAATATACTTGTTAAGCCAGTTGATGCTTTGTTTATACTTTTCAAGGTAAAAGGAATTCGCGCCAAAATAGTAACATATTTCTGCAGGAAGTACGTTCACAGTTTCCAATACCTGCCGAAAGGATTGATCCGCCTCTTCATATCTACCGCTTTCAAATTGTTTAATTCCGAGATCCAGATATCTGAGTTTTTGTCCTCGCTCGTATTCTTCAAACTGCGCATAAACTCCAATCAGAGGTAGATATAAAAGAACAATTGTTAAGATATAAAATTTGAAATATGTATGTTCCATCCTCATTACAACGCTTTCATGAATCACTTGTTATATCATACAGCCGACGTTGAGCAATACTGCGCCCTAAAGTTATTTCATCTGTATATTCCAGCTCACCTCCGATTGGAACCCCTCTTGCAATAGTTGTTATTTTCACATGGAGCGGTTGTAGCTTTTTTGCAATATAAAAAGACGTTGTGTCCCCTTCCATCGTCGGACTAAGAGCCAGGATCACTTCCTTTATTGCTCCATCCGAATTTTTCACTCTTTCCAGAAGGCTGTTAATGTTTAAATCATTTGGGCCGATTCCCTGAATCGGAGAGATGATTCCTCCCAGCACATGAAAATATCCTAAAAATTGTGCCGTATTTTGAATGGCAATTACATCCGGGGTATCTTCCACGACACAAAGCAAGGAGGTATCTCTTCTGGCGGATTCACATGTGCAATCTTCCGAATCGGAAATAATATGACATATCCTGCAATACTTTGTCTTTTTTCTCAGATCCAATAGGGCAGTACTTAAATTCTCGGTCGAGCTTTCGTCCTGTTTTAGCAGATACAACGCCAGCCTCAACGCCGTCTTTTTCCCAATACCCGGCAGTTTTGAGATTTCATTTACTGCATCTTCAATAAGTTTCGAAGGATATTGCATCGAATTAAATTTACGTCTCAAAATTACAAATGAATTTGACTTTTTGCTCCAGGATTTTAATTATGTGATCCAACTCAGAGATAATTATGATGTACCTGCCTGTCTGCTTTTTTCGAATCCGAAAATTAATAGATATTCCTATTTAACTCTCAAACTAATCCAAAAATCGCACTGTTAAAAAGTTAAAGTAATATATTGTTTTTCGTAATATTGATTTAAAAATTATTAACCATTATATTTTGGAATAGACCAACCGTGAAATGCTCCGAATACTGAATGCCGGAATCCGAGAGGATTTGCAGCAATATCTTCGAGATAAAATCAAGATATCCAATCAGGTAGCCCTGATGACGGCTGGGATCGGTCTTATCTATATCGTGTTTTCAATTATATTTTATCCGCAACTCACTGTTTATCCTTCATTTTGCGTATTTTTTTCAATTGGTGCAATTGCCCTGAATTTTCTTGAGCTATATAATCTCTCCAGGTTTCTGCTTTCAACCCTGGTACTTCTGCTCGCTTATCTATATCACGCATTCTTAGCTCAACCCGGAGAAGACTATATCACTTCATTGATCGTGATCGAATTTGCATTATCCGTTATTCCGTGGGTTTTGATAGACTATCGAGAAAAAACTTTACTGATCATCTCATTATCTGCATGTTATACGCTTATACTTTCTCAGTCCTGGGCCAATGCGTTTTTCCATATTGAATTGGATAGCAATCTTTTTAGACATGGCTTGTTGAATATGGCTTCATTTGGTTTTGGAGTAATGATATTAATACTCTGCTTGCTCTTTATGCAGAATAAAAATCTGGTTTCGGAAAATCAAAATGAAAAATTACTGCGGGACATCAACGCTAAAAATACGGAGATGGAAGAGCAGCGTGTAGAGCTTCAAAAAAATCTTGACGAAATAAAAGCTTCAAGAATTCATGAAGAAAGACAGAATTGGGTTGCCAAAGGTCTGGCGGACATGACCGAACTTCTCCGGCAGGTCGATGATGAAAAAGTTTATATCAAATTGCTCACCGAAATAGTCAAATACATAAAGGCGAATCAAGGCGGACTGTATTTGGTCAGACAAGACGAATCAGGTGAAAAATACCTTGATCTGGCATCTTGTTATGCTTTTGACCGACAAAAATTCCAAACCAAAAGAATTGAAATAGGACAGGGGCTGGTAGGACAATGTTATTTAGAGGCAGAGCCAATAATAATAAAGGAAGCTCCCGAAGAATATATAAATATTACTTCGGGACTTGGCGATGCCCCGCCTACGTTTATCGTAATCGTTCCGTTAATGCAGGAAAATACAGTGGCAGGTATCCTTGAAATCGCTCTTTTTAAACAGCTTGAAAGTTATAAGATTGACTTTCTCAAAAAGTTGGGAGAAAGTATCGCCTCTTTTGTATCAACAAACTCGCTGAATGCTAAGACAAGGAAATTATTGGAGCAATCCCAGGCTCAGACGGAGCGATTACAGGCTCAGGAAGAAGAGATGAGGCAAAATATGGAAGAGATGCAGGCGACGCAGGAGGAAATGCGAAGAAAAGAGCAGGGATACATCGAACGAATTAACCAGCTTGAAAAGCTACATTCCGAAAACAATGTACAATAGTTGTTCCCATAACACGATCTTCGGAATTCCTGTTTCCAAAAAAATAGTTCAGCCTTCTTGTATTTTGGCAGATGCCGCTCTTTATCCTTTCTTAGTCACTATTTCGATGTCTCCTTTCAGATTTTTGGGGTAAAGTAATCGTTTTTTTATAACTTGGCAAAGTCGGGTTAGCTTTATATCATTGTCAGACTAAATTTCTATCACTGTGATCCTTGAAAATATACTCAATACAATTGGTTGTACGCCAACAGTTAAACTCAACAAATTGATCTCTGAGAATTCTGCGCAGGTACTTATGAAGCTGGAATCGTTTAATCCGGGCGGATCGGTCAAAGACAGAATCGCATTCAACATGATTGAAGATGCAGAAAGAAGAGGCGTCCTAAAAAAGGGAATGACGATTGTAGAGCCGACATCCGGGAATACGGGTATCGGTCTTGCTATGGTAGCGGCCGTAAAAGGCTACGATATAATTTTTACAATGCCGGAAACCATGAGTATTGAAAGAAGAATTGTTCTTCAGCAATTTGGAGCCAGGCTTATATTGACCCCAGGTGATAAAGGAATGGTCGGCGCTGTAATGGAAGCCCAGGAATACGCCGACAAGGAAAAATATTTCATGCCCCAGCAGTTTGAAAATGAAGCCAATCCGGAAGCGCATCGAATCACAACGGCAAAAGAAATCATACATGATTTACAGTCGACGCCACTCGATTATTTCGTAATTGGTGTTGGGACCGGGGGTACGGTCACCGGGGCCGGCGAAGTTTTAAAAGAGGAATATCCCAATATGAAAATTATTGCGGTAGAACCTGCCGATTCACCTGTATTATCCAAGGGAAATCCGGGGCCACATAAAATACAAGGCATAGGCGCGGGATTTATTCCGGAAATTCTCGATCTGGATATTATCGATGATGTACTTACCGTAAGAAATGAGGATGCCTTTGCCATCTCCAAAGAGCTTTGTCGAAAAGAAGGAATTATGGCTGGAATATCTTCAGGGGCAAATGCCTGGGCGGCAATAGAAGTAGCAAGGAAAGCCGGAAAAGGGAAAACAGTTCTTACCGTATTGCCGGATACAGGCGAACGATACCTGAGTACGCCCCTGTTTGACCACGATTAGTTCTACCCATTGGATAATTTCAGTAGTACGGAATAGAAAGCTATTTTTTTGAGAAGTGTAAAACTCGACAGTTTCGTCTTATTGCTGGCGGCAATGATTATTCTGGCTAAATATGCGCCGGGAATTGAACGCATTATTCCTTTAGACAAAATTAGTTTATACGGAATTTCAGGCATCTTTTTCTTCTACGGGATGAAATTGAATCCCGAAAAAATGAGAAAAGGGCTTTCCAACTGGAGGCTTCATATTCTTATTCAAAGCGCCACATTCATACTCTTCCCATTACTTTTGTTGGTGTTATTCCCTTTTATAGAGCGTGAAGCGCATTTCACATTGTGGATGAGCAGTTTCTTTCTGGCTACCTTGCCATCTACTGTTTCATCCTCGGTTGTTATGGTATCCATTGCCAAAGGGAATATCCCCGGTGCTATTTTCAATGCAAGTATTTCCGGATTAATAGGAATTGTGGTTACGCCCCTTTGGATGGGATTGTTTCTGGAATCAAGGGTCGGCGCATTTGATTTGGGACAAACATTTTTAGAACTTATGCTAAAAATTCTATTGCCGGTAATCCTGGGCATGATCCTGCATCCCTTTGGGGGAAAACTTGCGGATCGAAAAAAAAAATACCTGACAATGTTTGATAAAACAGTGATTCTGATCATCGTGTACGAAAGCTTCTCAAATTCCTTTTCCAGCGGTGTTTTCAGGGAAATAAGGGCGGTTGAGCTATTTACCGTCGGAACAGGTGTAATCGCATTATTTTTTATGGTATACTATTTGATTTTGTTAATGAGTACATGGTTGAATTTCAAGGCTGAAGATGAAATAACTGCGCTTTTTTGCGGATCTAAAAAATCCCTGGTTCACGGTACGGTATTCTCAAGCGTTTTATTTTCCGGGATGGACAGTTCAGGCATATTTTTAGTTCCGATTATGATCTATCATGCCTTTCAGCTATTTATCATCAGTATTATTGCCCAAAAATATCAAAGTGATGCGCGGTAAAACTTTTATGATAATCCACTGATAATTATCTTCGCTCTACCATAAGGCAAACATAAATGGACAACATTATACCACTGACCTCAATAGATCATATTTTTACAGGGGCAGGCGCTTACCCAATCGAATTCGTATTTGTCTATAAAGACCGCATCGATGAGAAAAAACTAAGATCCAGCCTGGAAGAAACGCTCACTTATTTTCCACCGGCTCAAAGTACACTCAAAAGAGATTCGCACGAGAATTATGTATTTGTATCTACGGAAAATAACTATTCACTGGAAGTAGTTGAACACCCGGTAAATTTTGACGATACTGAGAAGCGGGATATTTTTATTGATCCGGTTAAAACCCTGGAAGATGAGATTTTAACAAAGGTGAGACTTACGCATACTCCAAACGGTTCCGTGCTGGGAGTAAGCATCTCACATGCGGTGGCAGACGGATTTAGTTACTTCTTTTTTCTATCTAATTGGGCAAGAGTATTCCATGGACTTAACATATTCCCACCTTCTCATGAACGTGATCTATTAATCAAACCCGACAAGAATCAATCGGAAATTAGCGCCGGGCAATTATTGAATGATGCGGGATTATTCTTGGACAAAAAGAGAAAAGAAATTTTAAGGGATAAACTGATTTGGGAAACGCTCTACCTGACAAATAAAGAACTTAAACATCTTTTGGCCGAAGCGCAAAAAGACTGCCAGGTCCGGCTTTCGTTTAATGATATCATTGTCGCGACACTTTGGCAACGCTATGTTGAGCAGTGGAACTCAAAACACGAAGACCATAGCACCTATATAAGTTGCCCGTACGATTACAGGAGAATGCTTTTTAAATTGCCAAATACATACTTTGGAAACGCCGTAGCTCTGGCCACTACCTCGTTGAGCTATACAAAGCTCATGGAATCAAAACTTTCCGATCTCGCATTACTGGTAAGAAAAAACATAGCTTCAGTAGATCAGGAATACATATTTAAAGGCCTGAATACATTGGCTGGATTAAGGGAACAAAAGGGGATCGAAATAAACGAACAAATCCATGTCGTTAATCCCGAAGACGGTTTATTGGTCACAAATCTTTCCAGATTACCCATAAATCAAATTGAGTTTGGAGCGGGCCCACCTGTAAAATACGAAATTCTGACACCGGCAAATCGAGGGGCTGTGATTCTTCCCGACGAAAATGGCGTTCAGGTGCGCGTTTGCTGTCCGGTGGATTAGCCTTTGGGAATTACTCGAATTTTATGAAATTCCTTAAGCCTTGATCGTATCGATGCTTCTTTGCTCAATCGGACGCCGAGCGTCATGGCGCATAACAGTTGCATTTTTTGATCGAGAATTTCCAGATCGTAATCCTTGACCAATTTCATCACATAATTAAGTTCGGAATATTCAAATTCCAGAAAGATGTTTTTCAGGATCGGATTAATTACGATCTTGTTATTTTCTATTGCATTTGCCGCTGCAGCTTTATAGGCGTTTATCAGTCCGCCCACTCCCAATTTTGTGCCTCCAAAATATCTCACAACAACGATGAGCGTATTTGTTAAGCCATTCGACCTGATTTGGCCCAGGATCGGATCGCCCGCCGAATGTCCGGGCTCGCCGTCATCGTTGGCACGAAAGTTTTCACCATGTATTCCCAGAATAAAGGCGTAGCAATGATGGCGGGCATCAAAGTATTTCTTTCTTAGCCATACCAGCCTCTTTTTTACTTCCTCCTCGCTTTTAATGCGGTAGGCAAACGCATAGAACTTACTGCCTTTTTCTTTATAAAATCCCTCGGAGCTTGAGCCTAGAGTAAGATACGTATCCTTTTTTTCCACGGTTCGCTAATGTATTCAATAAAATGAGGAGATTAAAAAGTTTTTTCTCTCATTTTCATATTAATTTGGCAGATTAATGTTAGCGTAACTCAGTAATAAACAAAATTACCCTACCGGAAAAATATGCATTATCATATCAAAAGACATATTTTATCCTGCATGACTTTGCAGGTCGGCGAGTATCTCATTGCTGGATTACTCCTGTCGTACCGGCAGGCAGGTCTCAAATTTTTAAAGGGATTTCGTAATTACAACCTTATCTATTTGGTTTTCTGGTTGTCAAGTATTGAATTCGGGTAAATATCAAATGATTGAAAACTTTTGACTTTTTAGTGGATCGCATACCTTTTGGCTATGCATTCAATTTTGATAATTATTTATTTAACAAAATCAAACATATCAATACGCAGGGGATTGATCTTCGAGCGGATTATTTTGTGATAAATAATGTTAAAAAACGTATTGAAGCAAAAATTCATTTTTCAATTCGGAATGGGCATGCTTACAGCCCCTATAAATCACTTTTCGGTTCTTTCGAGTTTAATCCCAGGTTACATCCAAATTTACTGCTCGAATTTTGGACATATATTGAGAACGATCTTAAGGCGAGGGGGATAACGACCATAAGCATAACAAATTTTGCTGCCTGCTATTCCCCCCAAAAGGCAGATACGATTCAAAACGTTTTGTCAAAAGCCAATTTTTCCATTTCCAATAAGGCGGTGAATCATCATATTCATGTGTCTGACCGCCCATTGGAAACCGTAATGCATCCCATGGAGATCCGAAGATTGAATAAATGCAAAAAAAATAATTTCTCTTTTCGGAAAGAAACCAAAGACAGCGCACTTGAGATCTATGAATACTTAATGGAATGTCGGGAGGAACAAGGGCTGAACCTTTCCATCACCAGGGAAATCCTTCTGGATTACATAAATCGCTTTCCCGGGGATTATTCCATTTTCAGCGTGCGAAGCGATAAAAGGCTCCTGGCAGCTACCATCACCGTAAGAGTTCATCGAAAAATATTATATAATTTCTTACCCGGAAGCCTAAAAAAATTTAAACATTTCAGTCCGACGGTAATGCTCTTGGAAGGTTTATACCAATATTGTCAGAAAAATAATTTTGAAATCCTGGATTTGGGGATATCGACAAAATCCGACGGGAAGGATCAGCCTACCTTAATAAAATTTAAAGAAAATATGGGTGGAGAAAAAGGATACAAGTACTTTTTCAAAAAGCACTTGTAGTGCTTTCGGATGAATTAATAATACGCTGGTAGATAGCTTTTATCTGTTTGCATACTATTTTTTTGGAAAATCTGAATTCAAAATGTCGCCGAATAACTTCCGGATTAAACACTTTGTAATTGTTCATCATCTTTTGCAAAGCCGTTTCCAAACCCTCTTGATTTTCTGGAGCAACGAGATAACCGCAATCATGATTGATGAATTCTTCCGGCCCCCCGCAAGCTGTCGCAATTACCGGCTTGCCGCACGCCATGGCCTCTGCAAAAACAACGCCCATCGATTCATGCCGGCTGGGAAGAACAAACGCGTTGCACCTTCGGTATTCCGACAGTGCCTGTGATTTATCCAGTGTACCCAACCATTTCACTTTATGATTTACACCAAGTTTAATCGCCAGTTTTTTATAATTATCCAATTCGGCGCCGTCTCCGCCAATTCTAAGCTTAGCGTCTGGATCAATATTTGCAAAAGCCTTAAGAAGGAGGTCTATCCCCTTTTGAGGGACCATTCGTCCCAATGAAAAAAGGGTGAATTTCTCATTTTCCGGAACGTGAAAGGCCGGACTATAAAAATCTTCATCGATCAGATTAGGAATTACCCTGGTCTGTGAAATACCGTACGCGTACATTCGCTTTTCCAGTCCGGCAGAAACGCAAATTATTGCATCTGCAGAATTATATGCCCGCAATAACCGGGAATCTATTTTATTGTTCTTTTTTAAAAAATAACGGTGTGGAAAGGGGCTCATATGTTCCGTAATTATATAGGGGATTTTATGAATCTCACTTAGCTTTTTAGCAATATGGCCGGCGGGAAATCCAACATGAGCATGAATAATATCGGCTTTTCCAAATCTTGATTCAAACCGGTGCAGGTTGTGCAGATTTGCTCTGGTGATGTTCTGCATATTTCCTGATCTGAATTTTGAAGTCCACGTATAGACGGGTGAATGGTACTCCGTCAGTTGGTCATTTATTCTCCTGAAATACGATTTTGGCCGCCCTATACTTTTTGCAATATTCGTCACAGGCGATGTGGCCCAGAGCAGTAAGCGTTCGTCGTTTTGCCCCCAGGAGCTCACTCCTATATTGATATCCTTAAATTGATTGGAAAGCGCAATTGCCTGATCCCGAAAAAAAATTCCGGGCAGCGGATTATTTGGGGATGGATACCAGGAAGGAATGATAAATACATTCATGATGCCGAGCCAAGGCCAAAACTTTTGTTAAAGACTTTTAAATCAGGGAGATCATTCGTATAAAAATCTACTCCGAGCTCTTCCAGTATCTTTATGGCCGATTTTATTTGATCTTTATTAAGTGTTCTTTTCCATTGATTAAGTTGGTTTTCAGACCGAATACTTTCAAAGGCATAAGGTTTTGAAGATTTACTGGGAATAAAACGTTTTTCAAGAACTCCGGTGGGAAAAGGGCATTTGAGATACTCAAAGATTCTATTCAATTCAGACTCAAAATTAATGAGCAGATGCTCGTAAAACACAAAATGTGACTTTTCCGGGCTCATTTGAAGAATCCCTTCCTTCATATTTATCGCCCACAAAAAAATGAGTAGATCTTCCTTCGATTTCACAAATCTTCTATACGTCATATAATATTTCTGAAATACTTCATTAAACTTGAAATGCGGAAAATATGCGTTTTTATTAACCTTTATTTTGCTTATCCATTCGTGCCTTATGGAAGAAGCCAATACCGCCAAAGGATTCCTTAGCAATACTAACGCAGAACAGTGAAAATTTGATTGCATCCACGAAGCCATTAATGAAGCATAATTCATTTTAACAATAAACGTTGTGGCCTTTTTAAGTCTCCAAAGCCCATAATCATCATATAAACCCAAAGAAACTATCCTGCCTTGAAACAGCTTGGCGATTACTTTTTTTGCTTCAAACCAATCCGCTCCGTATGGTATAGGTTGAAAAAAGTAAAACCCGAGATCTTTGATTTCATTGAATTTCCGGATGGTGTTATTAGGCAAATGCTCAATCCCCTTAATTCTATCCCTTAGAAAAGGTTCGTCAAAAAGACAGGTATTAGGAATGTTTATTAATATTTCACTCAACCAGGTCGATCCGCTTCTCGGAAATGAAAATAAGCATATGGTATTTTCTTCGGTTATTGTTCTGTACTTATTGCGTCTGTTAAACGGATAAGTATATTTCCATAAAAGGTATCTATCTTTGAATCTTTGAACTATCCCTGGAGTCATAAATGAATTCAAAGATCGGCATAATAATAATAGTAGAAAGAGGAATACTTGAAAAATACAGCCTTTTGGCCGTCAAATCGATAAGGGCCTTTGGCGGAAAACTATCCACCGTACCTATTATTTCTTATTCACCACGTAAAGATTATTATCCATCGGGTAAAACACAATCAGCATTAAAAAAACTTCAGGT
>JAKSDO010000130.1 GCA_022360055.1 Cytophagales bacterium | reverse complement strand
CTGTTCCGCCCAATCCCGAGATGATGCTCCACGTTCCCGTGCCGACCAACGGTGTATTCCCCGAAAGGCTCACAGGAACTCCGCCGGTGATGCACACCGACTGATCCGGACCAGCAGCACTCACCGTCGGCGCTGCGTCACTTGTCAGCTCAATTGTTTCAGTATCCAAACCACTTACCATACCTCCGGAAACAAAAGTTATGTCCGACGATGCGGTCGAACTGATTGCTTGAGCAACCAATCCGCTTACTTCCAGGTAATCAATACTGGTATTACCAATACAGACAACATCTATCTGAAATACTTTACTCGTTAAAAAAAAACCCGTTGCCTGAAATATATCGCCTGCGCCAGAGGTAACAGAGGGGGCAGGGCTCGATAATTGATATTCGAATTCGACAGGTAAAATGATCTGGACGGTGTAAGAACCTATGGAAAAGTCACCGGTAGCACTTTCGTCTATTCGGATATTATCCAGTGTAATCGCAGTGCCAGTCACACAAAAATCAGAAGAGTTGGAGGTTGGTGTTACGCTCACCTGCGCATAGGAATTTAATGAAAAAAAGAAAACAGGCAGCATTACCAATCTCCTCAATACAAACGATAAAGTGCGGCAGGGAAAATTCATTAAATATCAAAAATTGTAAAAATCACACATACCATCATCTCCTAGATTATAAATGGGTTTTCAACAAATATTGTAACCTGTTAGAAATTAAATCGTAAACCACTAATTTAAAGGTATAAGTTCGCCATTGGAATTCACTTTTATCAGGCACATCTTTGATCGTGAATCCGGATTAATGCCAAACCCTATGGTTCCGATCAAAACATAACTTCCATCATTCAGTTGGATTACTTTTGCTCCGATATCATCTTCGTTGCTGCCATACGTTTTCCTCCATTCTTCTTCACCTTCCGAATTCAACTTCAGCAAACTGATTTCATCGTTTAAGGGATCATTCAATTCGATTGTTGAGGAAACAATATATCCTCCGTCCAGTGTTTGAGCAATACCGCATTTCTGCACACTTCTGCCAAAATCATTCGAGTAGGTCTTCCTCCATATTTGTCTTCTTTCCGGACCAATTTTCACGATCATTTCCTGGTTTATTCCGGCTTCTTCAACCAGGCCGGAGAGAATAAATCCACCGTCGGTAATTCGTGCGGCATCCGTACAAATCTCATTTACATTTTCATTGCTGTAAAATTCGGGCAATATGGTTGCATTTCCGTCCGATCTGTACAAAAAAGAATGAAACCATGGTGTGGGTGATGCATTTTCGGCACGTATCGTCGATCCGAAACATGTGAATGGATTATTTGGATCAGACTCATTTTCGAAAGAACGCGTACTATAATTATTTACTTTTTGTGTTCCGACATACCTCGACCTCGAAGGAATTGTATCCAAATTCGGATCTGTCTCGATCAAAAAATATTTCGACGTATCCGGATGTAACATCGTGGAAGTAATAAAAAAACCATTGTCAGTTTTTATTATATCGGTACCGTATTCATCGCGAATATCTTCCCCATATCTTTTCGGATCACCGGCCAACGATCCGTTATCCAAATTTATATTGAGGACAAAAACATCCCGAAAACCCAAAGCGGATGTACTATCCTGGCTCTCCCCGCATACATAAATATTATTTCCGGATAATATTACAGAGTTTCCTATATCATCTCCTTGTTGACCATCGTATCTGTTCTCCCAAACTACATTTCCCAAATTATCCGTGCGAACTACATAAACATCTTTGGAACCATTTTCAGTAGAGGTGGAAGATCCTGTCAGCACAAATCCACCGTCGGGCAACAACAACAAGTCTTTACCTTCTTCCGAGCCATTCCCTCCGTACAACTTCATGAATATTTGATCCTGGTAAGGTTTCACACGCCCGGGAGTATCGCAGGAATAGAATGCGATACAGGCACAAAAAACCACACCAAAACTTTTGATGTGCATCGGAACACGACGATTATTACATATACTGAAATATCTCACTTAATCTTTCTCGGTTTATAAAGCGGTTTAACAAATCCGATAAAAAAAGACAGATTATTGATCTTAAAATCATCGTCGACATGTCCAAGCGGAAATTTCAAATCCCGACCTTCCGAAAAATCTTCTTTCCATCTGTTCTTCGTATTTGTCACATTCAACATTCCAATTGAGTATCTTGCCTCAAATACAAGATAGTTCAGCCCGATCTTATAATTAATGCCGCCTCCGAAGAGGAGCGCATAATTAAACCTGTTTTTAAATTCGCCCGTACCTATTTCCGGCCTGGGCTGTACGGGAAATTCTTCTCCTTCGTCGGGATCGATGTAGGCCCCTTCAATGTTTTGAACATTGGATTCGAGCAAAAATCCGGGACTAATCCCCCCCAAAACAAACGGATTCACCTTTCCTCTGAAGAAGTTGTACTTCAGAGCTATTGGTAATTCTATCTCCGTATGGGAAATATCCATATTTGTCAAATAAAAATTCCAATGCCGATCTGACAGGCGAAGGATTTTTCTTGATATAAAAAACTCCCCGGATAAATGCAAATCCCGGAATAAGACCATCTCAGCCCCAAAGCCGGCATGAAAGCCCAAAACGGTTGAATATTTATCCGAACCATCAAATGATTGAGACAGACTATAATCCAAAAGTACGTTGGCATAGGAGAAGTTAAATCCAAGCTTTCCCATGGTCAGATAATATTTGGGCCTGGTTGTAAAGCTTTCATGATGATTTATGATCTCCATCGGATCCAGTTCATCGTTTGTCCGATATTCGGGAGAGAGCTTTAAGAGCTGCAAGTAAGAGCTATCAGCCTCCCTGTAATAGTTGAGAAACAAGTAAGTTAACGTCAGCAATCTGTATGCACGGATTTTTTGTTCTTTTGAGAATCCATCAATTAAACACGACTGGATGATTCCGGGAATTTCATAAAGCTTGCCCTGCTCATATCGATCTTCGGCATCATTCAAGGCTATTGCACACTGGTCCTGCGCAAATAATGAAGTCGTTAAACATAGTAAAAATAATGTAAAAAATATTAAAAAGTTCCTCATCCAACTACACTGATTTATCACTCTACCGGAATTATACCAGCCTTTTCGCATGTATTTACATAACTAATATCCTCCCCGACGTATCTGTCCCACTCTGTTTTAGTCATGTTCCTAAACAAGTATTTGCAAATATCCTGGGCCATCAAATCCGGTTTTGTGGGCCAAAGCTTTAAGACACCATCTTTTGTTCCAGCCAAAAGGTAATCGCTTCCCGCATTAAATTCAATACTCCATACATAATCATCGTGATCTTTAAAGGCTACGGGCAACATTTTATCCATTTGTTCCATCACCCAGAGCTGAACTGTGCCTTCCAGACTGGCAGTTGCCAGCAAAGAGCCGTCGGGGCTGAATTTAATACTGTTTACTCTCGATCTCTGTCCTAAGATTTCTTTGGTCCAGAATATATCACTTCCTACCAGGTCGCCCAACTGTACCACTCCATCTTCATTGCCAATGGCAATGATTTTGTTGTCCGGGCTAAATTCTATAGAATATATGGGGCTTTCGGAAATTGGAAATGACTCGACCCGGTCCATATTGTCGGTATCCCATATGTCAAGATTCCCTTTTTCATCTCCGGCAACCAGGGTTGATCCATCCCGGCTTAAAGAAATCGATGTATATCGCTTATCAAATTTCATAAGCTCGCTGCTGTTTACGTAATCATTTATTCTCAGCGTGCTATCCTCAATGCCATATGAAATAAAATACTCGGAATTTGGCAAGAACATGAGTTTGGTGACCGGTCCTTTGTGCCCCTCAATCTTTATAGGGTTCAGTGTAGCCAGATTAATCACCAGAATATGCGGAGCATCTCCGGCCACGATAAGCCATTTCCCATCCGGGCTCACTTTCATATCATAGTTTATATAGTTTGAGACCGGGTTATACAATGTTCTGAAAGTGTAATCTTGGCTCTCCCATTTCAATATCTTGCCATCGCTTCCTGTAGTGTAAAAATCAGTGCCATTGGGATCGTAGACGATCGACCGGATCATATCCCTGTGCCCTTTATACCGGTTTAGATTGGTTCCCTGGCTTTCCTTTATTTTATCCTTTTTCGCATAATACAATCCGTCGTAGATGTAATTATCATAAACTACACCGCCATACTCTTTATTGTACGTATAAGCTTGATATGCCAAAAGGGTCTTTAAGTCCGTATCAATGATATTTAAGGATTTAACCGCCATGGACTGCGCCAAAGATATCATCCTCAATTGATTTGCTTTGTCCCGCTCATCCAGGGCCAGCAAACTTTGTTCATTTGCTACGCGACGCAGCGAGTCTGCAATTCGCTCGCGGTCGAGTGCGAGCTGTCTTTGGGTATTTGCAACTTCCGTTTGCCTTTCGGCAATCCCTTTTTGATAAAGGGCATTGCTCGCTTCATCTTCCGCTCTTTTTCGTTCGCGCTCAGCCAATTCTGCGTTGTCCAGGGCAATTTGTGTCTGGATTTCCGCCTCTTTTCTTCGCTCTTCTGCCAAAGCGGCATTCTGCTCGGCCTGTATCCTGTTTTGTTCGGCAATCTCTCGCTGATTATCCGCATCAATCTTTTTAATCCACCCAAAGACAAAGAATATGATGGCGATCACAAATGCAATCCCCAAAATAATCGCAACCATCTTGGTGCGCTGGAGCATCCTTTTTTGAAGGAGCTCCTTACTTTTCTGTTCACTTTCATAGGCCGTTTTACTGGTTTCAAGAAAAACGATCGCGCGTTCAAAGTACGGATTATACCTTCTTGCCCAGGTTCTCGTGGGCTTTTGTTTCATCTGCCAGTTCAAGGCCAGTTGCAGGTCCGGCGGCCTCCAAAGACCTGTTTTCCCGACCTGGTACATCTCTGCCGCATCCGACAACCTTCTGTACATTTGTGCGGAATCCGCCTCTTCATCTACCCAGTTCTTCAATCGCTGCCAGATACGCATCAAGCTCTCGTGAGATATCTCGATAATCGAATTCGACTTTAGCCGGACATTTGAAGGCGGCATCAGTAAAGATCTCCCGGGCTCCCGAAACTTTTCGATTACATTGATCAGGTCCTCCTGGTGAACTCCGGATATATCGGCAATTTCTTCCAGTTTTGCCGATCTTCTTATCCCGTGATTATCAGTGCCCTTTTCCGTTAAGGCCTTAAAGAGCACTTCGCACACTTCTTTCTCTTTATTATCCAGTTCCGAATAGGCTTCATTGGCGTGCTGAGATAATGCTTCGTTTATTTTACCGACGGCTATATAATGCCGCAGATCTATCGGTTCTTCTTCTTCTCTGTTGTTTACCCAGTAGTTCCAGGTACGCATAAGCGCATGCTGCATAACCGGTAGCTGGTCCGGATTGTTTCCCACATCATTCAATAATTGCTGAACCAATCGCTTTGTGATTTTCCCGCCCCCTACCGCTACCGGTCCTTCAATAGCAAGCCGTTGCTGATCCCGGGTCATTTGCGGAATCAAATAATGACTTTTGTTTATCAGGTGCGTCAGTTCCGGAAACTGCGAACAATCCCCTATAAAATCCGATCGCATCGTGAACGACACATAGACAGGCACTTCCGTTTGCGATATGGACTTGATGAGTAGATTTACATATGCCGAAGCTTCATTGATGGCATCCTCATCCCTTTCCGTCTTTATGTACCTGAAAAGTTCTTCGAATTGATCTACCAGCAGGAAAATATTTTTTGTAAAAGAAATGGAAAGCTGCTTTACCGAATCCACCAATCCCATGGAACTGCTTCTCAATATGGTTGAAGTCATCCGGCGGCCAATATTCTTTTCTTCTTCAGAAGCAGTAATATGACTCTCTTCCTTGCTCAATATCGATTCCGCGAGATTTTCAATGGGAGATATTCCCGGCCTTGTCACCAACACCGTCCAGTCGGAGCCGGCTTCCGTCATAAAGCCTCCGAACAGTATGGGAATAAGACCGCAATACATCAAGGATGATTTACCGCTTCCCGAGGCGCCGATGACCGCTACGAACCTGTGTTTGGCCAGGTTTAGAAGCACTTCATCGCTTTGACCTTCCCTGCCGAAGAACAGGTGGCTTTCTTCAAAGGTAAACGGCCTTAAACCCGGGAATGGATTTAATAGTTCAAGGTCACGCTGATTATAAGATTCAAGAATGTCAAATTCTTTAGGATTCATTTTATTCCTCAAGCCGGGCTAAAAAAGGTTCTATTACTTTTGGTGAAAACCTTTTATGGCTCTGCAATATCATTGCCTTTTCATTCAGGCCCAAGCTTTCATCAAGTTGTGATTCGTTTTCTATTAATATTGCTTGTGGATTTATCGGCTTTTTTCTTCCCAAGCCCAATGATTTCAGCAGATCTTTCTGCTTGCTTTTCATCCACTCTTCATTTTCATTTCCATAATATATGAGTGCGGCATCGCATTTGCGAAGGTACTCATTGTGTTTAGTTCTGATTTCATCAGGATTGCCGGAGAAGTTCGATGAAATAACTTCATAACCATTTGAGAGGAGGTAGTTTTCTATTTTTTTACACTTGTGCGCTTCGGATTTATCGTAGATCAGATAAATAATTTTATTCCTCTCTTTATCCCCGCTGCCGGTCAGTTGCCTTCGCTTGTTGAGCTCCTCATGGATTTTATTTATTACAAATGTCTTGAGCTCTTCAATGGTTGTTTCAAGAAGATCGGCTCTTAGCATCGAATCCGAATCCTTTTTCAAGTTTTCTATAAATAGTCTCTGCTTTACACTTATGTTTGTTAATTCCGGTGCGACCCAGATTACCCTTCCAAGATTTAATTCACTGTCTGAATCCAGCTTCTCGAGTTCGTTAAAGTGCTCTGCCGCCATTCTGTTTTGCAGGTCGATTATTGAAACATTGGAGCCTTGGATTTTGCCATAGTCCGATCCTACAAGATGAACGGACATATTACAAGTAGCAAGATCTTTTTTCACTTGCTTCATAATCGATTCAAGATCGATGGGCATATTTTTTTCCGGAAGCACTTTGTACCCATTTCTTATCAACTCCCTTTTGATGGAATCTCTTTTTGAGATAAGATCTGCCCCCACTTCGGCCAGATAGATCGCAATGGTATTTATCTCGGTACTTATTTGAGCTATTTCATTTTCAATGGATTTTAATCCATCCATAACTTTAAAAATGTCATAAGCAAGGTCGTATAATCTCATCCAGAAAGTCTTCTCGCTGGTAGGGCCGGTAAAATCATCATAAACTACCAGCTCATCCGTACTTGTATCAAAATGAAAAAAATCGTAGCTCACTGAATTGCTCAAATAATCCAGCAAAAAATGACCTTTCTGAGGTTCCCTGACAATTTTAAATATTCTTGAATTCCACGAAATGTTATTCTTGCTTTTGTTAATTGCCTTTTCATGAAAGACTTTCAGGTCCTCCTTAAACGTGGGAGAATTTAATAATTCTTGCGAAACAACAGGAATGAGCAGCATAAACGGAGAATACATTGATTCAACGTCCAACTCCTTATGATTTATTACATTTATTGAAACTTGTTCCCCGGATAAGCGTTTGAGCAACAGCTCTAAAAACCGGTGAAAGCTGGAGATCCAATCGTGCGTGATCTGGTCTTGCTCTTCTTCCTCAGATTTTACTATATATATGTGTTGGCCAAAACTCATATGGTCAGTATCAATTTCCTTTATAGATTACAGTTAGATAAATGGAAAAGTATCAATAATTTAAATGTAAACCAAAAAACAATTTTTGCTTTAAAATATTCTCGAGCTAAATGTATATAAATAATAGATTAAAGCAAAAGTCTTTATATCTCTCTTTCACAGTATTTTATACAAAACCTTACATAGGAATTAATTTTCGGATAACTCGGTAATTTCACCTTGAATACTAAAGGAATCCAGTAATTTAAGTGTTACTTCATATTCGTTGGTAATGAGGTCCAAAAACTTATTTTTATCGATCTGCAGTAAAACCGTGTCCGCAACTACGCCAAATGAAATGTGATCATCCAACAAATCAATATTGACCTGTTCCCCCAGAAAATCCCCTTCTCCGAAATGCGCCATTAACTCCCCTTGATTGCCTTTTATTTCCAGGCCTCCATGTTTGATGATGTAAAAACTCTCGTTGTGCCATTCTGCCGAACTTATGATGGTCTTGTTCTCTATATAAATCTCATGTATAAAATCAACAATGCTGGTCAGAATATAGCTTGGTAATTCCGCAAGCAATGATTTCTTTTTCAAGAAGTTTACAATTTCAAACTTCAGATGCGGTCTAAGTTCCGATGTATTTCCAAATTTCTGACCCAACATCAGATTTTGAATATGGTTTCTCTGATCCATATCCAACCTTTTTATATTTTCCTCATAAAACCTTTGATCCAGGTGGTACATCGCCCAGGCGGAGACCTCGCTTAATAACTGATCAGGGTTGAAGAGATTAGCGATCAGCTCCATATTAAACTCTTCCGATATTTTCTTTGCACCGATGTATTGTATGATACTTGTCTTTGTCCACCTGTTGATGGCGTTATACTCTCTGTTTATAATCAGTTTTATTAATTCTTCCAGGGAAATCTCAATGTTCGGGTAAAACATCTGCAGTCTCCTTATGATGTCAATATCCGAAGTATCATCCAATATCGGGATAATTTTCTGCTTGAGGTCCTCTGAAAGAAAAACATCCAAAAGCTCAATGGCATACGAAATACCTTCATTCGTCCGCGTTTCAATATTTTCTTTTACCAGTTGAATGGACTTCTGGTCGTAGATCATCGAAAGCAACATGTATATGTGTTCATAGCTGTGATCATTTTCTTCTTGCAACGATCCTATTATCGGCTTGAATTCTTCTTCATTTTCTTCTCGAAGTTGCTCTATGGCTTTTAAGTTCCAGACAATATTGGCAATATCCTCCTCTATAAAAAGCTTGATTCGGGGTACCTGATCTTCATTTGCCGCAAACCCACAGTGGCTTAGAGAAATAAGAACCTGTGATACGACATGTTTGTCCGGGAAATCAACTTTGGTCCATAACAGCTCTTCGGCAAGCTCACCCCCCAATTTTCCGTAGATCGTAACAATTTCCACTTTGATATCAACATTTTGCTCGGAATTGTAAAATATGGTTTCAAGGCTATTAAACGCCACTTCTCCATACTTTACCAAAGCATCGGCAGCCATATCCTTAAAATTCTTCTTTTGGAGGTTTTCGAGAACAAATGGCAACAATTCCTCTTTTTTCAATTCAGCCGCTGCATTCATCGCAGCCTTTATAACTCCGGAATCCGAGTCATTCAAAAGCTCGATCAGCAGGCTGACACTTTCCTCTATTTCCGTTGCGCTTATTAACTCGGCAGCCAGTTTTCGCTCTGCCGTATCGCGCGATCGAATCATTTCGGATATCTCTTCATCAAAAACGGTTTTCCCTTTTCGTTTCTCCGACTTAAGCTTCCGGGCATCTTTTTGCTCGAGTTTTTTCAAATTAGCAATGTGAATAAATGAAAAATCACCTTCAAGTGTTTGAAGCACTTTATCGGCGAGGCCCAGAGAATGATCGTTTTTAATGTCCTCAATCTTCGATCTGAAAATTTTCGGGGCGACTTTTGAAAGTGCCCTCAGGGCAAAGATCATTAGATTCGGATTATTGCTTTCGATTGAATCAAACAATTTGGAGATCAGCAGATTTTTGCCCTTTTGTTCCACTTTATCGGCTTCTTCCTTTTGCCTTTCAAGTTTCAACCGGATATTAACCTTATACAGGTGATAGATCTTATATAATAAATAGGCCCAGCCGAAGACAATCGCAACTAAAATCCAAGAATAGTGTATTAACTTAAAAAATGGCAAAAATCCCAATAGCAGGATCACTCCGCCGCTCAGGGCTCTTGAGAATTCATTAATGGTACCTTCGATCTTTGTCTGAATATCAAAACGTATTTTACTGTCCAAAGGCATAAAAAACAGCTTGAACACGGGGTTTTCCGTTGCTTCTCTCAGGGTGGTAACAAACAGCTTGCTAAGCGCAATAAAAAGAAAAAACCATATGAACTCCGGGCTCGAAACGTCAAAACCGAATATATAACCGGAAGCAATTGCAAGCCCGGTAAACAAAAACAAAATTATGGGTAACAACAGCAGGGAAGTTCGGATTCCATACATCGACAAAATCCGATCATTGACAAATGTTTGAATTAATAAACTCAATACCATAATCGAGCCCTCAAATACTCCCAGAAAACTTGCCAATTGTTTTTCGTCCGGATATTGCTGTTCCGTAACGTTCATAAATGAATAATCAACAAAGACAAAGGCGGCCATTGACAGGAACAAAAACATGGATAGGTATACGATATACTTGTTCCTGAATATGACTATAAATTTTGCCTCATTTTTGTGCTCTGCGGGTTTTTCGTGAAACGAGGTAAGCTTAAACCTGACAGAGATTATAAGGAAGTATACAATTGAAATCGCAAGTCCGATTTCCCCGATGATCAGTATATTTGTAATGTCGGTAATGTACGGGATTAAAAACGGGATCGAGAATGTAGTAATTATAATGGCCGTCAACTGTCCGGAATCGATACCTCCAATAATTCTTTTTGACTGTCTCAAGTCAAACATCCGGCCGAAAATACCCCAAAAGCCAAGCACTAAAAGCGAGGTAATCGGCCCGAGCATTACAAATAACACAAACACCAGCCATTTTGAATCGAAATATAGAAACAGCAACTTGACTGACGCTATGAATATAAATATCGAGACGATATTAAAAATGATCAATTTCGAGTAGTGAAATCTGTTTTGAACCACCGCATACAACCACGTCGAAAGCACACCGAGCGATCCGGAAACAAAAAAAGCTTCCCGGATATACTCACTTAACTGATTTAGAAAAAGCGTGGTGGCGACAACTTTATAAGCGGCCAAAAAGACGCCCATAAAGAAGCCGTAACCCAGGATCATCAATACCGGCCGTTCCTCACCTTCAACGACATTGAGAATACTTAAGAGGGCTTTAACCATAGATTGTGCAAAAAGTATGCGAATTCATCAAAATCAAATACCAAAATATCGCATTCTTTCCTGAATATTTAGTTTATCTAATAAAATATTCTGCAATGTGCCAAATTTGCGTTTTTTGCCAGGTTATCAAATCAATTCCTGCAAAAAAACCTCCAATTGTTCTTTCGGAGAACCTGATGCGGTAGAAATTATCTTAAAACTTCGTGCAATGGGTGTAAGTGACATTTCCTCCGACCCGGATAGAAAAACAGCCTTTCCTTTAATCTTCTTCACCCTTCCCATTCCCGGCGATTTTAAAATATCCATCACTTTCATATTCACCCAATTCATGCTGCTTTCTTTTGAAAATACGATCGCTATATCGAAATTCTTCAGACTATCTACATGCCTTTGTCTGATTTCGGGGATTTCACCTTGAAATTCGGGTGTAAACAAGTTGAACCCTCTTTTTTTCAAATAGTCCGCATATTTTTTTACATGATCTTCATCTATGGCATCGTACATAAGATATATACTTAAATTCTCGCTGCCCTTGATGTAAAATTCATTTGCCTTTTCGGACGGATTAAACTCAATTTTCTTAAGCAGATAGTACTTAAAATCTTCAAAATTTGTTCGGATAAGATCTACCTCCTCAAACTGTTGAATTTTTTTAAGATGTCCGGGGATATGCTCTTCCTCAAAGATATTTACGGTGGAGGATTTGGGGTGCCAGGCATAGATGGTAAAATCGTTTTCCGAAGAATTTGTAACCAGTTGTTGACTTAAATAAAATTGAACGGCATAATTGATCTGTTGCTCTTCTACTCCTTTGCCGGATTCGTCAAAGTCAAAATCCCGGTCGCTTAATATATGTAAGGCAGCATCACAGCGCTCAATAATTTCACGTATATGCTCGCGATTTTCCCTGGTCGGATCAGCCTCTCTAATGGTGCACCCGTGATGCATCAAATCTTTCACTAAGTTCTCCTTGTATTCCAACATATCATCAGAGACTTTAGCTACGAATACCTTTTTCCCTGTACTAGATTGCATACTCTTTCTTTTCTTGTCGAATTGTTACGCGATCATGCAATACATTACCAGAAAGAAGCGCTAAAAGAACGATGAACAATTATCGCAGTAATCTTCAAATCTCTGCAAGGTCAAATTATCTGGCAATTTCTATACTAATCTTCTTTACAATTCCCCCAAGTACTGCAATTTGACGTAGTAAAATAATTAATTTTAACTAAGAATTGCAACATAATTGAGGTCTGGTAATGATCTTAAAAGTTTATTTACAAAATAAACTGATTTTCAATAATTTAAATCACAATTTAGCACGGAATTCTCTGAAACAATTAACGCGTACCCGCATCATAAAACCGGCTTTTGGTCTTTAAACCGCCGGATTTGCCTAGTCAGTTCCAATCGATCAATACGCCTTCTCCCGGCTCTTCCGGCAATACGGTCCGGCCATCTTCAATTTTCGGATATGATTTTATACAGTCCGTCTTTCCGTGGAGTTTCTCAACTGAATATTTAAGCAATGCGCCGCATCGTAAACAGAAGGCATAATATGCCATTCGGATACAGGGGACAAGCAGGACGTAAGACACAGGCTCTTTCCGGACGCTTGGGCTGCTATGGCAACGCTCAGTGTTCCTGAAATCCTACCAATATCACGAACACCCTGCCGGACAGGATCAACGGCATTCGTTTGATCAATTTTACGGAATTGACCTGTGTCGCTGGCCTGATCTTCCCCGAAAATCTTTATTATCATACTTACGGCAGGTCCAAATTCCGGATCCTACCGGGATTTTCTTTTACAACATAGAATTAGTCTTCATAGAACTCCCATTCCACAGGCTTTATCTTGCATTTGAGAAGCACCCGGTTCAGATAACCAAGGTGATGTTGCAGATGCCTTACTTGCTCCAAAATTACATCAAGGTTGGTCCATTTCCCATATATCTTCGAAGCAGAGGTTATTTCAGATGCATCCAAAGAATTGATGAATTGTTGCGACTTTTTTTCTACAAAATTCAAATAGCCAATCATATCTTCCTGTTCGATAAATCCTTTTGATTCCTCGCCAAGTACCGAATTTACTTCATCTTTAAATTCAGGAGCGACAAATGACTCTTTTGACTCGCTAAACCAATAATCAATGCCATATAAAACGTGATAGATCTGTTGCCAGATTGGCGGGTCGATGTTGCGCTGCGCCCATATTGATTTCGGGCAGGAATCAATAATTTTACCAATCATTTTAAAAGATGGTTTTAAATGTCTGATCAGTATTTCGTTTAAAAAAGTAGGTTGATTATTCATTTTAAAAAAATTTAAATAGTTGATATTCCAAGTAATCGTATCTTATCAGGAAATAAAAATTATTTAATAATTAAAGTTTAATTGTCTAATTTATAATTGATCTCCTGCCGCTTCGTGCAACTGTACGGTCCGGCTGACATCGCTCCAACTTCCCGATGAGACCACGCACAATAAGGTTTCGAAACCAATTTATGACTTTTCATTTAATTTTCTCTTGATTTTCATGTACAACAGAATATGAAACGTCTGATTTGATCATATCTATTCCACCGGGTAAATTCTCGTCACGCCGCATCGTTACCTTTGCATATTCGGGCAAAAGAAAATCGAATGCCCCATCAAAATCATCCTTCCACACCGCAAAATGCACAATTGCGCTGCAATCAATTACAACCCGTGCCCCATGATCTTTTGCCTTTTCATGGCTTTGAACTGCCTGTACTTCCATCGCGTCATTAAACCCGATTCCAGAATAGTCTCCCGGCTTTAAACCCTCGGCGGTTTCGAGGTTCGGAATACGCCTGAGCTCCCTGCACTTTTCGAAGGGGATGGTTGTCTGCCCGCTTATCTCAAACCTGGCTCCCGGAAAATCACCATCGATTTTTACTTGCGTGAAGGGAATCGGAGTAAACGGACAATCATTTGCCTCTTGTGCAAATCCAAAAACCGGGGCACATCGAAGAAGCCATATTGAAAAAAGCAGTCTAATTGACATCCGGGACTGGTTTATTAAAAAACAATTTAATCATCCATGACCAAGTTAATCAAGATTGACAATAAAACATCCGGTTAAAATCGACGTCCTTTACCAGGAAGATAACTTGCTGTTGACGATTACATCTGATAACCCGTTCATGTTATTGCCCAAAACAACTGAAATTTCAATATACTTTTGATCAAGATCTTCATTCAACAAAATGTATAAAAGCTTTTTACCGGGATTTTCCTTGGCGTCTTTGTGATAGGCTTTGGCCTCCTCTGTCCGGAACGACACATCCTGACTGGTAAAAGATTTGAGAAAGAACTTTTTCCCGTTTTTTGTCAGTACAGCTTTGTCCCCTGCCATCAATTCAATTTTGGCATCGGTCATCATCCCCCATCGAATCGTATTGGGCGCTCCCCCGAAAGTGATCTCATCTCTGATCAATATCTGATCCTCGCTGAGGAGCTTAAATCCGCGTTCTACCTTTGCCGCTTCCGGATAAGCTGCGGACATATCAAAAATTCCAAATGGTTGATTCAAAGCATCATTAAATTCAATGATCCGACTTTCCCCATCCGGATATTGAACGTTGTCCCCGATTACCAGCGTACTATGGCTTTTATTTGTGTTTCTATAATATTCCCACCTGCCCCCGCCGACCTCTCTTTGAAAAAAACCGGGCAGAAAATAGTTTTCAGAGCCAAGATCCATTCCCCAACGCGCTCCTTGCGCATCAATCACAAAGGATCCTATATCAAGCTGTTGGTGATTTAAGGTTCCTTTCCCTCCTTTCGCAGCTAAGTATATGGCGTTTTTCCCATCCTCTTTTCCCTGCAATATCAGCAAATCGACCAAGCCCCTGAATTTTTGAGCGTACGGGACATCCGCCTTTCCCGGACCACCATCGTCAAACCAGGGCAAAGCCAAATAAAATAACCTCCCCCGGTCCGATCCGTAGTCAGAAGATCCTGTTGCGGTATTGCTTTCCAATAATGCTCTGTAATAGGCCGAAACATTTGTCAATTGAAATGTTTTACCAAACCAAAACAAAGCCGGATTCAGCGATCTTTTTGAGCTCTCCGCGTCGGCAAAATTAAAGAGTTCTCCGGTAGGGCTCACCGAGTTTACATAAAACCCGGCGGTCTTGTCCAGGCCGGGCAGCTCGGAAAGACCGAAATCATGTTCCAGAGCTGTCAGCAGCGATGACATAGTCATCGCAAGGTATGAATTGGCATATCCCCAATAAGCCGGACCTTCGTACCATACCCCATCCGGTTCATATAAACTCAAGGTCGGGATCAGATTCTTAATTGCATGATAGATCACGTTGTTTTTAAGCTCCGGGAAATCCTCTCCCACAGCCAGAGCTCCCATGATCAGACCTCCGGCACAAACCTGATTCCAATTGTTCTTCATCTTATACCAAACATGAGGTTTGGCATCAGGATGTTGATACACGTCAAGCCCCGGCCGCAATCCGTACTCGACAATTTTATTCCGAATGGTTTCTCGCTCGCGCAAATTCATATGATAAAAGTTCCAGTCGTACCCGATGGCCAACGCGGTAGTCATTTCGGCAACGTCCAAAAAATGCGCCGGATTCCAATCCGGATAGGTGCATACATGCAACATCTGGTCAATCGCTTTATCGGAGTATTTATCTTCCTCAAATATTCTATATGCCATAGAAAGGGTTATTATCCTTTTGAGATATTCCCTGCTTATGTCCAGCATCGTATTCCTCCGATCCAGCTTAAACTTAATATCCTTGCTCGTCAATAATTTATCCGCATCCTTCTTCAGCTCGTTTTTCAGCTTTTCTGCTAACGGATCTTCCATTATAATAAAACGCAACGCCAATTCATCGTATTTGGTCATGATGATCCTGGGATGCCCGATCTTCATTTCATACGGATCTTTCTGCGCATAAATGCCAGTACTTAAACAAAAAGTGCCGAAAGCGACAAAGGCTGCTCGCACGGGAAAAAATCCCATAATCGATTTTAGGAAAAGTGATATAACCCATGATAGATTTCCTGCGCTCATCGACTCAAATTTCTTCGAAATTTATTCTTGGAATTAACGGAATTAAAATCTGACAAAGATAATTTGCCGGCTTGACAAATATGCTATTTTGCCATGGATTATTCCTCGGTAAACAATTACGAAAATTCATAAGATGTTGTGGTTCAACTACCAATAATTCGAATTTCACAATAACGCTCTATTGGTTCAAACACTGAGGTGCGTCCCTCTCATAAAAATCAAGCAATTTGACATCCCTTTTTGTCAAACCATTTCATCCGGCAAGGTACTAAAATTCCTTGCAAAATATCAATTGTATACCTGAAAAGTACAATCAATTTCTTTCTATCCTTTCAATTGCCGACCATGCGCCGCCCGGAGCCGCAGCACAAAATATTCCGTAGCGCGGTTGGAGATCCGGTCGAATCTCGTAATTCGGACTGTCCCCGGACTTCCCGAAAGCACTGTGATGATGATAAAATGGATCACTTAAAATCCATCTTCTTTTGTTAAATAAGATATATAATTATTTTTGCAATTCAATTTAAAAAATGCATCCGGTGGGTTCTTTTTTACATTTCCATAATCACCATCATTGTTCCAAATAGGAACCATGGATTTTCACTATTTTTCCCCACTAAAATTTTACATTACATGACTAATAATACGGTATTAAGACTTGCGATTCAACGGAAAGGACGACTGAGTGAAGATTCCCTGCTTCTAATAAAAGAAAGCGGAATCAAGTTCAGTTCAGGCACTGGAAAACTCAAATCAAAAGCCAGAAACTTTCCCATGGAATTTCTATTTCTCAGGGACGACGATATCCCTGATTATGTTGCCGACGGGGTTGCGGATATTGGTATTGTCGGAGAGAACGTGGCCATTGAAAAGGGAAAAAATATAGACGTAGTCAAAAAACTTGGATTTTCCAAATGCAGATTAAGTTTGGCAATTCCCAAAGAAATCGAATACACGGGTGTCGGTTATTTCGAAGGGGCGAGCATCGCGACATCGTATCCAAAAATTCTTCAGGATTACCTGGACAAAAAGGCTGTTTCAGCCGATATACATGAAATTTCCGGCTCTGTGGAAATTGCGCCAAGCATAGGTTTGGCCAGCGGCGTCTGCGATATTGTAAGCTCCGGAAGCACCCTGCTAAGTAACGGCTTGAAGGAAGTGGAAACCATTCTCAACTCGGAAGCTATTATCATTGGGAACCAAAGGATGGCTGAGGAAAAGAAAATTATCCTTGACAAGCTGCTCTTCCGTATTGAATCTGTCCAGAAAGGCAAAAACAATAAATACATCCTGCTCAATGCCCCGAATGATAAGATCGAAGAGATCATCGAATTACTCCCGGGGATGAGAAGCCCTACGGTTGTTCCGTTGGCCGACAAAAAATGGAGTTCGATTCATTCGGTGGTAAATGAAGATGAATTCTGGGAGGTAATTGAAAAGTTGAGAGATGCCGGAGCAGAAGGGATACTGGTCGTACCGATCGAAAAAATGATTGTTTAAAATGAAAGTATTAGTTCATCCGACCGGTGACGAGTTGAAGTCAGCGCTAAAAAGGCCTGTCAGAAAACTCAGAAGTATAAAGAAAATCGTTAAACCGATTTTGAAGAATGTAAAAACCAGAGGTGATCGCGCACTGCTCAAATACAGTCTGGAATACGACCATGTTCAGCTTAACGAGCTGGTTGTCAACCGGGAGGAAATACGACATGGATGTGAGCAAATCGACCAAAAACTCAGGGATGCCATCACCACGGCGAAGGATAATATCGAAAAATTTCACAAAGCTCAAAGCAGCCCTGAACTGGTCGTGGAAACCATGCCCGGAGTAATCTGTAAACGAAGGAGCATTCCGGTCGAAAAGGTCGGTCTGTACGTACCTGGTGGCACCGCCCCCTTATTCAGCACCGTTCTGATGCTGGCCATCCCGGCCAAGATCGCTGGGTGCAAGGAGCTGGTGCTGTGTACACCTCCGAATACAGGTGGAAAGATCCATCCGGCCATATTGTTTTCCGCCCAACTTACCGGTATAGATAAGATCGTAAAAGTCGGGGGCGCCCAGGCCATTGCGGCGCTGGCATTCGGAACCGAAAGTGTTCCAAAAGTATATAAAATATTTGGCCCGGGGAATCAATATGTCACTGCTGCCAAGCAGATGGTTTCGGAAAGAGGTGTTGCCATTGATCTCCCTGCCGGTCCTTCGGAGGTGGCAGTTTTTGCAGATGAATCGGCAAATCCGGATTTTATTGCCACCGATCTTTTGTCCCAGGCAGAACACGGCGCCGACAGCCAGGTAGTGCTGGTGACAACCATCGAATCTGTGGTTGCGCAAACACTGGAATCCATCCGGAAATTCCTGGTTGACCTGCCAAGAAGGAAGATTGCCGAAAAAGCCCTGGAAGAAAGCGTGGCGATTGTTGTGAAAAATGAAGACGAAGCAATTAAGGTCTTAAACAAATATGCGGCAGAGCATCTGATTTTATCTGTGAAAAATCCCGATCAGGTCGCCGAACAAATAAGCAATGCGGGTTCGATATTTCTTGGAAATTACTCGCCGGAATCTGCCGGGGATTACGCTTCCGGAACCAATCATACCCTACCGACAAACCGCGCAGCGCTCGCGTACAGCGGTGTTTCACTGGATAGCTTTTTAAAAAAAGTTACGTATCAGAAACTGAGTGAAGAAGGAATCAAAAACCTCGGACCGGCTGTTGAAGCAATGGCGGATGCCGAAGGGCTTATTGCGCACAAACTGGCAGTATCCGTACGTTTGAAACACCTCCGGGATTGATATGGAAATCAGAAATCTGCTACGGCCTCATCTGCTCAACTTCACTCCTTATTCATCGGCAAGGGATGAGTTCAAAGGAACGGCCAACGTATATCTTGATGCGAACGAAAATGCATTCGGATCGACTGCTGCCGATAAATACAGGAGATATCCCGATCCGTATCAAAAACAACTCAAGCACAGCATTGGCGCGATCAAAAATATTGGGCCGGAGCATATTTTCCTGGGAAATGGAAGTGACGAACCGATAGATCTGCTGATCCGCGCCTTTTGCAATCCGGGAAAAGACCGCATCGTTATTGCCCCTCCCACTTATGGCATGTATAAAGTAAGTGCAGAAATAAATGACGTTGGCGTTGTAGGTGTCCCATTAAACAACGACTTCTCGCTTGACAAAGAGCGGATCATTGAAGCCGTTGAACCCGGCATTAAAATAATTTTTCTCTGCTCGCCAAATAACCCTACCGGCAATTGCATCGAACCGGACTCAATCGTCGAAATCATTGACAAATTTCAGGGGTTAATTGTATTGGATGAAGCATATATTGATTTCGCTCCTCAAAAAAGCATGATTGCCCAGTTGGCCGGGCACAAAAACCTGGTGATTCTCCAGACCTTCAGCAAGGCCTGGGGGCTGGCGGCACTCAGACTGGGAATGGCGTTTGCCGACCCGGAAATAATCGATGTGCTCAACCTGATCAAACCTCCTTACAACGTCAACGGTGCCACCCAGGATCTGGCTTTGAAAGCCTTGCAAAATCATAAGGAAATGAAATCGATGGTAAAAGAAATTCTGAAGCAGAAAAAAGAACTGAAAAGTATGCTCCTCAAAATTCCTTCCGTACAAGAGATTTATCCGAGCGATGCGAATTTCCTGCTGGTTAAGATCGAAAATGCGCACAACGTCTATCTCCAATTAATCGAGAAAAAAGTTATTGTGAGAGACCGATCAAAAGTTGATCTTTGCGAAGATTGCCTAAGAATAACAGTTGGTACGGAAAAAGAAAACGTCGAGCTCGTAAAGCAGCTTAAAATACTCTGCTGATGCAAAAAATATTATTCATAGACAGGGATGGAACAATTATCAAGGAGCCTCCGGAAGATCTTCAGGTAGACTCGCTTGAGAAACTAGAGTTTGTCCCGGGAGTTATTTCAAACCTGAAAAAAATTCGGGAGCAGCTTGATTACCTGTTTGTAATGGTGAGTAACCAGGATGGCCTGGGAACGGATTCCTTCCCGGAGGAGACCTTCTGGCCGGCACATAATAAAATGCTGAAAACCCTCGAAGGAGAGGGAATTGTGTTTGATGAGATCCTGATCGACAGATCGTTCGAGGCGGATCATCTCCCGACCCGGAAACCCGGAACAGGCTTGCTGACCCATTATCTAAATGGCGAATTTGATTTGGACAACTCGTTCGTAATCGGTGACCGAATCACGGATATTCAACTCGCAAAAAACATCGGCTCAAAATCAATTCTTCTTGGCCAAAAGCATAATGAGGCTTCCTTTAGCTCAAATAACTGGGATGACATTTACAATTACCTGCGATTACCCGACCGAATTGGAAAAGTAAAGCGAAAAACCAATGAGACGGATATAAGTATTGAAGTGAACCTTGACGGAACAGGTAAGACGGAAATCCTTACCGGTCTTGGTTTTTTTGATCACATGCTGGAACAGATCGGCAAGCACGCGAGTATCGATCTGCGCATTAAGGTAGATGGCGACCTGTACGTCGATGAGCACCATACGATTGAGGACACTGCAATTGCGCTCGGAGATGCCATGCTGATCGCATTAGGAGATAAAAAGGGGATTTCCAGGTACGGCTTTTTATTGCCTATGGACGATGCCCTGGCCCGGGTAGCCCTTGACTTCGGAGGAAGACCATGGCTGGTCTGGGATGCGGAATTCAGCCGTGAAAAAATCGGGGATCTGCCTACCGAAATGTTTTATCATTTTTTCAAATCCTTTGCAGACGCTTCAAAATGTAATTTAAATATTAAGGTAGAAGGCGATAACGAGCACCATAAAATTGAGGCTATTTTTAAAGCTTTGGCAAAATGTATCAAGATGGCAGTAAAACGAAGTCCGGATGAACTGGATAAACTTCCGAGCACCAAGGGAATGTTATAACCCGAAATATTTTTTGATTTTGAGTCGTCGACAAAAGTTAAATATTATTTTTGCAGCATGTCCGAACAAATACTGATCATTGATTTTGGTTCTCAATATACGCAATTGATCGCCCGAAGAGTTCGCGAATTAAATGTATATTGTGAGATCCACCCGTTTAATCATTTACCGAAAGCAACAGATCACCTCAAAGGCGTTATACTAAGCGGAAGTCCATGCTCGGTCCGGGAAAAGGACGCGCCGGATATCGATTTGGCGGCCTTCCGCGGAAAAGTGCCGGTGTTAGGCGTATGCTACGGAGCACAGTTGATGGTGCACCAACAAAATGGCGAGATTGTCCCATCAAAAATCCGGGAGTACGGACGAGCCCGCCTCCTTAAAATGGACCAGCATTACGATCTTCTGAAAGAAATGACTTTGGGCAATCAGATCTGGATGTCCCATGGTGATACCATTGCAACTTTGCCGCCGGATTTCAAAAATATTGCAAGTACCGAAGACGTACAACATGCAGCGTTCAAACTGGAACACGAAGATACCTACGGCATCCAGTTTCATCCCGAAGTCACACACTCTGAAGAAGGCAAAATATTATTGAGGAATTTTGTAGTCCATATATGCGGATGCAAACAGGATTGGACCCCGGACATTTTTGTGGAGAGCACAGTCGCTCGTCTGAAAGAGACGTTGGGTGACGATAAAGTTGTTTTGGGACTATCGGGAGGGGTCGATTCTTCGGTGGCCGCGATGCTCATTCACCGTGCCATCGGGAAAAACCTGTACTGTATTTTTGTAGATAATGGTCTTCTGAGAAAAAACGAGTTTGACGATGTGCTTCATTCCTACAAGGATATGGGATTGAATGTCAAAGGAGTGGACGCAAAAGCGCGTTTTTATGAATCCTTAGGAGGTTTAACCGACCCGGAGGATAAAAGAAAGGCAATCGGAAAAACGTTCATAGATGTCTTTGATGAAGAGGCGCATAAAATCCGGAACGTAAGATGGCTTGCGCAGGGAACCATCTATCCCGACGTAATTGAATCCGTATCGGTAAAAGGCCCCTCGGCCACCATCAAATCACATCATAATGTCGGCGGATTGCCTGAAAAAATGAATCTCAAGGTAGTGGAGCCGCTCAATACATTGTTTAAAGATGAAGTTAGAAAAGTGGGGCGCGCCTTGGAAATATCTGAGAATATTCTGGGCAGGCATCCTTTCCCCGGACCGGGTTTGGGAATCCGAATTATCGGAGATGTGACCGCCGAGAAGGTCCGAGTACTTCAGGAGGTCGATGCTATTTTCATAGATGGCCTAAAGAAAAGAGGGCACTACAATGAAGTCTGGCAGGCACTTGCGGTGCTCCTTCCAATTCAATCCGTGGGCGTCATGGGAGATGAACGGACTTACGAAAACGTTGTGGCATTGCGCGCTGTCGGTAGCGTCGATGGAATGACGGCAGATTGGAGCAAATTGCCGTATGATTTTCTGGCGGACATATCAAACAAAATTATCAATAATGTGAAAGAGGTAAACAGGATTGTTTATGATATCAGTTCCAAACCGCCGGCTACAATTGAGTGGGAATAAAAAGTAATTCTAATGGCCATATTAAATCGATTGACGATCACCCTCGTACTTGTTGCTTTAATCGGCCTGGCACATGCCCAGAGGAATAATCCCGAAGAGGCAAGGTTTAATAATGCCAGGGAGTTAATGGATCTTGGCAAATACGGCTTGGCGATGCAAGCCTTTGAGCCTCTGACAAATGCTTTTGAAGGGAATAGATACTCCAGAATATCTTCGTTTTATTATGCGGTTTCCGCTTATAACGACGGCCAAAAGTACGTTGCCAGGGATATGTTTCTCCAGATTCTTCAAAAATACCCGACGTGGGAAAAACTCGATGAAGTAAACCTATGGCTTTCTAATATTTACCTTCGGGAAGGAGACATTAAGAACGGTCTGAATTACGCCTCGCTCATTAGAAATCCCGACATAAAAAGTGAGGCCTCCATATTGAAAAAAAGCTTGCTCAGCACGCTGTCTTACAAGTTTCTCGACAGCCTGCTTATTGCCTACCCTTCGGACAGGGAAATTGCAGAAAATCTTGCGGATAAAATCATCGAACAACCGATCACCAGTCAGGATAGAGATTACCTTGAGAATATTGTTTCCGTTTATGAGTTGGATAAGGCCAAATATCGTATTGAAGAGACTTTAAAGTCCATAAAAAAAGACAGGTACCAGGTGGCCGTCTTGCTTCCCTTTATGCTGAGTGAGCTGAGAAGCAGCACAAAGCACTTGTCCAACGAATTTGTGATCGAATTGTACGAAGGGATTTTAATGGCTGTTTCGGAATTGAGAAACCGTGGGATAAAGATTTCGCTTCATCTCTATGATACCAGAAAAGACAGTACCGTCACTTCAAATATTGTTCGGCTCGAAGAGCTCAATCACATGGACCTGATCATTGGTCCTCTGTATCCGGGGCCTGTTAAGGTTGTTTCCGAATTTGCCTTTGATCGTCAGATAAATATGATCAATCCGCTATCCAACAATTCCGAAATCATAGGCAACAATCCGTTTGCCTTCCTCTATATGCCCTCAATGGAAACAATGGCGATTGAATCTGCAAAATATATAGACTCGCAGCTCGAAAACAAGAATGCTTTTATTTTTCATGGACAAAGTTCCAGAGACTCGACCTTGGCCCATACGTACAAAAGGGAAATCGAAGCCAGAGGATTCAACGTATGTTTGATGAAAGGCATTGCCCGAGAAGACGGAAAAAAAATCCTGGATATATTGACCAATACGGTAACCGTCGAATTTGACGCCAGTGAATTTGACTCGGTTGTCGTCGATGATAAAATTGAAGGAAACCTCAGGATTACGGAAAAAGATTATCTCGTGGTCCGGCCAGACAGCATCGGTCATGTATTCGTTGCTTCAAACGATCCCGCTCTGGTTGCCAACGCCATTACAGGCCTGGAAACACGCGGAGATACAATTGCCCTGCTCGGTTCGGAACGCTGGCTGGACGAGCGTGTAATTTCCGTCGGTGGTCTGGACAGATTAAATACCATGCTTGTTGCCCCGACTTATATTGACAAATCAAATCCGGTATTTGAGGGAATCCATACGATGTATATGGAGGCCTTCAATGCCTATCCTTCCCGATATTTCTATATTGGCTATGAAGCAATGATGACTGTTGGCAAGATGATGAACAATATGGGCAACCTGTTTCAATTTGATCCGGGCATAAATGATTTTATAGCCGGAGAATTGTTTTCCGGCTCCCTGTATGGCAGTCAAAATTGCAATCAAATTGTTCCGATCATCCGATTTGACCGGTCGGAATTAGTTCTAGTAAAACCAAGATAAAAATATCAATGCCGTTAAAAGACAAAAGTAAATCGCTGTTTGAGCAAGCAATAAATCTTATTCCCGGCGGAGTAAATTCACCGGTGCGGGCGTTTAAAGCTGTCGGAGGAGATCCTTTATTCATTCGTTCGGCCAAGGGCCCCTACATGTTCGATGAGGACGGCAACAAGTATATCGAACTGATCAATTCCTGGGGACCAATGATTCTCGGTCACGCCCACGAAATGATCGAGGAAGCCGTGGTAAAAGCGCTAAAAAGATCACCTTCTTTTGGCGGGCCTACCGCTGCGGAAGTAAGAATTGCGGAATTGATCATCCACATGGTCCCTTCCATTGAAAAGGTACGTATGGTTAATTCCGGTACCGAAGCGACAATGTCTGCCATCCGGTTGGCAAGAGGATTTACAGGCAAAGATAAAATCATAAAATTCGAAGGCTGCTATCACGGTCATGGAGATTCATTTTTAATTGCTGCCGGCAGCGGTGTCGCGACCATGGGCACTCCGGACAGCCCGGGCGTAACAAGAGGTACGGCCAATGATACACTGACGGCTCCGTACAATGACCTCGAATCCGTGCGCAAGCTTATCGATAGAAACGAAGGTGAGGTCGCGGCAATAATTATCGAACCTGTTGCCGGAAACATGGGTTGCGTTTTGCCAAAAGAAGGATTCCTGGCGGGGCTGAGACAGTTGTGCGACGACCATGGAATCATTCTGATCTTCGATGAAGTAATGACAGGATTCAGATTGGCCAAAGGAGGCGCACAGGAAGTTTTTGGCATACATCCGGACCTTACGACGCTGGGTAAAATCATTGGTGGCGGAATGCCTGTCGGCGCTTATGGCGGGAACAAAGAAATTATGGATTGCGTCTCCCCCGCAGGACCTGTATATCAGGCGGGAACCCTTAGCGGAAATCCCATCGCAATGAGCGCAGGCCTGGCGATGTTGAGCTACTTAAACGACAACGATGATACGTATGCCCAACTCGACAGAATGACCAAAAAAATCGAAAACGGATTCCGGTCAAACCTGAAATCCATCGGTAAGGATTATACGATAAATCGAATAGGCTCGATGATCAGTCTGTTTTTTACCGAAAAAGATGTGACGGATTTTGATTCGGCGAAGACTTCGGATGCGGAGCTTTTTGGGAGATATTTCAATGCCATGCTGGAACGCGGTGTTTACGTGGCGCCCTCTCAATTTGAGTCTTTATTTATTTCCACCGCCATCGATGAAGCAATAGCTGATCAGATCGTCGAATCAAACCTGAAATCACTACATACAATTCTGTAATATTCATCTTGCAAGCTACTAATTCTCAAGACCTAAGATAATCGTATTTAAAGTTTTGCTTATCATTTCGAACTCGGGATTTTCGCTGTTTTTGTAAGAGCGCTTTTCGTAAACATAATTTTCAATTAAAATCTTACATCCTTCCCGCAACGGTGTTACGAAGGCCCTTTTCCTTCATATAAATTAATAGATATATTTGTTTAGGTCATCGGCGACCCGAACGGCCATTATCTCTTAATTAAATCTTTTTCAAGGTGAAAAGAATACTTACTATTTTTTCATTGTTTTTAATTTTTGCCCTGCAAAGCAAGTCATATGCGCAGAATGTAAACTTAAACAAGGATGCAAAAACCTTAACTTATGAAGAATTGTACGACACTCCATACGATATAAATAAGCTGTTTGTTCACATACAGCCCATGTACGGTGAGTTATTTGCAACAAATACAACGGTTGGCTGGGGAATTAAAGCGCAATACTATTTGAAAAATCTCGCCAATTTTGAGGCCCACGTACGGACGCCATATGGAAGGTCATTTGATCTTACAAGGCACGCGGCTTATACAAACAGCACCGTCGACAATGAAGCCAGGGGGTTTTTATATGGCGAATTGCTAGGGACATACCACATAAAAGACGAAGAGCGGGATACCGAAACAAAATTTATTTTATATTCCAAAAGGTACAAAGGGGATAAATGGGCTGCAACTGTACCATTACACACCATCATACCGACAAAAGCCAGACGAATATACGGCGCCCGATTTGGAGGTATGGCCTATAAATCATCCGTTGATTATAACCGAATCATGGAAAAACAGGAGGTGACCCTCGTCGCCGACGAAGGAGGAGAAATTGGCGCGGATGAATCCGTTTACGGGAATATGTCTTCGGTCGGTTTCTATATCGGAGGATCGATGACATTCATAAAAAACGTGGCCGTTCAACCGGATAAAATTTACGGCACCCTGGTCAATGATCTGATATTTACCACCTTCTTTGATATCAACTTTACTCCCATGGTTACTGTTGATGATATCTATATCGACGGGGCCAGATATTCGGCCGAACCAATTCAAAAAAGCGTCCTTGGATTCCGTGCAGGTCTGGAAGGTAAATTCAATCGCCAATTTAGCTGGGCTTACGGAGCTGAACTCGGTTATCGGCCCGGACTCAAGAAAAGCGGCTTTTTCGCGCTTGCCAAAATCTCTTTCCCCGTTTTCTCAACCCAATTGAGATACCAGGTCGAAAGCTTTGGCAAGTAAAAGAACCGCTCAGTTGATTTCCAAATACTTAATACAAACCGGCGAAGGAACGGACAGGTAACCGCTTGTATCTGTCAACGTGCCATCTTTTTCCATTAAAAATATATTTACCTCATTTGAATCCCTGTTCCCGACAAGCATAAACACCCCCTTCGGATCCGGTAAAAAGCTCCTCGGCCGCCGGCCGATTGTCGGCATGTATCCAATGTTTTTCATTTTCCCCTTACCGCTAACCTTAAACATGCCCAGACCGTTATAACCTCTGTTTGAAATGTACACGTACTTGCCGTCCGGGCTGGTGTGTATATCGGCACTCGTATTATCGCCGAAGAAAGCCGGAGGAAGCGCCGGAAGTCTTTGAATCAATATCAATCCGCCAGTTTCCGGATTAACTTCATAACTGCAAATCGATGAGGATATTTCTTCTGCAGAAAAAGCAATCGCTCCCCCGGGATGAAATGTGAAGTGTCTTGGGCCCGCACCGGGCATGGTCCTGATAAAAGGCTGCTCTGCAGGTAAAACGCCGCCCGTTTTATCATCGAACTTATAAATCAATATTTTATCCAACCCCAGATCAGAGACATACAAGTACCTCCCGTCGGGCGAGGGAACTGCAGCATGTGTATGCGGCTTTTCCTGCCTGGGCATGATCGTGCCTTTTCCCTCCAACTGAATATTTGCCGTTGGGGCACCGATTTTCCCTTCCCGGTCTACCGGCAACACAACAAAATTCCCGCTGATATAATGACTCACAAAAATATACTTCCCCGACGGATGGACGCTTACATGACATGGGCTATCCCCGAATGAATATTGATTTTGGACAATTGAAAGTTTCCCTGAAGATCGATCAATCGCAAAAGAGGTAATTGAACCCCAGCTTTCTTCTCCGTCCAGACTTCCCCTATTTGCTGAAAACAAAAACCTTCCATCGGGACTTACATCGAGGAAGGAGGGGCTTTCCTTCGATATTATCGTCTGCAAAAGGTCGTACCTATGATTTTTCCGATCGTAATCATAAACGTAAATTCCCAGGCTGCCGTTCTCAGAAAAAGTTCCGATATAAAATAGCTCTCTGGGATGCTCCAAGTTTTTTGTACTGGCAAAAAGATCACTAAAAAAAAATTGCATAACCGCAAAAATGAATATTATTGGAAAGCGCATAATATGAAAAGTTTGTTTACTAAGGTTACGATTATTTTTTGAATATTAAAATACTGATGTTCAACAAACCAATCATTCATACATAAAATTTTATCTGCCGCGCATATTGTGCAAGGTTCGGCGCCGGCTTCTTCCGATCTCAAAAGAAGCCGGCCTTTAGAATCCGGTTTAGCGGTGGTGCGGGATCTTTTGCCAGGAATGCAGCAATTCTCCGGATCAATCATGTTATAGACCGGCAGTCCACGGCATATTTCCCGGCAGATTGAAATTTAACGTAAAGCCACACAAAATATCTAATCGGCAAAACGGTTTCATCTCCATACTTTTCTTACTTTTGCGGTGAATTTCAGAACTGCTTAATTTCTTTCCGTATGGTATTATTTTTCAGGTCATCAAAGGCCTATCTGGCTGTTAAAACAAACCGGAAGCTCGATAAAATTGACATCGACAAGCTAAAATGGCTGTTTAGCGAAGCTAAATTTATCGATACCGATATCATGGAGGGGACCTTCATTGGCCCGCGCAGGGAAATGATTACCCCGTGGAGCACCAATGCGGTTGAGATCGCACAGAATATGGGCGTCAAGGGCATTGAACGCGTTGAAGAATTTACTCTTACGGAAGATATCGATCCTGAATATGATCCGATGCTCCAACAGGTTTATACGGACCTTGACCAGCAACTATTTACGATCAACAAACAACCTGAACCGGTCCGGTTCATAGATGACATTGCTTCCTACAACACACAGGAAGGCCTGGCGCTGAGCGAAGAAGAAATCAAATACCTGGAGACGTTGAGCAAAAAACTCAATCGCCAATTGACCGATAGTGAGATTTTCGGGTTTTCTCAGGTAAATTCGGAGCACTGCCGGCACAAAATCTTTAACGGCACCTTTATAATTGACAATGAGGAAAAAGGGGCCTCTCTTTTTCAACTCATTAAACTGACCACAAATACAAATCCCAACAGGGTTGTCTCAGCGTATAAAGATAACTGTGCTTTTATTCAGGGACCCACAATTGAGCAATTCGCCCCAATCCGCCAGGATGTCCCCGAATATTTCAGGACAGAACCATTTGAATCTGTCTTATCTCTAAAGGCCGAAACGCATAATTTCCCCACCACCGTAGAGCCGTTTAACGGGGCGGCGACGGGAAGCGGCGGCGAGATCCGCGACCGGATCGGCGGAGGTAAAGCCGCTATGCCGCTTGCGGGAACCGCCGTTTACATGACTTCATATCCAAGGCTGGACGGGGAACGAAAATGGGAAAAAAACATCAAACCCAGAAAATGGCTTTACCAGACCCCCGGAGAGATACTCATTAAGGCCTCAAACGGAGCATCGGACTTTGGCAACAAATTTGGCCAACCGCTTATTTGTGGCAGCTTGCTTACCTTCGAGCATTTTGAAGACGGAAAAGAATATGGGTATGACAAGGTGATCATGCTGGCCGGAGGAATAGGTTACGGCAAGAAAAAAGACAGTTTGAAGGGTGAGCCAAAGAAAGGTGAGAAAATTGTGCTGATGGGTGGCGACAATTATCGAATTGGCATGGGGGGTGGCGCCGTTTCATCGGTTGCTACCGGCGAATACGATAATTCAATAGAATTGAATGCGGTTCAAAGGTCAAATCCTGAAATGCAAAAAAGAGTATCCAATGCCATACGGGCACTTGCCGAATCGAAAGAAAATCCGATCATTTCGATTCATGATCACGGCGCCGGAGGACATCTGAATTGCCTTTCCGAGCTTGTGGAAAATATTGGCGGAAAAATTCTAATTGATCGATTGCCCATAGGGGATCCGACCCTTTCCGACAAAGAAATTGTGGGCAACGAATCCCAGGAGCGAATGGGACTGATCCTAAAAGAAGAAGATACCAAATTGCTCAGGGACATTTCCGACAGGGAACGCGCACCGATGTATATCATCGGCGAAACCACCGGTGATCATCAGTTTACATTTGATCACGGCGACGGCAGAACAAAACCGATTGATCTCAAAATTGAGGATATGTTCGGAAATCCGCCAAAAACAATAATTCGGGATCAGTCAATCGACCGCCAATACGAAGACCTCGAATGTGACGCCTCAAAGATACCGGATTACGTGAAGCAGGTGCTCCTGCTGGAAGAGGTTGCCTGCAAGGACTGGCTTACAAATAAAGTTGACCGGTCCGTAACCGGTAAAGTAGCCAAACAACAATGCGCCGGCCCCCTGCAATTGCCGTTGAACAATCTTGGTGTCAGCGCCTTGGATTATCAGGGGAAAAAAGGGCTTGCTACAGCTATAGGACATGCTCCGGCAGCAGCCCTGGTCGATCCTAAAAAAGGATCCGTGCTTTCCATTGCCGAATCACTAACGAATATCATTTGGGCGCCTATTGAAGGTGGGTTAAGCGGAGTTTCGTTGAGCGCCAACTGGATGTGGCCATGTAAAAATCCGGGGGAAGACGCCCGGCTCTACGAGGCCGTACAGGCCGCCTCCGATTTTGCCCTGGCCCTTGGAATAAACATTCCGACCGGTAAGGATTCACTTTCCATGACTCAAAAATACGGGAACGACGAGGTGGTCTACGCCCCCGGAACAGTAATCATTTCTGCCGCCGGCGAAGTATCGGACATTAAGAAAGTGGTTGAGCCGGTCATCAAAGATGTCCCGGATTCGGTGATTCTTCACATCGATCTCTCAAAAGACTCATTTAAGCTTGGAGGTTCAAGCTTCGGGCAGATATTTAACAAATTGGGCAATGAAGCGCCTGATGTAAGCGATCCGGCTTATTTTAAATACGTGTTTGAAGTTGTTCAAAAATTGATTCGCGAAGATCTGATCCTTTCCGGACACGATATTTCCGCGGGAGGGATGATCACCGCGCTTCTTGAAATGACCTTCGCCCAAACCGGGCTTGGCCTGGATCTGGATTTGTCTTCCATACAGGAAGCTGTGCTCGTAAAAACTTTATTCAGCCAAAATCCGGGCCTTATCATTCAAGTGGAAGGCAACGGAAAGGCAATAAAGGTTCTTGAGGAGGAGGGAATCAGGTTTAACAGAATCGGCAAGCTCCATTCAAAGCATGAATTGAGAATTATCGACATTCATACCCAATTTGAGCTGGATATTGAAGAAATGAGAGATTTGTGGTTTAAGACATCTTATTTGCTCGACAAAAAACAGAGTGGAGAAGAGCTCGCCCGGGAACGATATGAGCATTACAAACGGAATGCTCTGGATTTTCGATTCCCTCAACAATTTACCGGAAAGTTTTCCGAATACAACATTGATCCCGCAAGAAAAAACTCAACCGGAATTAAGGCCGCCATCATCCGGGAAAAAGGCGTGAACGGCGATCGCGAGATGGCCTGGACGATGCATTTGGCCGGACTCGACGTAAAAGATGTGCATATGACGGATTTGATCTCCGGAAGAGAAACGCTCAAAGATATCAACATGATTGTTTTTGTCGGTGGATTCTCAAATTCCGATGTTCTCGGTTCGGCAAAGGGTTGGGCCGGCGCTTTTATTTACAATCCAAAGGCAAAAGAAGCACTGGATAACTTTTACGCTCGAAAGGACACTTTAAGTTTGGGAGTTTGCAACGGCTGCCAGCTTATGATCGAACTTGGCGTTGTGACTCCCGATCATGACGAAAAGCCCAAAATGCTGCATAACGATTCGGGTAAATTCGAATCCGCATTCCTGAATGTCGATGTGTTGGAAAATAATTCCGTAATGCTCGGTTCTCTGAGCGGCAGCAAACTTGGAATCTGGGTAGCTCATGGCGAAGGGAAATTTAATTTGCCCAAAGAAGAAGCGGCCTACCACATTCCCATGAAATATTCCAAATCTTCATATCCCGCCAACCCGAACGGATCGGATTTCGACACAGCTTCCCTGTGCTCGGCAGACGGAAGACATCTCGTGATGATGCCCCACCTGGAAAGAGCGACCTATCCATGGAACTGGGCATATTATCCGGACAGGCCTGGAGATGAGATTACGCCGTGGGTGGAGGCATTTGTAAATGCCAGAGCATGGATAGAGGAGAAAATGAAACGGGAGATTTGATTATAGCTCTATTCCCATTTCCGTAAACCGGGCGGCGACATGTAAAAAATGCGCAGTAATCCAGTAACCGTCCAGCTTTCGGAATCGCCGCTCCGTAGCCTATATACACTGCTCATATCTCCGTTCCGGGCAAAACTGGTCTGTTGAAGTTGCTCTCCCTGAGAGCCGGTCAATCATTTTTTATCTTTTTAAAATTTGCAGAAACCTCACCATGTGCCATTTGCCGAAATGGCCGGTGGCATAGCCTGCTTCTTTTAAAGTACGCGCCAATATAGGTGCTTTTGGATCAAGCCAGTTTTTTATCCCCCTTCAGGCATTTTGATCGCGGAAGCCAAGATAAGACGTGATTTGGTAACGCTGCGGATACTGCCCGGTTGATATAGCGACCCGCGAAGGGGAACAGATGGGAGAATTTACATAGAATTGCTCAAAAATAATCCCTTCGGAAGCCAACCTGTCAATATTTGGCGTTTGCGCATCCCTGTTTCCAAAACAGGACAAATCCGTTCATCCCATATCATCGATAAACACCATTATGATGTTGGGATGTTTGTCCGGGACCGGAGAACAAGCAACTGTAACAGACAAAACCCCGAGTAAAAACAATAGACTTTTTATCCGGTTCATCATACGTTTTTAAATTATTTATATCCGAACTTATAAATACACACCGAATGATACGTTTCACCCGGCTTGAGCAGAGTTGCCGGAAAATTAGGTTGATTCGGACTGTCGGGGTAATGCTGGGTTTCGAGGCAAAACGCTGTCCGGTGTTCATAAGGTCTGCCGTACTTACCTTTATCGCTGCCATTCAGAAAGTTCCCGCCATAAAACTGCATCCCGGGTTCGCTGGTATAAACTTCAATTGCTCTTCCTGATGTAGGTTCGGTAATCCTGGCCGCAACCCGTTCCACATTATTGTTGGTATTTAAGATCCAGTTATGATCGTATCCCATGCCAAATTTTAATTGCTCAAAATCATTGTCGACGCGATCACCAATTGCCGTTGCATTCGTAAAGTCCATCGGAGTTCCTTCTACAGAGGCAATTTTTCCGGTAGGAATCAAACCGGCATCAACCGGTGTATATTTATCGGCATTGATGTACAATACGTGATCGTTAATGCTTCCATTCCCGGCGCCGTGGAGGTTAAAGAAACTATGGTGAGTGAGGTTTACAACAGTAGGTGCATCGGTGGTCGCCCAATATTCCACCTTCAACTCGTCGTTGTCGGTCAACATATAAATTACTTTTACGTCCAGATTGCCGGGATAACCTTCTTCCATATCTTTCGAAAGATAGGTCAGTTCAAGTGTTTGCCCGTCTGTTTGCCGGGCATCCCAGATCACATCGTTGAAACCCCTTTTACCGCCGTGCAGATGGTTTACGCCATTGTTGGTCGCAAGCGTATATTCCCTGTCATCAATATAAAATCTACCTTTGCCGATGCGGTTTCCGTATCGCCCGATGAGTGCGCCGAAATAAATTTCATTACTGTTTAAATAACCATCGATGTTTTCATAGCCGAGAACTATATCTTCCATATTACCGTGCCTATCGGAAGTCCATAGAGTCACCACACGTCCGCCGTAGTTGGTAATTTGCGTCACCATTCCATGGATATTTTTCAGTGTGAATAGTTTTACCTGTTTGCCATCCAGATTTTTTTCAAAATTACTTTCCGGAAAAATCGTTACCTCCTTCTTCTTCGGACTGCACGACACTGCCGTAGCCAGAAGTCCTAGTACAAGCCAGATACTTTTCATAATATGCGTGTTGTTTTTTTGGTTTAGCTATAACAAATCCTTATTCGATTACAATTTCATCGATGAAAAACCAGCATTTTTCGCCCTTACCGCTGTGCCATTCGGGGCATGTTCCAAGGTTTTGGACGGTTAATCTGACAAACTTTACCTCCGCTTTATCGTATGTCGCATCTGCTGTCTCAATCCTTTTTTCCCTGTTTTGATTTGGTTGAATAAATATTTTTTCTTCAGGCGGGCGAAATTTCTCCCCATCGGCTGAAGTTTCAATCTTTACAAGTTTTGGCAGGAAGATCCAGTGCCCGGTATTTTCAAGAAAATTGATTTTAATCGCATCGACCGTTCTAACCTCCGGCAGCTCGACCACTACTTCCAGGTCGTTTCCTTCAAATCCCTGCCAGATGCCATCGGCGTGATTATCGGTCCCAATCCTTCCATCGATCAGGGCATAATCTCCGCCACCGGTGTATTTGCCGCTATACTTTGTTTTATACTGCGGTTTAGGGGCCGAGGTAACTTTAAACTCCGTCGAGACCATACGGCTTTTTTGCTCATCCCGATATGCAACTGTCTTTAATATCCCGTCTCTTTCGATCACAACGAATGAATCGTACTTTTTTGATTCCATGGTTGGCGCACTGCCATCCAGGGTGTAATAGATGTCTGCAGGCTCGTTTGTCGCTAATTTCACCTTGTCGCCTTTCCGGATAACACCGCCAAACGGTTTAATATTCGGAGCAGGAATAAAATTATTGGTGTTAATGTCCCTTAACGCATTTATGCCGGCTTTTACCAGGGCACGGTCATACGTCATCAAACCGTTGGCTTCGGTCTCCACATCTGTCGTTTGTGTATAGATCACCGCGCTTAGGCCTTTGGTGGCAACATCATTCCAGATGGTCGTATAATACTCCTCATACTTTGCCAGGAGTTCCTCGCTTGAGTTAAGCGTCTGGTAGCCCCAGTTTTTCTCTTCCCACATATGACCGTCGACCTTTAGTCCGAGGCCCCCAAATTCACCAATTACGATGGCCCGTTTTTCCTCTGCCCGTGGCGTACGAGGATTCGGGTAGGTATGAACATCATAGATATCTCCGACATTGCGGTCGGTCCATCCGCTCGCATTGCTCACAAGCCTGGTGGGGTCAAGCTCTTTCACGAAGTCGACAATGCGTGAGGTCTCATACTGCCCCCAGCCTTCGTTAAACGGCACCCACATGATGATTGATGGATGGTTGTAGTGCTTCTCAATCAGGCCGGTCAGTTCAAACTCAAACTGTTTTGCCGATTCTTCGGTCCGCGTAATATCCGGGTCGCGCGGACCAATTTTCTTGTCCCCGTTCGGCATGTCCTGCCAAACCAGCAAACCCATTTTGTCGCACCAGTAATAAAAACGGCGCGATTCGATTTTCACATGCTTGCGAAGCATGTTAAATCCCATTTCCATGGTTTTCTTCAAGTCATAAACCATGGCTTCTTCTGTTGGAGGCGTATAAATTCCATCGGGCCAAAACCCCTGGTCAAGCGGGCCGTTCTGAAACAGGAAACGGCCGTTGAGCATGATTTTGGTAAAATCATCCCGGTCTTTTCCGAGGCTTATTTTCCGCATACCAAAGTAACTTTTTACTTCATCGATTACTTTGCCACGGCGCACGATCTTCATTGTCAGGTCATACAGGTTCGGTTGTCCGGCATCCCACAGTTTCGCGTCGGGTACCGGCAGGATCAGGGAATCCCCTGCTTCCGCTTCGATATTGCTCACCGGTTTCCCTTCATAATAGGCTTCGGCAATTACCTTGTCGCCCTGCTCCTGCCCCCGGATTTTTGCATTTACGTACAGTTGGCTATCATCAATATCGGGGATAAGTTTAAACGATTCAAAAGACGTTTTACTTACAGCTTCCATCCAAACCGATTGCCATATACCGGTTACGGAGGTATAAAAAATACCTCCCGGTTCGAGTACCTGTTTGCCCACGGGCTGCCAGCCCTGATCCGTAGGGTCCCACACACTCAGGACGACGGTATTTTTACCTTTGCCCAGGTAGGGTGTGATATTGAAATAAAACGGATCGTAACCCCCTCGGTGTGTTCCGGCTTCATTTCCGTTGATCCAAAGTTTACATTCCCAGTCAACTGCCTCAAAATGAAGCAGAATCTCTTTTCCATTCCAGGATTTGGGAATTTCCAATGTGCGCCGGTACCATAGTTTGTTTTGCGGACCAACTTTCCTTTTAACTCCCGAGAGCGCCGACTCCACCGGGAAAGGAACAAGTATTTCGCCTTCCCATTTCTCCGGTTTTCCGTTTTCTTCGGACTGAATCGCATAATTCCACAGGCCGTTCAGACTTTCCCATTCTTTGCGCTCCATCTGCGGTCTCGGGTATTCCGGCCATGGATTTGCCGGATCAACTTCCGAAGCCCACCGGGTTACGATATGGCCTTCGACCGGTTTCCAGCCCGGTGTATGATTTGCCTGGCACGAAACCAGCACCGCGGCTATAAAAAAAATAAAAATCCTGTTCATGATAAATTGATTATAGTTATTTATTTAGCAACTTTCAGCGTTTCGCCGGTATCTATTATTTCAAAGAGCTTTAAGCGTTCTTTTCCCCTTGGTCCGTTCGGTTGATGCAGTGCCAGCATCAGCTTATCCTCAAAGGTCTTGAACAGCATACCGTGCCCGCCATTCTTTTGGAAAAGTAACTTCTCCTGTTGTATCCAGGGGCCTTTTAATTTTCCGGATTCGGATTCGGCTATCCCGATCGCATATCCATCGGTTCCAAAGCTGGACCAGATCATCAGCAGTTTTCCGGATTTGGTCCGGTACATAAAGCAGCCGTCAGTAACTTTGTTGGTTTTGCCGGTTGACCATCTGGCTTCGGAAGCATGGAACATTTTATGTGGCGTACCTTCGGTTTTCGACAAGTCGGACGACAAGCGCATGTAATCCATTGAACCATCCACAATTTCAACCCACTCATGACAAAAGACCATGTAAGGCGCTCCGCCTTCAACATAGAGTGTTCCATCAAGCGCCATCCAGTTTTCAGGTGTATGAGGTTTATTTTCGAAGGATTCAAAAGGTCCCAGTGGTGAATCGGAAACAAAAATCTGGGTCCCCCGCTTATAAAAAGGCGGCCAGTCATCTTGCCCTTCGGGCTTTTTTAAATGTTTGAGCAATTCGGATGAAGTAAGTGTTACAAACATATAATACTTCCCCTTATAATGATGCATTTCCGGAGCCCAAACCATTTTTCTCGCCCAAAATTCCTTTGGCAGGAGAAGCACTGTTTTTGGCGGTTCCCAATTTTCCAGGTCGGAACTTACATACACTTCGACACCCTTAGGCTTCTCTTCCCGACCGCGAAAGCCAAGCCGGTTATCCATCTGGGCATACATATAGTACTTCTCCGTCGATCCATCCGCGTAAATAAACGGGTCGCGTATGCGGATATCGGAAGTTTTAATCAATGCTTCAGGCTTATTTTGCGCGGGAAGCAAGATTGAATTTAAAGCCAGGCAGATTGTCAGCAACTGTTTCATCCGTTTATATTTTTTTTAAATTATTGATACACAGAGAAATATAATCATGCTCGGGTGTGTCCTGAATTTGCTCCGGTCCTACCGGTTTCACGTTATTTTACTTTTTCAACTAAAACATCAGATCCCCTATCGCATCATCTTTTTGCGGGGTGATATTGATGCGTATTTTCTTATTTCTCTTCCGGGATGAACCACGTTGTATTGACCTTTAAAACAGCATCGTTCTGAACTAATCATTCCGTCGAAGAAGTAGTTATAAATTACCAGACAGGGAATTGTGATATCCGCAGCGTAGTACATCCATATGGTATTAATTCTATTTTCTCTTCCTTATCGTAAGGATAACGCGTTGGACGGGTAGGCACCTTAATGTCGCCCGCAGAATTATTTTCGATTACCCAGCTATCCAGTTTTTTTGCTTTAACGCGCAGTGTGATCGGAGCATGGTTCAGGTTCCACGGCATGTCCTCCACCTTATCGTTAACTTCAACCTCAAAATGTTTTGGCGAGACCTTTCGGCTCAAGGCATAGTTCCAGTCGGACTTGGGATAAACTTCCCAGAACGGATCTTCATAAGCTGCCCTGCCTATGAAACCGCGATCCTTTTCAACCTTTACCCAATGCTCTTCTATTTTTAATCCATATACCAGCGGCCCCCGTTCTATGCCCTTTGAGCCCTCGTACCAGGTAGAAAGCCTGATCTCCATAGGAAGCGTAAGGACCACTTTGTCGTTCGTATTCCATGTCCGGTCCAAAACGATTATATTGTTCCGGATTTGTACGTCGACCTTTTCCCCGTTTATCGTCAGCTCAGGCGCTTCGCACCAAAGAGGAACCCGAAGATGTAGTGGAAATCCGACGGACTTGCCGGTTTTATAGGTAAATGCAATTTCATCGGAGAAGGGGTAGTTTGTTTCTTCTTCAAATTCCACTTCCACACCTCCGGCAACTTTCGCCTTAACCTTTGATGCGCCGTAAACAAGTGCCGCAAGTCCGTTATCGCCGGTGGCATACCACAGATTTTGAACAAATTTGGGCCATCCCTGATGCATATTGGTCAGGCAGCAGGGATAGCCCGTGGTCGTCCCATAAACCAACCGGGCATTGTGGTCGTTAAAAAAGTTGCGGGACTGATCGGTGATCAGTACCTGGTTTGCCTGCTGGAAATATTGCTTCCCCGTAAAGTCATCGGTATGCTGGGTCGGCAATACGTTGTAAGCTATTTTTTCGAGGTAATCGGCATAATATACATCGCCTGTAATCGGGAGCATGCTCTCGAACGAGAACATCATCTCAGTCGCCGAACAAAGTTCCGATCCCTGTGTCGGATTGTTCCCATGAAGGGCTTCATCGCCACCGTACATGCCATTTACAAATCCGTGAACTTCTTTTAAAGCCAATAGCCCCTCCTTCGTCGATTCCAGGTATTTTTTATCCCGGTTTTGCTGGTAGTAAATAACGGGAGCCTTAAGCCCTTGCGCCACATTTACACAGTGCAATCCCGGGAGTGGGTTCAGCCGGCGTATACGGTTCCCGGTAAAGACCTCTTCCCATTCGAAGGTTTGTTCATGAATCAATTCACCGAGTTCCAGAAGGAACTTTTCTTTTGTGATGTTGTATAGCCAGTAAACCACAGCGAGGTTATCGGCCCCGCGGCGGTTGCCCCAATAGGTATAATGCCCTAAAGGTCTTTCCGGCAGCTCTTTTAGCATATAACGGAAATAGTTGGTCAGGAGCTTGATGACGCGGTCATCGCCGGTGGCCGAATAGTATTGTTGCAGCACTTTCAGCATGACCATTTTTGGCCACCAGTCTTCTCGTGGCTCTTGTTGTGTTCCTTCAATTCTTGCATAACCTTCGGGTAAAGGTTGCGGGCCGAAGTCGCCGTTTTCCAACGGATTGTTCAGGCTCCATTCAATCCATTCCCGGGCTTTGGCTTTTAAAGCATCATCATCGAGGATATATGCCAGAGGCACAAGACCGTCCAACCAGTATGGTCCGCGCTCCCAGCCATCGCCGGTTCCTCCCAGCCAACCATTATTCGGGCCACAGACCAAACTATAGACGCTATCCATATTACCTGTTAATCCGTCTCGTTGAATCTCCAGCATTTTTAGCAGCATCCCTTCCGGCCGGATTGTTCCAATCGGTAATGCAGTATACTTCTGTGGTACCAGAGGAGCCTGATTTGTAATATAATGTCGGTTCCTGTTATCCCTGGCCGACAGTGTTCCTAAAATAAATACGGCAATGAAAAAAAATGGTATCTGTTTCATATATTAATGCACTAATTGATGAAAGACGAGTAAAATATCTGCCTATTGTTTAATCACAGGGAATGCGCTTATCCTCAGGCGTGCCGCTCCCATTGGGATCAATTCGATTTCCTCTTCCTTTTCGGTCGAAGCAACGGGGCTGTCCATCAGCTCACCGCAAAGTTTATGTTCGTCCAATTTCCATTCCGGAATGCGCTTTCCCTTTGCCTTGATTTTAATCGGAACCGACTTCGGGGTGAAAGGGAAATCATCCGGGGGCCATTTGTTTTTTACGACCTCAAAGAATTTTTCAGGTTTTTTTGCATTGTAGATCAAACCATAATTCCAGTCCGATGCCGGATATATCTCCCAGGAAGGCCAGTTTGATTTATCCACTCCGTTTTGCCACCTGGAATCGCCAATGGCAGTTTTTTCGCTGTCCATCCGTTTGTAATTCTCATCGATCTTTAACGAAAAGGTCAGGGGGCCATACGACACGCTTACGCTGTTGTGGTTCTCCGTCCAGGTTTTTACTCCCAGTTCCATGGGCAGCCCAAGTTCTACTTTATCGCCTTTGCCCCATCGGCGTTGGATACGGACATAATTCCTTCCGGCGGCCTGGAGAGGAATTGATTTCCCGTTTACTTTGACGGACGGTTTGTCGCACCATTTCGGAATACGTATGTAAAGCGGGAAATCAACTGCTTTCTCACTTTCGACCGTAAACCTGATCTCTTCTTCAAAAGGATAATTGGTCTCTTCTCTGATGGTAACTTCCGTTCCGTCGCCCACTTTGGCGGTCACCTTACACGCGCCATACAAAGCGGTTACCAGTCCGTTATCGGGAGTGGCCATCCAAAGGTTTTCCACATAGTATGGCCAGCCCTGGGCGTGGTTATGCTGGCAGCAGCGAGAGCTAAACGGATTCATCATCAGGAACGGACCGCTGTTATCAATTCCCGGGTGATGGTTTTCGCGATCGCATAAAACCATGTTTGGAGCGGTGATGTAGCGCAACGACTTAAAGTCGGGCATGGTTGCTGCCGGGTAGGTATTAAAAGCGACTTCTTCCGCATGGTCCGCCCAAAACGGATCGCCGGTTATCCTCAGCATATGTTCGTTGGAATTTAGTTGCTCGACAATCCCACAGGTTTCAATTCCCTGACGCGGATCGTCATAACCCGGACGGCAATTTTCGTCGGAGCCAAACATTCCGCCTGGTACCTGTCCAAAATGCTTGCGAATAATTTCAAAGTTTTCGTAGGAAGCCTCCAGATGTTTTTTATCTCCGCTAAGCAAATAGTATTGCGCCGGTTCACGGAAACACTGGGCGTGGTTTACGTTGTGCCAGTCGATTTGATCGCCGTACCACCCGGGCCATTTTTCCAGTGTTTCCCGTTTGTGTTTACGGCTGTGGATGGCGTCCAGGCTGTGCCCGCGGCTCGTCCAGTCGGCTGTATTGCGATGAATTTTTTCGGCAAGCTCCAGCAAGAACTTATCGCCGGTGCGGTTGTACAACCACAGCACACTGTGCAGGTTATCACCGCCTCTTATCTTTTGCCAATAGTACGTCAGGAATTTATCTTCCGGGAATTCAAGCTGATACTCAAAATATTTTGTCATCAGATCGATGACTCTTTGATCGCCTGAATACTCGTAGTACGATTGCAGGCAATACAGCATAATCATATTTCCCCAGAAATCCTGACTTCCGTCTTTATTGAAACGCTTTGGCCCGAAATTACCATTTTCGCGCTGACCCCGGATAACCGCTTCCAGCCAGATTTTAGCTTCATCGATCATTTTATTGTCGTCGAGGATGTACCCCAGGTTGGCATACCCTTTTAGCCAGTAAGGGACCTCTTCCCACCCCCATTTTCCGGTACCGTCTTCCGACAGCCAGGCATTGTCCTCTTTTTGCAGCCAGGCGCTGATTTCTCCGAGATAGCCGGTCAGTCCATCCCGTTGTTTTTCAAGGTATGCTTTTAGCCATCCTTCCGGTTTCACCGAACCTACCGGGAGTTTGATAAAGACGCTCGGCTGCAATGGCGCCCTGTTTCCGATGTAATAGCTGTTTTTTTTGTCGGCATCTATGATGTCAACTTCGCTTACGATATCCTGGCTATTGCATCCGGTGCCTGAAATCAATGTCAGAAATAATGAGATTTTAAGCAAATTAAGTTTCATTCGTAACTGTTAGATGTAAAATTTTCCCCTGACCATCAGGAACGATCCTCCGCAAAGCTACGGGGTGACAAAATATACGGTTTGGAATTTCTTCCAAAAAAAAGGTAATGGTGTTCAAAAGCCGGAGAATGGAGATACACGATGGAAATCTCATATTTTTTTACCGGAATTTAAATCGGACATGGCCTCGAAACCCAACCTGATCTAGGGTTAAAGTATCATTTCGAACGGAGTGAGAAATCCGGTTTAATCAATATCGGGTTACCACTAATAAGCCAGATTTCTCCGCTTCGAAATACGAAATGACAGCAAAAAAGCTGAGACAGGGGGAATCGGCTTGTCCGTGTGTATAAGGCAATCAGATCTCTCCTGACGTCGAGAT
>JAKSDO010000038.1 GCA_022360055.1 Cytophagales bacterium | reverse complement strand
TTTTATCCTTCTCCATCTATATTTTTATCATCCTTCCTTGTCATATTTTATTGGCCAGCACCTTTTATCTTTCAGTACGTTTTGTTTTGATATGACATATTTGACTGGTTGAAAACCCTCCCAATTCCTTGAAAAACAAATGAGTGAAAGTATGGAAGAGCCCCTAATTTCTGTTGGTGATTTGCACAATTAACAATGCACGGTATTTACATCTGATAACCCAGCAAGAGAAAAGTAGAGAGTATCTCCCACTTGAAAAATGGAAAACGATACTCTCTATGCCTGTATTTTAAATATTAAAAGCCGGAATAACCTGGATTTTGCTCTATGACTGCATCTTTATTCGCTTCTATTACAGAGTTGGGAATAGGGAATTTATTGATATGATCACCCAAAACATGTCCGTTAGTAACCACTGAATAATTATATTTTTCCAGATATTCTTTCAACTTATTCATTCTCATCAACGTACTCCCACGAATTTCTTCCACATGAAGCTCTCTTGCACGTTCGTCCAGAATCAAGTCCAGATTGACTTCACTTCCATCAACCGGAGTTGCCTGCGCCCGGTTTCTTACAGCATTAATATCGATAGCTGCATTTGTCTGATCACCTTTGAGATGATATGCTTCTGCTCGTAATAAGTAGGTCTCAGCCAATCTCATAATATACCAATCTTTCCACACCCAACCCCAGTCATGATTTTCTCCTTCTCTTGTTCTGCCCAGTCCATTGTGCACTGTTGCTACTACCTTTTGAGTTACGGGTCCATAGGATAAGTCAAACAGTACAGGATCGGCCTTTGCCGGATCTACTTTATCCGGCGTTATTAGCTCTCCATAAAAGGCACTCTCGGGATTTAGAAAATAATGGGTTCGTTTAAAATTATATTTTGAATTGCGAATATCCCTGTCAAAATCATCTTTAAACTCCCAAATTAAAAATTTAGTATAGTCATTCAATGTAACTCCGGCATTTGGTCGTCCCATCAAGGTGTCTTTTTGCACCATTTTATCACCATTCAGGTCGCCACCATTCCAGCTAATCGGACCGATACATTCCAAGTGCAATGAGTTTCCTCCTCCTCCAATGGTATTAAATTCCATTTCAATATTCCATATTGCTTCATGGTTGCCTTGTTTCCAATTCATATTTCCTTCACGAAACATATCCCAGTAATAGTCGCCCCATGCTTCCGCTTCACCCAAATAATCATAACCCCTAAATTTAAAGTCTGTCCATTGCCCAAACCTTTCGGTTATTAATCTATAGTTGGGGTCATCAATTACTCTACTTGCTGCAGCAATGGCTCCATCATAGTCACCTAAAGAAATATTTATTTCTGCCAATAAATGATTGGCTGCAGCCCGTGGTGCCCTACCCCCGTCTAATTCGTCGACTGTCGGCATCCATTGTATGGCAAACTCCAGATCGTCTTTGCATTGCTGATATACTGCTTCCTGAGTCGCCCTGGTATAATCAAATTTGGCGCCTATGGTTTCTTCCACCACCAGGGGCACTCCACCCCACATATTAGCCAAAAAATGATAGCCATAAGCCCTCAAGAATTTTGCTTCACCCACAATTGCATTTTTTTCTTCTTCAGATGACCAGTTTACTCCTTCATAATCCGCTCTGTTGATCACGGTGTTGGCCTGATACACCCAATTGTAGTAGTTTGTCCACATTCTATCAACCCACGCATTGTCCGGGTTCAGATCCTGCCAGAAAAATATATCGATATATGGATTATTTCCTGCAGTGGCACGCATGATGTCAAAATCGACCCCCAGCTGAGGATTGCGAGCGTTATTCCAACCGCTTAAGGCAACTAAATCGACGCGGATGGATAGGTATATATTAGCTAAGGCAGCTTCAAAATCAGCCTTATTATTAAAAGCAATTTCCGGGCTTAGGAAATCTTTTGGTACTTCCTGCAAAACATCTTCATTGCATGAATTACTTGTTGCTAATAGCAAAAGTAAAATCAAACTATATATATATCGTTTCATTTTGGTTCCTGTTTTAAAAATTAAAAGCTAATGAAAGGTAATATGTGCGCATAGCAGGTTCCGAATTGAAGGTTAAACCACTATCCGTTTCCGGATCCAGACCAATCCAGTGAGGAGCATAAACCAATATATTGTCTCCACTTAATACTAATCTCAAATTATCTATCCCCCAGTTTTTCACCAGTTTTGAGGCATTATATGTTAAGGCAATTTTTTGTAATTTAATAAAGCTCCTGTCTAAGTATTGCCTTCCTCTAACCGGGGCAATGTCCCAATTGTCAATTCTAGGAAATCTTGCGCCAGTATTATCCGCTGTCCAGTAATCATAAACCGGGTGATTAGCACCGGTATTTGCCGCGGTATAATCCAGGTGGGGTGCGTTATTACCCGAAATATACATGTTATTACCGCCCCATACTGAATAAATATATGCCATTAAGGAGAAATCTTTATACTCAAACGTATTTGTCCAACTCCACCTGAAATTGGGCTCTGAATTCCCCAAAATTCGTCTGTCTTTGTCTGACGTAATAGCGCCATCGCCGTCAATATCTTCGAATTTATAATCACCTGGTCGAAACCCACTCATAATTGTACCGTTTTCCACATCTTCCTGCTGCCACATACCAATTACATTAAAATCATACGCAGTGCCCAAAGGTTCGCCGATGAAAAAACCTTCGCTCACCAAATCGTCTTCTACACCGTCTCCATCATTGTCCTCTCCCAGAATCGACACCACCTTGTTTCTGTTCAGCGAAAAAGCGAAATCAGAAAACCAATTGAAATTGTCTTTATCAATTATCAAAGAATTCAGGTAAATCTCGACTCCGGTATTCTCGATTTCTCCAATATTGGAAAGTACACTTTCTTGTCCCGACACACTTGGTAAGGCTAGTGTAAACATCAAGTCATTCGTGTTGGTTTTGTAAACATCAAAAGCAACATTCAGCCTGCTGTTTAAAACTGAAAAGTCTAATCCTAAATTGAGCCCAGTTGTTGATTCCCATCCCAGATCATCGTTTGCCAATCGATCTATAAATTGGGTCAATGTAAAGGAGGAAGGACCATAAAATTGATAGACATCAGTTGCGATCGTTGCAAGTGAACTATATGGGGCAATGGACTGATTCCCATTTGTGCCATAAGAACCTCGTATAGATATGTTGTCGAAAAAATTGACTCCTTCCATGAAATTTTCCTTTCCAATGTTCCATCGCATGGCAACCGAAGGAAAATCTGCCCACTTTCTGTTTTTGCTAAAAGCGGAATAGCCATCCCGACGAAAAGTCCCAGTCACTGTATACCTATCATCAAACGAGTATGATGCGCGTGCCATCAAGCCTATCCCGCGAGTCTCTCCACCACCTGTATTTACAGTTTGTTGTTCACCATTTTCTAATTTATACGTTCCGAGCACAGCATTGGCAAAGGTCCTACCAGTTGCGATCATATCCTCAAAAATAGTTTTCTCTTGTGAATACAGCAAGGTTGCGTTCACGCTGTGCTTATTTGAAAAAGTACGGTCATATTTAATGATGTTATCAAAAAGCATATAGTTGGAATAACTACTAGCACGGCTGCCTTCTCCTCCGACAGGATTACCTCTTTCTGTAAATTCATCGTAAAAAATGTTCCTGTTACTCCATCTTAGTGCATTCGAAAAAGTCATATTGTATGTCAATCCTTCAATCCAGGGAAGCTTTATTCTGGCTCTCACAACAGAATTAAGATTGTTTCGAATATCCAAATCTTCATTGGCAAAGCTTGTAAGCGGGTTTGGCGCACCAACCCAATCCTGGGGATAAAAACGATATGTCTTCCCGTCTTCATTATACAGCGACCCATACGGACTAACAACTGTAGAGTTCCAAAATTCAGGAGAAGCTCCTGAATAATCCTGACGGTTATAGAAGCTATTAATACTCACATTTAGCCAGTCAGTTAAATCACTATTTATATTTACGCGCATTGCTATTCGTTTGTAATCATCATTTAAGATTACGCCTTTTATTCGCTCATAGGTTGTTGCTACATAATAACTCGATTTTTCCAATCTATTGGAAAAACTAAATGTGGAATTAGTGGAATAACCTTGCTGGTCAATCAAGCCATATGGATCAGGTATGCTTGGAGCATGATCCGGAGTTGCATTGTAATTTAATGCTTCCTGTTGTCCTAAAAAGGGTATTACATCGTCTTCAAGGGTAGCATCCGGGTTAAGTAATTGTGCTCCGTGAAGCTTTCGCTGCATATAAGAATCAGCGTCATATAATTCTAATGGGGCTAGCTGTTGGCTAAGACCTCCGCTCATGTTTAAAGAAAATTTCGGTTTTCCGTTGGCTTTCCCCTCGCCTCGCTTTGTCTCGATAAGAATAACACCATTGGATGAACGAGAACCATAAATTGCCGCAGCACTGGCATCCTTTAATACGGTGAAACTTTCTATATCATTGGGTGCAATGTCTGCTATGGATCCGCCAATACCTCCGTAGATTGCTCCATCAACAACAATAAGTGGTGCATTGGATGCGGCGGTTGAGTTTCGACCTCGAATTATGATGTTTGCAACTTCACCAGCTCTGTTTGTGCCTTCGATATTTACTCCAGGGACAACTCCTTTAACCCTTTCAAGAATATTAGTTACTGGAACACTTTCATATGTCTCCAGATCGGCACGTGCAACCGCCCCGGTTATATCAGACTTTTTCTTGGTACCATAACCGACTATCACGATCTCTTCCAAGGCAGTTAGATCCGGTATCATAGTTATATTGATGACCGTTTGGTTTCCAATGGTAACTTCCTCAGAAATAAACCCAACGGAACTAAATACTAATACGGATTCTTCATCCGGTACATCAAGCGTATAATTTCCTTCAATATCAGTGACCGTACCTTGAGTTGTTCCCTTAACAAATACATTGGCACCTGGTAAACCAGATTGATCCTCTCCAGAAATCACTTTACCAGTAATTGCGATCCCTTGCAGTTCTACTTTAACACTCAATCCATTATTTGTCAGAATATTTCTTTTGGATATGTGAATTGTATTATTGATCTGCTTGAACTTTAATTTGGTCTGTCTTGAGACCTCCAACAGATACTCTCCGACTGTATTTTTCTCACTCTTAAAAGTTATAATCGCCTGATCATCAAATATTTTTCTTCTATCATAAGAGAATCTGAAAGTTGTTTTATCCTCGATCTTTTCAAAGACTTGTCCTAGATTGACAAACTGCTCATCAATTGATATGAACGTTTCATGAACACTCTTGACGCTTTGGGCTCCTACGTCTTCTGCAAGTAGATTTCCAAGTAAAATGCAATTTACAATGACACCATAAAAACTAAGTTTTGACATGCCTAGTATTATTTGTCGTAATAATTTTAATTTCATAATTTTGTGTATTAGAGTTAATAAAATCACTTTTTCCTATGCAGGTGTTGCACCATCTGCATAGGTTTTTTTAAGTTTTCTTTTTCACATAGGCATTATTTTTGGTTTGAAAATTTGATATTTACTTTATGATTATCTAAAATTTCAAATTCAAAATCGTAAACGAACGATAAACCATTAAGTACCTGCTCAAGGTTTTGATTATCGTAATATCCCGCATAGTTGTCGGAAAAATATGGAAATTCATTATGTGTGATATCTATTCCATACCACTGTTCAATTTTATTGAAGACCTCCCTGAGACTTGTATCATCAAAATATAGGATACCGTTCTTCCAAGATGTGATCACGTCCTTGTTAAATGGTAACTTCCTGATGTTCTTACCCTGCTGAATTACTGCAGATTCTCCCGGACTAAGATTGACAATTTCACCAGAATTTCTCTCAACCTTCACTACGCCGGTAACCAATGCAACTTCTACCTGATCACTTGATGTATTTATATTGAAACTCGTACCCAGCACAGTAGTCTTAGTTTCTCCAGCAACCACAATAAACGGCTTTAATGAATCTCTCCTCACAGAAAAAAATGCCTCACCACTCAGAAATACCTCCCGGCAGGTACTATCAAAAGGTGAGTTATATGCAATACTTGAAGAAGAATTAAGCGTGACTATTGACCCGTCGGGAAGGTTTATTGTGAGTTTCTGACCTTTTTGGGTTACTTTTTTAATTCTCTCCGTTTGGTCATATTTGACAAGATGGTCTTGTCTACTGTTATATAAAAAGATTATTGATATCGAAAGACAAATAAAAACTATTGATGCCGCAGCATACCACCAAATTCTATTTGTCCCTCTCCTTGATTTGTAATTATGGATTAAGATCTTATCATCTATCTCTGATTTGAGCTTTTTCTTTTGATGAACAATCAATACTTCAGTCTCAAATTCAACTGAGCGAATCAATTCTTCTGCTTCATTTGCAGCAGCTGCGTTTACTGAATTCTTCTTTACCCATTCATTCCATTTAGAGTCTTCTTTGGAATGAATCCATTCATAGAAGGAATCATCCAACAACAATTTTTCAACTAGAGCAGCAGTCTGACTCATCAACAAATTATTTGATAGTTTATTTCATAGACACAAGATTCTTAATTATTACCCCACAAACTAAAACTTTTTTTTATTCAGCACTTCCCTTAATTTTTGAATGGCTCTGGCCATTAACTTGTAGGTGCCTTTTATATCAATTTCAAGTATGTCCGAAATCTCTGCATAGGACAAGTTTTCAAAGAATTTTAGAAAAACTATTTCTTTTTGTCTTTGTGTGAGAAAACTAAATGCACTTTCCACAAGTCTGTTTTGATCATTTCTTCTTTCTTCTTCAATCATTCTACTCTCATCGGAAATCACAAATATGTTCTGGTTTTTGTCAAGACTACTAAATGATGAGTTGACTTCCTCTTTTACTTTGCGCAAGAGTATTCTTCTTATCGATAGAAAAAGATAGGCTTTTACATTTTCAACTTTGCTAAGTTTCTCCCTTTTAATCCATATTTTAAAAAATAGGTCCTGGATACTTTCCTCAACTAGTATTTGACTTATAGTTAGTTTTCTTGAATAATTGAATAAGACATCCGAGTACCTATTATATAGCTCATCGAAGCTATTCTTATCTCCTCTTCTAATCTTCTTCCAAAGTACACTATCTTCTACCATAGAAAACCATCAAAAATTAATTAAGAAAAATGCTTTACTTTTTTTTCTTAAGCAAATTATATGATATCTATTCACAAGAATACCACTTATTTACTCATTGAAAAATCATTGGTTCATTTTCTTGTATAATGGACTGAAATTCTTACAAGCCCTAAAATCAGAACCTTCTCGATCCATTCTCCCGTTGCTTCCTTAGTTCACAAAGTCAAACGTGTCTACCTATTTGATTCCCGATCTCACAATCACCCGACATTTCTTGTGCATCTATTCCCTATTCATGATATAACCAACTTTCAGATCACTTCAATACCTTACCGTTGTCGAATTTAATCAACAAGAAGCAATGTTGCCTTGAAATTACATTTGTATCGGAAATTTTGTTTCCTGGTTAATCGAACAATATGTGGTTGAACACCAAGATGAAATATCAGCTGCTATCCGAAGGAAACAGAACAGGTACGTCTAGGGAATTACAGATTCTGATGTGGAGTTATTTGTGTTATCAATAACTGATTAACTGAGAGATCCTGGGTGAGTTGGAAGTGTAATTTAGGCATTTGTTAAAAAAATGTTCTTTTGATAAAGTTTTTTTCAAGTAATGAAAAAAATCTTAAAAGGATTGATACAATAGGGAAAAGATCGGTTTATCTCAAAAAATGTATGCAAATTGTATGTAAATAAAAAAGCACTTACAAATTTTACTTCGCAAGTGATTGATTTTTAGGCGATTCCACAGAGACTCGAACCCCAGACCTACTGCTTATAAGATAGCTTCATTTGCTAAGCAAGGCAAAATAAGCACTAGCAGAACGTATACTGATGCTAAAAACTCTTCGAAGAAATATAGATCTAAATTATATCTATCTGATGTTACTCCTGAGTTCTTGAATAAGTATGAAAACCATATGGTTTCTAAAGGGAAATCTTATACAACTATTAGTATTTATGTCAGACATTTAAGAACCATATTCAATCAAGCTATTGATGATGATATCATTGATCGTAAGTTATATCCCTTTGGTAAAAACAAGTGTCAGCCTAAAGCACCCAGAAATATTAAAAAGGCTTTAACGATTGAGCAGATAAAAGCAATCATCGATTATGAAGTTGAGAAAGGAAGCAATCAACAGGTGGCGAAGGATATGTGGCTACTCTCCTACTATTGTAATGGAATGAACATGAAGGATATCATTAATCTCAGATTCAAAAACATCCAGAAAGATAGGATCTATTTTGAAAGGTTAAAAACTACAACGACCAATAAGAATCCTAAGCCGATTATAGTAACTCTGGTTCCCGAAGGGCCCATCAACAGGATGTTATACCCCTTTAAGCTCACGGAGCTGGTTTAGCCGGTTCTTAGGAAGGCCATTTTCAAGGGATCTTTCCTGGTAAATGCATGAGGCAAGGCGTTGGCCGTACGCCCCAACCATGCCAATACCTCGTCGTTGAGGGTATCGATATTGCGGAAGGTGCGGTTGTAAAGAAAATTCTGTTTCACGTACTTGATCACATTGTCCACCTTCCCTTTACTCTGGGGATCTGCTTTACGGCAAAAATGCAGGGTAAAGGACTGGCCCCGCATATAGGTGCGGAAGGCGTCGGTAAGGATGATATCCCCGCTGTTTTCACTACTGATAAATACCTTATCCTGATCATATACGATCTCATCAGGAATGCCCCTGATATATTCAAAGGCCTTTTCATGAGCCCTGATGGCCAGTTCAGTAGTAAAATGGCCGTCTGTAAACAAAACAAACTTGAACCTGCTGCCTGTTGTAGTACGCATGTTGTACTGTCCAAAATCCACCTGGGCTTGTTTGCCATATGGGAGTTCTTCGACCAATTGAAATTGTCTTTCTAATTTCACAACCGGCAGACGATGTTTGTCCCGTACCCAGCAAACAAAATTGAACACGTTTTTTTGCGACACTGAAGGAAAATCAGGATAGTGCTCCTTGAGCAAATCGTGCATTTGTGCTGCTGAAGTATCCCGGAAATCCTCCAGGCGTTCTTTGACAAAATCTTCGTAAGGGAGCAATACTTTTTTTCGAGTGGACTGCCGGATCAGAAAGTCCTCATATTCCTGTTCGCTCATGGAAAGGTACTTGCTGACCGTGCGTCGATCCAGTACAAGGTGTTGACTGATCTGTGAAATGGAATGCCCTTCACGGCGCATTCGGTGAATTTCAAAATACATCATAAATTTGGTTAAATACACATTCATTTTTCGTCGGATTTTTGTTGCCGACGAAAGTAGCTTTTTAATTCTCCGGTGCATGCACCGGAGAATTAAAACTGTGCATTCTTGTTGCCAATTCCTGTGTATATTTATTTTCCGATTACATCAAAAAAACTTTGGCCTTGAGCTTTGAGGCCTGGTAATGCAACTACCATTAATACAGCCGTTGATAAACAAATCAACGAAAATGTCTCAACAAGAAAACCAAATTTTTTTGGACGATTTCTTGATGTCTACAGTGAGAGTCGTTCATCGTGATTAATTCCTTCATTAACTTTAAATAATATTTTCAACCCTTTTCCCTAATTTCCCTTTGAGTGTATGCTCACTTTAGTTCTACAGCTTGCAAGTTAACATCCATATTTACCTTTCATTGGCAAAAACAACTTGATAGGCAACCGATGATAATGATGTTCAAGAAATGATTTTTCATTTTAGATCTGTTTCCATTATTTATTAGAATATTTGTATAATGTCTGATTGAGAGCTCATTGATTACTTATATACTTATTCCAGACCTCCCTGGCTTCTTTAAGTGATTTTGCCTCATATCTCAGGGTTACCCCAGTAGGATATTTATCTCTAATATTTCCAGCCTTTAGTTCTTCTGACATCATTTGAACCCTGATAAGTGGAATTTTTTTTGCGCTGGCTTTAGTGTATACTTCGATCATATCATTCATATGAGATTGTCCCAAGTCAATGCATGTCAGGTTATCAACTTCAAGTACTTCATCAATGGTGTGGTCAAATTTGCCACATGAATGTATTCCACCACCATTCAATGCTTTAAGCACTATGTCGTCGGCTGCAGCAGCAAAGTCGCGATAGATATCACCGGACATAAGTGCCAAAGCATCATCCCTGATAAGCATATTGCCCTTGATCATATTGCCATGCTGATAGCTCCATCCTTTTTCATCCAATTCAAGGTGATTGATCAGATGGTTGGCGGCATCTATCTGGTACGTGGCAAGTTGATTGAGCTTTTCAAGTACAAATTCTGGTCGCTCAAAGAAATCAGTGTACATGGTGCTCCCTCTTAGTTGTTCGTAGTTGCTCAATGGCCCCTGAAGGTCGGGAAGTACAAAATGACTAACTGACCATGTTTTAGGATATTTACAAAGTATATCTTTATAAACTGAATAGAAGTCTTTGACTTTAACAAAAAGCGGGTGTGAAGCATCAAAAGTAAGATCTGCTACATGGTTTTCGAATGTTTCAAAATCATCGAAATTCTTTACCCATGGCGGATTATCACCAACAATTTCATATGTGCCGCCCAACATTGTTGGGATGATGATGGTGCCAAAGTTGGCCCTGAATGTTAATGGTAAATCATCATATAGCCACTGCTTGCAATAGATGCTCGAGTCCCATGCTGTCAACAGTTGATTGTAGAGCATTATTTCAGGGTCTGCAAATGTTTCTTCAACGGTATATGGTTGATGTTCAACGTCCTTGGGATAAGGATAGCTTATGATGAACGGCAATCGTACTGCATGCTCAAAATTAAGTGATTTCTCAAAAATTAAATCTGATTCCTTTTGACGTTCCACGTCAATAAAACTTTCTACCTCTTCTAGTAAGCGCTTAAGTTTATCCATTTTTGTTTCAATTTCTATTTAAAAAGTGAATGCCTGGAGCTTTAAAAATCAAAATCATACCTGGTCAATTCTTGGATGAATAGGAGGAAGCGCCGCTTTATCAACTAATGCTCCAGCCGTCCTTAGTTTATCTCTAAGTCTAACAATATTGACGTCATTATATCCAATCCCTGCTTTTACAACCTCCTCAGATGCTATTCCGGCAGCTTCACCCATTGCCATACATGGAGCCATCACTCTTACCGGTCCCAGCACCTGACCTTCAACGGACACGGCCCTACCTGGGTTAATAAGATTTTTAATTGGCTTTGGCACCATAATACGATAGGGTAATGGGGTACTCAACCCTTTTTTCATCTTGTATTTATAACCCGCCTTAGAATCATCAGCAAATGGTTGAATACTCGGTTTTTCAGGATCGGGAAGATCCCATCCGTACATACTAAAGCCAACGTTATCTTCAAATTGTATGTCATTGGCGAGGTCATCGGTAGTAAGCATAAAATCGCCAACAATTCTACGGGTTTCCCTGATGCCTAATTGTGGTGCTACTGCCTTGATCTTGGCATTTTCAAATCCTGGCACATGCTTCTTAAATATTTCCATCAGCTTTTTTACTTCCTTTCGTCCCCTTTTCAAGCCTTCTGTAATCGATGCTCCATTGGTGCCATCCACTCCAGTAAGCCGTGTGGTATTCACAAAAAACTCATCCTTTTTAAGTAATTGCGATGCCACAAAAATGTCATAAGGGAAGTCCCATTCACCCGTTTGTTTCAACTGATCAATGATATCACGAAGCTTCGGATCCCTGGTTTTTTCGATATAAGCCATGAATGCATCCTGATCTACGTTATACACATGAAAAATCAGTGATGCGGGTGTCATTTTTCCATCTTCCCTACGACCTTTTATGGTTTCGCAGCCCGATTTGAACGCTACATCGGCATTGCCAGTTGCGTCAATGACTGCATTGGTAGGTATTGCCTGTAAGCCACTTCTATTGTAGACTATAACCTGATCTATTTTATCGTCTTTCACAATTGTATCAACAAAATTGGTGTGGTAGAGCACGTCTACATCGGCTTCATCCATTTTTTCTTCCAGGAAAGTATCAATCATATATGGATCGAGTGGTACGCCATGTATAAACCAGTTGTAAAAACCAAAAGGCTGATAATCCTGGCCTTCCTGAAGTGTAGGGAGCAATGCAAAACCTTTTTCTGTCGCTTCTTCCGATAATTCTTTGAAAATACCTCCAACTACCCATTCGCCTTCCTGGGTGCGGCCTCCAAGCCATTGGGATACAAGGGCCGTAACTGCCATGCCTCCCAGTTGTCCCATGCTTTCAATGAGCAGGATACGGAGGCCTTGTCGGGCGGCACTCAAAGCTGCCGCACATCCGGCAGGTCCACCGCCACACACTACTACATCATATGCTTTTCCATCCAATATTTGAGTCTTGTATTCCATTTTGTTGTTTTATTCAACAATTTTTACACAGTAATTCATAATTATTTCAAATTCTCCAATAATTCTTCTGAGACTTTGTAAGCCCTGATAAATGGCATTGGGGCAGTTTTTCCTCCATTTCCACCCACCGTATAATCAGCTATAATGATGGTGCCATCATCAGATTGGGTGATGCTGGGATATCCTGTATGTGCAAAGTGGTCAGCAATAATTTCAAGCGCGATAATCCGGTCTCTTCTGAATTGGTCAGGGAAGCCATTCTCCGGGTTCCAGGACCAGTTAATGTCTACATCTTCATGATTATCAACCATTACAGAAAGCGATTTCCAATAGGATTTTGATTCGGTTTTCCAAAAGTTGTCTTGCCCCATTTCTACGTTCTCAAAATCAAATGATTTGATGTGTCGGTTGCCTACTTGTACATGTCGTGTGAGCAAATCCTTCACATCGACATCCAGTTTTAATTTGCCGTCAACACTGATTTTTAGCTTATCATTTTTCCTGACGAATTTGTAGTTGTGCCATTGTTTGGCATCGATTTTGAATCCAATCTCTGGTTTTTCCGTCAGGAATACCCTATCTGGAGTAATACTGACAAAACAACCCGCACCAATTACACATCCGTTTTCTTCAGCTTCATTAACTTTAATAGTAGCAGTAATTTCTACAGTACTTTTTGGCGATTGAGCGGGGTAAAATCCCAACACAAATGTGTTTATAAGCCCATCTTTGGTGTTTATTTCCATCACACCATCCTTCATTTGGCAGGTAGACTCGTCATAAACGAATGTGGCTGGTTGATAGTCAAATTCTTCGTCTTCATCAAAAAGGAAAGCATACGTGCCTGGCGTGCCCCATCGATTGCGGTAAACGGCTAAAAGTTTACCCGATTGAAGCTTTCGAACTATGGGACGCTGTGCATAAATGGGTGCAAGCTTCGGATTACCCCATGACTTTCCGCCATCCCCACTGTAAATAAATCTACTTGGCTGTTTAAAGGCACCACCTCCCATGCCTACCCTTGTTATGGCAAGTAATTTATTTGGGCTTAATTCTACGGTACCTACCTCGCAATCTCCGAAATATGGGTTGTCGCCAAGTATAACTGGTGGTTCCCAGGTTTTACCTCCGTCAGTAGACCGCACAGACTCATTAAGATAATACATATCATACCATGGTGCAGGAGGGTTCCATAGTTTATCTGTTTTCCCTGATCGCGTTCGTGTATATATTAAGTCGCCATTTTTCAGTTCTGTTATGTAACCAGGTTCGCCACCAACATCATCAATTTTCTGTGGTCCGCTCCAAGTCTTACCTTCATCTTCACTCCAAAAAAGATAGTTATACATGCCCCTATTTGGTTTTTGCCATTCCGTGAGCATTGGCCAGTTGTTCTGTGAGTTTCTATGACCCAGGTCGCAAATAATTACCAATTTTCCGTTTTTTAATCTGGAAAGTTGTGGAGCTATCCACACACTTTTCTGGTTCCAGACATCGGCATGGGCTATACTGTGATGCCCTGACCAGTGAACTCCATCTCTTGAGTAGGCTACCATTATATCGGTATAAGTGGCAGTATGAAAATCTGACTTTCGATAAGTAGCAACGTATCCTGATGATGTGCTTGCAATACCAGCCACAGAATAATACCATCCGTCTTTGTTAAATGAAGTGGGGTCAGGCACCGTATCCCTTATAATGTATGATTTGTACTCATCGGGCAACACACGCATTACATCACGATATTGCGCAGATAAATTGATCGCTGAGATGGCCAAAAGTGTAATAATCATTAATCTTTTCATTTTGAGTAAGTTTATGTTATTGTTCTTTAAAGAAGAATGGCGTGGTACATGCGTACACTTGCCATTCTTTTATCTATCTACACATCACTTTTTAAGAGCTTCAAGCTATTAGTGTCAAGCTTCAAGCTTATAATTCTGCTTCAAACTGCCGTACTTCATCAAATTTGGTGTCGCCAGCCAGCAACCTTCCCAATCGGGGTTTACCTCCATTATATACTTCTACTGCATCGGCATCGGCATAGCGCATAAAAAGGATGCGTCTGTCCCTGGTTTTTGAGAAATTACCTTGTGAATAATGCAATGTCCAGCAATGGAAAATTAAGGTTTCACCCGGCTTCATCGGCATAGGAATGGCTTTCGATTCATCCACTTCCATATCAATGGATTCAAGATTCGACCTGTCACGTTCGTCTTTTAGCGGGATTTGACCTAGCTTGTGACTACCAGAAATCAACCTAAGGCAGCCATTGTCTTCATCTACTTCTTCCAGAGCGGTGAGTGAAGTAATAGAATTGAATGGATCTAATTCTCCATAGCCGTTATCCTGATGCCAGCCGAATGGTTTTGTATTACCACGCATCTTAAATGTAAGCTGGGAAGTAGCCCCTTTAATATTTGGGCCAATAATTTGTTTACTGGCCTCCATTACCGGACCATTAAAGTAAAAATCACGAACCAATGGCGCTTTGTGGTGGATATCCACCAACAATGCATTTTGAAGCCACGAATTATTATCGCTATAAGCACCCTTCTCTGCATTCCATGCAGCCATCGACTGGTCTAGCAATTGCTTCACACCTTCATCAGAAAGTGTTTTGCCTAGTGATAAATAGCCATTTTCATGATAGAAATTCAGCTGTTCTTCTGATAAGACCGTGTATTTAAATAAATTTGACATTTTGGTAATAATTATATGTTTATGATTTTAGTAATCGTTTATTTGAAACATCTTGATGGACCGATTTGGTCGTCAACGGAATATCAAGGTATTATGAAATTTGGCTAACAATGAATTTTTCACATCGAACTCATTTAAAATAGAAATCCATTATTCACCCTCTATTATTTCTCGTACCGAATAAATGGTCAATCCTTCATGGTTGGTGTTTGATGGGAATAATAAACTGGATAAAAATCCAAAAGTAAAGCAGCTGATAATTCCAATCGCCGCATAAAGGAAGAAATGTATTTCAGTATATTGTTTAATTGAAAGCAATAGCACAGCACTTAATATGGCACCGACTATAGCCCCTGTAGCATTTGCGCTCTTTGTAAATATGCCTAATAAAAACAAACCTGTCATTGCACCAATAAATAAGCTGGCAACTTCCAGAATGATGTCCCAAACTGACGTGATGTCAATCAAGGTCATTGCTAATGCAATCAATGTTCCTAATATACCGAGGATGACCACCATCCATTGGGCCATGCGGACTTTGTATTTCTCAGATCTCAAATCAAGTGCTCGGCTAAGAAAGTCACGCATAATAACAGTAGTGCTACTATGAATGGAACTATCAACACTCGACATAGCAGCAGCAAAAATACCTGCAATGATGACCCCACTTATCCCAACCGGCAGATTTTGTCCAATAAAAAATGGAACGATTCCGTCGTTGGTAAGCAACGGATCTAATGATGACGGATTGAGCTTGTAGAATACATACAGTGCTGTACCGAGTCCAAATACCAACATGGCCCAAGGGATACTTACACTTACATCCATCCAAAGGGCTTTGGCTGTTTCTTCTTCATTTTTTGTGGTTAGATACCGTTGCACCACTGACTGGTCAGTGGCCATTGTGCCTACCCTACTGAATATATTGCCCACAATTATCACCCAAAAAACTGCCATGGTAAGATTCATGTCGAAATTTCCTAGGCTAAACTTATGATCTGTCCAGGCAATTTGAGTAAAAGTTCCAAGGCCTCCTTCTATATTAAATAATATATAAATGATAATGAGTATGATGCCACCAAACAGTACAAATGCTTGTATTACGTCAATCCAAATAACAGCACTCATGCCTCCAAGTGCGGTATACAATGTGGCCAGAGCGCCAATGATCAATATACAGGCTATGGTGTCCATTCCCGTAACAGAAGATAAAGCAATCGCAGGTAGGAATATAATGGCACCTAACCTGCCAAGAAGTTGAAATAACAGGTAAAGTCCCGCTATAAACAGCCTTATAAACGGGCTGAAGCGTTTTTCGAGGTATTCATAAGCGCTTGTTACATTGAGCCTTCGGTAAAATGGCACAAAGGCATAAATTACCAGAGGGACGACGATAAACCATGTGAAAACGCCTGCAAAATATGCCCAGTTGGTTGCGAATGCTTTTGCAGGAATGGCCATAAAGCCAATCGAACTTACCTGAGCAGCCATCATACTAAGCCCAGCAGCCCAGAATGGAATTTTTTGACCGCCAAGAAAGAAATCTTTGGAATCCTTATTCTGTTTTGAAAAGTAATAGCCTAGCCATGCAATAAGCCCTAGATAACCTATTAAAGTAAGATAATCAATAATGTGAAAATTGCTATTATTCACCCTGAGAATACTAGCGGTAAATGTCCTGGGTGTGCGTACGCCGGGTCTAATTTCACCTCCAGGAATCACTATTTTGTCCTCCCATAATACAGCCGAGGTAGCTGCCAAACCTTGAGGCAAATCGCCAACCCGGTACCATGTATCGGTTATGGTGTTGTAGGCCTGTATATCAGTGATAAAGTTATATTTATCCTTTAAAACATGCAGCTTTTCTACATCATGACCATCCGAACCACTAGCCACCCATATTTGTGATAATCCTATAGGCAAAACAGGTGCTACATACGCCGGACGCGGTATATTTGTGATAGTTTTCCATCTGTTTGCAGGCTTTCTTTTAAAGTCATAACTGTACGCATCCTGTAAATATTCACTTTCATTTTTACCACCAAAAAGATATAAACATGCGTAATCACCATTCGTTTGCGTGACCATTGAAGCACCACCTCGGGGCGCCCCAGGCCAGCTTACCAATTCAACCCATCCGTTTTCAGGGAATTGAAGATCCAACATTAGGAAAGTATTGATAGAAATGTTTATGCTGTCCTTCCATAGAAATCCACCTGCAAGAAATAATTTGCCATCCAGACTTGCTCCCGATATGTGGGAAACAGATTGAGGTAATTCAGCAAGATTATTTTGTATAATTAATTTTTCAGTGTTAGCGTCAAAGGATAGTGTTATAACCTTGCTTAGTTTACCGGATGCAGATTCACCGCCGGCACATACCAATCCATCTTTAGTCTTTATTGCGACTCCGTGGGCAGCCTGGTATGGGAGCAATCCGGCAAAAGACCATTCATATTTTCCATTATATTTTTTACATATATAAATGGAGTCCAGGTATACTTTTTGGCCACCATCCCATTTTGATTTGTTGAAGTAAGACCCTCCGGCGACAATAAGTACCTCATTATGTATTCCGATAAATGCCCCACTTAATCCTTTACTAAAAGGTAAATCTGGTATGCTATCTTGTTCCCAATTTAACCAACCAGTCTGTGCGGATGCATGATTGAAAAATACAAATATTAGAATAATCCATACTTTCAATACTCTTATGTTTCTTTTTATACCATTCATTAATATTCGAAAAAATCGTCAGTCTCTAATTGCTCCTTTTTGTAAGATTCATAAGACTCAAGTATTGTATTTCTGCCAGATTCGATATGATTATGAATGAGATCTTCCAATATTTGAGTTTCCTTGTTTTTAATCGCCTCAATTATTTGCTGGTGTTCATCTCTGGCGACAATAAGTCTGCTACCGCTTGTATAGATTTTTCTACGCCTATGATACCTTGTTACCAGGTGGAAATCATGAAAAATCTTCAAAATTCGCTTATTGTTGGCAATTTTAATTAACGTCAAATGAAAAAGTCTGTCAGACTTGATAATGTCTTCAGCGATTTCTCCTGTTACCTGACCTTCATTCAGTCCTCCTATTTGATCGACAAACCGGCTATACTATTTGCCGCTGTGTTGCCAATCGGGTGGCTTTAATGACTGCGTGCAACTCTAGTGCCTCCCGCAAATCATAAATTTCGTTTATCTCTTCCACGTCGGGACTTGCTACGAAAAAGCCAATGCCAGCTTTTTACACAACAATCCCTTCTGATACCAATTGATTAATAGCTTCGCGGATAGGTATAAAACCAATACCGATTTCTTTTGCCAAAGCTCTGTTCGATAACCGCCCGTCCGGATTTAGCTCCCCTTTACCCAGCTTTATGCGAATGTGTTTATATGCATTTTCTTTAAGTGATTCGGTCATTTTTTTATCCTGTTTTGAGCTTCCTGCCAGCAATCTTCGATTATGTTCTTATAAAAAAGGGCTTGTTCAATCCTGTTGCCCTCTTGGTATTTTTTACCTCGATGGTAATACTCAAACACATAGTGAGGCGTATGCCCCAAAAGTTCTGGTGCAAAAATTAGGTAGTCACCTGGCTGAGCACTGCGTAAAAATCCAACAATTGACCTTACCCACATTTCTTTGAAGTGATTGATATTAATACTCATATCTGGCCTTGTGATGTCAACCTGCATATGACCACCATTACCAATACGGCCATGCATAAACCTTACACGCTCGAAAACAGGGGTTATGAATTCAAATTTCACACCCATTTTACTGAATTTGCCATATCTCATTTCCTGACCTGTATACCAATGTGAAAAGTCACCATTAAACCTAATATCAGGATAGCGTTCAACCATCTTTACCGTACGATACATATCCTGAGTGATGGTCGATCGGTGCGTTTCGAGATACACTGGGAATTTGTTCTTATGCGCATTTAGGAGAATATCTTCCACTAATGCATCGATTTCCTTATCCGATTCCAAGCCAGTACCAGCATGTACCGTGACGCACACTGATTTATATTTATTTGCTTCATCGATTAGCCTCTGTGTATCTCCAGGTTCATCAATCCTGCCGCTATGAGCATGCTGCAAACCAAGTTGTTGACATAGAGAGGTATCGCCATTTTGAATGCCCGTAAAGCCATATTCAAGGAAGAATTTGTAATGCTCTTCATTATTCTTTATTTCACTTTCAGGTAATTCCATGAGCGTTTCCTGAACCAGGAATGTCCTTAGTTCAGGTTTGCTTTGTGTTCCGCAATTTGTATTAGGTATATCCATTAAGATGATTGGTTTTGATGGGTGTTAAAAACCAACTGATTAATATCCATAGCTAAAATTATAACATGTTATAACATACCTTAAAATGAAATACTTCAAACATTTTTAAGTATGCGAAACGAAAAAGGCTGTCATTCGACAGTCTTTTTCGAAGATATTAGAGATTTCCTATTCCCAGCCAGGATTTTGGGTAAGCAATGAATTTGGCAATTGTAATTGTTGAATAGGCACCGGGAATAGCCTGTGTTTTTCCGTAACAGCTTTTCCTTGTGCCTGTAATGTAGATACCATCCTGTTGGTTCTTACCAGGTCAAACCAGCGATGACCTTCGAATGCAAGTTCCAGTGCTCTTTCTTCCAAAATTAAATTTCTCAGGGAATCCTGACTTATATCTGCTGGTACATCTGCAGGGAATCCTGTTTCTAACCATGGTCCAGCACCGTCGCCATCGCGTGCACGCTTACGAATTTTATTGACTTCAATGATAGCGTCCGCTTTGTTCCCCAATTCGTTGAGTGCTTCAGCTTTCATTAGTATGACATCAGCATAGCGTAAAATCTGGATATTGGCAGAGAATCCATAACCACTTCTGTCGGTATTGGCGCTCTGATCAATAAATTTCTGAGGTAAGTGAGGGAAAGTCCTCTTGAAAGAATCGTATCCGATGGAATCACCACTGCTTGAAGTCCCATGATACACAAAAGTTTGCTCCCTTCGGTAATCCCTGGCATCAAATTTATTGAAGAACGGAATTTCACTCACGATATCTGCAGTACCTGGAGTAGTAGCTTGATCGGAGTAAGACGGATTTATTTCATTAAAAGTGATGCTATCTGTATAAAGATCGACAGGCAACATAAATACTCCCCAAATAGATAGTTCACCGTTTCCTGTTATTCCACCCCTGGTCGTGATAAATTCAAAGATTGACTCATTATTAAAGGCATCTTCTTTGCCTATCGCTTTCTCAAAGTCAGACATAAGCGAATAACCGGACACCTCATTGCAAGCATCTACACAAGCTTGATAATCACCAGGTTGAGCAGCTGATGAACCCGCTCTGGTCAAGTAAACCTTTGCCAATAGTGCTGCTGCTGCTCCGCTTGTAGCCCTTCCAGTTTCATTGATTTCCATCATGTTGTCTTTGGCAAATGTCAAATCTTCAATAATGAAATCATAAACATCAGCTATCGGGCTTTGGGCACTATTAGCTTCATCAATAGAAGACACAGACTTATCCCTTATAATAATATTTCCCCACAATCGTAGTGCATTGAAATGATGCAGCGCGCGAAGAAATTTGGCTTCTGCTTCGTACTGATTAGCTTGTTGCTCGCTTATTCCTGCTATTAGATCAATATTATCTATCACTGCATTGGCTGCAGCGATGGCCTTATAAATTCCATCATAGGTATTTCTGATGTTTAAATCTGCACTAGTAAATGTAAAGTCATGTAACGGCCTATCTGCTCCAAGATCAATTGGATCCATTTCATCTGAAGTAAAATGGATCATATAGCCAAACCTTCTTTTATAATAATCCTGACTGTTAGTTCCCAACCTGTCATAAGCACCTACCAATGCTTGAAATATATCATCTTCGGTCTGGTAAGCTTGCTCAGGATCAAGGAAATCAGGAGGACTTTCTTCAAGATAATTATCGCAGGAAGCAATAATTGATATTATGGCAATTGAAAATATATATTTAAATAATCTCATGATAGTCAAAGTTTTGTGTTTAATTAAAATCCAAGATTTACTCCTAACATGTATGTGGATGATGTTGGGTATGCACCAAAATCGATACCCAGCATGCTGCCACCTGCACCGACCAATGAAGGATCTACACCGGAGTAATCGGTAAATGTAGCCAGGTTCTGACCAGATAAATACACTTTGGCACTTTGCATCCATTTAGGTAGATTTCCAAAAGTATAAGCAAGCTGAATATTCTGGATTTTGATGAAGGAACCATCTTCGACATAGGTAGAAAGAGGGGCGTCACTTAACACACCACCAGCTCCTGCTCTTGGTATATTACTACTCGTATTAGAAGATGTCCATCGGTCCACCAAATCAACATGTTTATTGGTTGAGCCCTCTGCAGGATTGAAAATTTCTGCAGAAGCTCCGTTTATCACATCAATTCCCTGCACACCGCGAACAAAAATTGTCAATTCAAATCCTTTATAAGTAAAAGTATTGTTAAATCCAAAATAGAAATCGGGGTATGGATTCCCTAATATCACCCTGTCTCCGGCATCAATGAATCCATTCTGATTTATATCCTTAATACGTAAATCACCGGGTACTATTCCAGTTGTATCAAAGCCAGCGACAGCCGCCGAGTTGATATCACTTTGGTTATTCCAAACTCCTTCTACCTGGTAGCCAAAGTACGATCCAAAAGGCAGACCAGTACTATCAATTTTTGCTTCTGCACCCACAATAGCCGGGCTGAATCCTTGGTAGGTGCGATTAGTGCTGAGTCCAAGGCTTTTAATTTTATTTTTATCAAAATTAAATGTTGCATTTAATTCTATGGTCCAGTCAAATTTTTCAGATTGCACCGGTGAGCCACCTAAAAGCAATTCCAGACCATTATTGGTGACAGAGCCTGTGTTAAAAAGTTTGTTTGACTGGATGCCATTGGACGCATCCAAAGTGACATTTAACAACATATCATCTGTTGTTTTATCAAAGTAGTCAAATGTGCCGTATAACCTGTTACTAAATAGACGAATATCAAGCCCAAAATTAGTCATCAGAGTGTTTTCCCATCCCAATTCGTTATTTGCAAGCTGTGAGGGCCTTGTACCCGAATACACCTGACCACCAAGTATGTATTGGCCTCCTGGGCCAACAGCAGCAAAAGACCGATATGGTCCTATTGAATTATTACCAGTTATGCCATAACCCACACGAATTTTTAAGTCATCAATGGCGCTGGCATTTTCAAGGAACGATTCATTTGATATACTCCAACCTGCGGACAATGAACCAAAAGTACCCCATTTTTTATCAGGTGCAAAGACTGAAGCCCCGTCTCGGCGAACACTCCCGGTGATGAGGTATCGATCATTATAGTTGTAATTAATTCTACCCAGGAAGCCTACTAAAGCGAATTCACTAAGACCAGAATATGCTGTGGTTCCACCAGAAGCAGTTTGAATAGCATTCATCCTGAAGATATCATTAGGAAAAGTAAAAGCTGTGGTTCGAGTAGAATATATTTTTATTTTTTGCACACTTGAGCCGAGCATTACGCTTAAATCATGCTCCCCGAATTTCCTTCCGTAGGTAAGAGTATATTCATTGATCCAAGAAGTATTTTTACGTTCGGTTAAATCACCCCTACCTTGGGTCAGTCCGCCTAGGTAAGTTGATCGTGCAGGAAGGTAAGTTTGTCCGCCTGAGTTGCTGAAATCTAAACCCAAAGATGCATTAAAATCAAGGTTTTCTGCAATATTATAGTTAATGCCAAAACTGCCTAGAAAATTATCAAACACAACTTCAGAATTCACGTCTTTGAGAGCCCAAACCGGATTTTCCGGATTAGTAGAATTTGTCCAATCGATTATATAGTCTCCATTTTCGTCAAACACATCGATCGTCGGAGAAGTCACATAACCTTTCTGTATTGCAGTTCTTGTAGTGCCACTTGCTGAGGTTTCAGGGCTGTTTCTGTTTTCGGTCCGTGCATATGTGATCGCTGAAGTAAATTTCAGTTTATCTGAAACATCCATATCAATATTTGAACGAAATGAATACCTGGTTAATCCCGTATTCAATACAATACCATCCTGGTCAAAATATGAACCTGATACAAAGTAATTTAATCCATTATTACTACCAGATGCTGATAATTGATAATTTTGAATCATAGCGTCTGTACCTCCTCGAGTAACTTCATCTTGCCAATCAGTGCCAGCACCTATTGCGGCAATTTCTTGCTCGTTGAAGGCTGGTTGATTTCCGGTTGCTACTAGGTAATCGTTAAGAAACTGTGCATGCTGCGCACCATTCATCAAGTCGAGTTTGTTATGCACATATTGCACGCCGACCTCGCTTACTAGGTTTATGGAAGGTTTTTGGCCGTACTGCCCCTTTTTTGTTGTAATGATTATGACACCATTGGCTCCTCTGGCACCGTAGATCGCTGTGGAAGAGGCATCCTTTAGTACCTGTATGGATTCGATGTCATTAGGATTAAGAAAGGATAATGGATTGACATCAGGTGTGACATTCTGATCTGCATTTCCAACAAAGGATCTTGACCCACCTCCAATTTGTATTCCATCAACTACATAGAGTGGAGATGTTCCAGCATTGATTGAGCTGTTCCCCCTGATATTCACGTTCATACCTGCTCCAGGAGCTCCTGAAGTAGGCGTAATACTTAATCCCGCAACGCGGCCTTGCAGCAGATTTTGAACATTTGATTCCACCTGCTTATTGATCTCAGCTACATCAACTTTTGCTACAGAGCCTGTTATATACTTTTTATTTTGAGTTCCATAACCAATCACAACAATTTCTTCAAGGGCCGTGATATCTGGTGTGAGGATCATGTCTATGTTGGTTCTATTGCCAACCTGAACTTCTTCTTGTATATATCCAACAGAGCTAAAAACAAGAATTGCATCTTCATCAGACACAGTCAGTGTAAAGTTTCCATCTACGTCAGTGACCGTACCCTCTTGTGTGCCCTTGAGAATTACGTTGACACCTGGTAATCCAGAATCATCATCTTGGGAGATAACTTTCCCTGAAATTGTAATTCCATCAATAAAAACTTCGATCTTTTTTAGGTCATTATTATTAAGTTGTGGCTTTTTTACATTAATGTTGTTGTTTACCTGTCTGAAATAAAGACCTGTCTGCTTTGATATTTGCAGCAAAAGTTCACCAACCGTCTGATTATTTTTGTTATTTAACGACACTTTATATTCAGATATATCATTATCTCTATATGAAAAATGAAATGAAGTTTGATCTTCGATGATGGATAACAATTCGACTAGAGAAGACTCATTTAATTCAACATTAAGATAAACCTTATGCACAGACTCTATCCTCTGTGCTTCAATATCTGATGCCAACAGCATGGTAATAAAGAAGCATTGCACTGTGATACCATAAAACAATAATCTAGACATCATAATTAATTGTCTCTGTAATTTGTTTTTCATAATTTTAAGGGATTTAGTTATAAATCATTAATTCTCCAGAACGTCAATTCTGGTATTAATAAGCCGACAGCTGACACCTGTCGGCTTACATTCTTTTAGTTATTCAGCCATATACAATTCATTTAAATTTTATATCCACAATTTTATTATTAATAGTATAATTAAACGAACAACTGTAACTCATGCTTTGTAAAACTATATCTAAAGTTTCGTTTTCAAACTTTCCAGAGTAAGGCACCTTAAGGTCCACATTACCTTCGATATTGAATTTGACTCCATACCATCGATGAAGAATATCAAAAGCTTTATTTAGCTCAACACTTTCCATCACAATAATCCCATCTTTCCAGGCCACCACCTTATTAACATCACTATTTGATTTCCTAAATTGTATTTTACCTGATGGCTCTTTGAGTAATAGGGCAGAAATCTGCTCGCCAGGCTCTAACTCATCATAGTATTCGTCACCTTCGATAGATATTTTCCCTTCTACTAATGTTGCCTGCGTTGATTCATTCTTGTCATAGGCTTGTACATTAAATGCTGTGCCCAAAGCGGTAACCGTAAGTAGAACTGTATGAACTTTAAATGGCCGATTACGATCACTTTTTACTTCAAAATAAGCTTCGCCTTTCAGGTATATCTCTCTTGAGGAATCTGCTGGCGTAATTTGATATCTAATGGAACTACCGGAATTTAACCAGACCAGACTGCCATCCGGAAGGAATATTTTAGATTTTTGGCCCAAGGTGGTGCTTTTCTTAACGAATTCTTCTTTATAATTACTTTCACTGTGATTGCTTTCTTGAAGCTCAAAATTTATTACGAAAAAGAATAGAATTAAGATTAAAATTGCTGCAGCAATTGAACTTAAGTATTTATACAGTTTTATTTGGCGAGACATTTGGATTACATCTTCATCATCATTGACCTGATGGACATCTTTTTGGATTCTTGAAAATAGTCTTTTTGAATTATTATAATTGTCTAGCAAATTTATGTGAAGAACCTGTTGATAATATTTCTTGTAGCTCTCCGCTTCTTTTGTACCTGAATCAAGAAAATCCATCATTCGGATCTTTTCCTCCTCAGTTGCATCTCCCGACAAGATCTTACCTAATATATTATCAAATTCTTCCACTATTACAGCATTCTTTTCTATAATGACGATAAAATTGAGAAACACCCTTTTGATTTGATAGATTTTTTTTAATTCGGAAGGAAAATACCTAGCACCAGAATTGTAGCATGACGTTAATGCTAATGTGCAGATAAGAGAAATTTGAGGCATTTTGAAGAAGTAACCGTATTTAATATATCGAAATACAGCATTTTCACTTCAAGGCGAGGCGTCAAAATCAAATTATTGTAAATATTTAAACTAATTTATGTTTATATTCTTGACCGGCAATTTCTCAGAATTTTTTATGCGCTCCCTAATTTGCTTCAATGCTTTGCACATATGATTTTCCACTGTTTTTACAGATAATTGTAATAACTCTGCAACTTCAGCATATTTCATCATATCCTGCTTCACCAGTTTAAAAATCAACTTTGTTTTTGTATCTAAAGCATCGACTGACTTTACGTAAAATTCAAGAAATTCCTGGGAACACATGATTTCATCTGGTCTTGAAATATAGGCTCTCAGCTCATGCTCTACCTGGTCTATATATAATAAATGTTCCCGTTTATTTACTTTTTTTAAAGCATCAAGTGATTTGTTTTTAGTAGATGTAAAGAGATAACCCTTAATGTTTTTAACTGTCTTTAAGCTTTTCCGCTTCTTCCATATATTTAAGAAGGTATCATTTACAACTTCTTCTGCAAGAAGAGTGGATTTGGTATAGTATTTTGCTATATCAAAAATCCTTGGAAAAAATGCATTATAGAATATCTCAAATGCGCTCTCATCATCTTCTATTTCGAATTTCTTTATAATTTCAGACAAATACTCTTCAGTCATTTGAGCTTTAAATTTAGAAATGCTTCGTAAGTTAAAGATTACAATTGAAAGATCAAAGCATTATTATGTTTTACATATCAACATAATAATAAAAAAATATTCCACTTGTTTGACATATATCCATTCTAAGGAAGGAGTTGAGTAATTGTTATAGAAGTATCATTCTCCTGACTTCCGCACTACTTTTCACTTGAAATTGTAAATATCTGATATACAAACAATTGTCAATTTAGGTATTGGTGTCTTGGGTGTTAATTTTTATGAATATCGTTGATTTCTATGTTTGTACGGAAACTGAAATCAAAGAAAGGCAAGACGTATATTCAGGTTGTTGATAAAAGTACTGGAAGTTATAGAGTTCTTAAGAGTTTTGGTGGTACTGATTCTGAGGAGAAACTAAATCAGTTGGTAAGAAGAGCAAAAAACTGGATTGATCTTCAATCGGGGACTCAAGAGCTTGATTTTTCCAATACAGATGAGCTGATTGAAAAGTTTTTTGATTCGATTCGCCAAATGAAGCAGGTAGGCTTTGATTACCTTTTGGGCCGGATTTTCGATGATATTGGTTTTAACAAAATTGATGATGAGCTTTTCAAGCAGTTGGTCATATGCCGTATGGCTTATCCGAAGAGCAAATTGAAGACCACAGAATACCTTTACCGCTACAAGCAAATTGATTGGAGTGAGGACCAGGTATATCGATATCTTGACAAGCTCTACACTTCTCAGAAAGAGCTTGTGCAGTACATCAGTTACGAGCATACCCTAAAGATGCTAAACAATCAAATCAGCGTTGTTTTCTATGATGTAACTACGCTATATTTTGAAATTGATCAGGAAGATGATTTAAGAAAAACGGGATTTTCCAAAGAAGGCAAACATCAAAATCCACAGATAGTACTGGGGTTATTGGTGAGTAAAAATGGTTATCCGTTGGCCTATGAAATTTTTGAAGGCAATAAGTTTGAAGGGCATACCATGCTTCCCGTACTGGAAGCTTTTAGAAAGAAGTACAACCTGGGCCAGTTAGTGATAATAGCTGACTCAGGCCTGCTCTCTAAATCTAATATAAAGGATCTTCAGCGTATGGGTTATGAGTTCATCTTGGGTGCCAGAATAAAAAATGAATCGGATGCTATCAGGAAAAAAATTTTGGAACTAAAACTTGAGGATGGTCAAAGTACCGCCATCAAAAAGGATGATTTAAAACTCATTATCTCCTATTCGGAGCATAGAGCTAACAAGGATCGTTACAATCGTGAAAGAGGTCTGAGAAGGCTTGAAAAGCAAATCAGAACAGGCAGGTTAACTAAATCCAGTATCAACAACAGGGGATACAACAAATTTTTGAAATTAGAAGGTGAACTAACGATCATGATTGACAAAGAGAAAATAGCACAAGATGCCAACTGGGATGGACTCAAAGGCTATATCACCAACGCCAGACTTAACAAGAATCAGGTGATTGAAAATTACAAGCATCTCTGGCATGTAGAAAAAGCTTTTAGGGTAGCCAAATCTGACCTGAAAATAAGACCGGTTTACCACCGATTGCAACGGAGGATAGAAGCCCATATCTGCATCTCTTTCGTAGCGTACAAAGTCTATAAAGAACTCGAAAGGCAACTTCAAGTAATGAAAGCAGACCTGAGTCCATTAACAGCAATAGAAATTGCTGAAAACATCTTTGAAATCGAAGCAACACGCCCCGGTAGCGGAAAAAAATACGAAAAACATTGCTGCTCACCGAAGAACAAAAATACTTGGCTCCGTTATTTGATTTTGGGTGTTAAAATGCGGAAGTCTGGTGATTTTCATTTATACAAATTCTACGGTAAATCTTCTTTAAAATAATAATGGTAAATTCTCAATTCAAGCAGAATAACTACAACAATTCCCCATCTTGTTGGATTTTAAATAGATACAGATGGCGCTTTATGAGATGCCTTTGCCGAATAAATGCCAAAATACTTCTACTTTTCATTTTGGTGTTGTCCACCGAATCTCAATAAGTCAATCCAGTTATAGACTACAAACCTGAATTCAATGGTTTGTCCTTTTTCTTTAGTTTGTCTTTGCCATCAGTGAGCCATTCCAGATCAAAGGAAATGACTGACATTCGAGCATTCTTGAAATGATTATTTTTCATACCCTTTATTGTTCCACCTTCATAAAGTACATGCATCATTCCATCAGGGGTTACGGCCATATCCGAATAGCCAGCGATACCGGGATCCAAAACTTTTCTTATAGGCCATGTGATGCCTTCATCGTAACTCATTCTGATCGTAAGATTAGTCCTGTGCCTGTTCTTAGCTGATCTGGGTGTTGATGCATTTTTCGCTATCCAAGGATCGTGTCGGCTATCAGGATTGCAAAACAAAATCCGATTTTTAGACTGATAGGGTTGTTTGGAAACCCTGACCATACTGCCAAAGCATATAGGTTCAAAAAACGCATCATGAAAGACTGGTTCTGTCCAGTTGGTAGCACCGTCCTGACTGTATGTGATTAGTCTTCTGTAATTGATTGACTCATTTCTTGCATTGAACATCACTCTACCATCCGCCAATTGGATAACAGATGTTTCATTTGGAATAACGGATACGTCATTATCTGGCACTGCTACCTCACCAGCATTCCATGTCTTACCGTGGTCATCGCTATAAACTGACACAACTATGGAAGGCCTGTGCCCTCTGTGTTTTGGACCAAATTCTTTTCCACCACCATCAGATAACCAGAATGGGACCACTAATCTGCCATTGGTCATCTGAATACCATGCCCAGGGCCTGGTGCTTGAACAACCCATGGATAAACCTTTTTAAACTCATTAATTGTACTAGTGATATTAACAGGATCAGTCCAGGTTTTGCCTTCATCAGTTGTTTTTATATAGTAGCAATCGGCATAATCTATTTGATATAAAAAATGAACTTCCCCTGTTACGTAATCAACAATTGGCATGGCATTGTCACAAGGCAGATCTCCATCTTCAACAACTACCTGCATTGGTTGCCAGGTCTTCCCATAATCTGTGCTCCTTCGCATTACTATATTGATCGGGTCCCAATCACCCCCATTTCCTTTTCTTGCAGCAGCAAAAGCCATCATGGTGCCGTTCTTGGAAGTAACCATCGACGCAATTCTGTAGGTATAATAATCATTGGTTCCTGCCTCAAACAATGGCTGAATGTTGTACTTCCCAAACTCAATTTTATTTTGTGCATTAATACAGCCCGAGATAATTATAATCGATAAAATAAAGAGTACTTTTTTCATATTTCTATTTTCATTTAATATCAATTGGTGAGATTTTGACCTGCAACTGAACTAATAAAAAGATTATATACTGATTAAATCTTCTCTCCATACTCCTTTAATCCAACAGAACAAAGATAATATAATGTTTTTATGTTGTACATATTAATGAAAGTCTTTTGTAATGACTGCATGATTGTCTTTCCCATGTGTAGAAATAACTGGTGCCCCACGCTTAGATTTCTGTCCTTTCAACATACTCAAAATTGATAAACCATCAAGGTTGTGACTAGCTGGCATATCTATGTTGCATACCTCTACCAATGTTGGGTAAATATCCAGAAGGCTCACTGGTTCTTCAATCCTCATGGTTTGGTTTGGGGTAAAGCTTCTTCTCGCCGACATAGCGCTTTCGGTCTCCTCCGAGGACGATATCAGGATATCCATCCTGGTTATAGTCCATAACCGCAGGGCCAGCAAGGTGTGAATCAAAGTCAAATAATACTCTGGCAGGCTCGAAAATTGCTTCGCCTTTACCCGTGTTTCTGTAATACAGTACTGTACCTCTGTGCTTATGAGTAATGATATCCATATGTCCATCATTATCCCAATCGAAAATTTCAATTCCCGTCCGACCTGCGAAAGTCAAATGCAATGGAGGTTCAACGATACTTAAATCGCTAACCACGGCATCATTCCTGGTAGTCACTGGATAGATCATCCTGGTAAAGGTAAGATTGGAACTTCTGTTGCATCTCTATGATTTTGAAGCTTTTCCTTCAGTTCTTTGACAAGATCAGGGTGGTCAGCACTTACCTTAATTGCTTCTTTTTGATCATCTTATAAATTGCATAATTCAACTGTATTATCTTCCAATCATTCTCCAGTCATCAATCCTTATTACAGAACTAGGTTTTGAAGCTTCATTTTTAAAAACGCTAATGCAATTAGTAGAATGCCGGAAAATCATGGCAAGACTCCACCAATTCAAAGGTGCACCATGGGATGAAAAAGGCAGCAGGAATTCTTCCCGCCGCCTTTATTGAGATCTTTATGCATGAAGTATTTTAGTATCCAGGAGTTTGTATGATCTTGACATTTCGATTGATGACATCCTGATTCACTGGGAATAGCAATATATTACCATTGTTATCCCCCTCACGCCCAACCAGGGTGGCTATTCGCCCGCTAAATGCCTGATCAAACCTCCTGATGTCATGATAAGATTTACCTTCACACACAAATTCAAGTATGCGTTCGTCGAGAATGGCATCATCTGTTTCTTCCTTTGAAAGGCCACTGTAGTAATCAGAGATCCCATAGGCCCTCTCGGCTATCTTGTTGAGCTCCGTCAGCGCTGCACCGGTATTATCTAATGCATTTTCAATTTCTGCTTTAAACAGAATGGCCTCTGCAAATCGATATATGATTACATCATTGGTGTGATATAAAGCGCCGCTGATCTGTTCTCCAATATACTTATTAAACCAGCGCACAGTGTCTATATTACCATTGTCACTAAATACCTGCCAAATAAGATCGGTTCTGCTGTCCTCGCTTGCTGGTTTCATCACATTCTGCAAAAAATCATCTGTAAGGCCTATCCAGCGACCTCCAACCCGCTGAGTTGGTACGATCTCCCTGTATACTGCAGGTACACGATCCGCTCCTGGCAACATAATTGTTGCAGGGTGAGCGCCAGCTGCAGTTCGATCTGTCGCATCATCCTGAACTTCAATTCTTCCTTCTTCTATTTGCGAATAAAATGTTGAAAAAATGATTTCTCCACTTTGCTCATTTCTGAAAGGAGCTTCCACATCCTCTTCCAAAATATATCCTGCAGACAATACCGCATCCACAGCAGATTTTGCTTCATCAAGGTCAGATGCTCCACCTCCTGCTTGCTTTGCTGTCCACAAATACAAATCAGCTTTAAGCATATTTGCCACGGTTTTATTTGCTAGGTTTTTTGCAGAAGATGGAGAGCCAGCAGGAAGTCGGTCGATCGCCATCTCAACGTCTTCCTTAGCCTGAGCTAGCACTTCTGAAACTGGTGAGCGAGAGAGTTCCAATTCCTGCTCAGTCGATTCAAAGCCATCGAGAGCGATTGGAGCATCTCCCCAGATCTTGGCCAACTGAAAATATGTGTATCCTCTTGCAAAATAAGCATGTCCCAAAATTTCGTCTTTTCTAGACTCAGAGTTGAATTCAATACCGGGTACATGTTTCAGAATAAGATTGGCATCATTAATAAGTATATAAAGCTTTGACCAATTAGTCCTTGAGGTGGTCGGGTTCAGGTTATTTTCCCAAAAATCAGGAAAATCCCAGGCACCTCCACCATAAGCCCAAAAATAAAAGTTGGAACGAAAGCCACCTCCCCAAAACATGGTCTTTGAATCAAAAGTCCCTCGGAATTGCGAATACATTCCATTTAATGCTCCTTCAGCATCCCCCTCCGTCTTCCAGAATGATGCATTTGAAATGGAACTCACTGGCTCCAAATTTAGATTGTTACTACATGATGTGATGATTATCCCCACCAATGCGATTAGTATATATTTCAAAGTTCTCATTTCTAAATTCTTTAATATCAAAATCCTATTTTTAATCCCGCGATATATGTTCTGAACGAAGGATAGGTTCCATTACCCCAGAATACCACTCCTCCCCTTTCGGGTGAATACCCGGGATAATCAGTGATGTAAAATAGATTATTACCACCTATATAAACCCTCATTTTTCGGATGAAACCGGTTCTTTGAATAAGAGATTCTGGAAATGTATAACCAATCCTCACATCACGTAAACTGATAAAATCCGCTTTGTAGGTTTGAAAATCGCTAAGTCTGAAGTTGTTTCGTTGGCCTTGAGGATCGTGAAAACTGATCCGCGGAAATCCGGCAGTGGCTGCATCACCTGGCTGTTTCCAGGCACTTAGCACATCTGTTGTTGGTGCTAGCTCTCTTGCACCATTGCCGTTCAACCATGCCCTTCCACGATCATTAATAGAATGACCTCGAGTAAAGTCAAAGAAAATATTTAAATCAAATCCTTTGTACTCAAATTTGTTATTGAATCCGCCAAAAGAGGTTGGTTCGCTATTACCCAGCACATACTGATCAAAAACTGTGATGCTTCCGTCCCCATCACGGTCCATCCATTCAAAATCACCAGGGAACTTCTGGCCCCGCGTCGATACTCCGGTTTCAGGATCATAGCCTCTGGCCTGTTGATCAAAATGGGCTTTCGAAGCCTGCTCTTCGTTGTCAATGATGAAGGCAACTTTATAGCCAAAGAAATTACCCAAAGGCTCCCCTTCCGCGATGCCACCGATACCGGTCCCATCAGGAAACACGAGACCATTGATCCTGTTTTTGTCAACTCCTTCACGAGCTGGCAACTTCGTAACTTCATTGGTAATATGGGAGAAATTGAAATCGGTTGTCCATCTAAAGGACCCATTATCGATGATCCTGGCTCCCAGAGTAAATTCGATCCCATTGTATTTTATCGATCCTATATTTGTTTCGATGTTGGAGAATCCAGTTTCACGTGGTAGCTGAACTGTAAAGAGCAGATCATCCGTAGTCTTCTCAAAATAATCTACGGAGCCGTAAATTCTTTCCTGTTCCAAAAATCCCAGGTCCAGACCAAAATTCGATTGGGTGGTGGTTTCCCATCCTAAATTGTTGTTGGGCATTTGCGTAGCACTTATTCCGGCATTACCACCATAGCTGTAAATGGCAGAATAGTTTCCTTGAGACTGATATCTACTTACACTGTTATTTCCTGTTTGGCCCCAACTGGCCCTTAATTTCAAATTGGAGATAACCTTTTGAACCCCACCATCGGCAAAGAATGGCTCCGCAGAAATTACCCATCCTGCACTAACACTTGGGAACAAACCATACTTATTGTCACTGCCAAATTTTGAGGAACCGTCACGTCTTAAAGATGCCGAAAACAAGTATCTGTAATCGTAATTGTAAAAAACTCTTGCAAACTGGCTAATCAACCGTTCATCGGCTAGAAAAGTAGTAGATTCTGTTTTGTTGGGTGCTGCATTCAGGGTAGGAATATTATCTGTGCTTGCCCCAAATGCCGAAGCAAAAAGATTATCGTCTTTGATGTAAAGATTTGTATACCCAACTAATGCATTCAGATTATGCTTTTCAGCAAAAGCTCTTTGGTAATTCAAGGTAAGTTCCACTTGCCCGCTTGATAATTGATTTCTTGTGGCATTCGCGGGACGCGACTGATTGAACTGGTGGGCTTTCTCAAAATAATCGACCTGATAATTGTTGATATGATAATTGCCCATTGCCTTGAATTTCAGATGATCAATGATCTCCCAAGTAGCACCAATACCAAGTGTAGCTGTGGTCCGCTGGACCAAGTTTTCACGCGTTTCGGTTACCCACAAAGGATTCGAAAGGTTGCCATTAATCCCCCAGGGAGTGGAACCGTCTGGCATCTTATCTCTAATTGTTCTTGAAACATGAACTCCACGCGCAAATATGTCTGTCTCATTGGGGAAGGAATTTGTTTTACTGTAAGAGAAATCTGCCAAAGTACTGAATGACAATCGCTTGTTTACCTGGTAATCAACATTGACTCGGCCACTGTAGCGTTGCCAATTTGTCCCAATAGCCACACCATCCTGGTCTGTAAAGCCGACTCCTGCAGCATACTTTATGTTGTTGGAGCCTCCATTAGCCGATAGATAATAGTTGGCGGTCGGAGCCCTTTGAAACAATGTCTCCTGAAGCTCATTATCCTGAAAGATCAAAGTTTGACCAGTGACCGGGTCAGTTATTGACCGGTACCCGGAAGGTACGGATTCTCCATCGCCCAAAAAACGGAGCGACCATGGACTGTTATCACCATTGCCGGTTCCCAGAGAGTGTGCTCCATTCAAGTATACACCATCTTTATATTGCGACTGTTGAATTGCCGGACGGTATAGGGATATGAACTGCTCAGCTGTGATCTTATCTATGGTGCGCGGCATCTCCTGAGTTCCAAAGCTGGCATGAAAGTCAAAATTTGCCTTGCCTTCCTTACCGCGTTTTGTGGTTATAAGCACCACCCCATTGGAGGCTCTTGCACCATAAATAGAGGTGGAGGCAGCATCTTTTAAAACCTCCATGCTCTCTATATCTTGAACATTCACATCATTGATGTCACGAGGGAATCCATCTACTATGTACAGAGGATCATTGCTTTTATTTACAGATGAACCTCCGCGAATCCTCACATTAAGTTGGTTACCTGGTTGCCCGCTGTTTTGCAATACTCTTACTCCGGTCATTCTTCCCTGTAATACCGATGTGAGGGTCTGGGTGGGCACTTCTTCAACCAAATCTCCCTTAAGTGAAGAAACGGCGCTGGTAATTTCTGTCTTGGTCTGGGTACCGTACCCAACCACCACGATCTCCTCCAGGGCCGTGACATCAGGAGTCATGCTCAAATCAATCACTGTTTGATTTGCAACAGCAACTTCTTCCTGAAGAAATCCAACCGAACTAAATAGAAGAATGGCATTTTCGTCAGGAACATTGATAGAGTAATTACCATCAACATCAGTTACAGTCCCTTGCAAAGTACCTTTAACCATTACATTAACACCAGGAAGACCGGAATTATCTTCCTCAGAGACTACCCGACCTGTTATGGTGATTCCTTGAATCACTATCTCGATTGATTCTTCAGGCTTTTTATTCCGCTCTTTATTTGCAACGTGAATTGTATTATTGATCTGTTTAAATTTCAAGTCGGCTTGTCTGGAAATATCAATTAATACATCCGCAACACTGGAATTTGTAAAGTTTCCAGAAATTCGAATGTCACTGGTGATATCTTCAGGTCTATATATGAATACATAGTCCGTTTTTGACTCAATTTCCTTAAATGCCCGAATTACGGAAACTCGGTTAAGGTTAAGTCTAATGCTTTCTTTAGTAACACTTTTAATATCCTGCGCACTAGATGATTCAGCGTACAGAGTACTTATCAGAATACAGTTTGCAATTATCGCATATAGCGTGTTTCTGGACATATATAAAAGTACTTGTCGTACAGTTTTTAATTTCATAATTTTGGTTAGTTAAATTATCAGAAAATTTAGGTTTTCAGCCTATGTGATGTTCCAGCATCCATAGGCTCTTTTCATGTGTTTATCTTATCTCATAGGCTATTTATTTATCTTACTACTATAACCACTCGGTTTTCATTTATTTCATAATCAAACTTCTTTAAGAAGGAAATCCCCTCCAGTATTTCATCTAATGTATAATTATCATACTTCCCTGTGTAATGGAAATCCTTATCAACTTGACCTCTGACCGAAATACTGACACCATACCAATTCTCCAGCTTCTTAATTAGTTCTTCAAATGTGGCATTCTTGAAAACTATCACCCCATCCTTCCAGGAAATGACATCCTCGCTAACAAACTCCTGTACCTCAATTGGATCGAAACTATTTACAACCGCCATTTCACCGGGAGATAAACTCACCTTGTTTTGTCCTTGCTTTTCAACAGCCAATCTCCCTGAAACTAAGGAAATACTAACAACCTCATCATCAGAATTCTTTATATTAAAACTCGTTCCCAATACAGTTGCGATTACACCTTGAGCACTCACAATAAACGGTTTCAATGAATCGCTTTTTACATCGAAAAAGACCTCACCTTCGACAGTAACCTTTCGTGAACCAGAATCAAACTGCTCCGGATATTGGATTTTACTACCCGAGTTAAGCATAGCTGTAGAACCGTCAGGCAGAAATATCTTAAGCTTTTGACCTTTACTGGTAGTTTTTTCTACCATTGAAAAAACCACTTGGTTTTCGATGGTTGGCTCAACAAAACTCTTGACAACAAATAGAGATGAGACAATTATAATTAAGGTTGCAGCAATCCCAATCCACCTACTTTTGAAATATGGTACTCGCTTTCTGCCATACTTATTTTCATGAATTGGAATTATGGTTTCATGCTCTTTAGAAATATTATCAATGGTGGCATTTATTCTACTCAACAACATACCTTGATCAACAGTTTCAAAATCTGTTGTTGGCCGGTTGAGCGACATTAAGAATAGTTGTGCTGACTTGACATCCTCAATGTCCACCTCAAATCTTGTGGCAAGAATTGCCCAATCATCTTCCGACAAAGTATCTTCATTAAAGATTACTTCTCTAAACGATTGATTTTCGATTAATTCCTCAACATTGAGAATTTTCTTCATTTTGAAGGTGTTTTAATACAATAGAGTGCTGAAAGAAATTTTCTCACCATTCTCTTTGAAAAAAGTTTAAAATATTTTGGTAAAGACTAATAACCAGCCAAATTTCCTTTAAGATGATGGCTAGGAAGTATTTATCAATTAGCTTTAAACTGATCCCTAAGATGATTAATTGCTCTTGAGGTTAAATTATAGGCGTAGTTCTGATTAATATCCATCAAATTGGCGATTTCGGCATATGACAAATTCTGATAGAAACGTAAGTGAATTATTTCTCTTTGGCGATCGGTCAGACCTTTGATGAAGCCGTTCAACTTTTGCTCTTTTTCCTTTTGATGCTCTTCAAGTATCTTGGTATCTTCTATTGAAGGAGATTGAAATAGATGCATATCAGATTGACCCACAGAAACAACGAATTGAACTTTGTCTTTCTTTTTTAATAGCATCTCTCGTCTAACTGATACAAATAGATAGGACTTAATGGAATGAATATCAATTTGATTATTTCTCTTAGACCAAATTCTTACAAAAACATCGTGAATTGCATCCTCAACCAGGTCCTTGTCAGGAACAAGAAAATAAGCATACTTAAAAATTTGCTGAATATACTTCTTATATAAAGTGGTAAAAGCATGTCTATCTCCAGCTTTTATTTTTGACCAAATTTCTATATCTGAGATCCCATCAAAGATTGACTTTCTGTCATTTAGGTTTTCCTCCATTCAATCGTTGATTTAAGTCCAGTAATATATAATGCTACAAAATAGAAACGTTTTTAATGGCTCTTACCACCCCATCTCTAAACATATTCCAAGTCATTGAATCGGATTCTCTCCCGAAGTACGAACCGAATCCTTGAATGTTTATATTCTCATCATGGATATAATTGACTGTTTGCTGCTGTCCTGCCTTGGGTGAATAGTTCATAGCTCAACACCTAATAAAAATATAAATATTTATCTAGCCCATAAATATTTTTAAATAGTTTATTGCTCGAACATCATGATAAGGTGATGCTGTCATAATGTCCTACATTGATTCAATATAATCGGGATTTGGCCTGGGATACTGAACCTCTGTTTCTTCTCTATGTTTTTGGAGCTTTTCCTTCAATTCTTTTACAAGATCCGGGTGTTCAACACTCAAATCATTTGCTTCTTTTGGATCATCGTGTAAATTATATAGCTCAACTGTATAATCCTCCAACCATTCAATCATTTTCCAGTCACCGCTCCTTATCACTGTACAAGGATTTGTCGCATCCGTCTTTACAGCGCCAATGTAGTTTGGAAAATGCCAAAATATATCTCGTTGGTAAAAACTGCTTTGTCCCTTTTTTGGATCCAACAGTTGATTTGCAAAGCTCATGCCGTCAAGATGTTGTTCCGGTTGCATAGGAAGTCCACAAAGCTCCAGCAACGTTGGATAATAATCATTGGTAATGACTGGCATATCAATTTGTTTGCCATTAGGTACTTTCCCTGCCCACTTTATAATCAATGGAACCCGAATTCCACCTTCATAAAAATTGCCCTTGTTGCCTCTCCAGGGCCAATTGGATGTGGCAAAATCTGCACCACCATTATCCGAAGCTATTACCATAATGGTATTATCGGCCAACCCGAGTGACTCCAACTTAGCCGTCACCTTCTGCACACTCTCATCCACACTTTGAATCATAGTTGCATACTTGGCATTAACATGACCTCTTATGCTATCCTTTTCCTTTTTGGCATATTTATCAATGTACTTCTGCTTGGCCTGCAAGGGTGAATGAACTGCATAGTGGGACAGATAAACAAAAAAAGGTTCGTCCTTGTGCTTCTCAATTATTTTAATTGCCTCATCGGTAAGCCTGTCTGTGAGGTATTCACCTTCTTCTCCATCCGGAAAAGTATTCCAATACTCCCACTCATACTCAGGAGTCATTCTCCATTTACCCTGGTAAGGATAGAAATAATTGCCCGGGCCTCCCCGTTTGCTACCTGCTATGTTATAGTCAAAGCCATTGTGTTGTGGGTAGTATTCCTCATGATGCCCCACATGCCATTTGCCAATTGAAGCCGTCGTGTAACCTGCAGCTTTGAATGCATCACCTATGGTCACTTCTTCTAATGGTAAATCCATTACATAATCAGCATCCTTCATTTTGGGATTTTCCCTTCGCTCGGCTCCATATATCGGTATTGGTCCAGTAATATGCAATCTACCGGGATATTTACCAGTTAATATACTCGCTCTAGTAGGAGAACAAATGGTAGATGCAGCGTAATTTTGTGTAAACCTTATTCCCTCATTTGCCAATTTATCTATAGCTGGTGTTTCATAAAATTCACTTCCGTAGCAGCCCAAATCGCTATATCCTAAATCATCGATTAGGAAAAATACTACATTGGGCCTCTGCATTGTTTGAAGTTCATTTTTCCCGGTATCGTCGCATGCAGAAATTAATAGCCCAATTAAAACTAGAAATTGAGGCTTCAACACTCCTCTTAAAACCTTCATTTGATTTTTCACTTCCATCATAAAACTTTATATAAGTATTATTCTTGTGAGGGACTTGATATACTGTTACATCTAGGGCCATTTGGCATTCAGCATTTTTCAAAACAATAAATTTCTTCCCGAAATATAGCAACAAATATGTTATTATGTATTACATATTATTAAATAATAATTTACTGTGTAATAAAATCAGGCTAGCTATACTCAAGTCCGGTTTGATACATTGTGATGATATTTTCTACAGGAATATCATCCTGCAGAACCGGGTGTCCAGGAGCAAGGATATATCCCCCACCTGGCATCATGACATCCAATAACCTCCTCGTTTCATCCTTCACCTCTTGCTTACTGCCATAGGTAAGCGTATTTTGAGCACTGACTCCTCCTCTGAAACATAATTCACTGCCATACATTTTTTTTAGCACTTTAGCATCCATATTATCTGCCTCGGGTTGTATTGGATCCAAAATATCTACCCCTAATTCAATAAATCTGGGAATAAGCTCAGATACATTCCCATCAGTATGCAGCAATAGTTTTACACCATATTTGTGTACCAGATCAGCCATTTTTCTGATTTTTGCAGCAAAATATTGCTCGAACAATTCCGGGCCAAACAGTAGGCTTTGTTGCGAGGCCAGATCATCAGCAAAGGCGAGAAGATCAATTAAGTGACCCGCTTTTTCCATGATTCTAGCAAAAAATTCATAATAAAAATCAAACACCTGATCAAAGATATATCCTGCAGTCTCTACATCAATCAACATATCGAGCAACAAGATATCCATGCCTCTCACAAAGGTCGCATGCTGAAAAAAGGAAGCCCCGGTAGCAATAATGGCCTTATCCGACCATTTCGCCAGTTGCATATCCAGATCTTTATAGGAGAACCAGTCTGCTTGTGGCCAGTTAAAGTTTCTGATTGAATCAAAATCATTGGCCTGTGCCAAAGGAAAATCCTCAACTACATAGGAAAAACCGGCGTTTCCTTCTATCTCTTTTTCATCAATGTTCCATAATTTCATAATATCACCACTCCAGGATGTATCGAGAAATGAATGCTTGTCGCCAACATAATGAGGCATCACGCCTCCGTGAAGATCTAAGCCCCTCATATCAAAAGTATCGATGTGCATAACATTCAATAATTCATGATCATCACTTACTCTAAAATGTTGCTTCAATTTTGCCAGTACCCACTTAGTAGCATTCATATGCATGGGTACCCTGTCAGGATTTTTGAAGTTTATTGCAGTTTTTACTCTCTGTTTCGAGTTGTTCATATTTCCAGAAGGTTTTTAGCCAATGATTTATGCAAACAAAATAAGTTGCGTCTGATTTTAAATTATTATTATAAATTGCTTACTATATATTAAATATTGCTATCTGGTGAGGAATCTACACATCATCAATGAAGAAGAATTAAAACCTCTGGTTGTAGCCAAGTTGAATAATATAGATAAACCAATCAGGCTTCATTTTCACCAGAATTATGAAATCAGTTTTATATTGGAGGGAGGCCATGAGTATCATATAGGGCACAAAACTTATTCGATCAATGATTTTGATCTTTTTGTGGTCAATAAAAACCAGGTGCACACAGCTAGTAGCTTGCCAGGTAAGCCCATGACTCGTTTCTCGGTAAAATTCCTACCCTCCTTGGTTCAACCTTTTTTTGATTCTGCAGATTTATTGTCCTTATTCAATGAAGCAGGAAGACGACATTCCAATAAAATTATTATTCCACAAGACCGGAGGGAATGGCTAATAGCGCAATTTGAAAAAATGCTTGATCAAAGCGCTTATGCCTGGGAAGTAAAAAGAAAACTTATACTTTGTGAAATCATCATCTTTCTGAATAAGACCATCAAGAATAAATTTGATTTTCCCGAAAATCATCAAGATCCCAGTCCATTCAATGAATTAATAGACTTTATCATTAGTAATATTGCCACAGATCTTAGCCTGGATCAGTTGGCAAGGTTTGCCGGAATCAGCAAATACCATCTGGCCAGGCAATTTAAAGAAAGGTTTGGAATCAGTATATATCAATATATCTTGACACAGCGCATAGGCAAAGCAGTTTTGCTGCTGGAGAAAGGAAAAAACATCAATGAGATCAGCGACTTGACGGGCTTCAACACCTATTCCAATTTTATTGCTGCATTCAAAAAAATCAAAGGTTTACCACCCTTGCAGTTTAAAAGGCAAATCTTAAAAATGGATTAAGGAAGCTTCTGACAAATGTAAATTTTTTACATCTGATTTGGCCTGATGCTCTCACGGCAAAGGTAATTTTGACGATCACATTGAAAGTATTTATTCTGTTTTCGCAGCCAAAGCGCACCTCAACCAACTACACCTATTCTCTTTGTAGAAATCATTTGAGAAGATACTTCGAGGGTAACCTTTCAAAAATCTTCCGTTAATAATTGAAAAGAACTCTTTTCTTCTTAGCAGCAAACAATGCCCCTTTGCTTCTTTTGTAGCAGTATTAATTTGGCGTACATCATACTCCACTTGCTCAAAGTTAATAGTGGGTGCTCTAGCTACCAGCAACTTAATATTCTGCGCTGATCATTGCTAAATGGAATCCTTTTCTTTTAGCTCCCTGGCCAGTTTTTCCTGATAGAATTTATGTGCAGCTTCATCCACTTTGGCATTTTCTCCATAGTAAATAAATCCTAGAGATTTACGTGTTCTGTTTTCACTTTGATTGCCATCGGCCCAATGAATGGTTAAAGAATGGTGTGCAAGCAAATCTCCCGGCTTTACCCTGAAATAGACTTCATGTTGCAGATCAGATTCTTGTGGAAAGTCAAGCATGGCCTGTGAAAACCCTAGCACCGCTGTTCTTCCGTGGGGCCTCATGCCTTCTTTATGGGATCCTTTAACATACCGAACACAACCATTTTCCTCATCCACATCCTCCAAAGCAAGCCACATGGTAATTGCATTCTGCGGCTCCAACATAAAATAATACCCATCCTGATGAGGGGGAGTAGGTTTGCCCAACTTTGGCGGCTTATTAAAAAACTGCATATTCTTACCAATCGCCTTTTCACCCAATAGCAGGTTTGCAAGCTCTGTAAATTTGCTTTCGAACATGGTTTCTTTAAATAAAGGACTGTAATTAAACAAATGCTGAAGCTGTTTTAGCGTGTCAGGCCTTTCCTTATTTTCATAATACACCTTTTCAGGAGGCATTTTATTCAGGTCTAGACTATCAAGCTCTTTTCGTAAAGCACTAATCTCATCTAAAGATAAAAATCCGGGTATATAAATAAACCCATCCAAATCGTATTGCTCTTTCCAGAACTTCTGTGTATTGGCATTCAATAATTGATTTTCCATAATTAATTAGATTGACTACTTGACAAAGGAAGAAAGGGCTGGATTTTAATTATTTCTGTTTATTGCGAAAATATTATTAAATCTTGCTACAGCATATTGTTGAGTTCACCCACTAAAATATTGTATACAAGTTCTTATGGTTGACACACCAGCTTCGTAGCATGCTATCAAAGTCAATTCATTGAGAGAAAAAAATCGTCCCAGACATTTGTCCTAATTTTAATTTTATGTAAATATGTATTACATATTATTCTTTTTTATAATTTTGCTTTGTAATATAATTTTAAACAAACCGGTCATGTATTATATCAATCTCGCGGGACAATATCTTCTCCTAGCAATGTTCTTAATAACATATGGCTGCATTGAGAAACCACAAAAAACACCAAAGAATAAACCAAATGTCTTAATGATATGTGTAGATGATATGAATGACTGGACGAAATTGCATGATCCATCCAATCCGATTCATGTTCCAAATATTGAAAGACTAGCCGAGACAGGAACTTTCTTCACTCAGGCATATTGTAATGCACCTGCATGTAATCCGTCCCGGGCTTCTATTTTGAGCGGGGTACGTCCCTCCACTATAGGAGTCTACACAAACTCTTCTAACTGGAAAGACGCCTTGAGTCCGGATATGCTAATGCCAGCCCATTTCAAAAAGCATGGATATAAAACCTTTTGCTCAGGTAAAATATTCCATCATCACGGTCCTGCACATGTAGATTATTCAATATTTTCAGAAAGCAATCCGTTCCCGGTGAACGGAAGGCCTGATTCCCCCATGCCAGAAACTAACATTTGCGGTGTCACAAAATGGATTGGTCAGGATGATAATAATACTAGAGATATCAGTCCCAATTTCGACTGGGGTATATGGGCTCAGGATGGCTCGAAACATATCGATGAACGAACGGTTGACTGGGCCATTAACAAAATAAAATCAGAATCCGAACCCTTTTTTATGGCTGTTGGAATTTTCAGGCCACATATGCCGTTTTATGTGCCTGAATCAGCCTTCTTAGATAATTATCCTTTGGAAGAGCTTACCGTACCAATAATAAACAAAAATGATTTTGATGACTTAGAGCAAAGTTCCATTGACTTCATCCAAGGCTATGGCAGATATGGATGGATGAGCACATTTGAACATGAAAAGCAACGAGATCCTGACATTTATGAAAAAGCCGTTCAGCACTACCAGGCATCCTGCTCCTATGCAGACCATAATGTAGGAAGATTGCTTGATGCATTATATGCTTCCGGTAATGCGGATAATACTATAATAGTATTGTGGTCAGATCACGGTTACCATCTGGGTGAAAAAGAACATTGGGAAAAATTTATTCTTACAGAAAAATCTACTCACATCCCATATATTATTGTTGTCCCAGGTGAAGAAAAGAATAGAAGCATCTCATACCCTGTGAGCTTAGTAGACCTTTATCCAACACTTGCAGAACTATGTGGAATACCAATACCGGATTATACCGAAGGCCAAAGCCTGGTGCCAATTTTAGAAGGGAAAGTAAACCGACTTGATAAACCTGTAGTCATCACCTACGGTAAAAACAATCATGCCATTCGCGCAGACGATTTCAGATATATCAGACTGGCCGATGGTACAGAAGAGTTATACAATACAACTCAGGACAAACATGAATGGGAGAATCTTGCGAGGAATGACAGTTATCGCTCTCTAATAAATAGCCTTGCAATTTGGTTGCCAGAAATAAATAAGGAACCTGTAGCGAAAGCAAATAATTCCAGTCATTCTCACCACGGAGATCATACAAAAAAATAGTTTTATTATGAAATTCATTAATATATTAAGCCTACTAGTTCTTAGTGGCGCCTGCTCATTTTCAAGTTTCACCTGCTTGGCCCAAGATTTGAAACCAAATATCCTATGGATTACAACTGATCAGCAGCGATACAATACAATTCACAGCTTAGGCAATGATATTATCAGGACACCTAACCTCGACAAGCTCTGTGACCAGGGTGTAGCCTTTACCAGGGCTTACTGTCAAAGCCCTATTTGCACCCCAAGCCGCGCGAGCTTTATGACTGGTCTTTATCCGAGTCAGGTTCATCAGAATCGCAATGGAAATGAATACTTCCCTGAGAGCAAACGGGTACAACTAATAAGTAAAAGGCTTGCAGATGCTGGCTACGATTGCGCACTCTCTGGAAAACTTCACATAGCTTCGGCATGGGAAGGCAAGGAGCAACGGACCAATGACGGATTCAGGAAATTCTGGCTCAGCCACAGCCCGGGCCAGGGTGCAGAGGCTGGAACCAATGCATATATTGAATGGTTGAAGGGAAAAGGCGTCGATCCTGCTGATATATTTCAAAAAAAAAAAAAAAAAGAA
>JAKSDO010000166.1 GCA_022360055.1 Cytophagales bacterium | reverse complement strand
TCATTGATGTTTCCATGGTGCCGGATATTACAGCCCTTGAAGAAATTGTTGTGGTTGGATATGGTACGCAAAAGAAACCAAATGTAACCGGAGCTATTTCTACGGTTGATAATGAAGTAATTCAAAACCGTCCTGTAACCACAGTTACAGAGGCCCTTCAAGGAACTATGGCAGGAGTTACAGTTCAGCAAGGTGGAGGAAAACCGGGTGCTGTTGCAACGATCCAAATTCGAGGATTTTCAACATTAAATTCTCCTTCAAGTAACGATCCTTTAAGAAGTCTTAAAGCAGGGGGTGAACTTGTTATTATCGATGGTGTTCCTGGGAGCCTAAACGATCTTAATCCTATTGATATTGAGTCTATTTCTGTATTGAAGGATGCCGCAGCTTCCTCAATCTATGGAGCAAGAGCTGCAGATGGTGTAATACTTGTAACCACTAAAAATGGAAAAAAGGGAGGACGTCTAACGGTATCATATCACGGTAATGTAGCAATAAAGACTCCAACCATCTTTCCCGAACAGAACACACCATTAGATAATGCCGAGTTGGCAAATCTTGCAGCCGCTAATGCAGGACAAAGCCCCTTCTTCCCCGATTATTTATTAGAAGCATTAGCAGATCCTAATGTAACTGCAATTCCAAATCCAAATAATGCAAGAGACTACTTACATTCTGGAGATTTTGATTGGGTGGATCATTTCCTTGATAGACAATTTCAGCAAAATCACAACATTACGATAAGCGGAGGTGGAAGTCGCAGCAATTACAATATTTCTGCTGGATGGCTGGATCAGGATGGCTACTTTGCTGAATGGGGTCCCGATAACTTTGATCGTTACAATTTTAGAACAAACCTGGGAATTGAACTAATTCCTGAAAAATTATCAATTGATACGAGACTTAGTTTGGTAAATTCTGAACTAAAACAACCATCGTTTGATGCTATGGGATCTGTAACTCAAGCTGGACGAAATATGGAGATTTACAATCCGGATGGTAATTATTCAAGACATCGTTTTCAACAAAATACGTTACAGATTTTAAGAGAAGCAGGTTTTAATAATAATAAAGAAAACCTGGTCGAAGGAAGGTTGTCGTTAATATGGAATGTGATCGACGATCTTAAAGTAACTGCAACAGGTGGTTACAACACTTCCTGGCAGAAAGGGCAACTTTGGGGAAGAGCTTACTATAAATACAATACCTTGGGTGAAGCAATAAATCTCGGATGGATTAACAAACCAAATAGAATTGAACTATTAAATCGCTATGGTCGATATTATTTGGCGCAAATAACCACTGAATACACTAAGTCTTTTAATAGGCATAGCGTAACAATATTAGCAGGCGGATCTGTTGAGGAAAACTATTTAGAGAGATCGTGGGCCAGGAGATTAAATATTTTAGGCAACGAGTTACCTGCATTTAATTTAGGAGGGACTGGAGATGAAACATCTACTAACTGGTCTGCAGGCGAATGGGGTCTGGCTTCATTTTTTGGAAGAATTAATTATGATTTTGATGGAAAATATTTGTTAGAAGCAAATTTAAGATATGATGGATCTTCCAGGTTTTCTGATAAGAACAAATGGGGGTTATTTACTTCTGGCTCAGTTGGGTGGTTGGTAACAAACGAAAGTTTTATGCAAAATCAGAACGTGTTTTCAACCTTAAAATTCAGAGCATCTTACGGGGAAGTAGGGAATCAATCAGGTTTAGGCTTGTATGATCATATTCCTGTGTATGTAGTTCAATCCGGCTTAGTTCCCTTCCCTAATGGAGACGAACAACGGATTTTCGCACCTTCTTTACCTTCACAGGAAAGGACTTGGGAGACGGTGCAAACGATCAACTTTGGTGTAGAAATGGGATTTTTAGAAAATCGCCTGTTCTTGGAAGCAGACTATTTCATTAAGCAAAACCTAGATATGCTTATCTCAGTTAGCGTTCCAAAAGTAATTGGCATTGGGGTTCCCACACTCAATAATGGAACTTTGGAAACTAAGGGTTGGGAAGTGCTCGCCACCTGGCGAGATGAAGTAGAAAGTATTGGTTTGGACTACAATTTAAGATTTAATATTCATGATCAAACTAATAAAATAACAGAATTGACGATGGGCGAAATAGAAAATCCATCGCTTTCAACTACCGGTAGACAAGCTGAGGGGTATCCAATCAACTCTTTATTTTTATACGAAGCTGATGGTTATTATGATAATCAGGAGGAACTTGATGCCGGAGCTTCCCAGCCGGGAGGAAGTAATGTCGGTATAGGAGATATTAAATTAGTCGATCAGGATGGAGACGGCAAAATATCCAATCCAAATGATGCAGTTTATGCAGGAACGACTATTCCGAGATATGTTTATGGATTTCGCGCGGATGCTTCATGGAAAGGTTTTGACTTTGCTATATTTTTTCAAGGAGTAGGTAAAAGAGACCTTTACTTCAATGCCAGTTCATTAGGCGCTTTTAGAAAGCCCTGGGATAATTTCTCCTTCAAGGCACAAAATGATTATTGGACTCCTGAAAATCCTGATGCAAGATTCCCAAGACCATTGCAAAGAGGCCATAATTATGAAAGTTCAACTCATTGGTTACAGGATGCTTCCTACATAAGGTTAAAAAATATTCAAATAGGATATACCATACCTACAGGCGTAGTAGAAAATCTTAGGGTTTATTTCAATGGGGAAAATATATGGGAGAAAACGAATTTAATAATGTTTGATCCAGAAGTAAATTCCACCAATCCTCGCGCTACGTACCCGCTAAACAGAATCTATTCTTTAGGTCTGAATGTTACATTCTAGAATAAAATAATCGTAGAATGAAAAATAAATTATCAATGGTTGTGTTTATAGTGCTAATTGCGTTTGGATGCAACGATGTTTTAGACAAAGTACCGCTCGATAGTATTTCTGCAGATAGTTTCTGGCGATCAGAAGCAGATTTGAGATTGGCTGTCAACGAGTTATATTCTCAGTTAAGTAGGCAAACCGATATGGATATCCAAACGATAGATTATTTTAGTGGAGGTAGCAATCCGGTGAGTGCCGGAAGTCATGCAATTCCTAATTCGGATAATAATTGGAATAACCGGTACACCGCTATAAGAAGAATTCATGATATACTTGAAAATATTAATTTAGTGCCAGAAGATCAAGGTGTTAGAGATAGGTATGAAGCTGAGGCACGATTTTTTAGGGGATATTTTTATTTTGAATTGGTAAAAAGGTTTGGAGATGTTCCATTGGTTACTTCTACTCTTGATGTAAACAGTGAGGAGCTATATGGCCCCCGAACGAACCGTGAAGAGGTCGTAGATTTTATTATTTCGGATTTACAATTTTCAGCAGATAAACTTCCAAGAAGAAGCGGTCTGGAATCTTCTGACGAAGGTAGAATAACACGTGGTTCCGCATTAGGATTTTTAAGCAGAGTTGCATTATATGAAGGGACACGCGAAAAATATCACAGCTATGGTAATGCCAACAAGCATTTACAAATCGCAATGGATGCTGCTTTGGAGTTGATCAATGATCCTGATGACTACGCACTATTTTCTGGTTTTGCGGAAATCTTTGAAAAATCTAATGAAAATAATTCGGAAGTGATGTTGTCAAAGTTTTATAAAGAGGGGATTACTGGCGTTTCACCGAGAGGTCGAGGATTAGTTGTTGATGCGAATATGCACCCTACCAAATATCTGGCTGATGCTTTTCTTTGTACAGACGGTCTACCCATTGAACATTCACCTTTATTTCAAGGATATGGTACTATAGATAGTGAGTTTATTAATCGCGACCCTAGAATGGAAGGTACCATATGGAAGCCCGGTTCAGATTACGACGGAGCTCCGCTTACACCCGATCTTTCAAGAGCGCGTACAGGTTATTGGCCAAAGAAACCGGGAGATCCGTTGGCATTGGTTGAAACATTTATTTATACTGATGATATATATATGCGCTTTGCGGAGGTTTTATTGAATTTTGCAGAGGCCACTTTCGAATTAAATGGCTCAATTACCGATGAGGAACTTAATATTTCAATAAATAAATTAAGGGCCCGAGCAGGAATGCCCGTTTTGACAAATAGTTTTGTAGATGGGGCAAATCCAGCCGGTGTGAAACTGAATATGCTCGATGAAATAAGGAGAGAAAGGAGAATAGAATTGGCAGGTGAAAGTTTCAGATATGATGATTTGATGCGGTGGAAGATGGCGGAATATGAGTTGCCACGTGCAATATTAGGAGCTCAATTTCAACAATCGAGTTATCCGGATCTTACTCCTGGAGTAGACATTAACGTTGATGAAAATGGATTTATTGTTTCGGAAGCTATTGAAGGCAGACAATTTGAAGACCCAAAACATTACTTGTTCCCATTGCCAGCCGAGGAAATTTCGTTAAATGAAAATCTTGAACAGAATCCATGGTGGTAATGATGTACTTATAGTATAGATATTAAAATGAATAGAAAAATGTCCGTTAGTGCGGGCATTTTTTCATTAATTTGAATAAGTGACAATACATTGAAGGGAAATCGTTTTTCTCTTTTGAATTATATTGATATGAAGTTTCAATATCTTATCCCTACGGTCTTTGGCGTTGAATCAATTTCGTAATCTGTAGTTATTCATAATCCTATTTGGGGTGTTGGGATCGGATTTAAAATCTGATAAGCGAATAGACAATTGGATGTTGATGTAAAGTACCTTTGAGCAGATCAATGGTTTAATGTCGATTGTTGAATAAATAAAGTAATCCCTTATCTGCATTCATTTAATATTCTAAAGTGATT
>JAKSDO010000065.1 GCA_022360055.1 Cytophagales bacterium | reverse complement strand
GTCGGGCATCAGGGAAACCGGAAGCCTCAGCGTCGCCACAATTCCAAGGACGACAACAGCCAAAAAAGTCATGCTGACCGCAATCGGTCGTTGTATTAAAAAGTCAACCATCCTTTATTGATGATACAATGATTCCCTAACTTCCACCTCACTTTCGTGCGCCAGGTTCAGATTGCCTGAAACGATTACCGAATCTCCTGCAGCCAACGTAGCCCCTTTCTCAGGATGGGCGACCACTGAAAAGGAAGTACTGTTTTCGTTCAATGTTTTCACATAGGTCCAGTAAGCTCTGCCATTGACAATCTTAAATAACACTTCCTGATTTTGTCTCATAACGCCCGCTTCTTTCGGCACCACCAATTGCCCGGGTACTACGGACTGTATGTATATCTTCACATTCATGCCTTCCATCAGATCACCGGTATTCCTCACCAGGGCTTTTGCAGTCACCAGGCCATTTTCATCCACTACCGGATTGATTTCCGATACGCTTCCTTTGAATTCCATGTTTAGGGAAAAGGGGACGATTTTGGCTGCCTTGCCGACCTCGACCTCTCTGAGCTCTGTTTCCAGCACGCCAAACTCCACTTCGAACGCACTGTCGTCGATCAGTGTGCAAAACTCCTCCCCGAGGCTCACCTGTTCATGAATCTTATAGCCCAGGTTGGCAATCTTGCCTGAAAACGGCGCGATAAGCTTACATGAGGCGAGTTCCAGGCGGGCAGCCCTCAATTCATGCTGCGCATCCAAATATCCCGATCTTACCTTGCCGATCTCCAGCAGATCTTTTGACATGTCCGCCGTGTCCTTCAAGGCCAGGTTGCCGTGCCCCAGAAGAAAATCCGCCAGCTCCAGCTCAGCCCTTTTCAGCACCGTCTTTGCCCGCTCCAGCCTCGATCTTTGGTCATCACTTTGCAGCTCGGCAATTATCGCACCCTGCTTTACCCAATCCCCATTCCGGTAGTTTAGTTCGACAAGCTCCTCGGAAAGCTCGCATTTGAGTATGCTTTTTCTTTTGGCTTTGAGGCAGCCGTTGCTGACCAGCTCCTTTTTGAAACCGGATGTTTCCAGGATCAAAACATCCACCAGGTTCGGTTCGCGCAGGTATTGGCGCTTTTCAAGCGTATGATCTTTTTTTTCATCATTTACAACACCGCATGCAAATAATAAAAACAAGAAGTTAAAAAAAAGAAGTGTCTTCATGCTAAAAATTAAGTTTGGCACTGAGTATAAATGTATATGAATCTAAAAATAGGCAAATTTTCACTCTCATGAACCTTATTTTTTCAAGTTGGAAACCAACCTCCATACCATATCCGTCTTCTGTATTCACGTCAAACCATTCGTTATATTTGAGAACTCCTGGAATTCTTGATAAAGGCAAACCTTTCACGATAATAGAGTAACAGTCGGTTACTCAGGGCGCTCTTCGAATAACTTAGCAGAAGTGCAATTTTCTCTTACGAATAGATTTCTTAGACATTTCAGATCTCACCATTGACAGAAAGATCCTGGAAACCGTTTAATAAAATTTTTGAACAAGTCCATAGGTGGTTGTTTCATAAGGATCAAAAATAAAAATCCTTCCAATTTCCGTTCTATTCTTTACAATTCTAAAAAATCCACTAACAGGCACAGACTCAAAATCTAACCAGTTGTTTAATGCTTTTTGATAACCTATACTTTTCCATTGATTATCGCGCCAACAAAACAATTCATAGTATTCTCCTTTATGAATGGTATTAGGATCTGTCGCACTCCACATCCAAGGGCCAATGCGGTGACATCTTGCCAAAACCGTATCTCCTGCGTCTTCTGGCTCCAAGGATTTTAGCGTCCCGTTCGGTTTTAAAAGAAATGGTGCGGATGCCGGGATAAAATCGCCATTGTAGTACATAGGCCGGTATATAATATCAGGCCCCATATCGGAAAAAACAGCATATTTACCATCAGCAATTTCTGACCAGTGAACCGCTTGCCAATCACCTCTATTAAAAACACATAAATAAACAAAACGCGTGTTCAAGGGAGGCTTTTCTGCTAAATCCACTTTTACATCAATCGAATTGACATAAAAACCAGTTACATCTTTAACTGCCACGTTTTCGAAGAATGGAGGAATAGTTTCGTCTTTGGTTCTGATAAAAGCGAGGCTATTTTTTTGCGATTCAAATGTAGTACGATAAACTTTTGGTAATCCACTATTTCTAAAAGCTTCTGACAAAGGAGTATCCATTAATTCAGGCGGCGACGGAAAATTCTTAGCATCAGCTCCTCCAAAAGGAAGGGTTCTCCCAGCGGAGGTAAGGATTGCATTCCATCTATGTCCTTGATCTGATTTGCCCCAATATGGGACAAAGTCACTAACCACAGGAATACCGACGGACCTCATGATATAGGTAGTTATTGAAGCCATATCGTCACAATTCCCTCGTTTTTGCTCCAACAATTGATTCAAACTTAATCTTGTATGGTAGTCAAATAGACTATTATACGAAAACCAATTTGTAATCTCTGTATTTACCAGATTACAAGCTTCCAGAGGATCATCGGTATTCTGTATCGAATCAATTACCCAATTGTATTTATTTTTTAATTGAACGCGCCAGTTGCTTACAGGCTCGGTTAAAATACGATATGGAAGAATAAATTCGCAGAAATCCTGAAATCCAACATGTTTTGCCCAGGGATTTTTCCAAGATTCAAATGCCTGTTCTATGTTTTCAATGATATAATCGGATGAAATGCTTCTAATATCATACTCCATTTTGGCTCTGCGGGAAAAGAAACCGTAGATTTGCTGTAATGAATCCCTTGCACTTCTCATAGTCCACTTATCCGGATAGGCTAACATATCAAACCGGTACCTTTCATTTTCAAAGGTTACGGTTTTTGACCCATGATATATCATATTTTCGATCAGGAAATATGCCGCTTCCAATTTTAGACTGTCCTGCAGGTCTTGGTAATAGTCAATTACAGCTTGTAATTCTCGGCGATTATCCCCGGCTAGGGACAAAGCCGTTTCCATATCATCTTTTTGTTTCTGACAGGAGAAAATACAAAATATCAGGTGCAGCGAAATCAAAAATTTAACAGAAATTTTGAGAGACATTGGTTTGAAATCTAATTTTCACTGGATCAACAGTCAGCAGGTTAAACAAACACTGAATTTTCAATTGTCAATGCACTTTTTAATAAATTCATTCTCAGACTTCAAATCCCTGACATAAATCGGGAAATAAACATCCCTAATCTTGTTTGATGAATCTAATTTCAACAAAACAGGTGTATATATGTATTTCAGCTCGCGTCTAACTAAATCATGCCCATCTTCAAAAACGTAATTGAAATAATTATTTTTAAGCTGATCTCGGCTTTTATTGGCCGAAGTTGAAATAGTGTAGACTATTTGCTTTTTAGATATCGAATCAATCTTGTTTACTATTGCATAACCATTATCAATACATGCTTCACAATCAAAACCATTGTATAAAAAGATAACCTTATAGGATAAACAAATCGAATCTCCTAATATCTTGTTAAGTGTCTTGACTTCTTTGTTCAATATCATGGTTTTTTGCAGATCTAGCATACTATCATTTCCAGAAGTCGCTTTGGAACCACTTTTACTCCTAGAGTCGCAATGCATAAAAACAAAGACTTTTGTTGTAACTATGCACATGAGAATTAAACTCACCCTATTCATAAATGAAACGAACCAATTCCATATTACTTTTGAATGCAACTATATGATTTTCAGTTACACATATTGGCTCGAACCATCCTTTTCCCAAATTTAATATACGTTGAGGTTGGATGTCGCTTGGAGTAACTTTCAATTCTAGAATTTTATTATTAGAAGGCTTATTGTTTCCTCCTATAGTAAGAATTTGTATTAAAAGTCGGTCCTTGTAAATGTATGCATCTGAAAAAAACACAACATAACTGTTTTCTGCCAATTCTTGACTTTTGACATAAACCAGAAGGTCGTTTACAAGATGAATATCACTGAGATCAAATTGATCTAGTAGTTCCCCATCAAGTCCGTACATTTCTATGACAGGTTGACAATTAGGTACAGCAATTAGAAAGTCCCGGTATTTAAGTAAATGTCGATGGTTCTTAATTCTTGTTTCCTTTGGTGTTCGGAATTGTTTTACCTCCCCAAAATTAAAAACTGAATCAGATAATAAGTTGTACTTACAAATACTGAAACTTTCATTAGCAATGGCAAAATAAATGTCACTTTCGTACGTAAAAAACCTGTACCTAGCATCTAATCGCACTGATGTAGAAGGACGAATTGTTTTAAGGTATTTGTTTGTGTCAAACAGTTCTATGGATCTTTTTCCATCATTTAATGAGAAAATAGTATCATTATTGACAAATAACTGAGATACTCCCAACAGCTCTCCAGGTCCTCTGCCCTTTCTGCCTAAGGCTTTTAGCAACCTCAAGTCATTGTCTAAGATTATAATTTGGTCTCTTTTATAATCGGAAATGAAGAACCTATTGTTGCTATAATGAATGGAACGGATATCTGACAAAAATGTAGAATCGGTTAATTGCTGGATTAGAGTATCAATCTTTAATGTTTCTTCGGGCAAACTATTTGTCTTGATTTTACATGAATTAAACATGATAATGTAGACAACAAAAAGGAGCAAGGGAAAAATATATCTCATACGACCTACAATATCTTATTCTGCTTCATTATCCGGGGCGATCTTGATTCCCCGGATTTTTCTCAATTTAGCACTCAGTAGTCTTGCCATCGCATTTTACCCAACTACTCCCTCTAGAACATTTAGTTCCAGTACAAACAACCGATCCCATAAGAGCTCCCCATAAGTTATAACAGTTTGTTGATACAGAGCAAGAATAACCACTTTCACCATCAGCATGAGCCATTGTCGTCAAGCTAAACAAACTGAAATTCTTCAAGTTTGAATCTTCGTGCAGAAGATTGACATTTAAACTAAACCCAAGTGCAAATACAATTGCAATTCCAAAAATCACTTTTTTCATTTTGTTTAAATTTTAAAATAAAACAATTTATTAATACTCATATCGAGTCCAATTTTAATTTATTCACGATGGCCTCCATCTCTTTCCTAATTTCCTCAACCGCCATGGATTCTATTTTTATCTCTTTATTGAGCAGCGCTCTTGCCATATTAATTGCCTTTAACTGCTGGTCCGTTTCGTCGTATAATTTTGCCAGCAAGTACTTAGGGTAAAATCGATCAGGAAGCGTTTGTGCGGCCCTTAAATAAGCCTGTTCTGCATGGTCATGCTGCCCTAACGCTTTATAGCTGTCACCTAATGCTGTGTATATGATAGTATTTGGCAGCAATCCTTTTGCTCTGTTGAGTATTTCTATCGCCTTCTCATGCTCGTCCGCCATCGAACAGGCTTTGCCATAATTCACCAGGAAATCACCATTGTATTTCAAATGATCGTAAACTTTCCGGTATCCTGGCAGACAGGCTTCATATGCCCCCATTTGGTAGGTGAGGTAAGCATATTTCCATTGCCGGTTGCTCCGGTATTGTAGGTGCAAAGGTTTTATTAGCAAACTCATAATGTACAATCCAGTAATTGATCCGGCTATTGCTATTGGACGAATAGTCCTGATTGGATAATGAATGTTAGGTAGATTAAACTCAACACTTCTTTGACGAGCCGCTATTAGCGCCATGTAAACGACCATGGACAACTTCATCGGCAGGAGCTCTGCCGGATATGAAAACAGGGCAAATAGGCCAAATGCCAACAATGACATCCTTGCTGCAAAGCACCACCTGTGTTCTTTTGATTTACATTTGCTAAAAAAAATGACATAACCCAATGCCAGAATGAGCAATAAACCAATTATTCCAAGCTCGGAAGTGAGCTGCAGATACTCATTAAACGCCCGAGTAGTATTGTCGGCTACCACAGCTTTTTTCGAATTACTGTTCTCAGCAAAATAATCTGCCTGAAACTTCAAATAATTTGCTTTGAAGCGGTCATAACCAAAACCGAACACCGGGCGCTCTTTGATCATGTTGGTCGTTACCTTCCAGATCAACAACCTGCCATCTACAGAGTCCTGCTTCATAACATACAAACCTATTGATACAGTACCCAACAAAATTGTCATCGTTGCTACCAGAGCGACTTTTTTGATCGTAGTGTTAAATTTGCTTTGGATAAGGCTCTTTAGATTGTATCTGTCTGCAAAGATAAGGATGGAAGAGACCGCCATAGCCAGCCAGGCCGCACGAGACCTGGTGACCGGCAAAACCAAAAGTATAGAAATGATCGTGAACAGTGAAACATACTTAAAGATCAACGACTCGGTTATAGTTTGTTTTGTTAAGAAGTTGGTAAAACCTCTTGCTTCGGAATCCTTTACGAGTGATCCTGATGAAGGCAGACTTACTGAGGGTTTTAGGGAACAGGCGTTCTTATTTCTGAGATAGATGACCAAAGCAATGGGAAATATAATAGCTAGAAAGCCTGCATAGGGTCCGGGATTAAAGAAACCGCCAGTTATTTTAAACATATTGTGGTGAGAATGGAAAAAACCGTATAATTGGAGGTTGCCAAATACACCCTGGGCTGCTCCGGATAGCAATAGGGCTATCAGCAAAATATTGAATGACCGGTGATCCAACCGTCGAAGAACCAAATAAAAAACTGCCAGGCCTGAAAGTTCAATAAAGCGGTGCGGGAGACCATACCTTTCAATGTCTATAAACACTCGAGTAACAATATAAAGGAAAAATACCGCTAGAAGGAAATCCAATGGAGTAATTTGAACAGGGAGATGCTTCCTCGCCAAGATTACTTCAACAAGGGTGAAGGCACCTGCAACCAGTATGGTAAAGCCAAACAGAAAATACTTGGCGCTTTGCGTCGGAAACATCAGGCCGCGATCCACTGCAAATGGCAGGACTATAATAAGCCCAACCATAATACAAAGATTCAGTTGATGCATGATGTTTGCCGTTCTGGTTAGCATATCCTTATCGATCAATTATAGCCGAAAAAAATACCGGATATATACCTGGTGGTATGGTATCCTGTGGAGGTCTGGGCATTCCGGGAGGGGGAAAAGGAGGGGGAGGATCATCATCTTCCGAATCGCCGTTTGCCATGGCTACTATCTGCTTAAAACTTATTGCGCCATTATGCCCAACTGGTTTTTTAATAAATCCCTGGAATGCGACTGTAAAGACTAAAAAAACCAAAACTAAATTCTTCATCTGTTTGAAAAAATGGCTAATCATTATCTATCGAAATTATAGTTGATGCTATTCTAGTCCAAGTTTAATGGGGGGGAAATTTGGGGGAAATTTTCAACTAGAGGGGGGATCGTTTGGGGAATTTTTTGCGTATATTTTTGGTTTTGAGTTCATTAAGTCTTATTAAAAAAACGAATCCTCATTATTTTTATCGAACTTGATCCGAAAAAACCTCCTATTACAAAAGTGAAGTCACATGGACGGGTGGGCCGCTAATCAATGGATTCAAGATAAAATGGTAAGTCCTGATGTAGCCTTCCCCAAAATTATAATTACAGTCAATAGCCCAATCATAATCGATAACCATTGACTTTTGGTATTAAGCAATTCAAGTTGTTGTCGATTAAGTTTATGGTGAATTGTCATCAAAGACAATTGACTATCCTGAACTCTCTTAATCTCCTGCTTTTCATATTTCAAATGGCGTAAAAGCGCATTATTTGCAAGCAAATAATTAAGGTCGATAGACTCAATCCGATGTTTCCTTAAATATGCCTGACTCAATAAGCC
>JAKSDO010000203.1 GCA_022360055.1 Cytophagales bacterium | reverse complement strand
GATTTTATCTTTTTTATGAGTTTGTGCTGCCTTCGGTTTTTCAATGGATAGGCCCTCCGAGAAGTGGCGAAGCATTGATAGATGGTGAACGACCTGCGGGTGGTGAAGGCCCCAGATGGATGAGAGATAATCCCAAATGGATGAAGGACAACCTTAAAAAGATGAAAAGGCCATTTTTCAATCCGTTTCGGCGGATGCGCATGTACTATGCATTTGTCCAAATGTTTGCGATCTATTTTTTATCTACGGCTTTTAAGACATCACAAATTGCATTGCAGAGGGAAAGGGAAGCCTCCGAGCTTAAAAGTGAAAATCTCAATTCGGAGTTGAAGTTTTTGAGATCACAGATCAATCCGCACTTCTTATTCAATGCGCTCAATAATATTTACTCGCTATCCGTGATCAGATCTGAAAAGACACCGGATAATATTCTGAAGTTATCCGGCATGCTCAGATACATCATCTACGATTGCAATTCAGACCGCGTTCCCCTGGAAAAAGAGATCAATTACATCAACAACTATATTGATCTGCAAAAACTTAAAGACGACCAAATTACCAACATCGATGTGGATTTTGGCCGGGCAGATCCGAAGAGCATGATTGCGCCAATGATCTTTATCCCCTTCATTGAGAACAGTTTTAAGCACAGCAAAATTGAGGATGTCGAGCTGGGATGGATAAAGATATCTATAGAAAGTGCGAATAATCACCTGTTGTTCAGGGTGGAGAACAGTCTTCCGAAAGAGCACTATACCAAGGATAAAGTAGGAGGAGTAGGACTGGAAAATGTAAAGAGGAGACTTGAGCTGCTGTATCCGAATGCGCACAGACTTCGGATAAACACGACCGAAGACAAATTTCAGGTTGAATTGGAGGTAACTTTGGATGTTCAGGTTTAATATAAAACAGATCGTTTAACCGTATATGAATTATTCGTGCTTAATCGTTGATGATGAACAGCTCGCAAGAAAATTGCTTGAAGAGTATGTTGCAAAAATACCGATGTTGGACCTCAGGGGCATGTGCAAAAATCCACTGGAAGCGATGGATATCCTGAAAGAGGAAAGAATAGATATTTTGTTTCTCGATATTCAAATGCCGGGCCTTACCGGAGTGGAATTTTTAAAAACACTTCGAGACAAACCTGCTGTTATTTTCACTACTGCCTATTCCGAATATGCTCTTGAAGGATATCAGTTGGATGTGATCGATTATTTGGTCAAACCTTTTCCGTTTGAGCGGTTTGTACAGGCAGTGAACAAAGCAACGGATTCCATCGAATTGAAACGCAAAGCGGATGCATCCTTGATCGATGACGATAAATATGTATTGCTGCATGCCGATCACAAGATCTACAAAGTTCATCTTGATGAAATAGAATATATAGAAGGTTTGAAGGAATATGTTTCATATTATACCAAACAGCAGCGGATCATAGTTTTGCAATCGTTAAAATCTATTGAGGAATCTCTTCCTTCCGAATTGTTTATTCGGGTGCATCGTTCTTATATCGTCCCAATTAAGAAAATAAGAACCCTGGACGGCAACCAGGTGCAAATCGGAGAAAAACTGATCCCGATCGGGAGGAGTTACAAAGATGATGTGCTCAAAAGAGTATTTAATGAATAGCGATCAATGGGCAGCTTTTTCCCTGATTCATTATTTTTTTTCTTTCTAATTTTGGATATCCGAGAAATTATTGATTAACTTCGCGCATCTATTAAGAAGCGAACATGAAGTTTATTCAATTCACATACCTCATCGATGTCACGGCCCCGGATACCGTTGGCATGTTTGGTTGCTAAGGCAACTGACGCATTCACTTTAGCCGGTACACCGGCTTCCAATTAATTTCTTAATCGCTTCAAATTTCATAAAATGAGTAATCATTATAACCAACGCAAAAACGTATTTTTGTTTTCCAAAATCGGGTTTTCACAAATGAAAAGATTGTGGAAAGACATTCTTGAATCCATATCCGGTACCGATCAGGACTTTACGGAAGGGTCATTGAGCAGAGCTATTTTGCTGCTTTCAATTCCGATGGTGCTGGAAATGATGATGGAATCGTTATTTGCACTTTTCGACACATTTTTTGTCGCTAAGCTCGGCTCGGAAGCTCTTGCGACCATCGCCTACACCGAAAGCATGATGACTATTTTCTATGCCGTTGGCATTGGTTTTAGTATGGCAACAACTGCCCTGGTCGCCCGGCGGATCGGCGAGCATAAACAGAAAGAAGCTTCAGTTGTCGCCTCGCAGGCTATTTTGGTCGGCATCGTGTTTTCCGTCGTTTTTGCAATACCCGGCGTTTTTTATCCCAGGGAGCTGCTGCGACTTATGGGAGCCTCGCCGGAGACGATCCGTGAAGGATATCTGTTTACCTCTTACATGTTGAGTTTCAACATCGTAATCATGTTGCTTTTTATTATCAATGCTGTATTCAGGAGCTCCGGGGATGCCGCCATTTCAATGCGCGTACTGGTAATTGCAAACTTGATGAATATTGTTCTTGATCCGTGCCTGATATTTGGATTGGGTCCGTTCCCGGAGTTGGGGATCAAGGGGGCAGCCGTGGCGACCATCATCGGAAGGGGAACCGCCGTGGTCTTTCAGTTCTACATTTTGTTCCGGGGAAAAGTCCGCATCCGGGTTGGCCTGAATGATTTTAAGGTAAGGTTAACGACTATATTTAAACTGATCAAACTTTCGTACGGTGGAATAGGCCAATATTTAATTGCAACTTCGAGTTGGGTTATTTTGGTGAGGATTCTTTCGGAATTCGGCGATGATGCGGTAGCCGGTTATCAGGTGGCCATACGGATATTGGTATTTACCTTGTTGCCCTCCTGGGGATTGTCAAACGCGGCCGCGACCATGGTAGGTCAGAATCTTGGAGCCAAAAAGCCGGACAGGGCAGAGAAGTCCGTTTGGAAAACGGCATTCATTAATGTCGGATTTCTTGTATTTTTCGCCATCATCTTTATTTACGATTCCGGATTCTTCATAAGATTATTTGTAGATGATGAAGCCGTAATTGCGTTTGGGGTGAGAGCTCTTCAGGTAATCAGTCTTGGATATTTATGCTATGCATTTGGTATGGTAATGCCTCAGGCTTTTAATGGAGCCGGCGATACGGCTACGCCGACCTGGATAAATTTCATAAGTTTTTGGCTGATTCAAATTCCGATTGCATATTTTCTGGCGTTGATCCTGGGATGGGCCGAAGATGGCGTTTTCTTTTCAATCGTGATCGGAGAAACTATTTTGGCACTGCTTGGCATTGTCCTGTTTAAGCGGGGCAAGTGGAAATTTAAGGTAGTCTAAGGACCTTTACGTATTGTGCGAAAGGCTGGCCCGGAGGACCGGTGCTTCAACATCGGATATTTTTAAAAATATCCGATGTTTTTGACGGTCAAAATGCTCCTATAAAGCGGTTTGCAAACCCCGGGACAACATCAATAGACAACCGTCATGCTATGAACAGTTAAAATCAATGTCTGCTCATGGCGCCGGTTTGTCTTGAGATGCCCAGTCGTCCTGAGCTTCGGTTGATTAACGAATGATGACTTCATCTACAAAAATCCAGCAGGGCAACCCCGCGCCATGATGCCAGTCTGGAGCCGTTTTCATACTATTTGCCACGACCTTGACGTACCTGGCCGTTACGGGAGAAAAGTCCAGCGCAAAGCTTTGGATATCGTTAATTTTACTTTTCTTTGACAACGGTCGTTTATTATTGGTCTTCCCCAATAAAGAATAGCTGATTCCATCGATCGAATAATAATAAGTGACGTCGGTAGGAAAAAATACAATGTGATTAACAACCTGCAAATAGTCGCTGGAGATATGGTTGATCTCACTTTCATTATTTAATTCGATGATGCATTCAAGGTCGTTTCCTTCAAAGCCCAGCCAGTTGGCATAGAAATTGGCCCCTCCGAAGGCGCCATCCGTAAGCGTTTGAGGATCTTCACCGGCATATTTTTTTGGCGCCTGCAGCAACTTCACATTACTTCCGACTGCGGTATTTTCTCCCATAGCCCTGGAAAGCGTATTTTCATAAGCGCTCAGATACTCCTCGACGCTATACCTCATTTCATTCATCAATGTGATATTTCCTTCTTCGCAGGTCTCCTGGAATCTGGACAGCCTGGTTTTAAGGTCTTCGGAAATCTGCCTTTCGCCCTTGTCATTTGCCGAAACCATGGCGAAAGATTCGGGATCATTGATCCTGGCAGCTTCGAGGATGGCATAATCGATGCTTATTCTGGCCCTTCGCACGCGCTTCAGCACCTCAGGTTTTCCCGCGATCGCTTTTTCCGCCTCCTCATACCATTGATCATATTGCTTCAGAAGTTCCGGCCTTAAAAAGGATTTGAATCCCTGGGACGGATCGCCGTACAGGAACAGGAAAAAATCACTTTCCTTTTTAATTTCGTCATGAACGGTGGTTATGTAATTGTGAATGTACGGTGCCGCTTCTTCGTAATACCCGTGGAGAAAATCGGAAATGATCGAATCCTGATCGATATCAGGATCCCATAAAAGTTTGGCAGTGAGGTAGGACCGCAGCTCAAACAGTTCGCTCGGGTGATGGCTGTGCTGTTCAAAAATCCATTTGGCATTATTATTCCGGAAGAGCTCAATGTTTGATTTGATGGTATGAATGTTTGGGAATGGCGCCAGGAAATTGGTGAATTGCGTTGTGTAATCCCAAATCCTGATGTTGTCGGTGAGCTTGCCCCAGTCCGTGAGGTCCTTCGCAAAATCCGTACATTTTTCGTCAATAGGCGCACTTCGGTCACATTCGATCGAACACAGCGTGATAAGTACATTTTTTTCCGGTTTTATACGCCTGGGAGCAGTTCGAGTATACTGATAGGCCAGGGTAGAGATCATTTTATCCGGAAACTCCCTGGCGACCTGATTGACAAATTCGATTACACTGCCGGAGGGGGATCCCTCACGGTCGTCGATCGCCTTGCAATTGTCGCACTGACAGTACTGCGTATTATCGTCCTGGCTCACCGAGATAACGTCTGCGTCGGGATACTCCTTCAACAGCGAATCCACTTGTCCGACAACAATCTTCAGCACATTTTCATTTGTGAGGCAAAGCTGCGTCGGGATCCGCCTGCCATTTCGCAAGGCAAAGTATTCAGGATTGGATTTCAGGTATTTATCGGCCGGCACAAACCGGTGAAATGTATGTACTCCCGCAGAAGGCACATATCGGGGAAATGCTTTGTAGGTGCTTTTCCTCTTGTCCGCGAATTCATGGTTTTCGTAATACAACCTCGAATGAACAGTTCGTGTTGTGACGGGCGGGAGGTACCGATAATCTGTATTGCCGGGAATGGCAACAGACTCGGATTTTGGTATAACCTCTGCCTGAGGGGAATAAAATCTGCAATCCAGAAAATTCTCTAAAAACGTGTAAACCGCATACAATGTGGATTTCGGATCCCCGCCCGCAATGACCACATCCTCAGCCTGCGTTTTTATCAAAATTTCATCTTTCCGGATATTTGATAACTTGCCGGGAGCCGTATTGCCTACATAGATTTTATAACCGGTGAGCGTTTCATTTTCTCTCACAACCTCCAGCTCAACACCGGATATCTCTGCCAAATACTTCTGAAGTTCGCCGGCTGCCTTCAATTCCAGGTTGTCAGGATTTCCGGGTACTACGATCCGATAGATTGAATTTTCGTTTTGGATAAGCTTCAATTCGGATGATCCGCACCCGGAAAGACTTAGCAGGGCTGCGATAAAAAGTAAAAATCGATTTTTCATGTCTAGGAGAAGTTGAGGTAATTTGTTTGATTACTAAGGTAAAAATACATACTAATTTTCTTGAAATAAAGTGGGAAGCCATGGCAAATCATTTAGAATATTTTTTATCACAATTCTCCAAGGTTTTCTAGAAATTATCTCCAAAGATGGTTTTAATCACATTGGAATTGGTTAACCGAAACCTTGGAGGATTTAAAGACCGAATTGTTTTCTAAATGCGTTTGCCCTGGACGCCATGGCATTTATCAGTACTTATTTGACCGAATGCCTGAGCGATGAATGTTATGCCCGGTTTGTCCGGTATGCCATCCGGGTTTTTAGAACAATAAAAAAGGTTCAAAGCACAGCTTCGAACCTTTGATCGCGATCCCTGTGAATTCCATCCGTCAGAAATCGTTCCGCATCCGAAATCTATACTGGCAGGACTTAATTCATACCTCACGTTTTCTCCACCGGATATTTCAATCGCGACATCACCGCAGGTTTCCATTTTTTCAAAGGATATGATATGAGCCGTAAAAGGTGATGCTCCGCATCCTGGGTCGTGCCGGTTCCCTTCGGTTGCCCATGCATTTACCGCAATAAGTACCACGAGCAAATAGGCGACGATGAAAATTGTTTTCAATAAACCAACTTTTAGTGCTGCTTTCATGAGGATCCGAATTTGATGTAAACCTAAGATGTAACCGGGAGAAATAACTTTCGGATATGCCCGGACTCGCTTTTCGTAAGTAGAACGGGCATGTTCACCAAATTCGGGAAAGAATTGCTTTTTGTAGCTGTCATTCTACATCCATAAAAAGCTCGCTTTTCAAAAGTAATAGTTCAAAATATTGTATATAACTGTTTGATTGCTAGTTTGTAATAATGATTTGAGCGCAACAAAAGGTCTATAAAAAATGACATGGTTGAAAAAGGTATTAAAATACGCGCGGGAAGATATATTGTTTCAATTGGGACTTTTCTTTACGGTGTAATTCCCTCTTTTTTGGGGTGGAGCAATGTTTTTTACGGTTAACCCGATTTATTCCCAATAATCATTTTCTGAAAAACAAAAGGATGAACCCTAAGTAAATATGCATCGGGATCATGACCGGCCCTTCGGGCGAAAAATTATGAATTTTTCGGGTTAATTTGTATGCCAATCCAATCCCGAATCACGATTGGAGCATGGAGGGATGAAAAATATCGCTTAACAAACCTGATGACCTGTTAAAAAATCGTTTTTACCAGATTGTAACCGGTTACCGCAAACCAGGTGAGCGCAAACGACCAGAATATGATTCCGAGCACCAGGTAGGGCATTAATCTTTTCGTCTGCTTTATGACCAACAGGCCGATAATAATAGATGTGATGGGACCGAACGGCCCGGGACAGATGATGCCGACTCCCACAACCCCATATCTGTCCAGAATGGTTGTGAACTTTCCCTTTTTGCTTTCGAGCTTTTCCTTACTCCATTTTTTGGTTACCCAATTCTTAACTTTTTCGCCAAAATAATAGAGCACATACACGGTAGTTATGGATCCCAATGCGGTAAAGGTGCCAATTTCGATCGGATGGGATTTAAGTGCAATACCTACCGGAATGGCTTTCCATATTCCGGTTATTCCGACCAGGTAGATGGAGATCATTCGAAAAAAAGCATTTTCCATGGATTGCAAATCTAATTGATAATTGGAAGTATCCAATAAATTCAACCTTCAATATGTTATTTATCCGGAATAGCAAGAATGGATCTCATCCACCTGGTATTGCATCCATAAGTAAAAAAAAGTTGCAGCAATTTTGGCAGATATCTAATTTAATGTGCAACCTATAATTGAATTTTGCAATCTATTATAAGACCATTTATTACCGATTTACAAATACGTCTGTCATGCTGAAAAACTATCTTCTCATTGCATTCCGCACAATGATTCGACAAAAAGCCTATTCTTTCATTAATCTGTCCGGATTGGCAATTGGAATTGCGGCTTGTATTTTAATTTTGCTTTATGTCCAATATGAATTAAGCTACGAGACCTACCTCAGGGATCATGAACGGATATATAGAATAAGCAGGTCCTGGCTTAACGCCGATGGACGAACCAATCTGCATTTGGGTCATTTGGCGCCGCCTTTTTCTCCTTTACTGAAGATGGATTATAAAGGGATTATCGAGGAGTCCGTTCGGCTGTTAGATTATGATCCCCTGATCAGCGCAAATGGCAAAAAATTCGAAGAGCATGGTTTCTTCTTTGCCGATCCCGAATTCCTGTCGGTCTTTTCATGGAGCATGATCCGTGGAGATCCTGTCCAAGCCCTGGCAGAACCCAATGCTATTGTGTTGACGGAATCAACGGCCAAAAAATATTTCGGAGATGAAGACCCATTGGGAAAAACAATGAACTACAATAATACATTGGATTTGAAGGTTACGGGCATCCTTGAGGACATACCGGAGAATTCACATCTGCATCCGACCATGTTTGCTCCAATGGTCCTTGTCGAAGAATACTACGGCGGTCGCGAGCATTTTATGAGCGCCTGGGGGAGCAACAACTTTTCGACATTTGTTAAATTATATCCGGACGCGGATGCCGAGGAATTTGAGAAAAGCCTGGCAGGATTTATTGACAATCATTTCGATGTGCCGGAAACCGGCAGAGCCTCGGATTACAACAAACTTCAGATTATGAATATAGCGGATATTCATTTGCATTCACACCTTGATTCCGAAATAGAGCAAAACGGAGATATCGCCTATGTTTCTCTATTTGCATTTATTTCAGGATTTATTTTGGTGATCGCCTGCATCAATTATGTAAATCTTGCCACGGCAAGGTCATCCAAAAGAGCCCGTGAAGTAGGTATACGTAAAGTAATGGGTGCATATCGAAGGAGATTGTTCGGTCAGTTCCTCTCAGAATCCATGCTTTTTGCCGCGCTGGCACTAATTATTGCCTGCTTCATTGCAGTCCTGTTACTCCCCTGGTTCAATGATTTCAGTCAGCGCCAGTTGGAATTCAACCTGTTGGAAAATCAATTTTTGCTTTACCTTTTATTGGCCATTACGATTGTGACCGGATTTATTGCGGGGATTTATCCTGCGATTTTCCTTTCGGCCTTTCAACCGGCAACGGTACTTAAGGGCGTTGGAATAAATGCCGGAAAAGGCATGATGAGATCCGCCCTGGTCGTATTTCAATTTTTTATATCCATCGTCATGCTGATTGGGGTGGGGGTCGTATACGATCAGCTAAATTATTTGAAATCCAAGGACCTGGGATTTAAAGGGCGTCATACAATGGTTTTACCGACGAGCGAAGAGATTCACTCAAAATACGAAGCAATTAAAAACCAACTGCTGCAACAATCCGGGATAAAATCGGTGGCGTATTCGAGCCGGATTCCTTCCGGCAGATTGCTTGATTCGCAGGGCGGACAAGTCGAGGTGGACGGAGGCATACGAAACCTGGATTTCAGGTTAGCGGATGTACATACGGATTTTGATTTCTTAAATACAATGGAAATTCCTCTGATAGCGGGAAGGAACTTTGACGTTAAACGGGCAAGTGATAGTACCGAAGCATTTATAATTAACGAATCTGCCGTAAAAGCTGTGGGATGGAAAAGCAATGATGCTGCCATAGGCAAAAAAATATCTTACGGGGGCAGGAACGGCCACATTATTGGAGTTGTAAAAGATTTTCATTTTGAGAGCCTGAAGCAGGAGATCGCTCCGATAATATTTATGATTACCAATGAAAGGTACGGATCCGTGGTATTAAAGCTCGATGATAAATATAAAGATGAAACCGTCAAATATCTTCGGGAACAATGGAGCTACCTCAGGCCCGGATACCCGTTTTCCTATTATTTTGTCGATGCCAGGTTCAATGAGCTGTATGCTGAGGAGGAGCAAATCGCAGAGCTGGTATCTTATTTTTCAATAATTGCCGTTATCATAGGTGTGCTTGGATTATTCGGTCTTTCTTCTTTTACAACGGAACAGCGATTCAAGGAAATCGGAATCCGGAAAGTCATGGGAGCTTCGGTTCCCCAGATATTACTCCTCCTTTCCAGGAATTTTACAATGCTGGTGGTGATTGGATTTTTGTTTGCAATCCCGGTGGCGTGGTTTGGGATGGACAAGTGGCTGGATACATTTGCCTATCATGGCAATATCAGTGTTCTGTCGATTCTTCTAGCCGGAACACTGGCCGTATTGATCGCTTGGCTCACGGTTGGATTACAGACGGTTAAAGCGGCAAAAACGAATCCCGTTCATGCGTTAAGGCATGAATGATTTCTTGAAATGCCGCTTCATTTTGCATACCTGCCTACGTCGGGTAAATATTCATATAAAAGAAATACTGCACAATATGGCCGAGGTGTACGGAGTTAAATGATGATCTCAATCGGATCAAAATCGGTTCGGCGATAAGATTCGTTGAGGTTTGATCGCATTTATACCCACAATAAAGACGTACCGTTACATGATTTTCTCGCGCTTCTGAAAGCATACCAAATTCCCTGCCCGCAACCAACTATATTAGCGGCAGCTTCCAGGAATTGGAATATTCCGGTTTTAGCAAGGCATTGGCCTTTGCGGAGTTTGTAAATGTATTGCTGACATCATCCCAGATGAGTTTTTCGCCCGTTCGATGAGCGATATTTCCCATGTGGGTCACCATCGCTACGTTTTTGCCCATCTCTACCGTACAGTTGGTTTTGCCGCCGTTGCGGATCACATCAAAGAAGTTGACGACGTGCTCATCCAGACTACCGCTGCCCTTTGTCCAGGCTTTTTCCATCATTTTAGGCACAATCTTTCCGTCTTTACGTTCTTTTTCCGGTATTACCTGCCATCCACCGCGAGTAACAAGTACAGCTCCATTATTGCCCTGGAACACAACACCGTGCCCCAGGCCGTAAGAACCGTTCCCGAGACAAACGGAATGCTCCCAACTGATGGCAAAGTCATCATATTCGTACAGCACATTCATCGTGTCCGGGGTCTGACGGGCATCGTCATAGGCAAATTTGCCCCCCAGGGCGGTGATGGTTTTTGGCCTGCCGGCTTCCATACCGAACAGGGCAAAGTCCAGCATGTGCACCCCCCAGTCGGCCATAAGCCCACCGGCATAATCCCAGAAATAACGGAAATTGTAATGAAACCTGTTTTTATTAAACGGGCGTTTTGGAGCCGGTCCCAACCACATGTCGTAATCCACACCGGCGGGGACTTCGGAATCTTCTACCACGGGCAGGATTTGTTTTGAAGTATAAGACCACGCTTTTATGCGGCTTATTTTCCCCAGCTCACCGGACTTCACAAAATTTACGGCATCGTGCCAGTGTTGTCCGCTTCGTTGCCATTGTCCGACCGTGATTACCGTATTATATCTCTTTGCGGCCCGCTCCATGATCAAAGCCTCTTCAATAGAATTGGCCATGGGTTTTTCGACAAAGCTGTGCTTTCCGGCTTCACAGGCATGGATCAATTGAAGGCAATGCCAGTGGTCCGGTGTCCCGATAATTACCGCATCGATATCCGGGTTTTCAAGTAATTTGCGGTAATCTTTATACAACTTTGGTTTTGTAATGGTTAGCTTTTCGCCGCCCTCAATGCGTTTTTCATTTATTTTTTCTACATCGACGGCCCTTCTGTTCAGGATTTCATCATCGATGTCGCATAAGGCTGCACATTCAATATTCGGGTTTTTAAGAAAAGATCGAAGATTGGCAAATCCCTGGTTTCTCAATCCAATTGCACCTACCACTATTTTGTCATTGGACGAACAACTAGAGGCCAAAGGCATCATAGACACCAGTCCTGCCCCAATTGCCATTTTCGTTGAATTTTTTACAAATTCTCTTCTAGAACTCTTTTCCATGTATTTCCGGTTTATGTTGTTTCAAATACTTTACAAATACAAAAAAATATCATGATATGGAATTGGATGCTTAAAAAGTTCATTCAATGTACCAAAAAATCATTTTGTATCTGGATGCACAAATTTATAAAGGCTTCCGTAATTAACTAAATTAACGATGAATTAGTTCCCCACCGACTTATCGGTTTTGTATTATTACGCCCGTATTTTTTAATCGGGCAATGCCTTCTTCGATTTTTTTTACGGATGTCCGATGAATTGGCTTTTGAGGGCGCGTATTTCCCCGGCGGGCATCGACCCGGATCATTTTCGAAACGTATACGTTCGCACAACGCGCGCTCCTATACTTGTAAAAACCTCGTATGGAATTGTTCCGGCTTTTTTAGCCAGGGCAGAGGGGTGAAGCTCGCGGTTCAAAATTATCACTTCTTCGCCGATGTTGACATCGAGATCCGTAACATCCACCATCGTCATATCCATATTTACCCTACCGACCACAGGAACCTTTACCCCCTTAATGATCACCTCTCCAATTCCATTGCTGAAAATCCGTTTAAACCCGTCCGCATACCCGATCGCCGTGGTTGCCACAGTCATATTTTTCTTAGCGGTAAAAGTGCGGTTATACCCAATGGTTTCTCCTTTCTCGACCTTTCGGATCTGACTGATTTCTGTTTTTAAAATGCAGGTGTTTCTTAGTTGGTCCTGGTAAAGATGATTTGTGTCGATGCCGTAAATCCCGATGCCAAGCCGGATCATATCGGTGGGGAAATCGGTATAGCGCAAGGTTCCGGCCGAATTTCGTAAATGCCTGATCGATGAAATTCCGAGCGCCGTTTCGATTTTTGAAGCGATGCTCATAAAAGAACGGTGTTGTTCCCTGTTAAAATCGTCTTCTTCCGGATCTTCGGCACATGCCATGTGGCTGAAAATTCCGCGCACACGGATATATTCAGTTTTTTTCAATGCCCGGATTAAGGCATCGATTTCGTCTTCTTCGAACCCCAGCCGGTTCATCCCGGTATCGATTTCAATGTGTATGCCCACTTCAGTTTTCCGTTCTTCAAGCAGATTATTCAAAACGTTGAGACTTGACAAACTGTAAATTTCGGGCTCCAGGTTGTATTTCAAGCAAAGGTCAAATTCATGTTCGGAAGGATTCATGACCATCACGGGAGTCTCAATGTTTTCTCTTCGCAAGGAAATGCCTTCATTTACATATGCGACCCCGAAATAATCGACGCTGTGTTTTAGGTGGTGGGCCACTTCAACCAGTCCATGACCGTAGGCGTTGGCTTTTACCATTGCCATCACCTTGTTTGTGGGACGTGTCATGCTTTTATAGAATTCTATGTTAGCAAGGATGGCATCCAGATCCACTTCAAGGTTTATCGGATTGGTAATTTCAGATAAAAACCTTGTGAGGCATTGTACCTGAGATTCATTGTTCCCCAGGATAAAGATCAGGCTGTCGCATATCGGCGTTTTTTCGAGCTTCGACATAAATTCCTCCGGGCTGCCATAACCATTCAGCCGTTTGTTGATGGTGCCGGGATTTATTACATGACATGCCGACAGGTATCCCTGATCCAGGCGCTCGAGAAACAGTTGTTCGACACGATCGTCCATTACCGGATTTTGGCCGGACTCGATTATGATGAATGCCTTCTTGTTTCTCCAGTTTATCTTCGGAAGATGCTCTGATATTACCTCAAAAACACCGGGTTTAAGTTTATTATGAATTGTGATGATAAAGTTTTTGTCGACACCTCTTCTGATTTTATAATGCATTATGGTTTTCTTAAAGCTAAAAAGTTAAGTCCTTGTTTTTAGAGACAATAAAATTACGACGGTTTTGGATTTTTGAAACAAATGTCCGGTCAAACATGCTTCACTGCTTTACGAGAGATCATCTTTAGAACCGGAAATCTCCCGGATTTGTAGAGATCGAACGTGTACCGGACAGACGTCGCCCTTCAGGGATGAAAATGGGGAGCGCTGTCTTTTGCGCGCCCGCATCCCGATCCGACTTATCCTAATGACCTCGTGAACTACCAAAAATTTCATAAAGTCGTTGCTCCCTGTAATTAAATATGTTTTTAACTTTTTCGTGAATCATAAGCTTTCCCAATAATTCCCCAAAAATTCCAAATGGAAGCGCATAGTGCAGGATGTCCTTCATCAAAATCCCGGATTCAGTCTCTTTGAAATGGTGCTGGTGGTGCCAGAATCTGTAGGGCCCGAAGCGTTGCTCGTCTATAAAATATTTATGATTGACGCAGTGCGTGATCTCGGTCACCCAATTCATCGGAATATTGAAAACCGGTTTGATTTTATAAGATATGATTTGGCCGGCATATGTCTTTTTATCCACCCCGGAAACAATTTGAAAGCTCATGTCTTCCGGGGTGATCAAGTTCAGGTTATCCGGGCTGGAGAAAAAATCCCAGGCTTCTTCCAGGCTTATCGGCAGATTTTGCCGTACCGTTAATTGATGGATCCTCATATTTCAGTCGATTTGCAGAATAACCATTTGAAGAGCCAAAAGGTTGGCATGCCATGAAATTGATCGGGTACATGAACTTGTCCTGAAAAATTCGCGGAATTTTCCCTGCTACAGCGGAAAAGCCAGTCTTGCCGGCCAGTGCCTTCGGGGATCAATATCCATCCATATCGGGATTTGCAGGAGTTTTCGCGGAACGGTCCGGAGAAAATCAAGTTTATCTGAAATGGCTATTGCATCGGAATGAAAGGAAAAGGAGTCTCATCAAACTTCAATCTTTAATTTATCAATTTGATCGGATAGTTTTTGTATGAATGGGTCGGCATAGCCGGCGCTGCTCATAACACCTTCCCCGTAACCTGTCAGATTGCCGGAAAAAGCATCGGTGATATTCTCCCACATTTGTGATTGTATGGTGCTGATATACTGGCTTTGACCTATAACTCTTTTGGGTAGGTCAAGTTGCTCACTGACCTCACGCATTACTTGTTTTAGCCGGGCACAGGAATCGATCAATTCCTTTTTCTTGGGATCTTCCAGATCTTGTGCAATGCAATACGAAGCATTATCGGCGGCATGTCGAAGCATGTGTTCTATGGATTCGGTCTTTTGTTCCAATACAAATAATAATGATGATAACAGTCGTTTATGCCGTTTGGATATAGTGATCTTTTCCATGGGTAAAGCTCTTTTGATTATATAAATCTATTCACTATTGCGCGATTTCAAGAATACTTTTTATGAATTGTGCGATTCGTATGGTTTTGGTGTCCGTTTTTGTACGGTTCTGTCTGCAGCCTTGAAATATAACCGTCACGTTTTCAGTGTTTTATGTGATTTGGCATGCGATTAGTTTATCCATCGGCATAATTGTCTGAACCATGAAGTTTTGTATCGCCTTACTTATTGTCGCATGCCCGTTGTCGATTGTCGCGGCCGGCGTTCGTACGTTGGAATCCATAGAAGTAAGTGCCGACCGGGTCGGAATTAAATTCGAGAACGATAACGAGACCTTGGTGCTGAACTTTAGCGATGTTGCCGACCGAACCATGCACTGTATCATCGATATTCGACGAATCGGTGACCTGGAATATAAGACCCGTGTAATGAGATATTTCGGAGGATTGCTCGTAAATGAAACGCACAAATTCAGAAATCTCATTGTGATTATCGATGGAGAGCGGATGAGATACGACTGGAACCGGAATAATGTAAGTACGATCGTGAAGAAGATGTGTCGTCAGGCAGAAATGATGATGTAAAAGTAGAATTCTATTATAGTTAAGGTTAGAAATGCTTCGGCAAATTTGCCGGAGCTTTTTTTATCCCTGAAGGTCTGCTTACATCCATGGGATATGGAGGATCGGTGAGCTTATCTGTGGATCGGTGTGCCCGCCAGGTTTTAGGCTTGTTCCGATACGGTCCCGGAAAATGATTATCGGGCATCGATACATTCGATGACCACTACTGCATGTATAACCGGGAGTACGACAGATTTATTTACCGCTTGAAGACCATGGTTGAATCCGCGGGGTCAAAAGCAAAATCAATCCCGTACCGAAATCCTGCAAAGTCGAATTATTTTAAGTCTTCTAAAAAGGCGGGGCTTCATCCAATGGCGGTTCGTTGGATGGCGGAAGGATTTCCGGTTCGGGAGCATCGTATTCCGCCCCGGCCGATCGTTCAACCCTCCAGGCCCGGACATCGGTATACCATCTCCCGTTATATTCCCGGCTTTCAAGTTCGATCGATAAAACCACCTCCTCATTTTGCTTCAGACCAAATTGATCGATTTTATCACCCCAAACAGTGACACATACTTTTTTCGGATACTGCGATTTCGTTTCAAGGATATATTCCTGTTTTTTCCAGGTGCCATTCCTGCCTTCTCCGCTTTGAAGAGGATTTATCTGTATTATTTTTCCTTGGAGTTCCATGCCGGCGAAGTTATGGCTTAACTCGAAAATTTAAAATCTATTTTATCAATTTATTCTATCCGGCGTCAGATAAGATCCGCGTTCCGGTAAAAAGATCATAAACCGAAAGATAAACCGGGACTAAAACTCCAGCTCTTTGCTCGGATCCCAAAAACTGGTCTCAGCATCGACCACCATGTCATCTTTGATTTTCAGTCCTTCTTGTTCAAGGAGTTTTTGCATACGGTCCGGCGGATTGAAATGGTGTTTGCCGGTCAACCGGCCTTCTCTGTTCAATACACGCTGAGCAGGGATACCGGTCGTCCCGTGTGAGCTGTTCATGGCCCAGCCGACCATCCTCGCGCTTCCTTTCGCCCCCAAATAATGTGCGATAGCTCCGTAGCTCGTCCATCTGCCCTCCGGAATGAGCTTTACGACCTCATAGACATCCTGAAAAAAGTTTGTTTTCTTATCCATCTTTGAATTAAGAAAAATTTATCTGCATTTTTAAGGGTTTTCATAACTTAGCTCAAAAAACTAATAATACTTTTTATGAAACCATATTCAAGGCAATTCAAAAGAACGATACTGATTTTTTTAATCTTGACGATTGGCGCGCATGTAACACAGATTTTTGCCCAGGAAGCCATCGTCAAAGACGGTTCCTACCACAAAAAAATGAAGTGGTTTAAGGATGCCAAGCTTGGAATATTCATTCACTGGGGAATATACGCCGTAAACGGGATCGACGAATCCTGGTCGTTTTACAACGAATACCTGGCTCATGAGGATTACCTCAGGCAGATCGAGGGATTTACGGCGGCAAAGTACGAGCCGGATTACTGGGCCTCTTTAATTAAAAAGTCGGGCGCGCGATATGCAGTCCTTACCGCGAAGCACCATGATGGTTTTGCGCTGTGGGACAGCGACTTCGGAGATCTGAACGTTACGAAATCGCCGGCAAAGCATGATTTGATCGAACCTTTTGTCACGGCGCTCGGCAAGAAAAAACTGAAGGTGGGGTTATATTATTCGCTACCCGACTGGTCGTACGAAGATTATCCGAATTTTACCAGGAATAAGAAGAGGTACGAGAACGATTCCGTGAGATGGAACAATTTTTTGAATTATTATCATGGTCAGCTTAAAGAACTAAACCGGCGGTACCGCCCCGACTTGTGGTGGTTTGACGGAGACTGGGAATTTGGCGACGTGAAATGGAAGGCTGCCGAAGTCAGAGGCTTTTTGCTGGAAGAAAACCCGGAAGCAATTCTTAATTCCAGGCTGCGACAATACGGGGACTACGCAACTCCGGAACAGGGAGTTCCCATCGTAAGACCCAAAAAGGATTACTGGGAATTATGCATGACCATGAACAACTCCTGGGGTTACCAGGGAAATGACAAAGCCTACAAAACTCCAAACCAGATCATACGGATATTTGTCGATTGTATTTCCATGGGAGGAAATTTATTACTGGATATCGGCCCCAAAGCCGACGGCACCATCCCCGATGAACAAATACATATTCTAAGCGAATTGGGGCGATGGACCGGCAAGCATCAGGAAGCTATTTTTGGCACAAGGCGCGGTTTGCCTCCGGGGCATTTTAATGGTCCTACTACGATATCGAGCGACGGGCAGGTACTTTACCTCTTTCTGACCCAAAAAGCCATTCATCCGATCGTAATCAAAGGACTGAAAAATCAAATTAACCGGATACGGATTGTTGGCGACGGGACCAAATTATCGCACCAGGTCGTAGGAAAGATGTATTGGAGCGAAGTTCCGGGACTTTTGTATATTGATGTGCCCGAAGAAAAGCAGGATCCGGAGGTAACCGTAATAGCGATACAACTGAAAGGTAAAATCGATCTTTACCGGGAAGACGGACAGGTTATTGAAAGCAATTAAGAGTTGTTATTTGTGTTGCCTCAGTTCGGTATTTAACCGCCACAAAATCAATTAGGTATATAACCGAACTCCCGGAATTCCGACAACGATCCCGATATCCGTAAGCCGGTTGTCCGGTGATGGATGAAATATGCCCTTTCAAAATGATAAGGCATATTTTTCCGGCCGAACGATTTCGTAAGTTGGGGAATTCGGGTTAATTTAAAGTCGGACAAACCGAAAATTACGACATGACGACTTCCATAAAGATTCCGGTGTTTCTTGTAATTGCCGTATTGTTGTTTGCATGTGAAGAAAAATCTGATCTGGAGCAGGAATTGCAATTGCATAAAGAAAATATTCTGCTTTGGAATTTTCCTTTGCCGAGAACGCATACGGGAGCCCTAATAGGTAATGGCGTGCAGGGATTGATGATTTGGGGAGTAGATAATCAATTGAATATTACGATAGGACGGGCCGGGTTTTGGGATCGTAGAGGCGGGAAGGATTTCCTGAAGAATACTACCTATGAGGAGGTTAAGAATTATTTGTACTCGAACAACGAAAAAGGATTGAGAAAAGTATTCGGTATGGATGTGAAGCCCGAACCGGGCATTCCGGACAGGCCGCATCAGATCGGCGGAGGAAGACTGGAAATCGAAATGCCGGAAGGCTGGAGGCTCAAGAAAGGCGTATTGGATTTGAATTATGGAATTTTTGAAGCGACTGTCCGGAATGAGCAGGGTGAATTTGAGATCATTCGCATAAGACAATCGGTATATGAAGAGACGGCCGCCATAACGCTGTCCAAGAGGTTAAATGAGCTGATCAAGGTACGTCTGATCCCGAGCTGGGAACATGTCAAAGATCAGTTGGAGATCGTAGGCGTTCAACCTCCCGAGGCGTGGACCCACGAACGGGAAGGAAGGCCGACCATTTACGGTTTCATCCAGAGATTACCGGAGGACGACCCGCTTGCCATCGGATATAAAAGAACTGAAAATAACCGGATTATACTCGGCTCTTCCGTTGCTGAAGACCCCATCGAAAATATTGTCGATGACTTGAGAGATATGCCGGTATGGCAGGTTATTCGCGAGGATGTGGAATGGTGGGATACGTATTGGCGGGAAGTACCGAGGATTAATTTACCCAATCCATTCCTTCGGGATATCGTCAGCTACGGATTGTACAAGCAGGCCATTTCTACCCCGGAACACGGGATCGCATGCGCGCTTCAGGGGCCGTTTAACGAGGAATACCAACTCCCGCCCTGGAGCAATGATTATCACTTTAATATAAATATCGAGATGATCTATATGCCTGCGTTGGCCACCAATCAAGCGGATCATTTGCAACCCATGTGGAATATGATCCTGGAAATGATGCCCGCTTTGAAAGAAAACGGAGCACATTTTTTTGGGAGGGACGGCGCATTAATGCTTCCTCATGCCGTCGACGACAAAGGTACCGTTGTCGGAACTTTCTGGACGGGAACAATCGACCACGCGTGTACCGCCTGGATGGCTCAGTTGGCATGGCTTTATTATCGATATACCATGAATGAGGAGATACTGAAAACAGTGGCCTGGCCCTTGCTCAACGGGGCATTTGAAGGGTATTGGGCAATGATGGAAGAGCGACGCAATAAAAGCGGTAAGCACGTATTTAGCCTGCCGGTTTCTGTCAGTCCCGAATTTAAGGGCGCGCGGTCGGATGCGTGGGGCCGGGATGCATCGTTTCAGTTGGCCGCCGCGCATATGGTTTCCGAAATATTGCCCAAAGCCGCCGAGGCGCTTGGAGAAAAAACAGATGCGCGATGGCAGGAAGTGGTTGATAAGCTCCCAAGATTTACAACCGTTAAGGCCTCCGGATCACTGGAGCGTCCGGAAGCTAAATATGAACGTATAGCGCTTTGGGAAGGTATGGATTTGATCGAAAGCCACAGGCATCATTCGCATATGGCGGGCATATATCCATTCGATGTTATCGACCCTCTCGATCCGGAGATGCGTGAAATCGTGCAGGCTACGTATAACAATTGGATAAGGAAAGGCGCCGGTGTGTGGAGTGGGTGGTGTGTGCCCTGGGCATCCATATTACACAACAGAAACATGGAGCCCGAAGCCGCAGTTTCCTGGTTGATTTATTGGTACCGCAATTTTTTAAATGAGGGCAGGGGATCGCTTCACGATGCCGCTTTTCGAGGCATGAGTAATATTTCCTCTCCCGGGTGGCACAATATTACAGAAATCGATGGGAATAGAGAAAAAATGCAATTGGACGCCTCATTCGGAGCCTTAAGCGCTGTCCTGGATTTACTGGTTTACCAAAAAAGGGGAGTAGTGTACGTATTGCCAAAAATACATCGGGATTGGTATGAATTTGACTTTGATGGGATTGTTGTCGAAGGCGGGTTTGTGATCGGTGCCGATGTAAAGGAAAACAAAACCCAAATTATAACCGTGAAAAGCAAATTTGGAGGGAAGCTTAGATTGGCTCATGGACTGGGAGCACAATATAAGCTGAACGGTCAGCCCGCATCCGGTACGGTACTGGAGCGGGAATTTAAGGCCGGAGAGGAAATCGCACTGAGCAGAATCGAATAATTGATGACCTGCCCGGTATCCTTTTATGATTTGGAGCGCGATGTCGCAGGAGCGAAAAATCCGGCGGAACGTCGTCCGGAGATTGTCGCTCGTTTGAGATCACCAATTGAAGAATTTGACAAGTCCGCAGAAAACTATTTGTAATTTTCTGCGGCGTTTATGTAGATTGCTTTATTAAGTTTTAATGCATTTTTTGATATGAGAAAGAGTTGTATTTATGCTATTTGTATGGTTTGTTGGGTTGCCATTTGCTTTTCATGCGGGACCGTGAATCGTACAAAAAACACCAAAAAGCCAAATATTGTACTTATAATGGCCGATGATCTGGGGTATGAAACGCTCGGTACCTATGGAAGTGAAGATTACAAAACACCAAGCCTGGATAAACTGGCCAGGGAAGGCATGAAGTTTAATCATTGTTATTCGACACCTCTTTGTACTCCTTCAAGGGTGCAATTAATGACGGGAAAATACAACTTTCGCAATTATATTGGTTTTGGCTTACTGGACCCCGCAGAACGCACATTCGGTCATATATTGCAGGAAGCCGGTTATAAAACATGTGTCGTGGGCAAATGGCAGCTCCTGGGGAATGAAAAGCAACGTGAACTTGCGGGAGGCCGGATCGGTTCATGGCCGGAGGAAGCCGGGTTTGACGAGTACTGTCTCTGGCAGATCGATGAACGAGGGTCGAGATATAAAGATCCGACGGTGACAACTACCGGAAGAATAACTGAAAAGCTTGAAGGAGCATACGGACCGGATGTATTTCTGGAGTTTATCGAAAACTTCATTCGGCAACATACCGGCACGCCATTTTTCCTTTATTATCCAATGGTACTTACGCACGATCCTTTTGTGCCTACGCCTGATCGAGTGAGTTATGCAGATTCGCTTGTGCACAGGGAAAACAATCCCGAGTATTTTGGATCTATGGTGCACTACATGGACAGTATAGTTGGCAGAATAGTGAAAAAGCTGGAAGATGAAAAATTAAGGGATAACACCTTGTTGCTCTTCATCGGAGATAATGGAACCGACAGGGATGTAACCTCTATGTTTTCTGGGAAACCTTTTGCGGGGAATAAAGGGTATCCCACGGATGCCGGGACACATGTGCCGTTCATCGCCAATTGGCCCGGCCATATTTTGGCGGGATCGGTCAATGATCACCTGGTGGATTTCACCGACTTTCTCCCGTCAATCCTGGAAGCGGCAAATATACGTCTGCCGGCAGGATTTATTTCCGATGGCCTGAGCTTCTATCCTCAACTCAAAGGGGCGCCAGGGGATGTGAGGGAATGGGTTTTCTGTCACTATGATCCCAATTGGGGAAAATTCACAAAAAGCAGATTTGTGCATAACAGTGCCTGGAAGCTCTATGAAGACGGTAAAATATACCACATCAAAGCAGATCCTAAGGAAGAATATCCGGTTGAAGAAGCAGCACTGAGCCCGGCAGAGAAAAAAGTGATCGACGGATTTAGGAATGTTTTAGCCACGATGCAATGATTGTTTATGGAGTCCCGGATTCCTCCAAACGGACGGAATGCGCATAAAAGTAATGATCGGCCCTTCGGGCGCCTGCCTTGCCGCGGGCAGGAAAAATTATGAATCTTTCGGATTAAGTTGAACGGATCCCTTTTTTCAAACAAAAAAGAGGCTTTTGAGACAGCCTCTTTTTAATAAATGCTTCATATACTTGTTTATGAGAATTTATAAATACATGTATGTTTGTATTTTTCTCCAGGTCTCAAAACAGCATTTGGAAAATCCTCTTTATTCGGAGAATCCGGGAATATTTGGGTTTCCATGGCCAAACCGGCCCACTTGACAATGGGTGTTCCGAGTTTGCCGATTTCAGATCCGTCAAAATGACTTCCCGCGTAAATCTGTAAACCGGGCTGGTCGGTAAAAACTTCAACTTTTCTTCCGGATTCCGGATCGGACAGCGCAGCGGCAAGTTTTATTGAACCGTCGTAACTATCCAGCACAAAATTGTGGTCGATACCATCCACAAGATTTACCTGTTTGTCGTCGCTGTTCAGGGTGTCCCCGATTTTCTTTCTGCTTGTGAAATCCATAGCTGTTCCCTTAACCGATGAAATTTCTCCGGTTACAGTGCCAATTTCACCCGAAATAGGGGTATATCGCGATGCATTGATTTGTAAATCGTGATTTTCAACCGTGCCCGTACCTGCGCCTTTTAAATTGAAATACGGATGTGACGTAAGGTTAATGATTGTCGGTTTGGTAGTCTCAGCAAGGTATTCGATAGCGAATTCATTTGCCTCGGACAACCCGTAAATCACTTCAACGGTCAGTTCTCCCGGATATTTCTGGTCCCCGTCCGGGCTTGTCAGCGAAAGTCTGTAAGCCTGGGCATATTTTTCGGATGATATAGGCTCGACGTTCCAAATCCGGCCGTTGAATCCGTCAAATCCTCCGTGCAGATGATTGTTTTCGTTGTTGCAGTCAAGTTGGTGTGTGACCCCGTCAAGCGTAAACCTGCCGTTCACAATCCTGTTGGCATATCTTCCACAGAGGGCTCCGAAAAATCCATCACCCGCCAAGGCAGCCTCTACCGTATCGTATCCAATTGCAATGTCAGCAACTTCACCTCCGGCATTAGGAACCCTGATCGAGGTAATCTGCCCTCCATTTGCAATAAAGGTAATTTCAATACCATTGTTATTTTTTAGTGTAAATATATCCGATGCTTTTGTCATGGTCTTATATTATAAACAGCATCCATTCACTACAAATGGATGCTAAGGTTGAAATTCAATTAAGCTGTTTTTCTTCGGATTTTTGATCCTTTCAAGGCGAAGAATATGATGTATGCATAAAACAAGAAGAAGAATAAATATGCAGATCCGTTGTTGCTGATTCCGGTCGCAGGATCTGTCGAACTTTCAACAAATTTACCCATGATCCACATCCACATTCCTGTGAATACCACACCCGTACAAATAATTCCGGAACCCAGTTTAGCCGCGCCGGAAGGAATGTCCTTCATGGAAAGATCGAACAAAACAGACCACATGATCGATAAGAACAGGCCTTGGGCGATCAATGGCCATACGGAAAATGCCGAACCTTTGGTAAGGAAAAACAGGAGGAGTAACCCTACGCAAATAAATGAATTGACTACCAGAACTTTTGAGGCCTCATATTTTTTGAGAATGCCGGCGCCCAATAATCGGCCGACAAAAAAACCCGCTGGGTAGAAACCCAAAATGGTTGTTGCAAACGCAGCATCTTTACCTTCGACATTCTGGACGACGTACTTCACAAAGTAATTACCAACACCTACTTCCAGTCCCATATACACACCGATGGCGATAAAACCGAGGATCAAATGAGGGTAGCTCCAGGCGCTTCTTCCGACATCTGTGCTCCCGTCGCTCGTCTCATCTTCTATGACCGGAAGGTTTATGAATACAAGGATTACCGCTGTAACAATTGAAATGCCGGCCAAAACAATAAACATCATCTTGGCCATATTTTCGTGAACCATGATGGATCCGTTATTTGACTCTATTATGAATCGACCTACGATCGGGGCCAGTACCGCCGCACTGGAATTCACCGCCATCGCAAGTGTTAGCCTGGAAGCGGAGGTTTCAGGGGTGCCCAGGGCGATCACGTAAGGGTTTGCCGCAACCTGCAGGATCACCACACCTATGGCCGTCACAAATAGTCCGGCCAAAACCATGTTGTACCCTATCCCCAGGGCCGGAATAAAAATTGCGCAACCAATACCGGTAATTATTGAACCTATGATCACGCTCATTTTGTAGCCTATATTTTTTACAAGACCTCCTACCGGAATAGAAATAATATAGGCACTAAAAAAAGCTGCGCTCACCAATTGTGATTGGCTTGGAGTGATGCCAAACTTGGTTTCCATAAAAGGAACCAGAATGTTGTTGATCCATGTTACAAATCCCAACAGGAAAAGCAGGAAGGACATTATTGCAAATGGTATCGCATAATTCGTTTTTGAATTTCCCATAATGTTTAAAAGTTAATTTGTTATCTATTTCAAGAGAATTCCCGATCGGAAATTTTCGCTATAATTCCACTTTGATCGAACCTTTGGCCCTGATAAATAATTTATGGCAGCTTCCTTTTCCGAAGACATGCTCGAGGGTAGCGACATATTTGTCGATAAGGTCTTGTGGCACAAAAGCCTGGATCGTACCACCAAATCCACCGCCGTGGACCCGCCAAGCACCTTTGCCTTTCAATACCATTTCACTTAAAGCCAGGCCGAGCGATACGACCTGCTCGTCTTTGTGTGTGATATCGAAGATGTTCTGATTGTACATATATGAGCTGTAGCCCGATTCGACAACCATTTTGAGGAATGCCTCAAAATCATTGTTTTCGAGGGCATTCACCTGTTCGACGACCCGTTGGTTGTCGCCCTGGAAGTGGTAGGAGCGAAGTATGGCCCTGTCGCCCGTTTTCTTTCTGATTTCGGGGATCTTTTCGACAATCTCTTCCCATGTAACCTGGCGGAGAACCTCGGCTCCGAGTTCTTTTGCGACTGCCTTCATCTCCGTCGGAAGTGAAGCGTATTCCGCCTGGGATGCAGGATCGTCGTGGCCTCCGCCTACATCTGTAATTACCAATGCATAGTTTGTGGCCACAAAATCAAAATCCAGCGCTTTTACGATAGGTTTGGAAGGATCTTCAAAATCGATGGTGATCAATCCGCCTACCGAACATGCCGTCTGATCCATCAATCCGCAGGGTTTGCCGAAATAATTATTCTCAGCCCATTGGCCGATAATGGCGTTTTCGACAGGATCAAGTTTTCCCTCGTTGAACAAATGGCTGATGATGGCTCCAATCAATACTTCAAATGAAGCGGATGAGCTTAATCCCGACCCTTTTGGAACCCGGCCTTCGATGCAGGCATCAAAACCTCCGATCTGAAAACCCTTTTCCTTCAGGCGGGCGCTTATTCCTTTAACGATCGATCCGGAAGTATAAAACTGTGTTTCATCTATTCCCAGATCCGACAGATCAACTTCGAATTGCGGATACCCTTCGGACTTGATTCGAATAATATCGGTCCCGTTCTTTGCAGCTACGGCAATGTTGTCAAGATCTACTGCCCCTGCCAGCACCCGGCCGTAGTTGTGGTCCGTATGGTTCCCGCCAATTTCAGTTCTGCCGGGAGAAGAGAATAATTCAACATCGTCTTGCCCGAAAGTATCTTTAAACGAATTCAATAAAGCGGCATACCTGTCGGATTGCTCTTTCAATATCGATGCATCCGTTCCGTACAATTCCTTAAACAATGGATGGTCCCCTCCATTTATCTTCTCAATTAAACTATCAATTTTCGACATAATTTATTTTCATTAAACATTACAGACATTAAATTTCTTCCTGTGTGACCTGGGTTTTTTAGCCGGCCCAACCCGATTTCCGCCGACATCATTCGTGCTTTATTGAACTTTTAAAAATTGGTTCCAAATGAGAATTTTCCACATCCTTGAACTTGTAATAATATGCGCCCTTTTTTGATTCGGACATATCTTTTTCATCCAACCGTTCCAGTAATTTGAGGGAAAGTACTTTTTTTCTGAAATTTCCTGGGTCAAATTCCTTTTGGAAAATTTCGTTATATAACCTTCGGAGGTGGGTCAAAGTAAACTTTTCGGGTAGAAGCTGTCTGCCAATGAGGTCATAGGTAGCTTTCATACGTAATTTTTCAAAGGCGACTTTGAGCATCTCATCATGGTCAAAGATAAGTTTGGGTATTTCAGAGATCGCAAACCACCTGGCTCCGTATTCTTTAATCAACTCCTTGCTGTGTTTCTCAATTCGGATCAGCGCGTTGAAAGCGACCGTGAGCACATTTCCTCCGGGATCACGATCAGGCTCTGAAAATACTTTTACCTGCTCCAGATATATGTCCTTTAATCCGGTAATATAGGTTAGAACTCTTCTTGCGGCATCCTCTGCAGATTCACTTTCCTTGATCCATCCGCCAATCAAAGACCAACGGCCTTTGGATGGTTCGATGATGCGTTTGAAAAGCAGAAGCTTAAGCTGCTCGTTTTCATAACCAAAAATGATGCAATCGACCGCCAGGAGCCGTTTTACATCTTCGTATTTTTCGTAGTTCCGATTCATAATAATGGGGCTGACAAATTTAAAAGTATTTTTGACTTTTTAAAATTTTTAATAATAAATTCTGAATTATTTGTACCGCACAGGGGCGCATGTATGAAGTGTTGATATTGTAATAAGTTTGATTCATTTTACTATTTTTGGATGGACATTAATCCTTTTTTTAACCAGGCAATAGTCGTTAAAAATGATAACATTCGCAATCCGAAGACTTTTATTGGCAATTACATCCGTTGTTTTTTTATGGCAATGCGCGCAATTTAAAAAAACAGCTGACGGAGAAAGCTTGAAAAAACGGAACATCATAATTGTAATGGCCGATGATCTTTGTTATAACGATTCGGGTTGTTGTGGAAAGAAAAAGATACAAATACCAAATACTGACCGACTGGCCGTTGAAGGGGGCGGATTTACTCGCGTTTATTCGGGATCTGCGGTTTGCGCACCCTCCCGAAGTGTTTTAGTGACAGGAAAACCGGGGCTTACCTCGGTAAGTGGCAACAGTTCTCCGGGCATTGTCTCTCCTTATCGATCTTCCGGTTTACAGGAGGCTCATGATCAAACCGGATGCGTATTAAACATTGCTTATTATTTAACATACTCTCAAAACAATATTCCGAATGTCGGATTCATTTAAGAAATATTTTAATTCCAATAAGGAATTGTGGAATAAGAAGACTTCCGTTCATAAAAATTCAGACTTTTATGATCTTGAGGGATTCAAAGCCGGAAAGAATGTCCTCAAGCAAATTGAGTTGACGGAGCTCGGCGATGTAAAGGACAAGAAATTACTTCATCTTCAATGTCATTTCGGACTTGACACCATGTCGTGGGCGCGCATGGGTGCGGATGTTACAGGGGTTGATTTTTCTGACAAGGCAATAGAAGTTGCAAATCAGATCAAGTCGGACCTCGGTATAAATGCAAAGTTCATCTGCTCTAATATCTATGATTTGAAAAAGCATCTGGACGATCCCTTTGATGTCGTCTTTACTTCGTATGGAGTTATAGGATGGTTGCCGGATCTCAACAAATGGGCCGACGTAATAAATCATTTTCTCAAGCCGGGAGGTACTTTTTATATGGTTGAATTTCATCCGATGGTGTGGATGCTGGATGATGATTTTGAAAAAATCAAATATTCCTATTTTAATGAAGGGGTAATCGAAATAGACGCCGAAGGAACATATGCGGACCGGAATGCAGACATCAGGCACAAGGAGTACTCATGGAACCATAACCTCTCGGAGGTGATTAATGCCCTGCTAAATCAGGGCCTGGAGATTGAGCACATGAACGAATTTGATTACTCACCTTACGATTGCTTTCCAAATACCGTAAAAAATGAAGATGGCAATTACTATATTGAAGGATTTGAAAGGATCTTGCCTCTGGTTTATTCGATCAAGGCAACAAGGGGTATTTCTTGACGTTCTGCCCCGGCTGTTTTTTTGTAAGTGTTGCTTTTCATTGGTCACTTTCTTAAAAACGTCAGGGCCTGGACGAGACCGCAAGCAAATGGTCTGCCGGCCATCATGGAAGACTCCCGGCTACACCTCGTGTAATCGCAGGGAAGAAAGAGTGGAAAAGAATGGATTTGCGTGGTTTAAATCACGCATTGATCTATATTTACATGTGCGGTTTAAGCTAGTTTATCGTGAGATACCATTTTCAACGCAGACTTTACAGAAATAAAGTTCAGGGGGTATATTCTTTAGGGTAAAATGAAGATCAAATACCTTCATTCGATTGTTGTAATTTTTGTGCGCGTTCGAATATCTTACTGTGAGAAAGAGCGGGATAATAAGATCGGTGATCCTCGATCGGATGTTGTGAAGTTCGTTGGCAACCGTTCCGGAATAGCTGATGACCGTGATGTATGGGCAGAACAGGATGTAGGTAGGGGATACAGCGCCGGGGCTGTTCTTTCCTCAATGCGCAATGGCTCTAAAAATGAGAACCACAGCTTGTTGACCGATGTTTGTTTAATAACTAAAACTTTTGAATTATGACTGTAAGAGTATTTGTATGTTTGGCCTTTTCCTTGATAATGAATCAATTAAATGCTTTGGCAGAAACATCCGGAAAAAAGGCTTCCACATATTTACTGTATGTTGGCGCGTATACGGAAAATGAAAATGAAGGGATCTATGTTTATCGATTTGACGCCTCGGACGGAGATCTTGACTACCTCACTACGGCAAAGGGCATTAAAAACCCGTCCTATCTGGCGATTGATGAGAAAAGGAAATTACTGTTTGCAGTAAACGAGACTGGAGAATACCTGGGTAAAAAAACCGGTTCCGTAACCTCCTTTGGGATCAATTTGTCGGATGGGAGCTTAAATAAGATTAGCCAGGTTTCGAGTGGCGGGGGAGCGCCATGCTACATAAGCATCAATGCATCGGCAAAGCTCGCCCTGGTAGCGAATTATTCAGGAGGGAATATCTCGGTTTTTCCTGTTACATCCGACGGAACTTTGATGGAATTTACAGATTTAAAACAACATGAAGGTAAAGGATTAATTGGCAACCGGCAAAATGTGCCGCATGCGCATTCGGTTGTATTAAGTCCTAAAGAAGATTACGCACTTGCGGCAGACCTCGGAATTGATAAAGTCATATCCTATAAAGTGGATCCCAAAAAGGGAATGCTTGCCGAACAAAGCCGTTTTGCTTTAAAGCCAGGTTCAGGACCGCGTCACATTTCGATTCATCCGAATAAAAAACTTGTTTTCGTAATTAACGAACTCAACTCCACAGTTACTTCCTGCGGTTATGACCCGTCGGCAGGTGTTCTGAACGAAATAGAAACGGTAACCACATTGCCGGGTGATTTTAGCGGAGAGAACTATTGCGCGGATATACATGTGTCTCAGGACGGGCAATTCCTATATGGTTCGAACCGGGGACATAATAGCATTGTAATTTACCGTATTGATCGGAAATCAGGAAAGCTCTCCTTGGTGGGACATGAGTCCGTAAAAGGAGCATGGCCAAGGAATTTTATGATGGATCCGACCGGGAAATTTCTGCTTGTTGCAAACCAGCATTCAAACAACATAGTTGTTTTTAAAGTGAATCGGGAAACAGGATTGCTAAAATCAAACGGAGTGGATGTTGAAGTATCCAAGCCGGTTTGTTTGAAAATGATCCCTGTCCAATAGACAGTCCGGCGCGATTACAGCCAAAATGTACCTTATGACGGTGTATGGACGAAAGGTTTTCGTCGAGGGAATACACAGCCGCTGCTGAGTGAATTTTTAATGCTATTGCCCCGATTTGTTGACGTAAGCGGACTTATTTTGCCCCAAGACAATAATATAACCAGACCGTTAGTAAATCCCGGGCTTGTTTTAGAAACAATTAATGGCGAAATTTAAATATCGGACGACAATTAATTGCATCTAGCTATGGATCATGGTAATCACAAATTCAAAACTTGCCCTATGAAACGACGGGATTTTATCAAATTTTCCGCGCTTGCGGCTGGCGCATTTGCAGTTCATCCTTTTCAGCACCATCTCTATGCCGGTGAAACCAAGAAGTATGCCGCCGACCGGATCAGGTTGGGCAATACCGGAATTGAATTGTCGAGGCTGGCGATGGGCACAGGTACGCACGGAGTTCAGCGGCAGTCGAATCAGACCCGAAAACTTGGAGTAAAAGGACTTGGTGATTTGCTACACAGGGCTTATGACGAAGGAATTAACTTTTGGGATTCGGCCGATCAGTACGGAACACATCCACATTTGAAAGAAGCGTTGAAGTATGTACCGCGTGAAAAAGTAGTAATTCTTACAAAAACACACGCCACTACCGAACGGGAAATGAAAGACGATCTCGATCGTTTCAGGAGGGAGCTCGGGACGGATTATCTTGACATTTGCTTACTTCATTTTATGACGGATCCCAATTGGCCAAGAATTAAAAACGGTGCGATGCAGGTGCTCGCCCGGGCAAGAGAAGATGGTATTGTCAGGGCGCACGGTGTGAGTTGTCATACATTGGGGGCCTTAAAGTCTGCTGCCGACTCCGACTGGGTTCAGGTAGATCTGGCACGTATAAATCCTTATGCTTCCAGGATGGACGGCGAGGTCGACCAAGTTGTTCCGGTATTGAAAAAGATGAAGAAAAACGGAAAGGCGGTCATTGGAATGAAGATATTTGGCGCCGGAAGATTAAGGGATAAAATCGATGAGTGTCTTCAATATACCTTAGCGCAAGATTTCATTGATTGCTTTACCATCGGCCAGGAAGGATTTGACGAAACCAAAGACCTTCTCAGAAGGATTCCCCAGGCCAGTGTCCGAGGATAATCTTTTTTACCGTCAGGACATGGATATCTGGTCATGAAAAGTGTTATTTGCCGATTTTTTGTAAATTGACCATCATTTTTTTATAAAATTTAATGTTCGAACGATATAATAGTTTTTTTGACAAATGATATTCAATGGAGAATTGTTTTTCTTTTTTTTCAGGGATAAATTTATACTGGCATAACTAAATGCCTCTTATTTGCTTAAATTTGCTCCGGGTAATTGTTTTTTGAGCACAGGCATGATTAATCTATCGAAGCGCACGTATTGGGTAATTATTGCCACATTTTTTTTGGCATGTGAGGGCAAAAAGAAGATTGCCAGCACTGAAATTGTCAACGGTGTTACAGGTTATCCCGAATTCGTCGCCAATCCGCAGGATGTCCCGGAACAAAAAGTTGTCACGCTGGCAAATGGTGCCAAAGCGCCTGATTTTACCTTGCCGGCAGTCGACGGCAAATACTATTCTTTGAGAGATTTTGACGAATACAAAGTTCTTGTAATTATTTTCATGTCCAATCATTGCCCCACGGTCCAGGCGTATGAGGACCGGATCATCCGGATGGTCGAAGATTATAAAAATGAGCATGTTAAAATTGTCGCAATATCCCCGAACTCTGTCAAAGCTATTTTACTCGAGGAATTAGGTTATTCCGATATGGGCGATTCTTTTGAAGAAATGAAATTGCGGGCGAGAGATAAAGGCTATAATTTTATTTATATGTATGATGGCGATACTCAGGAGGCCTCTATCAAATACGGTCCCGTTGCAACTCCTCATGTGTTTGTTTTTGATGCGGAACGAAAATTAAAGTACAATGGAAGATTGGATGATTCCGAGAAACCCGGCACGGCATACGCGGAGGATCTGAGAAGTGCGATCGATGCTGTGATATTGGATGTTGAAATATTGGAACCGAGAATCAAATCGTTCGGATGTTCGATAAAGTGGGCCTGGAAAAACAACTGGGCAAAAAAAGTAAATGAGGATTGGGAAAAGATGCCTGTAAAGCTGAACGAAATTAATGAACGGGGAATAAGGATCTTGATGAATAACGACTCGGACCGTTTATGGTTGATTAACGTTTGGGCGACCTGGTGCGGACCATGTGTCCTGGAGTATCCCGAATTCATTGATATTCACAGAATGTATATTGGAAGAGATTTCGAGTTTATCTCCATTAGCGCCGATAAGATGAGTCAAAAGGCTAAGGTGCTGAATTTTTTAAGGGAGAATCACTCTGCAGTAAAGAATTACATATTCAACGGACCGGATATATACAAACTTATCGAAGCCGTGGATCCGGACTGGGACGGCGCATTACCGTACACCGTGCTCCTTGAACCCGGAGGAAATGTGATCTATAAGGAAATGGGTATTGTTGATCCTCTCGAATTGAAGAAGGTTATTGTCAACCATCCGATGATCGGGAGGTATTATTAGCCCGGATCACAAGGTGTCCGGAAACATAACGCCATGTCGCCAACCTGAATGGATGATAATAATAATTGCCATTGTCAGAAAATTCGCCATCCTTCATTTGGAACCCGATGCTTCCTCGTGTCGGATGAAATTATGCATCGTCAATTGGCCGAAATTCCATGATTATCCATGTAAGACATCGATTTGAAATGCCGTACCCCGGGGATCATCCCGATAAGCCGTAAAGTACGACTGACCGAATTCGGTGTATTCCCGGTCGGATGCTTCGCCACCGTCCGGTGGTCATGCAACCTCAGGTCAGAGGTCGACCGCCTGCAAATCGATCATATAAGTTTGCTATTTCAACAATTTGTTCTGGCCAAATCGATTAATCAATAGAAATTCGATGATCAATCACTATATTGAGGGGGTGTTTGTTTCAATATATTCCTAATCCGACATGTTTATAAGAGTTTTTGTTCCGATCTCATTTCTCATCGTTTTTACTGCCGTCCTGCCTTTGTCCTTAAATGCTCAACGTATTGCGATCAAAGCCGGACATTTATTCGATACGCAAACCGGAAAGTTTGTCGAAGACCAGGTAATTCTTATAGAAAAGGGCGTAATCGTCGAAGTGTACGGACAATCTCAATCAGAAAAAGCCGGTGAAATCATTGATTTGTCCGACTCCTGGGTCATGCCTGGTTTCATCGATGTACATGTGCATCTGGAAAGTCAGTCTTCGCCCAACACGTACCTGGACCGATTCAGGAAAAACGAAGCGGACCGGGCGTATGACGCGGCGGTCTATGCAAGACGAACCTTGATGGCGGGTTTTACCACGGTTCGTGACCTGGGAGGTACAGGTGTAAATACGGCACTTTCAAGAGCGATTCAAATGGGCAAGGCGGAAGGCCCGACGGTCTATTCAGCCGGAAAATCAATTGCAACTACGGGAGGACATGCAGATCCGACGAATGGATTTCGTGCGGATTTGATCGGTGATCCGGGCCCGAAAGAAGGAGTGATCAATGGTCGGGAAGAAGCGCGAAAGGCTGTTCGGCAGCGGTATAAGAACGGGGCTCATTGTATAAAGATTACGGCTACCGGTGGAGTTTTAAGTTTAGCAAAAAGCGGTATGGCCCCACAATTTACAATGGATGAATTGGAAGGCATAATAGAAGCGGCAAATGATTTGGACATGGTGACGGCCGCTCATGCGCATGGAGCCGAAGGTATGAAAAGGGCGGTATTAGCCGGGATAAACAGTATTGAACACGGATCGGTTATGAGTGAAGAAGTCATGGATCTGATGATCGAGAGAGGCACGTATTATGTGCCTACGCTATCTGCCGGAGTGTTTACCGTTGAAAAGGCAGATGTGCCCGGATATTATCCGGAAATTGTGATACCCAAAGCAAAGTATGTGGGAGCGCAGATGAAAGGTACGTTCAAAAAGGCTTATGATAAGGGCGTCAGGATCGCATTTGGGACAGATAGCGGTGTGTCGCCGCACGGAGAAAATGCAAAAGAATTCCAATATATGGTGGAAGCCGGTATGACTCCCGAAGATGCGCTAAAATCCGCTACGATCGAGGCGGCCACCCTGTTGAGAATCCAGGATCGTATAGGCAGTTTGGAAAAAGATTTTTCAGCAGATATTGTGGCGGTGCGGGAAAATCCTGTTGAAAACATCAAAATATTGCAAGAGGTGTCGTTCGTAATGAAGGAAGGGAAGGTTTATAAAAGGAAGTGACCGAAAACAATTGAAGCATCTTTTCGGGAATCGGGATTGAATATCTTTTTTATCTCTTAAACCGTTAAATTAGTATAGGTGAAAACGTAATTTGCCTGAATGCCCGCGGTGCTCAATATTGAGATGTTGCCATTTTGGTTTTCGGTTCTAATTTGTAAACTACTATATCACAGAATCATGCCCTCCAAAAAACTAAAAGAATTTCTCGACAAGCACGAAGTGCCTTATGTTACGATCACACATTCCCAGGCATTTACGGCTCAAAAAGTTGCTGCATCGGCACATATTCCGGGAAAGAATATGGTTAAAACCGTAATGGTGGTCATTAACGGCATGATGGCCATGGCCGTGCTCCCGGCATCGTATCATGTGGATTTTAATATGCTAAAAGAGATTACCGGTGAAGGTAATGTCCGTTTAGCCAGTGAAACGGAGTTTAAAGATATGTTTCCGGATTGCGAAGTAGGAGCTATGCCTCCTTTCGGAAATCTGTACAACATCGATGTGTTTGTCGCCAAAGTACTCACGGAAGATGAAGTAATAGCCTTTAACGCCGGCACACATACGGAGATTATTCAGATGACCTACAGGGATTTCGAAAAATTGGTACACCCAAAAATACTGAAATTCGCCGTTCATTGACATATTGCCGAGCACAGAAACTTAAACCTGGTGTGATTTTTTTAAGACCAGGTTTTTTTATGTTAAATTGCCGATTTAACCCATACCATCACCGTTATGAAAAAATGGCTCAAATACTTTTTGATATTCTTTGCCGGAATAATCATCTTGATATCCGTCAGGTTTTATTTTAATGTGCGCGACAGACACCCGGGATATTCCGTAGATATTGCCGTTAAAAACCATGAACCGAATATTCTGAAAGTTGGATTTTCGGCAGTGCGCATCACTCCGGAAATTTATGATACCTGGACCGATGTGAACAAGGATGCAAGATACATTCGCAAAGATGGAGATACCTTTGAAGATGGCAATGGAAATGGCCGGTTTGACCCTGTTTATATCGCCGGATTTCACAACAAAAGACCGGCTACCGGAATTCACGATGAGCTTTGGGCGCGGACTATGGTCGTCGACGATGGAAGATCCAGAATTGCGATTACATCAATTGACGCAATAGGTTTCGGCAATGACGATATTCTGGACACCAAAAAAATGATCAGCGAGAAGGCCGGGATTACCTATTCCGTAATTACCTCCACGCATACTCACGAGGCCCCCGACCTCCTGGGGTTATGGGGCAACTCATATTTGAAGAGCGGTGTAAATAAGGATTATTTGCAGTTTGTGAAAACCCAAACAGCAAAATCCATAGATGAAGCAGCCTCAAGGATTCGGCCGGCAAGATTGAAAATGGCAATTAATCCCGAAGACGCGGTTGTGCTGGTAAAAGATACCAGGGATCCGGTGGTATACGATGCGGGACTAAGGATGATTCAGGCGATTGATACGGCATCGGAAAAAACACTGGGTGTTTTGGTCTCCTGGGCAGATCATCCTGAAACGCTCTGGAGCGACAATTTACTGATAAGTTCCGATTTTCCGCACTATGTAAGACAAGGAGTCGAAAAGGGCATCTACGCTGGTGACAGTTTAATCAAAGAAGGTTTGGGTGGCGTAGCGGTTTATATCAATGGAGCCGTTGGCGGCCTGATGTGCACCCATCCGAGCCTGGAGGTGAAAGACGCATTTACCGGCCAGGTTTACAAAGAACCGTCCTTTGAAAAGGCCAGGGCTCAGGGAGAATACCTGGCCTATCTTGCACTCATGGCATTGGATACATCCGATTATTTTGTCGGGGAGGCTGCCATCGCTCTCCGGGCAAAAACCATTAACCTGAATTTTAAAAATCCGATTTTCAGATTGGGCGCTTTTCTCGGCGTATTGGACCGCGGTATGACCGGATGGATGAAAGTCCGATCGGAATTGGCGGCTTTTTCCATTGGGCCCGCTCATTTTGTCACGGTTCCCGGAGAGATTTACCCGGAGATCATAAATGGAGGGATTGAGGCTCCCGGAGGTCAGGATTTTGAATTGGATCCGGTAGAAGTGCCGCCTATCCGATCCCGAATGAACGGCGATTTTAATTTTGTCGTCGGCCTGGCCAACGACATGGTCGGTTATATCATTCCAAAAAGCCAATGGGATGAAGAGGCTTCATTTACCTACGGCAGGGATAGCTCGCCGTACGGAGAGATAAATTCGCTGGGACCGGAGACCGCTCCCACCATTCACAGGGAATTGAGCAAACTACTCGATGAACTCTATTCAAAATAGGAGGGTGCTTAAAGGCCTCCCCAGGGCCGAAGAAATTCGGAAGACTTTTTAGGAGCGCATGATATGGTATTGGCCCGGAAGATAAAAACCTGCCCGTGCAGGAGGCAGGTTTGTTCAATTGTCAGACCCTTGCGGTGATACCGGGATGATCAGGACGAAGCGGGAACCTCTTTTCTCCAGGCTCCGAGTAAAAAGCCTGAGATTGTCAGTAACACCATGTCAAAACCTCCTGTGATCCAGGAAAGTTCATACGGAGCCTGGGCAAACATATCGCTCGTCATTCTGTGGAGAAAGTCAAACGAAAAAGCGATCAGCAGGCCGATGCCTGCGCCTCGGATACCGCTTCTCACACTCAGCTTGATAAATAACCAGGCCAAAACATACAAGGGGATAATAGAGGATAAAACGTTCGTAATCCAGATCCCGGCTCCCGGAGGGTTTGCCTCTATCATGGCCTCGTCCAGACCTACCATACGCATCCAGGCCTCTCCAAACAGGGGACCATACCAGAGAAATCCAAGAATAAAGGACAATACAAAACTGACGAGAATTGCATAATGGTTCATTTTTAATGTGTTCATGGTTTCGTATAATTTGTTAGCGGATAAAAGATAGAAAAAAAACTTTATGTTGCATAGATCCAATTGCGGAAAGTGTGATATTTTGATCATCGAAACGCGAATGCGTCCCGTAAGACGTTACATACTGCTTTCAAAAATAAACGGACATTGTTATGACGACAGCCCCCCTCTCCGAAATCAAGAGCGAGTTGAGCGAAAAATCGCCGCATGAACTCATTGAATATTGCCTTCGCATGGCGAAATACAAACGAGACAACAAAGAGCTGCTCAACTACCTTTTGTTTGAGGCATACGATGAAGAGCATTTTAAGGAAAAACTGAAACTGGAACTGGACAGCCAATTTGCGGAGATAAACCTGAGCTCTGTTTATTACGCAAAAAAGAGCCTTCGAAGGATCTTGCGATTTGTTTCGAAACATATTAAATACTCGGGGATGAAGCAAACCGAGGTCGAACTGCGCATCTATTACTGCCGGTTGTTCAGGCAATTGCCTTTGCCTTTTCATACCAGCAGCGTACTTTTAAACCTGTATGACAAACAGTTGACGAGCATACAAAAGGCTTTAAAGGTCATGCATCGGGACGTGCAGTTTGATTATCTGTCGGAGATGGCGGAGATCCAAAGGCCGCTTGCCGGACCCTGAGCATCGCGCATAAAGCGATCCATTCGCCGATGGTGGTAAATATGAAACCAACCGGGTAAGCGGCTGAGCCCCGGATGATTGAATGCGATAGGCCCAAGGACTAAAATGAGACGGAAGCACACCGTGATAGTAGCCACAATTAAAATCGATTTTTTGTAGTCTGAAGCTCAAAAATCGCGGTAATAATGATAAACGAAATCCTCATTTATATAGGGTCTAATTTGGAAATGGCATCAAAACCTTGGTTTAAGTC
>JAKSDO010000014.1 GCA_022360055.1 Cytophagales bacterium | reverse complement strand
TGCAGATATTGTTCATTAGTAGCTTCTACCTTGTCATCTCGACGTCCGGAGAGATCTGGTTGTCTTATACACACAGACAATCCGATTCCCATTGTCCCAGCTTTATGTACTGTCATTTCTCACTCCGCTCGAAATGATACTTTTTATTTCACACTTCTTGGAACAGTTATTCTCTTGTTCCTGAAGCGGAACTTAGTTCCGCGCCAAAGCCGGAAGGTCGTGCCTGTCCGGGAATGATATGGAAAAGTCGCGGAAGTAACTTCCGCTCCAGTGTTGGGGAAAATTTATCCTGATTTAGACGATGAAGAAGATTTCTCCCAGACGTAAATGACAAAAACGTCGTTTTTAATTTTACATAAGGGCTAGTAAAACCAATGGGGTATTTAAGCGAAGTCTTCTTTTGAATTGCAAAATCAAAATTTGATTAATATTTTAATAGATCATTCACTACATGTATTTCTTTCTAAATTTCAGCAAATGAAAAAAGAACAAATCAGCAGACGAAAGTTTTTATCCAGGTTATCAGCGGGAACGGGGACAATACTTCTGGCGAATCAGGCGCCGGCCCTGCATTCAAATGCTTCTACCGACCCTTTTCAAACCATAACTTTGGGAAAAACCGGTATTAAAACGTCCATGATCGGATTTGGCACCGGATATAGTGGCGGCAACAGGTCCTGTAATATGACGCGGGCAGGGTTGGAAAAAGGCGTTGCCCTGCTTCGCTATGGTTGGGACCGTGGCATCAGAATGTTTGATGGCGCAGACCTTTATGGCACTCATTCCTTTATTGCCGAGGCGCTTAAGGATAAGCCAAGGGAAGAATATGTGCTGGTTTCCAAAATTTGGGTTCGTCCGGGCGGAATTCCAGAGCCTGAACGGCCGGATGCCGATGTGGTCGTCGACAGATTTAGAAAAGAACTGAAAACGGATTATATCGATGTTATGCAGATACACTGTATGGTGGATGAAAACTGGACGGATCAGCAACGGAAACAAATGGACATATTGCAAAATTTGAAGGCAAAAGGCATCATCAGGGCGCATGGCGTGTCTATTCACTCCATGGATGCATTGAAAAAATGCGTATCTTCTTCGTGGGTAGACATCGTACATACCAGAGTAAATGCGTTTGGGGATGCGATGGATGACAAAAAGCATCCTCAAAATGTAATGTCTGTTGTAAAAAATATCCATGACACCGGAAAAGGTGTCGTAGGAATGAAGTTGATTGGCAACGGAAATTTCAGAAATGATCCGGGGAAAATTGACAGATCGCTTCAATTTGTGCTGAAGTCCAAAGCCGTAGATATGATGATCATCGGATTTGAAGAAAAATGGCAAATTGACGACTTCGCAAAACGAGTTGAAGACATGTTAAAAACAATCAATAAAGCCTGAAATCTATCGAGGATCCTTTGAATTTTCCGAACTATGAGAGCTGCATACGTATTCGCTATTTTAATACTGGAAATTTGTTGTAAGTCATCCGGCAATCCGGACATTGTCCGGGATGGTGCGGCTGTAGAGAAGCTCGCCGGTGAATTTAAGTTTACCGAAGGCCCCGCTGCAGACCGCGAAGGCAATGTTTATTTTACCGATCAACCCAATGACCGGATTATGAAATGGAGCATAGAGGATGAATTGTCCACCTGGATGCAGCCTTCCGGCAGATCGAATGGGCTATGTTTTGATAAAAACAATAATCTTTGGGCTTGCGCTGATGAAAAGAATGAACTTTGGATAATTTCCGAAGACAAAGAGGTTCGAGTGGTCCTGGACAGTTACGGAAATGGAAAGCTGAATGGCCCGAATGATATTTGGATCGCTCCGGACGGTAGCGCTTTTTTCTCGGATCCTTTTTATAAACGTCCCTGGTGGAGCAGAGATACCACCCAGCAGGAGGGGCAGTACGTTTATTACCTAGATCCCGGACAAAATAATTTGTCAAAGGTGGTGGATGACCTGAAACAACCAAACGGCATCATAGGTACTCCGGACGGCCACCTGCTTTATATCTCGGACATCGCTGACAAAAAAACCTACTCATACACCATTGGACCGGAGGGACGGCTCGCCCGGAAGAAATTGTTTTGTGAAATGGGTTCGGACGGTATGACGATCGACCATCTGGGCAACGTATACCTGACCAACGCCGGAGGAGTATTTGTGTTTGATTCGGATGGGAATCAGATCAGAAATATCAAAATCGACGAACCCTGGACAGCCAACGTCTGTTTTGGAGGCAAAGATATGCAGAGCCTGTTTATAACTGCAAAGTCGGGCCTTTACAGAATCAGAATGAATGTAAAAGGGGTCGGCAGTTCATAGATTTTATTTACAAAACAGTTAAATCCGGATATGCTCGCTACATAAGGTCAGGTTGCCGGCCCGCCTTTAATTGGTGATTTCATCGACCGGCCTTCTAATCTGATCATACCTCACATGTTTATCGACAACCGTCTTAAAACTCTTCACAGGATCCAGTTTATTTCTATTATTCAATCCCGTTACCGAGAATCTGATGTTTTTTCTTTTGGCACTCAATCGAAAATCATCAAATATTTCCAATATATCCGTATGAATATTTTTTGCTCGCGATGCATCGATCAGTACCTTTGAATTTTCCGGAAGATGATTTAATGTATTCATAATGCCCGCTTTATTGAGGAAACTGACATCCTCCGATAATTCGATCGTAATCGGATCTCCCGCATTATATTGTTCGGGATCAAAATGATATGGAGTACGGTAATTGTTCCAGAGGATATACATGACACCCGTGACCAATCCCAGGAAGATGCCTACGAGCAAGTCGGTAAATACAATGCCCAATATGGTAACCATGAAGGGCAAAAATTGAGCAATCCCCTGCCTGTATATTTGCTTGAAAGTAACCGGTTTGGCCAGTTTATAACCGACAACAAACAATATTGCCGCCAGGCTGGACAAAGGTATAAGATTTAGAACATTCGGAATAAGCATTGCTGAAAAGAGTATCAGTACCCCATGAATAAAGGCAGAAGCCTTTGTCTTTCCGCCCGACTGAATATTTGCGGAGCTTCTTACAATTACCTGAGTAATTGGCAATCCGCCGATCAACCCCGAACTTATATTCCCGATTCCCTGTGCGATTAATTCTCTGTTTGTCGGTGTGATCCTTTTCTGAGGGTCCAGCTTGTCCGTGGCCTCGACGCAAAGCAATGTTTCCAGACTCGCCACGATCGCCAGGGTTAAAGCGACGACATAAACGTCCTTATTGAAGAGCTGAGAGAAATCCGGAAACGTAAATAAATCGATAAAACCCGAAAAAGTACCGGCGACAGGTATGCTTACAACCTGATCGGAATGCAAAGCCATGTCGGGCATGCCTTTAAACATCAAATTAAGAATGATGCCCAGGATTACCGCAACCAATGGCCCCTGAATCACCTGCGAAGCTTTAAATCGCTTGATAAACGGTTTTTCCCAAAGTATCATCACAAGTAAAGATAATGTGCTGATGATCAAAGCTCCCGGGCTAATGTATTCCAGCATATAATACAATTCGGAGAAAGTCGTGTGACCGTCGGACTGGAAAAATTCAAAGTCTCCCGCCGGATTTGAATCATATCCGAACGCGTGAGGAATCTGCTTCAATATTATTATTATACCAATTCCGGAGAGCATTCCTTTAATGACCGACGAAGGAAAATAATAGCCAATTATACCTGCTTTCAAGAGTCCGAGTATTATCTGAATGACGCCGGCAATGACGACTGCCAACAAAAATATCTGAAAGCTCTCGAGCTCGGTAATCGCTCCTAGAACAATAACAGCCAATCCTGCCGCAGGACCACTTACTCCAAGTGGAGAACCACTGAACGTAGATACTATAATACCTCCTACGATCCCTGCTATGATCCCCGAAAACAAAGGCGCTCCGGAAGCCAGGGCAATCCCCAAACACAATGGTACGGCGACAAGAAATACAACAATACTTGCAGGGAAATCACTCTTTAAATTTCCAAATGGGTTGTTATTGTTACTCATTTTGTTGTTATGGTATTTTAAAATAATTGGTTAAAAAGGACAGAATTAGTAAAAACATTAACAACTACAACACCTGCTCTTCGAAATTGTTTTCAATTGGTAAAAAAAAAATGGATCCCATAATTTACGAGTATTTTCGAACAGGTTTGTAATCCCGGAAGCCAAAGGATATTTACGATTCCAGGACTTTACCGCCCTATGAATTACTTCCCGTACCAAACAGCTTCAGATGCTTTGCAGTTGTTCACGGATATTATGCGCCATTCTCTCATCCTACCGGATGCTGATGGCGAACCGTGAAGTAACAAAAGCTTGAGGGCTATAATCAGTTCGTATTACTCCAGAATTTTGATCTCTACTTTACGGAATTCAACAGGATGACTCTCGGCTTGCAAAGATATGGTCCCTTCACAAAGCATCAATTCTCCGCCTTTAATCAGTTTCCTGGCGTCGGCGTCTTTTGGATCTAACTGTGGTTTGGTATAATCCAGCACCAGATCGCCATTGATAAAGTGCTTGATGAGCTCATTGCCCCTTACCTCCACTTCCGCCGTTACCCACTGCTCGCCATGATAGGTCTGCGATCCGCTGTTGGTGCAATGCCTTGTTATCAATTGATCCTGCATGACCACATTTGTGCCCGGTGTGCACAAATTACCGGTAGGTCTTTCGTCTTTTCCGTTACCTCCCAGGAGCTGTACTTCAATCGAAACCGGGAAATCCTGATCCAGCCCCATACTTTCGGGCGACTGCCCGTGCACCATAATGCCGCTATTCCGAATGGCCCACCCGGGCCCTCCTTCGCATTGTTCCCCGACAAACCTGTACTCGACGCGAATGATGTAGTGGTTATAGGATTTCTCATAAAAAAGATGGCCAAACCGCTGATCATACGTATCATACTGATCAAAGGAAACTTTCATAATGCCATTTTCAACACGGAAGGTATTCCCGAAATTTTCTCCCGCCGGATAACCTTTGATCTTCGGAGTCCATCCTGATAAATCCTTGCCATTGAAAAGTTGGACCCAAGAGCCTTTGCTGTCCTGGCAAATTGAGTTTGTAATTGAAATCAAACTGAAAATAAGTACGGTAATAATATTGATTTTCTTCATAATATCGCTTTAATATATACGGTTTAGCCCGGGCCTAAATCTACGAAATCGATTACATCATTCAAATGAACGCGGTTTTAAATTTGATTGTGATTACAATGGTCATTCTCGTAAGGAATTCCGTTGGTTATGAAGAGGGATTCATCGGTATTTCCGTGGGATTTGGGAAATCATGCATAAATATTTTTTCCGGTGTTAAATAAAAAGTGTCATCTCGAACTTGTGAGAAATCTGGTTCAATCAACACCGGCCCGCCACGAATAAGCCAGATCTCTCCGGACATACCGATGACGTGTTTTTATAATAATCTGTAAATCAAATAAATACACAATACTACGTCATTCAAATTTGTGCGTTTTGTATAAAAAGTTAAGCCTC
>JAKSDO010000278.1 GCA_022360055.1 Cytophagales bacterium | reverse complement strand
CAATAACAGGACCCAGTTTATTTCGGAAATCGAATTTGAACATGTCAAAGAGGTATATGTCGAACAGGCCTTCCTTGATTACAGGATCAATAACTCCATGAACCTGAGGGCCGGTTTGATGCTGATTCCGATGGGAATCGTAAATGAATATCACGAACCTCCGACATTCAACGGTGTGGAGCGACCGCTTCTCGATAAATACATAGTACCTTCGACCTGGAGGGAACTGGGCATAGGGCTCACCGGAAATATCCCAAATGCCAACATGAGATATCAGGCTTATATAGTGAACGGATTTGCCAGCTACAACGACGGTCCTACCTTGAGGGGAAAGGACGCCTTGAGAAAAGGACGGCAAAAAGGGGCAGAATCTTTTATGAGCTCCCCAAATCTTACCGCCAAAGTTGAGTACTATGGTTTTAGAGGATTGAATATCGGGCTTTCCGGATACTTTGGAAATACTCAGTCTACGCTGTACAACGGATTGGAAAAGGACGATGTCGATGCGGTAGCCCATGCGGATTCGTCCGTGGTTGGCATTTCGATGCTAGGCCTGGATCTGAGGTACAATGTAAGGGGTGTACTTATAAGAGGACAGCTCAATTACGCCAATATATCCAATACCGAACAATACAACTTCATTTCCAACCCGGATGATGAGATAAATGATCTGGGCAGCGCTTTGTTCGGATACTATATTGAAGCGGGATACAATGTATTTCAGTCTGCAAAAAATATTAAGACCGAACTGATTCCGTTCATCAGGTACTCTGAGGTGGATACCCACTACAAAACTGCCTCGGAAATAGAAAAGAACGACGCATATCACAGAACAATTATCACGACCGGTTTAGGGTGGAAAGTGTCCCCCGGCGCTATTTTTAAAGCGGATATGCAATTCATTAAGACAAAAGCCGATGAAAGCGCAGATACCGTATTCAATGCGGGCGTAGGCATCTGGTTCTAATAATCAACGATGAGAACATTTCAAATTCTGGTATTTCTATATCTGATCGGGGCAGTAAACACACACGCTCAAAACATCAATTTTAATCCCAGGTCTTTGAAAAAGGATGTTGAAAGGTTATGGAAGACGGAAGCAATTGATTTGCGGGAAATAGAGGTCCCGGATTCTCTTTATAACGACATTTTACTGGATAAAGGAAAAATCTTCTGCGTCAAATCAAATGAGGCGGCCCTCGGTTTTGCCTATGTCGGGAGAATTTATAGTTGCAGGGCTGGCGGTTGCGGCATGGATGACGAACCGGTACAGATGGTTTCAATTGACGAAGACTTTGAATATTTCGATTACTTTGTCTTGTTTGACGAATTGCTTACGGTGAAAAAAATCAGGGTATACAACTACCAGGCCACGCACGGCCATGAGGTCGGCGGCAACGGTTGGCTCAAGCAGTTTATCGGTTACAAAGGAAAAGAAAAGCTTGAATATGGCAAAAACATAGATTCTATTTCAGGAGCTACGATTTCAGCAAATGCGATCACATACAATGTCCAGGAATTGTACCGATATCTGGAGCTGCTCCGCCCCATGCTGGCGTATCAAAATTCAGTCGGGGATGTTTCATTCAATAAATAAAACCCGGTACTTTCGGCTTGTATATCTCACAGGCCGCTTCAGCTTACTTATGGCATTGGCAAATGCTTAAAAGATACCGTGAAGATTTGACGTTGCTTCCGGTATTTGTGGAATTTCCCGTACCGCATGGTATTTAAAATCAATACCTTGCGAGGATGACTTCGAATTTTGACGGATTGAAATGAATCAACCGGGTTATATCTCAATCCCCAACGGACAATGATCCGAGCCGTAAAACTCATTCAATATGAACGCATGTTTTACATTGGGCAAAAAAGACCGGCTCACCAAAAAGTAGTCAATTCTCCAGCCCACATTTTTCGCCCTGGCTCCGGCGCGGAAACTCCACCAGGTGTATTTTACTTCTTCGGGAAATTTGTATCTGAACGTATCCACAAATCCATGATTCATAAAGCCATCAAAACCGTCGATCTCTTTTTGAGTGTACCCGGCTGTTTTATTGTAGTTCGCCTTTGGCCTGGCAATATCGATCGGTTCGTGAGCTACATTAAAATCCCCGCAAACGATCACCGGTTTGTTTTTTTCAAGGTCCTTGAGATAGTTCAAAAAATCCTTGTCCCACAGCGTTCTGTAATCCAGCCGGACCAACTCATTTCCGGAATTGGGGACGTACACCGTCACGATATAATACCCCTCATATTCGGCCGCAATGATTCGCCCCTCCTGGTCATGCTCCCCCACTCCCATGTCATAACTTACCCCCATTGGTTCGGTCCGGGACAGTATTGCCGTTCCGGAATAACCCTTCCTGGCTTTGGAACCATTGGCGTAAATATGATAGCCATCAACAAGCTCCAGCGCGATTTTTACCTGCTCGGCATTTGCTTTCGTCTCCTGAATGCAAAGGACATCCGCGTCAAGATCATTTACGGATTTCGGAAAATCTTTCTTCATGATGGCTCTCACGCCATTTACATTCCAGGATATCATTTTCATAGCAAATTGTTTCGTAAGTTTAAACAACAATAATCATTTTACAGGCTAAAAATATAGCCATTACCTCGGCCTTAGTCAATTTTTTTTCTGTTAACCTACATTAAAAGATCCGTAAATCATGGAAAACGGCCGGACCGACACGAATCGCTTCCGGTGATACCTCATGGATAAAAGCCCGTAAAGGGGCGGTCCATACGGCCGGGCAAGACGGGCTAAACGTTTCTTCACGCATTCGGTTTTATGTTTTATCTGTAATAAAAAATCAAAAACCAGCCGTGCGTCAAACCATCTTAATTACCGGTACCCGTACCGGCTCTGGGAAGTCGATCGCCCAAACTTCAGCAAAAAACGGGCACACGGTAATTGCCGCCATGCGGGACACCGGCGGCCATCAATAAAACGACCGGTGAAATCCAAAAAAGTCTGCCGGCCTCATTTGGAATGGCTGAGGCATTTTAGCAAATAACCGCAGCGGTTAAAACGCTTAGGGCAAAACTCCACCTGCGGGACTTACCCTGATCTTGGCGGGATACAAATGCGAAACTCGGCGAGGAGAATCCATAAAATGCCGATAGTTGACGGTTTGGAGGATAATCTTTGGCATCCAGATTTTCAGCCCGGATACATGCGGCGGCATGGGTCGCAAAAACAACAGAAAACCCAACAATTTTGGTGGAATGCATATCTTTACCTACTGGTTAATCCTCCGTGCTCATCTATTTTTGGCAAAAAAAAAATCATTATGATCGATCAAATCAACGAAGAAAAAACATCCCCAATAAATGCAATTCAGGAATTAGCTGATGTACTCAGTTCAGCACCAAGCTCTGTATTGGCAAGCAACATACGGGACCTTGTGGAATTATCGGTAGGTGGGCGAGGCAAAAATTATCACCAGGTCAAATATACGTTGCCCGATGGTAAAGAACATTTGGAAGTAGAGGTAGCAAGAACAAAAAATGGCATCTGCGCCAATTATTCCGAAATATATATGAGGCGAAGAGATCCTAATTGCATGGTTATAGCGGACGATCAGCCAACCGATAAGCCTACTTTCAGTGAAAGATTTGGTCATTCGTTTGATCAAATCAGATCGGAAACATTTGATTGGCTGAAAAAGCAAGATCTGGCCTACTTTTATTTTCAGGCCGGGAAAAAAGGAATGGGCTTGAATACGGTCGCGGTAATTCCTGCCAACGCCGGTTTTTTTGGTTTGGGGCTTGCGCTGTTACAGGGAATCATTGACCCAAACGACCTGCCCGAAGATTTCGCCCCGGAGGCGGTCATATACACGGCGCCTCCATTCAGGCATACTCATTTTGATGGCAAGCAGGTGGTCGTACACAACAGGCTGCCCGGAAAATACGAAATGTTTTCTTATAACCTGTATCCAGGTCCAAGCGCCAAAAAAGGCGTTTACGGCATGCTGATCGGCCAGGGTGAAAAAGAAGGATGGGTAACGGCTCACTGCTCGACGGTGCGGGTAATAACCCCGTACGACAATATCGTAAACATCATGCATGAAGGCGCAAGTGGCGGCGGTAAAAGTGAAATGCTGCAACAGCCGCACCGTCAGCCGGACGGCAGCCTGCTTTTGGGCGACAACATTTTAACCGGAGAAAAACGACTCTTGGAATTACCGAGAACTTGCGACCTTCAACCTGTCACGGACGATATGGCATTGTGCCATCCGAAACTTCAAAAAGACACAAAAAAATTATGGCTTGAAGATGCTGAAGAAGCGTGGTTTGTACGGGTCGATCATATTGACGATTACGGCAAAGATCCCGAGTTGGAAAAAATAACTGCAAAGCCCAAGCAGCCGCTTCTATTTCTGAACATAGAAGCAGTGCCTGGGGGCAGAGCATTGATTTGGGACCATAAGGAAGATGCTCCCGGGATACCCTGCCCCAATCCAAGGGTCATTCTGCCCAGGGAGATCGTACCGGGCATATATTCCGATCCCATAAGAGTGGATATAAGAAGTATAGGATTACGAACTCCCCCCTGCACGCAGGAAAAGCCAAATTACGGGATAGTAGGCATCTTGCATATATTACCGCCGGCGCTCGCATGGCTTTGGCGCTTAGTTGCCCCCCGGGGCCATGCAAATCCCAGCATTATTCAGACCAAGGGAATCAGCAGTGAGGGAGTCGGAAGCTACTGGCCTTTTGCAACGGGAAAAAAGGTAAAACAAGCGAACCTGCTCCTGGATCAGGTCCGCAATACTCCGGGAGTAAAATACATCCTGACGCCAAACCAGTATATCGGAGCATGGAAAACAAGTTTTATGCCTCAGTGGATCAGTCGCGAATATCTTGCAAGAAAAGGGAGCGCCAATTTTTATGAAGATCAATTGAGTGAATCCAGGTGTCCACTCTTGGGATATGCATTGAATACGATGAAAGTGGAAGGTATTCAAATACCAAAATGGTTTTTAAAAGTGGAATATCAGGAAGAAGTCGGGTTTGACGCCTATGACATTGGAGCGGGTATGCTTAACGATTTTTTTGTAAAAACATTGGAACAATTTATGGAACCCAGCCTGGATGTAACCGGGAAACGCATTATCGAATGTTGCATGGATAATGGGAGCGCATCGGATTACAATCAATTGATTTAGCTCTTAAATGTTGGAATAATTCAATGATTGGCGATGCTCAGCTTATTGCAGTTCCATTTCACGTTTAGATTATCTATACTAAATCAACGGTTTATTTTTTCTTGAAAAGCCGCCGTCTCGTATGGCGGCTTTTTACTTGCTCCGGTATCGGAATAACACAAGTGTGCCTGCTTTTAGGACTGTGCTCTATTAGTCTCAACAGAATACTGCCGGATATTCCAACACGCTCTGTATGAAAACCCGACACTTATTTTTCCTGTTTATTGCCCGGAGCACGATCAGCATACAGTCGATAAAAGCCGCTGTGGTAAATCCGGTGGATTCGTTGAGGAATGATTGATCTGAGAAATTGACCCGGATCGCAAGACTTCCGGAAAGGCAACACCGCGTGGCCCGCCCGAAAAATTCTGCGGATTTTTCGGGTTAAGGCATACTTCTCCCGCACGACGATCTCGTGCGGGATCGCTTTCGATCACCAAGAAACGTAACGGATATGGTATACGGAGCCGGATATTCTTTCGACAAGAGCTTGTCAGCCTCGGAATCGTTGACGAATCTCTTCTTTACAGGATCATGAGTTATTATCCAAAATCTTTATTCTGATATTTTTAAAACCAACTCGGCTTTGATGATCCTGGAGTAAGATGTGCCCCTGGCCATGCAACCCAAATTCAGGTAAATCCTTAAACTTGCTTTTCGCTTTCATTTCGAGAAACAATACCCCTCCGCGTTCATATTCCACAACTTTCTGTCCGTTGAGCCAGTGTTCAACGCGATGGCCATCCGAAACGATTTTACTTCGATTAAACTCGCCAAGCGGAACCATCTTTTTATTGTCGGACGGAGGAAAAAACTCATAGAGCGCCCCGGTCGTATGATAATCATTCGGTTTCATTTTACCTTCCTTCATCCATGCGTGTCGTTCATCATCCAGCATTTGATATTCCAAACCCAATGCGCGTTTTCCATTTTCATCGGCCGTCTCCTTTACAAAGTACTTCAATCCGCTGTTTCCACCTTCGTCAAAAAGCCTCCATTCCCACTCGAGGATAAAATTTGAATATTGCGATCTGGAAACCAGATTTCCCTTGCCCGTTCCGTCGTTTAACAACTCGCCGCCGGATACGGACCATCCGGTGCCGGGGAAATGATTCAGGTGGGCACCTCTCCAATGATCGGTATTTTTCCCGTCAAACAGTACGATCCATTGATCCGGGGAATCCGTATCCCCGGATGGTAAATCCGCTTTGTTTTTGGACGGATTGCATTTGAATAGCGCCAGGATTGTGCAGATTAATATTGCTTTATTCATTTTTCGGGGTTATGTACGTGTATAAAATCGCGAAAACGGGGACACAGTCACCCGTGAAAAAAATGCCAAACAATGCCGGCATTGCCTCATAAATCTATATAAAAACGTTCAATCAAAACGCGCTTTTCAATATTTCCGTGAGCTCATCGGAATCCAGGGCGACCGGGTTGTTTTTATTGCCGGTCTTGGATACAATTTTTCCGAAATCTTTTTCTTTCACTCCAAATTTCGAAAGTCCGCAGATGTTCAATTCGTGCGAATATTCCACGATAAGATCCATAAGTAGGTCTGTATAATACGGATCGGACGCATGTTTATTCTCACTAAAAAGCTTGCCTGCCCTGGCATATTTCCTCAAACCCGGATGACTCTTATCTTTTTTCCTCAATTTCCCAATCGTCATGTTATTTACCGGCGCCATCAGTCCGGCACATATTGCTCCATGAGGAATATCATAAAATCCGCCAATCGATGAGGCAAATCCGTGTACCGTACCTAATCCAGCATTTGCGAGTGTCATACCTGAAAACAGCGCGGCAAGGGACATTTTTTCCCTTGAAAGCAGATCGCTCCCATTTTTCACCGCCGTCAGTAATCCGTCCCGAACATGGCGCAACCCTTCCACGGCTATAGCATCGGTAAACGGATTTGCATTACCCGATACGTACGATTCAAGCAATTGGGTAAAGGCGTCCATTCCGCTTTGAGCCGTTACCGTTTCAGGACAGTTTAACGTGAGCAACGGATCGATAAGCGCAATGTCCGGGACATAATGATCATGCCGGAGCGACTTCTTGAATCCGTTAATTCCAACCTCGCTTATTACGGCATTTTTTGTGGCTTCCGACCCTGTGCCCGACGTCGTAGGCACTGCGATAAACGGCACCTTCAATCGGCTCGGTTGTCTTGTGCCAACCCCTTCCAGATAATCCTTCACCGAGCCCTGATGACAAAGCATTGCCGAGATAGCTTTTCCCGCATCGACCACACTACCTCCTCCGATCGCCACCACAACATCAACTTGCTGGCTTGAAAATTTTCGGACACATGTATCTATCATTGACGGGGTGGGCTCACTGCCGATAGTGAAATGCTGCCAATGGATTTTGGACGATTCAAACTGCAATAACAGTTTATCCCAATGTTCCGACTGAATAAAGGAGGATTTACCGGTAGTCAACAGCACGTTGTTCCCGTAATGCACAGCCGATTCAGGAAGTCGTGTTATCATTCCCGATCCGAATATGACCCTGGGGGTGGCGGCCAGAGAAAATGATCTTACCATAGTGATTTATCCCTTGGAGCAATGATATAATGTTTTTCTCCCTTGCGGGGTCGATCCATCCAATCTGCAACGGCATCTCTCCATTTTTTATAGTGTTCCGTTTCCTTATGAGCAGCGGCAGCCTCATCAGACGCATAGGCTTCGTAAATCACAAACTTGGCCGGATTGGTTGCGTCCTGTACGAGATCAAACCTTAAATTGCCCGTTTCCCTGATCGAGCTTTGATGATTTTCTGTTGTTGCGATGATGAAATCGTCTAGATGTTCCGGTTTTACCCAAACGTGTACAAATGTGACAATCATGATATTTTGAATTAATAAATTGAAATTGATCAAAAAACGATCATGATTGAAATTAAATATTACTAGCGACTAATGATAGCAATTGCGATAAATAAAGTATATGAAACATGTAAAGGCCGCTTCAAAAAGCAAAAGTCAATTAAATACGTTGCAGTTTTTCCTATAGTTATTAAGTCCGGCTTTTAAACCTAATTTTGCAGCTTTGTAATAATCTTCACAGGCAAGATCGGAATTTCCATTGAACTCATTGGTCATTCCACGCATATTTAATGTCTGGGAAAGCAACTTCTTTATCGAATCGTCATTTTCCGATGCCTGATACTTTTTAATAAGAATATCAATTGATTTGGAGTAATCATTTAAGGCCAATTGATATTTGCTCATATTGTGAAAGCAGAGGCCGCGGTTTCTATAATTCGACTCGTTGTTTTCATCGAGCTGGATGGCCATGGTAAAATCACTCAACGCTTCTTTGTATTGATTATTGAGAACTTTGGCCAAGCCCCGCTCGGAATAAAACGCAGACGTCTCAGGAAAATAGTTTATATAGGTATCAAGTTCCTCGATCAGATCATTTTTGCTGTATTTTTCATCGAGTTTTCTCATGTCGCACTTCAACTTATATGGCCTGTGATCATCGGGATCGAGCGCAATTGCCACCTTTATATCAGACATGATGCTCTCATAAGTTTTGGTGCCCGGAAGCGGTCTAAAGTGCATCTTCTTCAATTCAGCTCTTTGATAATAATACTCGCTCTCATCCGAATCCAGTTTAATTGCCTGATCAAGGCTTTCCAGGGCCGCAAACATCTTCGAATGCCCAATGTTTATCATACCTTTCAGGTAATGCGCCCTGGCATTGCGCGGATTGAGCCGCAAACAGTAATCAATATCATCCAAAGCTTTGCTGTAATCGTTGAGATTTAAATAGGCATCCCCTCTCAATAAGTGAAATTCCGCCATTGTTTTATTGGCATTTTCATCGAGATTGAAGGCATAAGTGATATCATCGACCACCTCAATAAAGTCATTCAAACTGAAATTTATTTCAGCTCTCAGCAAAAAACCACTCACATATTTCGGATCGACCTCTATGGCACGATTTACATATTCGAGCGCCTTGTAATAATCTTCCGAATCAAAGCTGAACTTTGCAAACTTAAAATACTCTCTTGCAGACTCGGCTCTGGCGATCGATGTGCAAAATACCAGAAAAAATAAAAGTGTTAGTTTTCTAGGCAAAACCAGAATAATTTATATTAAATATTGAATTAATACATTTCACATCTAAAAGTAAGTATTTTTATATGAAATAACCAATAAATAATATAATTTTTTTCAGAAGATTACATATGTACTAAAATCGTGGAACTGTTCAATTAGAATTGATTTTATTCGCAAGCCTGCGAGATCCGCTCACAGGAGCGTTTTCATATCATTTCTTTTGAAAAAATCTCAAATCGATGGCCTTGGCAATCGGGCCTACGATCGCCAGCGCATAGAATGGTGCATATACAAATTGGTTCAGCCGCAGTGCAAACTCCACCAAAGCCACAATAAATACGACAAACATCTGGCCTCTTTTGCTTCCGACATTCGTCGGTGGGTCCGTGATCATAAAAAATATAAAAAGCTGGTACATCGGTCCTGTCAAAGGTGCCAGTTCGGCCAAAAAAGGATCGGACGTTATAAGGCTTCTGATAAAGGCGAAAAGAATAAAACTAAGCACATAGGTCAGGGTAACATGCAGGCGTCTGGCCCTGTAGACGATAAACATTCCAAGTATCCATATGATCGCCATAGGAGCTAAATTATTGCCCCATTGCACACTTAATCCCGCCACATACATCGGGGCGAAGAAGAGCATCCACGATATCCCGAGATTTGACGGATTCCAGATGTGTCTGCCCTTATATCGGATTACATACTTTGAGAGTATGGATATTGCTGCGGTTATGATGTACGGCCAGAGAAAAGTAGATCGCACCAATATACTCACACTGATTCCGGATATATAGGCACTTGCCGGATTTTTCCATGTCCCTGTATAAAGTTTTCCTATGGACAAATCTAAAATCACACAGGTAATAATCGTAAGGATTATATTTTCAAACCCCTCGAGAATTCCAAAGGAAAGATGGCCGACAACCAAGATCATGGAGATAAATACGGGCCCCATATACCTTTGAAAGGCGGTGTTAAATTTTTGACCTGCAGTCAATTTCCGCGATGCCGCAACTTCAGTTGATTTCATGCTCTTCTACAATTCGATGTGTAGTATTAATGCTTAATCCGGTAATGATTTGCTCACCACCGGCAGGCCATATGACGGTGACTTTATTTACATGATCGGAAGCCCCGATTCCAAAGTGTATCGCCCGCTGATTTTGAGAACAAAAACCGATACCACCGGTAACAACCTGTGATTGCACCTGATCTTCCCATTCCAGAACTACCTGCGCTCCGATTGCGCTTCTGTTGCTCTTGGTTCCCTCAAGCTGAAAGGAAATCCAGTTTTTATCCTGTTTTCCATGATTTTTGAGCACGGAAACTTTTTTCCCCTGATTTGCTACGATCACATCCAGCTTGCCTGTATTCCATAAATCTGCGAGCGCAACCGCACGGCTATCGCGGGGGGGCATATCTGAAATATAATCGGTCACATCGGCAAAAATTCCGGATTGACTGTTTACCCATACCTTGTTTTGCTGAAAACCCGATTGACTGCGCCCTTCCATTGCAGGCCAATTAAGGGCATCCGATATGATGGCTTTATTGCCGCCGGTTATTTTGGAATAGTCGTACCAGTACGAATTATTTTTGGCGGCGGAAATATAACCGTTGGCAAGATAGAGGTCCTGATACCCATCGTTATTTAAATCCCCGAACTGCGAACCATAGCTCCAGCCGCCCAATTCAATTCCCATCGCTCCTGCCCTGTTGGCAAATTCCACCTCCCCGCCACGGCCATAAGCCGGCACCCACATGTTATTCCCTTGCAACAGGATGCCCATTTCAGTAATGTTTGAAACATAAATGCTGTACTGAGAATTATTGGAAACGTCTGCAAAAGAGACATTCATTCCGCTTTTTGGAGCGTAACCGATCTTTGCCTTCTTCCCAACCTCTTCAAAGCCGGACGCTCCGTTATTCATATACAATTCATCGACACTGTAATCATTGGCAATAAACAAATCCTGATATCCGTTCTTGTCGAAATCAATTGACCCGACCGCCAGTGTCCATTTGGTGCTCGACAATCCCATCGAAAAAGTGACGTCTTCAAAAAATCCGTTTCCTTTATTCTCCAACAAATAATTTCTTCCGCCGTTATTGGCGTACTCAAAGCTCTCAGGCATGATCAGGGTATTTTCGAGCTCCCAAAGATTGATTTTCTCCTTGTAATACCCGCCGATGAAAAGATCTACCAACCCATCGTTGTTGTAATCAAACCAAATGGCTGAATTGGCATTTATCCAGGCGGGAAATCCCGCAGATTCGGTTATATCTCTAAAACCGGTACCACCTTGATTTAAGAACAACCTTGGCTGCCCCCACTTATAAATGAAAATATCTTCGAATCCGTCATTATCGATGTCGGCCCAGACCGATCCCATTGAAACACCTGTTCCTTTTTCATTGATCTTCCCCACACCTGTTTCGTCAGCCACATCGACAAAAGTTCCGTCGCCGAGATTCTTGTAAAGGGCGTTGCTTGTATGATACTTGCTGCTCGTTAAATAAAAATCGTTCCAACCGTCATTATTGAAATCTGCCACCGAAACGGATGCGCCGGTGGAAGCGATCGTCGGAAGAATATGGTCGATCCTGGAATCCAGCGCTGGCGATCGATGAATAAAATCGACGCCGGCGGCATCGCTCACTTCCTCAAGATAGAAGCCAAAGACATCCAATGCGTATTTTCTTGCTTCGGCATTATCTTTTCCCGGCGAAAGGCGCTCAGCGTCGTATTGCAACAGGATAGGAACGGCCAGAATCACCACAAACAGCGAAGTGACGGCAATCCGAACGGTTTTGGATGGTCTATAATTTTCCTTCTTAGTAGAATTTCTCATCGCGCATCAATCCTCGAACGTCTCTCTTTAATATTGGTTCTTAATGGTCTTTTCTATTTTAATACAATTCGTGAAGATATATTGTTGTGTGAAATTTAAAAAATCAACCTGCATAAAAATAGAAGGCCCGCTCAATATCGGAGCGGGCCGGTCATGCATTTCGCATCAAGCACAGTGCTATAAATATCAATTTCCACCGGCCAACCTGTAGGTTATTCCGGCGGTAAGCATCGAGACATTACTTCCTTTGCTGATGTCCAGCGATTCCCATTCGGCCCTCAATCCCAGGCGTTCGATGTTTAAACCCGCGCCAAACCCAAACATGAATTTTGTATTGTTTTCGTTTATTTCAGGGTGTAACGGGTCCTGAAAAGTTACTTTTACATTATTAAAGAACGCTCCGGCCTTCCCGAAAAATTGAACTGGTCCCAGGGATAGATTTGCCTTGGCATTCAAATCCCAGCCGGAGCTATTGTGCTCCGACAATGCATCGCTTACCCTTCCGAGATTTCTATAGCCGCCTTCCAAAGCTAAAAAAGCGGGTAGTTTATACCCGGCATAGATCTTGTACGCCATATCCTTTCCATCAATTTTCACATCATCCATATCGATGTCCGCGATTTTCTTGTTGATGAAAGAGGGGCCGATACTACCCCCAAAATACAGTCCGTCCTGCGCATTTGCTTCCATCCGTCCAAACAACACTACAAGGATTGCAATTGCTGAAAATTTCACGCTCGTTTTCATAGTCGTAATTGTTAATTTAGTTTTTAATAATTGACTTTTGTGGGACCGAGTTTTAGAACAACTGCACTGAAACAAATATGGGGCCAAAAAAAAGCGCCCTGGAATCCATGGCGTTTCTTACGTGGATACGGACAGCGCTAAATTCTTACAAATTATTGAATTTCAATCTTTTATATCAGATTCAGCAATGCATTTTGCCGCATATTCCCGGAGACAGGAAATGCACAGGCAATCGTCATACGTTTCCGCGATCAACTGCCTGGCAGACGCATCCAACGGCACATTTATGCAGGCACATTTAAAAATGTTGTAATTGTTGCATTCAAAGGTATCTCCGCATTTGGGACAGATCTTCGTCTCAGTTTTCATGAAAAATCAGCTATTTAAAGGCAAATCCGTTTGGGCCTACACCGGTAATCTGATCGTCTGATTTTGTTCCGTCCGTATCGTAAACATGAATATCGCCGGGTCCGGCAAAGGCTTTCGAATCGCTGACGTATATTTTATCTGTTGTTACATTATATCCCAAACCATAGAAGTTATCTCCGGAGATAAGTGCATCGGTAAGAAGATTTTTTGTGATTGTATTGTACACATATATCTTTGTCCCGGTTTTTGGATACAATTCGGCAGCCAAAATATAGATCTTCTCTCCGCTTACATCCGATACAATAGATCCGGCTGTGTTTTGTATCGGCACAAAATTACCTTTCTCGCCTGTTGTAAGATTGATCGATTGTACGCCGGATTTATCCGCGGGATAGGACCAACCGGCGGAAATGGAAACCCAGAGATTTCCATCCGCACCGGGAGCAAAATGCTTTGGCGCGGCATCGAAATTCACTTTTTCAGAAGAGTTATCGGCGAGATTAATCACGGATACAGTGGTTTCATAAGAGTTAGCCACATACAGTTTATTATTCAGCACAATAATTCCTTCCGGACCGGAACCGCACTCAAGTGTATCCACGACCTCTCTTGAAGTCAAATCAATGACCGCAACGTAAGAATCAGGGAGTGTATAGTTTTCTCCCCAGGCCCCCCAGCACGAAATATATCCCTTATTTCCGACCGCAGTCATGTATCTCGGTTGCGAAATATTAGTGGTTGGGTTATCCAGGTATTTATAATCGGCTTCGCTGATAAATTCGATTTTATCGGCATCGTTGCAAAGAATGTACCCCACCTCATCATAAAGAAACATCGACTGTACAAGCGAACCAATTTCGCTCCCTCCGTTCGCCGTCTTCACGACATTATTTGTAATTGTCTGCAGCTCTTCGTCGTAAAAAGAAATGCTGCCGTTGCCGGCGCCAAAATTCCCTTCATTGACAATCAAGACACCTGTTTTCAGCGGTAAAGGATCCGGATCATTGCTGTTATCACACGATGCCAAAAACATGAACCCTGCGACGATGATTACGGATAAAAGTAATTTTAAACGTTTCATATTCATATACTTAATTGCTTAAATAAAAATTAATACTCATCAAATAGTTTCTTCCGGGCATGGCATAGCGCTTTACGTTCTGATACGCCACATCAAAAACATTCAACACCTGCCCTTCCAGGGAAAAATGGTGTTCCCCAAGCGAAAAATCTTTGCCAAAGCGGAGGTCCGTCAAGAAGAAACCCTCAATTTTCTCATGGATCACATCTATACCATACCTGGTGCCCGTATATTGATTGTTTATTGAAAGTCTGAACTTTTTATACATCAGGCTGGCATATAATACGGCCCGGTGTTTGGGTGTATAAGGCAACTGATAACCCACCGCCGCATCATTTTCCGAAACCCCCTCCAATAACACGGACCGGTTAAGCGCATAAAGCCCGCCAACCTCAAATTGCACGGCACGGATTTTTTGACCGTATTTTCCCTGAACCTCTACCCCGGCAGCTTCAACCTTTTTCAGGTTGAACGGTCTCCATAAGTTGTCCGTCGGTTTCCAGGCAATCCAGTCGTCCTGTTTCATATAATAACCGGAAATATCAAATTCAAACCGATCGCTTTCTCCCTGGTGAACAAAATTGTGCCCCAGTTCCACGCTGAATCCGTGTTCTGATTTGAGGTCAGGGCGCCCCTGTTCGCCCCAATAACGGTCATTAAAGGTCGGCACACGGTAGCTTCGCTCAAGCTGTGCGCGGAAAGCCAAGACCGACCGGCCTTTTTTGATACGATAACCGGTAGACAGGGAAGGGGCTACCGGAGCCACGGTAAACGGCACGAATGTCTTTCGCGCATTCAGACTCGCACTCCAGTTTTCAAGGATCATTCGCTTTACAGAAATGAAAACATCGCTCCGCCATTCCGTCAGATCTTCCTGATATGCCCATACATTGGGGACAATATATTTCGAAGCCCCTCCTGCCTTGAGTATTGTTTTTTCGTCCATATTCCACTCGTAACTCAGGCTGGCGATACCTCTTTTGGTCTCGATGACATCCGATTCATCAAACAGTTGATAATCCCGGACATACCCGAGACTTGATGACAGCGCTCCACGCCTGTAAAAGTGTTGATACTCTGCCACAAGTCTTAAATTCCGATCGAATATCTCATCGCCGTCCTGCGGTTGCCCGGGATAGGTCACCATCATCGGTTGTATTTCATACCGGTTCTTACCAAACCATCCTTTTAACGACAAAAATCCTCTTTTCGAAATTTTACCATTCACTTCCTGCAAAACGCCATAATTGTGCACCTCGGCATGTTCCTGTTCGATCTCGGAATTATTGCCAAGTCTGTCGGTTACGGAATATTTGAAATTATTCTTGAGCATATGGTTGAATGCCCTTGTTTTGGCTTCCCATTTCCCATTTCCAAAATTTACTTTCACTCCGCTGAAATGATTTCCAAAGCTCCCGTAGTCATAACGGAATTGTGCATGGGCCCCGTCTTCCCAAGTCGGAGTTGAGTTGAGGTGGATGCTGCCGCCGATGGCATCGCTGCCGTGCAACGAACTGGCGCCTCCGTAATGCACGGCAATATCATCAAACAAAAACAGGGGAACGCCGCTAAAATTTGTACTTCCCAGTGTCAATGAATTGATATTTACACCGTGCCAAAACACGCCGGTATGAGAAGAACCGGTCCCTCGAAACGACACGGACGCCAACATTTTATGGCCTTGCTCCTTGATATAGCCCGTGGTATTCCGAAGGACGTATTGGGCCAATGTTTCTTGACCAAGTTGAGCCATGGTCAGACTGTCCGATTTCACAATTTTACTTCCGGAAGAAAACTTTTCAAACGGCAATCCCTCTATGACCACCTCCTCCAGTTCCATCGTTTTCATTTGCGTCCTTCCGGGGACGGAAAGGCACAAAAAAAGCAATGCCAAAACCGGGATCTTAAGATTCATACCTTGCCCCCTTTCGGTTTCAGATGGCAGATCAATGCTTCCACGGAGCTAAACACCTCCGTTTTATCGCGAGAATTATATCGCCATACCCATTCATCATTTTTTAGCTCTATCCGGATACTCCGCGCGCAGTCTTTCCGCCCGGTGACCGAATACCCGAGTCGCTCCAAAGCTCGCCTCGTCCAGAAAACTCCTACTTCGTTTCCGCTCACCTGAATCTCCCCGCAATGCGGCGTTACCACCTTAAACAAGCCATGTCTTTTGTCAAAATCGATCCCCTCCCGGATAAAGGCTTCTCCAAAAATATCATTCAAAACGAGGTCTTCGGGCGCCCCTGAAAAAGTCTTGTTCCCCATGGACATAAGCCAAATTTTATCCGCAGCCTGGAGCGCGAGGTCGAGCTCGTGGGTCGACATGATGATGGCTTTATCTGTTTCCCGAACCAGCTTTCTTAGCAACCGGATGATATCGATCCGGTTTGGAAGATCCAGGTGAGCGGTCGGTTCATCGAGTAAAATAACCGGAGTATCCTGCGCCAGCGCCCGTGCAATCATGACCTTTTGACGCTCTCCATCGCTTAACTGATGAATGCTTTTGCCCGCCAGGTGTTTAACATTTGTATTTTCTATAGCCCAATCAACCCTGTTGAGATCGTCATCTCTGAGATTTCCAAACCATCCGGTATGTGGAGTTCTACCCAACGAAATGAGATCGAATGCCGTCAGGTTTCCATGATTTATTCTATCGGTAAGCACAACACTCAGTAACTTTGCCAGCTTTTTTTTCCTGATTTCGGACATTTCCAGGTCAAGGATTGATATCTTCCCTCCCAGCGAAGGCTGAATACCGGCAATTGTCCTCAGCAGCGTTGTTTTCCCAACACCATTCGGGCCCAACAGGCAGATAAGCTCTCCCGGGAAAATGGCAACATCCATAGGGCCGGCTACGCGAACCGGAGGTCCTTTCTTTTGAGGATAACCAATCTCTAATTTCGATACGTTGAGGGCCGTGTTTGCCATTAGAATGCCGTTCTGAGATTTCTGTTTTTCAAAATAACCCAAACCACAACCGGCGATCCCATTAAAGCCGTAATGGCATTAATCGGCAACGTAAATTGACTGCCCGGAAGCTGAGCCACGATATCGCAACCCAGCATTAACATGGCTCCGATTATGAGTGTTGCCGGGATCAAAACCCTATGATCCGACGTATTGAGCACCGACCGCGCAATATGCGGAACCGCGATGCCGATAAAGGCAATCGGCCCGCAAAATCCGGTTACGGCGCCTGCCAGCAAGCTTGTCGTGAGGATCAGGAAGAATCGGGTACGCCTGATGTTTTGCCCCAAACTCCTGGCGTAGTTTTCCCCGAGCAATAATGTATTCAGGGACTTTGAACTTAAAAATGCCAATATTAATCCGGCAATTACCACCGCGGAAAAAATGCTCAACTGACTTGATGTGACTCCTCCCAGGCTGCCGAACGTCCACATGAGATAATCCTGAATCTGCTCGGGTTCACTGAAATATTGCCATATGCTCACGATGGAAATCGAGATATTCCCGGTCATGATACCGATAATCAAAAGTGAAATATTGTCTCTCAACCGGATACTCATGATCATTATGAACGCCATCACCATCCCTGCCCCGAGCGCCGATGCGACAACGATCAACCAGCTCCCTCCGATTTCAAGCTGTCGAATGGCATAAATACTTGCGGCACCTCCGCCGGAAAGCATAACCAGTGCCACTCCAAAACTGGCGCCGGCGGTAATCCCCAACACCGAAGGCCCGGCCAGCGGATTATGAAAAAGGGTTTGCATCTGAAGCCCGGCAACAGCCAAGGCACTTCCGGCAAGAATCGCGCTGAAGGCTTTTGGCAGCCTGATCATAAAAATGATCTTGTTCCACAGTTCATTTTCCCTTTCAAGGCCTGTCAGTACCTTGATTACGTCCAGAGGTGGAATCTTTACCGAACCGAGACCTATGTTTAGCGATAGCAGGGCCAGACAAACCATCAACGAGAAAAAAAGCATCCCCGCCGTTGACCAGCCATTGCGCAGGGTACCGTTTTTATGTTCGATATGATTTTTTGTCGCGTTCAACTAATTAATTTTCCTGTAATAGTAAAGCTTGTGACCGGGCAATGTCGCCGGGTGAAAAATCTTAATGAGATCAGCGAGGATTAGATGTGGATTTACGATGCCCGATTCCCAATAGTCATTGGCCGCTCCTCTTGCGATCCGCCCGTTGCAGTTGAATATTTTATCGGTTATAAATGGTTGAAAGTCAACCAGGCGCTTATCGCTTTCAAGGATTTTCTTCCTGCTGTCGACAAACCCGGGATTTACCCAAAAATCGGCTTTCAATCCCTTTGCATAGACAGCTTCAAAGTCCACTTGAATTCCTCCCGTTCCCGTATCGTCGGACCACAGGTATTCGGCGCCGGCATCCCTGAGCACATTGCTCATATAGCTATTCCCTCCCGGCAAATACCAGGAGCCTTTATAGGGGAGATTGCAAATAATTTTCGGAGGAGGGTCTTTTGACGGGACCAGGTTTTTTAATGAATCATAGCTTCTTTCAATCGCATCGAATTTGACAGCAACCATATACTCGGCACCGGTAAGGGCAGCTATTACCTTGACCCATTCCGTTCTGCCCAGCAGTGTGTTTTCCTGCCAATCGGAAAGTATAAAGACCGGAATACCCAGCTCCTCCAGCAATTGCTGGCTTTTGTTAGGAGCATTTGGCCATCCTACGGTAATTACCGCGGAGACGTCCAGCTCGAGCAGGCGCTCCTTGTCCAGGGTTTCTCCAAAGCCCACTTCCGGTAATTCCCCGGCCTTTATCCTGTCGTATATATCTTGATTATAAATATATTTTCCTTCTGAAATTGCCTTAAGGGAAGTTGTGGCTCCACACATCTCGAAAAAAGACAAATAGGACGAATGAAGCAGGGCGACGTTTCTTATCGGCACTTCCACCTTCTTGAGGTCTGTGAAATCTCGGTGGATCTCAGCGCCTGCCCTATAAAGCACATAGCTTATGGTATCGGCCAATTCGTTATAATGGCGAAAGAGGTGCAAGATCTTATAATTTTCAAATGATATTAAATCGAAACCGATGGCGTGCTTCACCGGAGAATTCTTTTCCGGATCCTTCCATCGCAGATCGTTCTCCGATTCCGGACCCTTTTTATCGATCCGGCAAGCGCATAGAGACAGGACCAGAGCAATGATACCGGATAATGAAGCTCTTGAAAGGAAGTTAAAACAACAAAAATGTAAAATATTCATGCCCTCTGTGCTTTTTTCCCGAAGCAATTTCACTATGGCAGGTCTTCTGACTTTCCCGGATTTGAATTCCTTCCCATCCCGACTTGCCGGGACAGTGGAAATTGAAAAGTTCAAATCTCTTCACGGGATTACAGCAGCGGGAACTGTTCCGGAATCACACCGAATTCCCTTTTAATGCTCGGCAGCCGTGTGCTGCATAGCAACCATAATTCGCTGCAAAGCTAACAGGTATTTCATTGTAAATGAAAATAAATCAAGATAAAGTTCACCTCGATAAAAAGACCGGTCCGGACATTTCTTCCGGCTTTCAATTCCAAATATCCGTTTGAAAATTTAATTAATGTCGAATTTGCTCACAGGAACTAATTAGAGAATTCTCAAAAAATCATTCAATTACAAGAACCCCTCACAACAACATCGTTGCCTTTTTGCATTCTTTTGATTTCAGCTTCCCATCAATTGAAATTTTCGAAAATCCGGATGGCGCGGTGGAGATTCGACCCGGATTTTTTTTTCATAATCAAGATATAAAACAGCTAATTATTCACTATTTTCGTCACCAAATTTTAAACTATTAACGATTATCTGGATCTACAATTCGCCTATACTTCTTTATAGGAGCCTTATCAACGATCAAAGTTTTTTTAAGGAAAATTGTATTCTAAAACCCTACTAGTATGAGTAATAAAAAGTATGTTTATTTTTTCGCTGCAAACGAATCAGATGGAAATGCAGAAATGAAAAACCTGATCGGCGGAAAGGGTGCGAACCTCGCTGAGATGTGCAATATTGGTATTCCGGTTCCTCCAGGATTTACGATCAGCACCGAAGTCTGTACCGCTTACTATGAAAACGACCGCAACTATCCGGAAGGATTAAAAGCCCAGGTAGAAGAAGCCATTGCAAAGACCGAGAAGGTACTGGGCAAAAAATTCGGGGACCCGACCAATCCGCTGCTTTTTTCCGTAAGATCCGGAGCAAGAGTCTCCATGCCGGGAATGATGGACACCGTATTGAATCTCGGCATCAACGAAGAAATTACCGAAGGACTGGCAAAGCTTTCCGGAAATCCCCGATTTGCCTGGGACTCATTCAGAAGATTTGTCCAAATGTACGGAGACGTTGTACTTGACCTTAAACCACAAAATAAAGAAGACGAGGATCCGTTTGAAGTGATCATTGAAGCCAAAAAAGAGGCCAGGGGGGTTGAGTTGGATACGGAACTGAGTACGGAAGATCTCAAAGAGCTGGTTTCCGAATTTAAAGAGGCGATCAAAGAAGCCACCGGTCATGATTTTCCCGAAGATCCGATGGAGCAACTCTGGGGAGCTGTGGGCGCTGTCTTTGGTTCCTGGATGAATGAGCGCGCAATTACTTACAGGGCGTTGAACGGGATCCCCGGCGAATGGGGCACGGCGGTAAATGTTCAATCCATGGTATACGGCAACATGGGAGATGATTGCTCAACGGGGGTTGCCTTCACAAGAGATCCGGCCACCGGGAAGAAAATATTTTATGGCGAATACCTGGTAAATGCCCAGGGAGAGGATGTTGTAGCAGGAATCAGAACCCCACAACCCATCAACGATTCCACGAAGAGCGATCCTACGCATACTACCCTTGAAGCATTGATGCCGGAGCCCTACAACGATCTCGTTGAGATTTACCATAAACTCGAGCAGCACTATAAGGACATGCAGGACATCGAGTTTACCATTCAACAGGGCAAGCTGTGGATGCTTCAAACGAGAAACGGGAAACGTACCGCCGAAGCCGCAGTAAGAATCGCAGTTGAAATGGTTGAAGAGGGCCTTATTGATAAAAATACGGCAATAAAGCGTGTCGAACCCGAACAATTGGATCAATTGCTTCACCCGATGTTTGATCCGAATGCAACCAAGAGCGTCATAGCAACCGGTCTTCCGGCCTCACCCGGAGCTGCGACCGGAAGAATTGTTTTCCATGCCGACGAAGCGGAAGAATGGGTTCAAAAAGGAGAAGATGTGTTGCTCGTAAGAATTGAGACATCACCGGAAGATATAGGTGGTATGCATGTGGCAAAAGGAATTCTCACCTCCAGAGGAGGCATGACTTCTCACGCCGCAGTGGTCGCCAGGGGTATGGGCACGTGTTGTGTCGCCGGTTGCGGCGCCCTTGAAATCAGCTACAAGAATAAAACCATGACGGTAAACGGCAAGGTGTATAATGAAGGGGACTGGATCTCATTGGATGGTTCCAAGGGAGATGTCATCGAGGGTAAAGTCCCGACGATCGATCCCGAGTTGTCCGGAAATTTCGGCACATTGATGGGTTGGGCCGACGAGATCAGGCACATAAATGTGAGAACAAACGCGGATACTCCGCACGACGCGGAAGTAGCCCGAAATTTCGGCGCCGAAGGTATCGGATTGTGCCGTACCGAGCATATGTTCTTCGAAGGAGACCGCATTAAAGCAGTTCGAGAGATGATTCTTGCCGACAATGAAGAAGGAAGGAGAAAGGCTTTGGCAAAACTTCTCCCCTACCAGCGGGACGATTTCTACGGAATATTCAAAGCCATGCGCGATCTTCCGGTTACGGTAAGAACGCTGGATCCTCCGTTACACGAATTCCTTCCACATGATGATAACAATCAACAGATCATGGCCGATGAAATGGGGATCAGCCTGGAAGATGTCAAAGCCAAGGTTGAAGCATTGAACGAATTCAATCCCATGCTTGGGCACAGAGGTTGCCGCCTGGGAGTCACTTATCCGGAGATTACCGAAATGCAGGCCAGGGCCATTATCGAGGCGGCCTGCGATTTAACAAAAGAAGGCGTAAATGTTTATCCTGAAATCATGATCCCGTTAATAGGCACAAAAGCCGAATTAAAAGATCAAAAAGCTGTAGTTGTCGAAACGGCAGAACAAGTAATGGAAGAAAAGGGAGTGAAAGTGAACTACATGGTGGGTACCATGATCGAAATACCGAGAGCAGCGCTTACCGCTCATGAAGTGGCCGAAGAGGCTCAGTTCTTCTCCTTCGGCACCAACGACCTTACGCAGATGTCATTCGGGTACAGCAGAGATGATGCCGGCACATTCCTCAAGGAATATATGGCAAAAGGGATCCTTCCGGACGATCCTTTCCAGACACTTGATCAATCCGGTGTCGGGCAACTGGTAGAATTTGGCGTTCAGCGCGGTCGGCAGACCAAACCTGATCTCAAGGTCGGTATTTGCGGCGAGCACGGCGGAGATCCAAGATCCGTTGAGTTTTGCCACAAAGTAGGGATGAACTATGTGAGTTGTTCGCCATACCGTGTACCTATAGCACGATTGGCCGCAGCTCAGGCACAGTTGGATCATCCGGCTTAGACGGTGAAATAATTTGATTTGCAGAGGCCGCTCTTTTAAGGGCGGCCTCTTTTATTTATGCGAGTAATGGACAAACAATAGAAATAAAAGTATATTTTTAAATATAGAATGGTTGATACCATACTTTATTCCGGGACATTATTTTTTTGATCTCGCTTGGCGTACAAATTTGAATTCATATTGAAATGCTCTGCGATCGCACCTTGAAATACAAAAACAGGTTTCGTATCCTCGCCTTGTTCTTAAGTACCGTTGTATGCTTCTCGTGCACGGAAAAGAAGAATGCAAAATTTTTAACCGGAGCTAATTGGCCGGTTTACCTGGGCGGCAAACACAACAACCATTATTCTCCCCTTGACCAGATAAATAAGAATAATGTAGATCAACTTAAAATAGCCTGGGAATACCACACCGGTGATTCCATTTCCAAAGGGAATTTGCAAATACAGTGCAATCCCATAATCATCGACGGGATGATGTACGGCACGTCTCCAAAACTAAAAGTTTTCGCGCTGGATGCCACCACCGGCGTACGGAAATGGATCTTTGATCCCGCTCGCGTTACCGACTTTTCCTTACATGTAAATCGCGGGGTCGTTTATTGGGAAGATGGGGCAGATAAAAGAGTTTTCTTCACAGCAGGCCCATATCTGTTTGCACTAAATGCCGAAACAGGCTATCCAATACAAACATTTGGGATATTCGGCAGAGCTTCGTTAAAATCCAAACTCGGTGAGTGGGCCCAAAAACTCTACGTTGTTTCCAGAACTCCGGGTATTATTCATAAAGATCTCTTGATTATGGGAACTGCCGTATCGGAAGGTGCGCTTGCCGCGCCCGGATACATCAGGGCGTATGACGTAAGAACGGGCAAAGTAAGGTGGACGTTCCGCACCATTCCAAGACCGGGCGAGTTTGGCTACGAAACCTGGCCAGAAGATGCTTATAAACGAATCGGAGGAGCAAATTCCTGGGCCGGTTTTGCCCTGGATGAAGAGCGGGAGCTCGTATTTGTCCCCACCGGATCAGCTTCATATGATTTTTACGGGGGAAACAGGAAGGGAGAAAATCTATTTGCAAACTGCCTGATCGCGCTGGATGCAAATACAGGCGAGCGTATCTGGCATTTTCAAACTGTTCACCACGACCTTTGGGACCGGGACCTGCCGTCGCCTCCCAATTTACTTACCGTAACACATAACGGAGAAAAAATCGATGCGGTAGCGCAGATTGCCAAATCGGGATTTGTATTCCTTTTTGACCGAGAAACCGGGAAGCCGCTGTTCCCGATTGAAGAAAGACCTGTAAGACAAACCGACCTCGAGGGAGAAGAGACATGGCCAACACAACCTTTTCCCCTAAAACCTCCCCCGTTTTCCGGCCAATCGCTTACGATGGAAAATGTCACGGATATTTCCAAAGAATCGCACGATTTCATCGCCGGAATACTTAACAATGTCAGAACAGGAGAACAATTCATTCCTCCGAGCCGCGAGGGAACGGTTGTTTATCCCGGTTTCGACGGCGGAGGAGAATGGGGAGGTGCAGCCTATGATCCTTTAGAAGAAATTTTGTATGTGAACGCCAACGAAATGGCATGGATTTTAACCATGGTCGACCTAAAACCGGGAGCTTCCGAAAAGCCAATGACCTTGGGAGCTTCGACCTATATGGCAAATTGTGCCATGTGTCACGGCCCAGATATGCTTGGGGACAACACCGGCACCTATCCGACTTTAAAAGGAATAGCAAATAAATATTCAGATCTGGAAATAAAAAATATTATAGAAAACGGAAAAAATTTCATGCCGGGATGGAAACATATTGGCAAGGCAAGAATAGAAGCTGTTATGAGCTTTATAAAAGGAAATGCCGAGCCGATTGATGCCCATATGACCGGGATGAAGGAACATGTGAGCGAAGTCCCATTTACCCATACCGGATACAACAGGTTATTTGATCCGTTCGGTTATCCGGCGATGAAACCTCCATGGGGCACTTTAAACGCCATCGACCTGAACAGAGGTGAAATACGCTGGAAGGTCCCACTTGGTGAATTTAAAGAACTCACCGCCCGGGGGATTCCGAAAACGGGAACGGAAAATTACGGAGGACCAATTGTCACTGCCGGCGGATTGATATTTATCGGCGCTTCGCAAGATGAATACTTCAGGGCCTTCGATAAAAAAACAGGTGAGGAAGTTTGGAAATACAAATTACCTGCCGGAGGATATGCCACCCCGAGCACTTATGAAATCGACGGCAAACAATTCATCGTAATCGCCTGCGGAGGAGGAAAGATGGGGACCAAATCAGGAGATAGCTATGTCGCCTTTGCACTACCTTGAATTCGCTCCCGCTCTAAAAACATAAAGCGGGAAAATAATCCGGTCTGATATTTTCCCGCTCCGCGATGCAAAAGCCGTGGCCTTTACAACACGCCAAGCTACTGTTATTAAGCTTCGTCCCGGTTGCCCCGGAGTCTGACACGTACTGAAACGCAGCATCCATAATCAAATTTCAACCGTAGAATCCTCACGATTCTGAGACCGTTGCCTTTTCAACCCTCGCTTTTGCAAGCGTTGGTCCTTCTCGTTCAGGAGTTCCAGGTTTCAATACCTGTCCGGTGTTTTACTTCCGGCCTTTTATCCCTTACTTGGTATTGCTAAAATATACCAGGGAATCGCGGTACACAAAAAAACGACCCAATACTTTTCCACAGTTTTTTCACAAAATATTAAAGCATTTTCCACCATAGAATAACATGTTTTCCATGCCAATTTCAGAGTTATCAACACATCATCAACATTTTTGATCGGTTAGATCGGTTATGGAATCACATGAATAATGCACTCCTCCGCTTAGTCGCTTTTTTTAATGATTATATCTTGCTTTCTCGATTCCGGAGTCACTTCCAGCCTTTCGATTTTCCCATTTTTTACGGATGCCTCGACTATAGTCTTGTAAGGAGCGTGAAGTTTGAAATCAACATCCCAATCGGAAGGCCAGGCAGGAAGTAATATGATCTTTTTTCCGCTGCATTGCATCAGCATACGCTGCAATGCCGTTCCTCCCGCTCCGAAATGGTCAAAATCGGGGCACGAATCGGGTTTCTGGCTTCCATATACCGGAAAGCGACATTGTTCGGATGCATGCCGAAATCGATGAACCAGTCCTTCTTGCACTTCTTTCGCATTCCCAGCATAAGCCCAGTGAATTTGATCCTGGGTCCAGCATTTGTAATCAAAACTGTTTTTATTGGTCCGGTATTTCATCGTCCATGCCACAATATCTTCCGTTCCGTGCGCCACACCAAACAAGCCAAACGGGAATACCGGATAGAGCTCGCCATTTTCAGCGTTTTTTTTCATTTTCCACTCGAGTGCAGGGGCAATAGCTTTTCTCCCGTCGATTTCATAAAGGTGAACCGCCGGGATTTCAGCCCTGAATCTCTTCCACCATTCCTCATCTTTATCTGTGCCGATATCCATCTTCAACAATTCATCCAAGCAGAATTGAAGCCCGGCAATATCCGGAGCAGGATTTACTGCTATCCACCAGGTTTCAAGAACCATTGCAGGGTCGAGACGAATCCAGCCGTTTTCATCGCGTTTGTAGTGTTTATCAAAAAACAAAAGAACTTCACGGGCAAAGGGGAGCAATAGGTTGTCCCGGAATTCGTTATCGCCTGAATATTTTACATAATCAATCATCATGGCCACAATTTCGAGCCCGCTTGTAAAATAAAAGCTGTGATAGTAACCTTGTCCTTTATTTTTCCCGGGTTCAACTTTAAGCGGTTTCCCATCCCTGCCGCAATCCCGTTCGGCGCCGGTTGGTTCAATATTTTCACGGTAGTATGCCCCTTCGTGTCCGAACCACGCTTTGGTAATGGCCTTCCGAACAGGAAGCAAGTTGAAATAGTAATTGAAGAAGGGCTTCATCAAGTCGTAATCACCGCTCATTATCATAGGCCAATATAGCAATCGTTGGTTTTGAAACGTAAATCGTCTGCCCCAGTCGCGGTCGTCTTCGTGGCTGAGCAATGTGCCGTCAGGCTGAGGTATAACCACCTTTTTCCACTTATTTTTATCGTTACAACGGAGTGGCTGTGTAAACAATCCGCCATTAAATTTGCTTTGAATTTTTCCGCGGCTTTGACAGGCCATTAAGTAGCGGAAAACATTGTAACTTTGTGTAACCAATGCTGCGGCGTCCTTTTCTTTTCTTTTGGCAACATACCCTTCACCAATCAGCCCTCCCCTTTCTTCCGGGGCCAGCGAATTGTCAGAAACAAAAATCCAGCTTCGATCCCAAAAATCAACCCACCATTGGCAGTGGTTTGCCCAATCTGCTTCTGTATCTACCGGATTAGAGGCCAACTCTTCAATATCTGTCATCCAATCCGAAATATCATGTGTTTGTTTGGTAAACGAATAAATCCGGATATCGAAAACTTTGTCCTTTCCGGACAAAATACCATTTTCCAAAGCAAGTTGCGGGCTTTTCATCAGGTTGCCGAACGTGTTGTTGTTATAAGGATCGGGAAACTTTCCGATCATATCACCCACTTCATAATATTTCATATCCGACTTAAAAACACTGCGTTCGCCAACCGCATAATACCATATAATTTGTTCGTTTTTATCCACACGAACGTCCTGGGTCGGATTAGCTTTATAAGTCTCCTGTTTACTTTTATCCGTAACATCAAAATTATTAAAACCGCAACTATCAAAACGTTTCCAAAATTCAGGGAATGCCATAACTTCAATTTCTTTCGGCGAATTAATTTCTATGTGGTAAACCGGGCGGTTGGCGTCGGCCCATAGTCGTATATTGACGTCTCCGGCCTCTATTCTCACAGATCCTGTTTTCATATCCATCTCCTGGCGAAAGGGCTTTCCTTTCTCAAAAGGATTTGGGGTTAAAGAAACGCGGACCCGGCCTGTTTTAAAAATATCTCCGCTGTAGGTAAAGGCATCGTTTTTTGACAGCAACAAGTATAAATCACCATCCTCAATGGCATACGCTCCGGCCGCAATATCTCCATTGCCAAAAGGCATCTGACCGGAAGCGTCTTCGGAAGGCCTTTCCCAGACAACATTGTAGGCATCCAATTTTTGTGAAAGGGATTGGCCTTGAAAACAAATAGTAGAGGCTATAAATGCAATCAACGCTACAATTTTATTTTTCTTTAGTTTCCCGGTACTCATAATTATTTCGATATCTAAAAAGTGTATAAATCCATTTTCCCTGTATATCCTTAGGAATTTCAATTCCCGCAAAGTCATGCCGTGTTGAAGCTATATCAATATTCATCCCCATCTCTTCCGCTTGCTGTCCGCCTCGCACCTGGTTTGGGAAACGCAAAATCACCGGAGTGCGCAATGCCTCCCCGTACATATATCTTTTGTCGCAGAGCCCGGATAAAAGCCCGGATCGGAAGTACAGATTACTATTGTATTTTCAGAAGGTCCCATTTTATCCAAGAATAACAATCATGGAAAAATCGAGGAAATGTTTATGCAACGGATCTTCTTGTCAAATGCTTATGTAAATATATCAATTAACATTCGATAAAAACCACAAGAGCCCTTTTGAATTAATGACCGGAGAAGTCCTCATAGAAACTGCCCGGCAAAGATCAGGGCCCAAATATCCGGCTGTCGGATACGCGCCATCGACAGACCGGATAATTTTTTTGGCATATTTTCCCCGCATCACAATTTCGCTTGTTGTCAAACCCAAAATTGGTCCAAACAAACAATCTCAATTATTATGATATCTGAACCTGTAGTCGGTTTTAAGCTTTTGTGTTCTCAGAATTGTCCCATCATGAAGCGTGATTTTCTTTTTTCTTATTAGAGCCGAGCGAAACCACTAAAATGAAAACAATGGATGCGACAAGTACAAAAATACTGGTCGTCACACTGGAGATGTCTGCAATCCAACCCATTAACGGGGGCAAAACGGCGCCTCCCGAAATCGCCATGATCATCAAGCCGGATATTTCGTTGGCGCGTTCGGGATAACGCTCAACAGTTAATGAAAAGACCAACGGGAAAATATTCGCCACTCCCAGACCAATTATAAAAATAGTAACCATGGCCAATACCTCGGATGGAGCGAGGACGAGCAATACAATTGACAATAATCCCAAAACAGATGACCAGGCAAAAAACTTCCTGGATGAAAGCTTCGTAAGTAAAATGGCTCCGCCAAATGTGCCCAGCATTTTACCAAAGAAGTAAAGGCTTCTTGCCGATTCGGCGACCGTTTGCTCCGAATCAAATTTATTTAAAAGAAACTGTCCGGAGACTGCATTTATTCCGACATCAATACCTACCACCAGAAATATGCACGCCACCATTGCCGCGACATATCCGTTTCCCAACAGTTTGAAAGACGATGCAAAAGTGGCCCGGACTTCTGTGTTTTTAGTTTCGTCAATCTTAGTGCCAACCAACCAAACAACAGATAGAACCGAGACAACACCGTAAACAATAAATAGAATTTTCCAATCTCCGAATTGTGCGGCAAACAAGCCGGCAAGTGGGGCGGCAACCATCGAACCGATGGCCTTTATAAATTGTGAAAGGCTCAAAAAACTGGAACGCCTGTGGGACGGAACTACATCGACCAACAATGGATTTGCCGAGACCTGAACTATGGTATTGCCGATCCCAAGCATGGCAAAACCAACCAACACCATCTCAAAAGAATAAATTAAATACGGTAAAAGAAGTCCGATGGCAGTTACAACCATGCCTATATTGAGCATATTCTTTTTGCCAATTCGGTCTTGCAATACGCCTACCGGAACAGATAATACAAAAAACCACAGAAATACTGCAGAAGGGATCAACTGAGCAAGTGCATTGCTCAGACCGAATTCAAGCTTGACGCGGTCCACCCCTATGCCGACCAGGTCGCAAAAACTTGCGACAAAAAAGGACATCAATACGGGGGTGATCAGTTTCAGGGAAATCTTAGAATTTGACATATTTAGCTAATTAAAAAATTACATGTTTTTCAATAAGGGTTTTACTTCCGTATAGAATGAATCGTCGACTAAAATCGCACTCCCTATGAATGAGGCCGTCTCTTTCAATTCCGAAATAGATATTTTCATACTCAACCCTTCCTCGTTCAGGAAATCGTTTAAAGGCTGTTCAAAAAGTGCATATGCATGAGATATATTTCCACCAATTACCAGCATTTCAATGCCGAACCTCTCAATCCAGGGTTTTAAGAACCGACCCAGTTTTAGTCCGAAGTCATCAAACAATGATTTGGCCAGCTTGTCTGTTTCGGCAAGTTCGGCAAGTTGTTTTACACCCGGCAAAACTGTTCCGGTAGCTTTCTCATACCTGTTTAAAAAACCGCGCGTCGAGAAGTAATCATCAGCTATGCCATCCTCGAAGGGCAGATGCCACAAACACCCCAGCTTCGGAACGGCCTCCCCTTCCAGAACCGGTAGCCCGTCCTTAATAAATGCAGAGCCAAATCCTGTGCCCAGGGTAATGGAAAGGGAATTCGAAACTTCCCGAGCCTGGCCCATCCGGTCCTCGCCTATGGCAAATGCCGTAGCGTCATTTATAAAGCGTACCTTGAAATCATCCGGTAATCCCAGATAACTGCGGAGCGCGTCCGGCACATTCAGACCATAGGTATTTTCATACTTTTCATTTTGCCCCGTAAACAGCGAAATGCCCTTTTCATAGTCGAACGGACCGGGCATCGCAAACCCAATTCCGTCTACGTGTTGAGTCCCGGCCAACAGCATCGTTTTTTTTATCGTATCACCCCAGACCGATACGATCTCATCTGCGCTTGCATGATTATCCAGGTCGCTTTCGGCAAAAGTGTCTTCCAAAAACCTTCTTTTTTTTAAATCGTATGCAGCGCAACTGATATGGCTTCCTCCGATATCCACTCCAATTGCAATTTCTTTACTCATAATTCCATATGTTTTATCGTGTTTTGATTGGAAATCTCTGCTGTTCCAATTACTACCGCAATATTTAAAAAAATCATTCCATCAGCTACATCAATAGCTCTATTTTTTTGATGTCAAATAAAAAAACTTCCGGAACCGGCACTTAAGGCAAAAAAACCATAAAATATTTTCGATTATGCCAAATGTGAAACACTCGATGTCTCTGTGAAAAACTGCGCAAGGAGTAAGTGAAGGCGCTATCAAGTCAGCCGTTCTGCCAAACCGGACTCCCTTCCGGCATGGGCAGGTACAACGTTCATGATCCTTGCCGGCAGATAATTGCATACAGGAATTCGCATTGCAGGGTCCGGGAGTGGCAATTTACTACAATACGAACTTATCACTCTTGTAAGGCTTTCGGTTAAAATCCGAATTTGTCCTCATTTTATGCTCCCAGCACCTCGCCAAAGGCCTCTCCAAGGATTTCCCAAACCTTGTCGGCCTGAGGAGCAGCCAAAATGGTTCCCTTGCCCGCGCGATACGTCCAGGAAAAAATCGAATCAACCCCCTCTTCCCTGTAGATATGGACGATATCCTTTATCGTATTTAAATGCTCCGGAGATCGGAAAAAACTCTGTATCCATCGCTGGGACGGCTTGTTGTTTTGTCTTGCCAGACTAACGGTTTTCTTCGCGAGATTTCTATGGGCAATCAGGGGGTCGTTCCCATCTACAAGGATTGAAGTGGAAAAGACGTCGTAGTCCGGATTGAAAGCTATTCGCTCCCATTGATCAAAGCCCCTGGCATACGACGAATAAAAGTGATTATCAGCCGGCAGCGAACATTGGGTAACCGATAAATCAGGGTTTATTGATTTGGCAATTCTGCTGGCCTCGGACAATATCTCGTTGGCCTGATCAAATCTGAATTTCAACACGGTTTTTGTCAGTGTCTTTGGCATTTCGTAACCGTACTTATCCAAAAATATCTGTTGTGTAATGGGATTTCTACATGTAAAGTCCGCAGTACTTTGGTAGCTCACAGGGTATACTGGCATTGCATAATGTGGCTCATCCCAGAAAAATCCGTCTGCATCGCAGGTTCGGGCCAATTCATCGATCAAACCCCAAAAATATTCCCGGAAAGCAGGTGAACTCGGAGATGCCGCCGCCAGCGGTTCATTCGTGAGCGCAGTCCATTGCCGGTCATTTATGTGGCATTCCTGAAGGAATAAAGATGGCGGTTCTCCTCCAAAAAATTTTCCGACCCCCCAGGTATTCAGATAAACCTTTAGACCCAGCTTTTTGGCCTCATCAACTATCCCGGGAATGTTGGGCTTCCAGAAAAACAGGTCGAACTCGGTTAAGGCCAACAGTACTGCGGTGCAGTTGTGCGCTTTCATTTCTTCAAAATCTTTGCGGGCGTGTTCGGGATATGAAATCCCGTAATAACTAACGCCGGTTTCCTTTACGGCCATGGCTACAGGAATTTGACCCTTGAATTGTATTTTTCCCTGAGCGCTTTGTTCTTCGCATCTCCACCCGGAATGTTGGCGCTCGACCATACGGGGGGAGTGATTCCCCTGTGAATGCATGCTTTCACGCATTCCATTTCCAACCGGTGTGCGATGTAAAAATCAATGGTACTCGAAATTCCGGTAATCGGCTGATCAAAACCTTCCACTTCGATTACGGCATCACCGAACGGAACGTAGTTTTCAATATAAATGTCGGACACATCCGACAGGTGATTGCCGCTCTTATGCCTGATCGGAAAATCCCTGGGGATCTTGTCGTCCCAATCCTTGGAAGAAACAGCCACGACGGTAGCTCCCCGTCGCTTTGCTTCCAGGGCGCAGTCGATGGTCGGGGGGTTAAATCCATAGCTGTGAAAAACCAGTACCAGATCATCCTCTTTCACTCCATAATAATCGACCGTAGCGTCGCCGATTCCATGCATTCTTTCGTGATTTAGGTACATATATGCCGGGGTTGCAGGATGTATGGCAAAATCAATCATGGGGCAGAGGTTGGCCAGACCGCCTGCCCTCCAGAAGAGCTCCTGCATCACAAGGGTGGTATGCCCTCCGCCGCCATAGATGTAGATGAGCCTGTCCCGCTCAATGGCATCTGCCATTTTTAAAGCAGCCGCTGAAAGCTGCGCCTGTTGTTCTTCCTCAAATCTGTTGGCCATTGAATGGAAGGTGTTTAATAGCCTTAAATCTTTTTGATCTTTCATGATTTTATAGTTCATTTTAACATTTAGTAAATATATTTATGTGTTGAAAAAATATTATTAATCTTAATGTCATAGCATTTTATCAAATATGGATTCCATTGATACCACAACTACCAGCGACAGGTATATTCTGGATTTACAAAAACTGGGATTTAAGAATGTAATGGTTCTCGGACACTATAATTATAAGTGCGCCAAGGAAAACCTGGAGACGCACGTGCATCCCGGAATGATCGAAATCTGCTTTTTGGAGAAGGGCACTCAATTCTACAAGGTCAATAATGACGAATTTTTTCTAAAGGGCGGTGATTTGTTGATCACCTATCCTGACGAACCACATGGCACAAGCGGTTATCCCGAAGAGAAGGGGAGCCTATTCTGGCTATTGATTAAACTTCCCGTAAAAAATGAAAGCATATTGAACTTATCGGCAAAAGATTCGGAGATCTTAATTAGCCGGCTGCTCGATTTTAAATCAAGGCATTTTAAGGGAGTCAAGGAACTAAAACATATTTTAATGAGTATTTTCAAATCGTACCATAAAATTGGCGATCCCCTCAAAAAAGTGGAAATAAACAGCAATATCCTCGTCTTTCTTTTGAGGGTAATTCATTGTGGTGAGCTGGGAAGCTACGGGGAAATATCGAAGGAAATCCATTTGATAAGCAATTACATTCGCGAAAACATCTATGAAGAGCTCGATCTGGAACACCTGGCCTCCATGATCCATTTATCGCTGTCCCGCTTTAAACATCGTTTTAAGGAAGAAACCGGACTGCCTCCCGGGGAATACATCTTAACGGAAAAAATTAAGAAAGCAAAAGACCTGATCCGGACCACTTCACTTTCTGTGACAGCCATTGCATATGATTTGGGGTTTTCATCTTCCTCTTATTTCGCCACTGTTTTTAAGCGTTTTACGCGAGCTACTCCTTCGGAATTCAGATCCGAAATTTCCGGTGATATCGGGCCGGAAGATTAATTGACTGAAATATTGCCATTCATGATGCATAATACGAGCCGATCCCCGCAGTCGAAAAATCGAGTAAGTAATCGTCGAATTCGCTCCGGTACTAAGATCAGATGCCTTTCAAATTTTCGCTTCTGAGCATATCCAAAAGGCGCTTCACTGTTTCAGGCCGGCTTTCCACAACATTCCGATAAGGTAAGGGCTCTTCCGTGTTATCAAATAAATGAACATCAAGGGTATCCCCATTATTGGCTTTCCATACCATGAGCCTGTAGCGCTCTGTTCTGATGGTGGTTCCATGTACGTCCCATGCATTTCTCTCACCAACGGAGTACGCTTTGATGCTACTATTCGGGTCATTAATTATTGGCTTCATACTTATTCCGTCGAGATTGTCAGGGACAGGAAGTTTGCATAGATCGGCAAGGGTAGGAAAAATATCCACAGTCTCTACAATGCCGTTTGCGGACACCCCCGGTTTACTCATATGAGGCGTCTTAATAATAAGCGGACTTCTAAGTGCAACATCGAAATTGGTGTATTTGCCCCAAATGCCATAATCTCCCAAATGCCACCCGTGATCTCCCCATAACATCACAATTGTTTTTTTATCCAGTTCAAGCCTCTTCAACTCATCCAGTACTTTGCCAATTTGCCCGTCGACGTAGCTTACCGCCGCGCAATACCCGTGTTTAAGTATTCGCTCTTTTTCCGGAGTGATGATATAATTGCTCGAATCGCCCGCCCAGCGATAGTGGGTCCTCGGTTCATAGCTGGTGTGGTTACCATGCAACAAGATGTTCGACCTTACTTTCTCCGGCATCATCCGATGGTCAGCCTCAGGAATTTTGTCCGGATCGTATAAATCCCAGTATTTCTTTGGTGCATTAAAAGGAAGATGCGGCTTGTAGAAACCCACTGCCAGGAAAAACGGGACATCCTTAAGCTCCCGCAATTGTTTGACAGCTTCTTCCGCATTAAGTCCGTCGGCATAGCCGGTGTCTGTCACTTCGGCAGCCTCAAACGGGGGCAGATCAGTGTCATTGCCCCTGTCGTAGCCATACAATCGCGTCTTTCCGCCGGTATATGAGAAGAAGGCACCCCAGGGGTCTTTCCACTCGCCGGCAGGAGCATAGGCCGTATCCCAGCTATACGGAACTTCGTGGATTTGCTGCAGGGCGTCGGTAACCCCTCCGGGCAGATGACTGATCTTTCCAATGCAGACCGTTTTGTATCCGTGCTCTTTAAACAATTGAGGCAATGAGAATATACGATCCGGTTTTGAACCGGCCTCCCTGATGTCTCTGAAAACATCCCAACTCAGTGTCCGCTTACCGGAGAGCAGCGTAGAACGGGATGGCCCGCATGCGGCGCAGTGTACAAAGTGGTTTCTGAAAACTATGCCTTCCGAAGCCAGTTTGTCCATATTCGGAGCATGCATGTACTCCTTACCATAGCAACCTAATTCGGGACGCAAATCGTCCACTGCTATGAACAGCACATTCGTCTGTTGGTCGTTACCACCGTCTCTTTTGCTGCATGCCGATACCAGCGCGATCAACAGAAATCCGCATATGAGCATTGAAGTCTTGGGTCTCATACATTGTTTTTTTTGATTACAACCTGCTCTTAAAGGCCATCTACAAATATTCCTTTGGAAATTTCCATGGAGATCGGTATTCCGGAATGGCCATATTTGCCGCGTTATAATCTCCGATAATTTGTTCCGTGTCAGGATCAAATTTGATGGAGCGGCCTAATTTGAGTGATAAGGTACTCAGTTGAATCGGCGCATCCACTTTAATGTGATATTCGGGGCTACAGCTCGGTTGCTTTCTGGATTTAATACATTCGAGCCATTCCAGCTCATGACCGGGTGACGAAGGAATGGATTTTTTAGGAGTTTCCATGCCATTCATGCGATCACCTTCAGGGATTAACATATGCGTGCCATAATCCGAAATTAAGGTCCCGTTGGATCCGTGAAAATAAATCCCCAGCCGTCTTCTGGTACCTGTTTCATATCCCGCGCCGGTTTTATCCATTCCCTGAAAAGCCCATCCGTGGCTGTTGGCTGAAGAATGCATCCAGGTCATGGTCAGTTTCGGATAACGCCAGATCACTTCGTGATTATCATAGGCATCGCCGTCATCGTCAATGATATACCTGCCCCCCATTCCGCTAATCTCCGTCGGATATCCCAGCTCCATGGCCCAAATAGGTAAATCCGTAATATGAGGCGCCATCCCGGGGGTCCATCCTCCGCTGAAGTCGTACCAAAAACAATGGTAAAAAGCATCCTTCACAAGATTCGGATTGAATTGCTGCATGGGTGCCGGTCCCACCCACATATCCCAATCGAGGCCTTCGGGTATTTTGTTGGTGTTTTCACCTTTCCCGATTCCGTTCGGGGCTTCGTTCATTACAAAGAACGTGCGCACTGTTGAGATTTTACCCAAATTGCCCGAGCGAACGAGCTCAACCATGCGCCTGTAATGCTCGCTTGCATGGATCTGAGTCCCGATCTGGCAAATGATATTGTTTTTCCTCACCGCATTTCGGACCACCAGACTTTCGCCAAAATGCATGGTCATGGGCTTTTGCAGGTAAATATCCACGCCTGCCTCGCAGGCAGCTACCGCCTGTATGGTATGCCAATGCGCCGGAGTGCCAATGATCACCGCATCCAGTCCTTCGTGTCGAAGCAACGCTCTGAAATCGGTATATCCGGTGCAGGTTTTCTTATACTTTTCCACTACGGGATCCAGGCGTTCTTTCCAGACATCGCAGGCAGCCACCACAACGACATCCGGATGTGCAGCGCAGGCAGTTAAATTTGCTTTTCCCAAACCGCCGCAACCGATTAAGCCAAGATTTATTTTATCCCCGGGAGATGTTTTTCCCTTTGCCATAACCGACGATGGTAAAATGAGCGGCGCGGCCATGACGGCGGCACCGGTATTCCTGATGAAGGTGCGACGCGAATGCGAATAACGATCTGATTTTGGGTTCATAACATGCGTGTTTTAAATATGATCTGTTTATTATGTCTTAATTCAATCTAATCCGGATATTTCAAATAGTTCGTTGCGGACATCCGACAAAATCCTCCATCGAACAAAAGTCTCTTATAGCGGGAAGCAAACCGGTTTCTCATATTTCCGAAAATCACCCTTCGGCCCGTTCAACGGGAAGTGCAGCCCGGAAGAAGCCTCCGACCAGGGGAAACCTGAAACCGGCACCTTTCCCGTTTTTCAGGACATCCGTAATATTTCACAAAGTAAATTCCATCCCCGGGGCTTCTTCGGTATGATAGGCATCCCACAGTTTATTTATCAACTGAACGTCCGGCTTAGATCCCGGATGGACAATTAATCTAAAACGCAACACCAACGGTTTCCCGGGCTTAAGCGGATATCGCGTCCCGGAATCGGGGAATGTGGGCTGCACCCATGAGAGTTCCGGGTATTGCACCCATGCTCCGGGATATTCAGGGTTTTCTTTGTGCTGAAAGACCGTCAGTCCGGAGGGTTCATCGTTTCCTGCAAATACACCGCTTAAATCGGACCATGCTCTTTGCGGTACACCGGCAGGTTCATCGGTATGAAATGAGATTTCCTGGGATTTCGGCGTCATCATCCGGATATTCAATCCTCCGTACGCCTGGGTCCCCCGGCGCGCTAGGGTAACGCTGTCTTTCAGTCCTTCAAACCAATACGCCAGATCAATGACTCTCCCGTAGTCTGTCCTGGAATATGCCCTGATCAATGCTATTTCACGAACGATCGTGTTTACACCTTCTTCAACGATCCATATGTTTTCAGCCTCAATTTGCGCATAGTCCGGACCATGGTCCAATTTGATCCGTCCGGTCGGCCTGGCAAAGACCTTTTGCAACGCGTGAAGGTCCGTTCGCTTCGTTCCGAAATCCACTTCAGGCCATGCCCAGTATATACCGCGATGATGCGGATGATCTTTGGACCAATCCCGGGTAAGTATCTCTCCGTTCAGTCCAAAAACAGGATGTATGTAATCGCATCTCGGTACGGCATAAATGCTCGGGTTTGCCATGAACGTATCGTCCGGTGTGACAATGTATTCATTGGCATCCAGGCCGTTAAATGCATACTCGTCATGCTCATAAACGATTTGATAATTGTATCTCAAAACCGGTTTATCATCATCTGAAATGATCACCTGGCCGTTTGCGTCAAATTCGGCGGTTATTTTATTCCGGTCCGATTTGGACGGCCTTTCGGAAGGATTGTCCGGCATACCACATCCTAAAACCATCCATATCACAAAGATCAATAGTATCGCTCCCGGAGCCATATGTTTTTTCATATCTGCATAAGTTTTAAAAAGTTAAATAAAAGTACTCTGATGTTGATAAAATATTGTCTAATTAGGTGTCATAGCATTTTATTACATGGAATCCATAAGATCATTACACAAATTGTTTCGCTCAAATGACTTAATCCAAGGTTTTGATGCCATTTCCGAATTAGACGCTATACAAATGCCAACGCTAGGGTGCATCAATAATAAAATTAACAATTATCGGCGTCATACGGAACAACTCCGGATTTTGAATACGTCCTGCGCCGGTCGAAACAAACATTGAATCGAATGTACCCATGTATGTAAAACGGATAAAGAAATCCGCGCCTTGATTGGTGCAATTAATTTATGGATTGCATTCCTTCGACAAGCCGAAAATAGTTGGCATATAACCAGGCAGTTGTTCCGCTTGATTATATGCGTAAAAGCAAATCCTATAATTGCACATGATCCAAAATCAAATTGTTACCAACCGGGATTTTGCTCCAGATTCGGATTTAATGTTAATTCCTCCGTAGAAATCGGGCTTAGATAATCTCTATCCGGATCAAATCCGTATCCACCTGGCAGTTGATCTTTCAAAGGGTCGAAATATCCGTCCGTCAAACTGAAATCATCGGCGGATAAATCCGGGTAATCCACAGAATTAAATTTACCCCCTAAGGGTCGTTTATTCACAATGAGCTCATCCGCTGCTGCCCATCTGGCGATATCATCCCACCTGAAACCTTCTCCGACCAATTCAACTCTGCGTTCTCTCCTTATTTCGTTGATTACCGGAGATAAATCCGGGAAAGTCCAATTGGGATCTGTTTCAATATCGGCAATCACCAGATTTGGCATGCCCACACGGTCGCGCAGCAATTTAATCGTCTTATCAATGTCTGACTGGGAAATCGTTCCTAATTCTGCCTTTGCTTCCGCATAATTAAGCAGGGCTTCGGCATAACGCATGATAATCCATCCGGTATAACCTACGGCTGAGGTGGAGAGACTTTCATGATGGACCGGATCAAAATTCAGTATTTTATTAATCTGGTATCCGGTGGGATTCACGGTATGTGCTGCCTGGTCTACGGCAGGTCTGACAAATCTGGTCGTATCCGAACCCACTATCTGCAGCGGAAATCCCGGGGTAAAGATGGTTTGTATCATGCGCGGATCCCGATTGGTAATGGTGTAAAGAAGATTATCATCACCTGCATACAAGGGATTTTGCGAACCATTGGACAGATAAATAGGTTTACCATCGGTACAAAGGTAGGCTTCTGCCAATGATCTTGTTAAGCCGACTCCGCCTGAGCCTCCGGTTGCTGTTTGAAACTGCCTGGCATGCCCCAGGCTCAAATCCAAATTGTATTTTTTCCATAAAAGAACCTCGTGATTACTTCCGTAATCGACATCTGCAAAAAAGAAATAATTCCATTCCGGTGATCCCGGAGCATAAATGTCGTACAATCCGGATTGTATCACATGATTAGCTTCTTGTTCAGCCAATTGCAGATACTTTTGCGGATCAGGGGCATCCGCTGCAAAAGGATCATTTACATGATATTTCTCCCAGGTTCCTTCGTAAAGGCAAACTCTTGATTTAAAAAGCTGCGCAATTTCTTTACTTAACCGTGTCCCTCCTTCCTGCCGGCCGGATGGCATAAGTTCAATGGCTATATCAAGATCTGCGATAATTGAATCGACTACCTGGTTGCGGGGTGTGCGCGCCTCGTATAATTCTTCGGAACTTGTATTAAGTTCTTCACCAATCCAAGGTACATCCCCATACTCTTTAACAAGATCAAAATAATAAAATGCCCTAAAAAAGCGCGCTTCACCTACGTATTGCTTATATTCCTCGAAATTGCTCTCGCTTTTATGATAGTTTCCCAAAAAGATATTCAAACTTCGGATCGTGCCGTAGTCCCAGCCTCCTGTTGCAGGAACGACTCTTGAGCCTTGCAACCTCCGGTCCGCTTCAATGTAGACCATGTCGTCCGTTGGAAGGTCCGACTCAAAAATAAAATTGTACCTGTCGGATCCGCTGACTGCAAAAGCCGAAGGATAAAACTGGTTAACGTAGAGTTTAAGGTCGCTTGTCGTCTTCCAATAGTCTTCTGTTGATATCTCGTCCAGAGGATATCTCTCCAAATAATCCTCGCAAGCACTAAGAGATATGAAAAACAGGATTGCCAAGCATATGTATCTTATGAATTTCATGATTTTGATTTTTAAAATGTTAGACTCAAGCCCACTGCATATACCCTGCGTAAAGGATGCACCTTTCCGACTCCCCAACCAATATTACTCAAAGCTTCCGGATCAAATTGTTTCGTCAGCTTTGTAAATGTCAACAGGTTTTCCCCGGACACAAAGATCCTGGCATTGCTCAACCTTATTTTTGATGAAATCTCGGGAGGCAATGTGTACCCGAATGTAAGGTTTTTCAACCTCAGGTAAGCAGCGTTTTGCATATAACGGGTTTGTATTTCCTTGTTTTTGTAGTCTTGTTTTGATAAATACGGTTTTGGATAATAGGCATCCACATTAGGGCCAAGAGCATTCGTTTCGTTTGCCGGTCTCCAGTAATCTACAGTCTCTTCCCATACATTCATGCCCCACCATTGATGCCCATTAAACCCGTAAAACATCATGTCGCCGCTATTAAAGGCATAGTCTCTTTTCGCCACGCCTTGCCAGAACATACTGAAATCGAAACCTTTCCAACTCGCTCCGGCTGATAAACCATAAGTGAACCGCGGGCTGTTATTGCCAATTATTGAATAGTCTCCCGAATCATCGGCAGTCCAGGTGCCCCTGGTAATGACATTGTCCCCGTCAATATCCCTGTAGTGAATATCACCAGCTCCCCAGATCGGATAAAAAAGAGTTTGATCCGGTCCTGCTTCCGCTTCATCATCCGATTGATAAATCCCGGCAGTCTGCAATCCCCAGATCTCTCCGGTTCTGGCGCCCTCATACCAGGTACTCAGAGTTTTTGTCGGGTTGTTGTATTCCGTTACTTCCGATACATTATCCGCGAGAATGCCTCGCACATTATAAGTAAAATTATCACCCAATTCGTCCTGCCAGGTTAATACCAGTTCAAATCCATTGGTTTTCAATGTGGCATTATTTGTCGGAGGAACATCCGTTCCCAAGGTCCTTGGCAATGCTTCGGCAGGGCCAAACATTTCGCTTGTAATTCTGGTATATACATCAAAAGTAACACCCAAACGGCTTTCCAGAAAAGAGGCATCCATCCCAAAATTGGTCGTTGTGGAGGTTTCCCACGTCAACTGGTCGCTGACAAGGTCCGGCGCTATCGTATAATTGGGACGTTCTTCGCCAATTATCCACCCGAGATCGGTTCGTATGCCAAGGGTAGATAAGTATAGGTAGTTGCCCACATTTTGATTTCCAAGTGAACCGTAGGAAAATCTAAATTTGAGGTTGTCGACATATGGTTCCAGAGCAGTCCAGAAATCCTCCTGGGCAATATTATAGCCCAGTGAAAAGGATGGAAAAAATCCCCACCGCGAATCTTTTGAAAATCTTGAAGAGCCATCGTATCGCGCGTTTATTTCAACCAGGTATTTTTCGTTATAGTTATAGTTAAACCGGCCAAAAAAACCTTGTGTGCCCCAATGAGATTTTGTGTCGTCCAGAAAAAATTCTCCGGTAGAGGTACTAATCGAAGGCACGTTTCGTGTAAGTATCTCGTTTTTCTTTCCCCACAGGTCGTTGCGCTGAAGCAATTCCTGTTCATACCCGACCATTACATTAAAATCATGACTGCCAAATGATTTTCCATAGGAAGATACGGCATTGAACATTTGATACAATCCATCCTGAAAAGTCGTGGCAAATGAGCTTATGGGATATGCAATCACATATTGATCTCCATTTGGCTTGGAACCATATACTGTTTCCTCGTTGTCGTCATTTCGCGTAGTAATGTTCCGGTAGTTATAACTGATTGTGGTGACCCAGTCCTTTACAGGTTCGAACGATGCTCTTAAAGACAGTAGATAGGTGTTCGTCCACTCATTTTCTTTTCCGCCATTAAGCATCGGGATATAAGATATATTGGAATACTCCCCATTAGGAAGGACTTTTGGTCTGAATGCATTTGTTCTTGCAAAATTATGATACATTGTCGATCTATTCCAACCTTGCCGTGTATTGAAGTATTGATTGTGTTCACGGATAAATTTGGTATTAAAATCTACCGTCAACCATTTTGTTGCCCGGGTCTGCAAGTTGGAGGTAAGGTTATACCTTTTATAAAACTGATCTCCTATGGCCAGCTCTCCCGGTTGATCCCAAAATCCGGCTGAGATAAAATATGAGTTGTTCTTTCCGCCTCCCCGGACACTCAGGTCATGTTTTTGTCGCATCACCATATCGTCATAATATATATACATCCAATCGTTGTCGCCATTTCCCGCGATGCTCCATATCCCGTTTCCGGCCCAATCGCTGCCATCTGGCAACAGCCAGGTTTCTTCGGTAATCTCCCCAGCCATGTACTGCCTTATTCTGTCATAATTTTCATCTGTAAAATTTGCCGCCAAACCCGCATTTATACTCGCCTGGTCATGTGCCGTGACATAAATCAATGAATTGGCCATGTGAGGCAATCCCAATGGGCTCGAAAAAGAAATATTGTTCGAATAATTGACGCTCACCTTTTCGTCCATTTTACCTTTTTTAGTAGTGATCAGTATCACACCATAGGGAGCCCGTGCACCGTAGATAGCTGATGCGGCAGCGTCTTTTAAGACAGAAATTGATTCGATGTCGGCCGGATTTATTTGGTTCATATCCATCGGGACTCCATCAATTAAAATATACGGAGATGAATTTCCGGTCAATGAACCCAATCCCCGGATATCTACATTCATCTCACCACCCGGCTCTCCATCCCATCCGGTAGAGGTCAGATTTAAATTTGGAGACGCCCCTTGCAAGGCTTCCGAAAGATTTGAAACCGGCCTGGAAGCAATCTGGTCTTCCGTCACAACATCCACAGCTCCGGTGAGATTGATCTTTTTTTGTGTGCCGTAGCCAACCACAACAATTTCATCGAGCGATGTGATATCCTGCACCATGGAAATATCGATGATGGTCTGAGTGCCGACCTGAGCTTCTTCTTGCAGATATCCGACTGAACTGAAAACCAATACTGATGCTTCGCCGGGGACTTCCAGCGAATAATTGCCCTCAACATCGGTGACCGTGCCCTGGGAAGTTCCTTTTACAATCACGTTTACCCCGGGAAGTCCCTCGTTATTTTCCGAGGCGGTGACTGTGCCCGTAATGGTAATGCCCTGGATGATTACTTCTACAATTTCCTTTTTATCAATGTTTTTTCTCACCCGCACATTGATGTTATTATTTATTTGTTTGAAAGAAAGGTTTGCCTCTCTGCTGATATGTAAAAGAATATCGCCCACTTTTTGAGCTTTTTTCTTTAGGTTGATTTTTTGATTCGCATCAAAATCTTTGGGATAATACGAAAACTGAAAATCCGTTGAAGCTTCGATCTGCCTGAATGCTTCGTTTATCGTAAGTTCATTTCCGTATAATTGTACGGTTACTTCGTTCACCGTCCGGACCTGTTGTGCGCTTATATCCGATGCCAACAATACACCAATAAACAGGCATTGCAGGAAAACTCCATACGTTGTAAATTTCGACATCATAATTAATTGCCGCAGTAAATTGTTTTTCATAATTTTAAATGAATTTTATTAAACAAAATTTATTTGCCGGAAGGACAATTCCGGTGATTTAGGACCGGTAGTTGGTAGCTACCGGTTTTTTTCATTGATTTTTTTTCTTCATAGGCGATGTTTTAGTTAAATGTTATTTCTACATGTTTACCTTCGATCTTAAAATCAAAATGATATCCATAACTCATACTCTCCAGCACATTAATTAAAAGTTCATTTTTGAAGCGCCCCGTATAAACAAGCTGCTCCGGAAAATCTCCCCGGATATGTATTGCAACGCCATACCAGCGCTCCAACTGCGGATAAATGGATGCAAAAGTTTCAGCGTTAAAATCAAGAATGCCATCCTTCCAGGCAGAAATATTGGAGACATCGATCTCAGTATGGCTGGATTTGCTCATCACCTTGTCAAACTCCACTCCCCGACCCGGCAAGATTTCCCTAAATAATGTATCCCGGCACTGCACGGAAATCCTGCCATTGAGCAGCCCCACATGCTCAAAATTATCCTCAGGGAAAGAGCTGACGTTAAATGCGGTTCCCAGGGCTGTAACCAGCATTTCGGAAGTGTGAACTCTGAATGGCCGATGACGATCTTTTGAAACTTCAAAATAGGCTTCCCCTTCAAGGTAAACAATCCTGGAGGTATCGGAGAAATTTGATATGTATTTTATTTCGCTTTCCGAATTCAGCCAGCAAACGGAACCGTCCGGGAGATTTATTCTTGTTTTCCGGCCGGCGGGATTGCGCTTGGCTGTAATTTCTACCGTATCCGTAACGGGATCGGTTTCAACGTCGCGTCTTATAAAATCAAAAACACCTATTACTCCGACCAATACGACCAAAATTGCAGCGACTCTTAAAAGATACTTCCAATTCAAGGAATTAAATGTCGATGCCGGAGTGTGCACCACAACCTCCTCAAAATCCAATTGCCTGGAAATTCTGGCAAACGTGGATTTTTGCCCTTTGACCTTGGTTTTTGGCATGCCTTCTTTGTAGGCATCCGTCAACCTTCTGAAAAGCAATTCATTTTCCGTGGATTTTTGCATCCACTCCTGAAATTTCAGTTCCTCAGTCCGGGTGATTTCACCTGTGAGTTTTCTGAAAAGTATTTCCTCGAATTCTCCCAATTTTGCCTGGCGTTTGATTTAGATAACTAAAGAAATGCCCAGCACCCCCAAAGAGGTGATGAAAAAAATCAGAATTTTGAAGTGTCCTTATTGTATTCGACGACGACTCGTCTGAGCTTTTTCAGGGCTATTCCCATTTGGTTTTCAACAGTTTTGGGAGATATGTCCAATAAAGAAGCTACTTGTGTATAACTCAAACCATCTTCTCGAACCATCCTGTAAATGGTCTGACATTTGTCCGGAAGAGCACCGATGGCCTGCTCGATTTTTTTGAAAAGCTCCGCAGATATCAACAGGTTATCGGGTTGCTCGACTTCAACAAGATCTGATTGAAAGAAATCCGTGAGCTCCTCCGTATTTTTTGATTTCTTTTTGGCGTAAGTCAATACCTGGTTTTTGACCGAACGAAAAAGGTAAAATTCCAGTTGCTTTACCTCATTGAGCTTATCCCTTGCTCTCCAAAGCTTTAAAAACACATCCGAAACCAACTCCTCGCATACAACATCCGATTTGAGGTATAAAAAGGCATATCGATAGAACCTTGGATAGAGCAGATTAAAAAATTCTTCAAATGCCCTTCCATCATTTTTTTCCATCAATTGAATCAATCTTCTCAGTTCGGCCTCATTCACAGGCTTATGCTCAGGTAAGACAAAAACCCAAATGTGTACAATTATAAGTTAAAATAAAATGAAAGATGCGAATTAGGCCGGTTAAAAACGGTAATCTTCAACTTTGATCAACTGATTTTCAATGCATACGAGATCCGGGATTAGACCTCATTCGCTTTTTGTGCTTTTCACATCTCCAAGTTGTTCTATTTTAAACCGGTCGAGTGATGCCGATGTATGTTCATGTTTAAGTAGGTACGTCATACGCTCTATGATCTCCGGGTTTTCCGAAGCTACATTTTTCTCTTCTCTTGGGTCATTTGCCAAATTGTAAAGTTCAATCTCCAGATTACCTTTGAAAATGTTCTTTCTTATTCCTTTCCAATCCCCCATTCTTATCGCTTGTTGACCATGGTAAGCCGGAAATTCCCAGTACAAAAACTCATGTTCTTTTTGTTCTCCGCGATTAAGCAACTCCGGTAAAAAGCTAATTCCATCAATGTTCGCCGGTGCCTCCACCCCTGCAACTTCTGCCAAGGTAGGCAACACATCCCAAAAAGCACTTATCAGATCACTTGTAGAGCCTGGCTCAATCATTTTATGCCAACTGGCAATCATTGGCACACGGATCCCTCCTTCATGGGTATATCCCTTGCCCCGGCCACGCTCACTTTTGAAAGGTTTGGCACTATCGAAGTACGGAGAATCGGTACCTCCGTTGTATGTCGGACCGTTGTCGCTACTGAACATGATCAGTGTATTCTCATATAATCCAAGGACCTTGAGTTTTTCTACAATTTCACCCACCTGAACATCCAGGTATGAAACCATGGCCGCATAAGTGGCTCTCGGATAGCGTGCGGGAAAGTAACCTTTATTGCCCATATATGGTTCTTCATCTCCAAATTTCTCCACATATTTTTCGATATACTCCCGTGGCACTTGCAGAGGTGCGTGTGTCAATGGCGTTGCGTAATATATGAAAAAGGGTGAATTCTGATTTTGCTCTATAAAACCCAAGACCTCATCCTGCATTAACTTGGGAGCATAATCCTTCTGAAAGTATTTAGCATAACTCTCCTGAGCCTTGGGATCTGCACGCTTGTCCAGTTTCGTTCCCGGAACGACCAATTCATTATTCAGCCATACCTTTTCTTTGTTTTTCCAGAGGTGTTTCGGATACAGCGTATGGGCCTGCCGCTGGCAGTTATATCCATAAAAGAAATCAAACCCGCGGTTATTCGGGATACCATCTGTCAATGGTGCACCCAATCCCCATTTACCGACAACAGCAGTCTTATACCCGGCCTGCTGCAATATATTGCCGATGGTTGGGATATTATCCGGGATGGGCCTTTGGCCTTCAAGATTGGGGTCATCGACTGCTTTTGCAAAATCCCAGACATCGCCTCGCGAGCCCCATTCGTCGTTGCCACGAATATAGGCATGCCCTGAATGCTGCCCGGTCAACAGCACACATCTTGAAGGTGCACAAACCGGCGCCCCGGAATAATGCTGGGTAAATCGCATGCCGCTGTTCGCCAACTTATCCAAATGCGGGGTTTCGATTAATTCCTGGCCATAACAACCGAGTTCCGCATAACCGAGGTCATCGGCAAGTATGTAAATAATATTCGGTTTTTCTGCTTTTTCTTGAGCGACACACCCGGAAAACAGCGCCAATACCATTACAACAATTGTACAAGCACCTTTATATTTTGAACACTGAAAGTTATTCTTCATATTATTATCGTTGCCATTCAACTTTTAAGTGACTATTTATTCTTTTTTCATGCGGTATCCAGGATTGCGCTTTTGGGGGACCGGAGCGTTGACATGATCTCTCCATTGTCTTAAATCATGAAGTAGCTCTTCTCTTTTCTCCGGCATTGACTTGGCAAGATTGGTGCTTTCGGAAATATCATCCTTGAGATTAAAAAGTTGCAAAGATCCATCTTCAAAATCTTCAATTAATTTCCAGTCCCCTTTTCTTATGGCCCCGGACGGAACAGCTCGCCAGCCTTTTACAAGGTCTTGCGGGTTCTTTATTCCCTTGTAGGATTGCAGGTATGCCGGAAAATGCCAGAACACCGCCTCTCTAGCCAAGACTCCTGTCTCAAATAACAAAGGGACAAGGCTCTCTCCGTCAGTACCGTATTTTTCAGCGTTTCCCCCGGCAAGTTCGACCAGCGTAGGATAAAAATCCATCCCCATTACTACTTCTTCATTTATCGTACCGGCTTGTATTCTTCCCGGCCATCTCACAATCATCGGTTCCCTGCAACCGCCTTCGTACAACATTCCCTTTGATCCTCTTAACGGATAGTGTGTTGTCACACCACCATGACCACCATTATCCGAAAAGAAAATAACAACGGTATTTCTATCAAGATCCAAGTCATCAAGTTTCTTCAATATTCTGCCTAAACTTTGATCCGTACTCTCTATCATGGCGGCATATTTCGGATTATCCTGCCCGAGGTCACCCTTTTTATTTTCGTACTTTTCGATCAACGCAGATTTGGCTTGTATCGGTGTGTGCACAGCATAATGAGCAAAATACAGGAAGAATGGATTTTCCTTGCTTTCATCAATAAATTTTAATGCTTCATCTGTCAGGCGGTCCGTGAGATACTCTCCATGCAGGACATCCGGAAGATTTGGGTTTTTATAGGGGCTAAAATAAGATCGAGGATGACCGGCATGGTTCCCTCCGATATTTACGTCAAATCCCTGTGCTTCGGGTGATGTGTACTCATCCGCACCCAAATGCCATTTCCCAACATGGCAGGTGATGTATCCATTTTCTTTAAGGGCCTCGGCCAGGGTGATAAACTTACCGTCTAAAGTTGTCTTGTTTTTCTCAGGAATTAACATCCGGTTTTCCGTCTTTCCACGGGCAGGATCGCCAACAGTATATACGCCGTGCCTGGTCGAGTACATCCCGCTCATCAAACATGCCCTCGTAGGGGCACAATTCGAGGCATTAGCGTAAGCATTCGTAAATATCATCCCTTCTTCTGCCATATGATCTATGTGCGGTGTTTGATAAAAATTGCTTCCCATATATCCTACATCTTTCCACCCAAGATCATCTACCAGAAAAATGATGAAATTCGGTTTTTTTGCCTCAAAACTGAACGAGGGTGCTACAAATGCAAGTAATAAAAGTATTGTAAACCTATTTCCAATTACGCTCATTCCAAAGAAATTCTTCATTGATCGATTTTAAATTAATTTACATTACAAATCAGTTACGGCAATCATCTGCTGATTGGCTCCAAAAAAATAGAGTGGGTATATTAAATCCCACTCCTTTTTTCGTCAAATTACTAAAATTCCATATAAACTAAAGCTGATCCCAGCCAGGATTCTGTTCCAATTGAGGATTTAATACGATTTGATCAGACGGTATGGGTTCAAGGTAATAATATTCCGGTACTCCGGGAGGCACTCCCCATGGTGAAACATACCCTTCATCAGCCCCTCCCTGAACTGGAAGCTTGTTATTGTAATCAGCATTTACAACCCATCGTCCCAGTTTCTCTTCGCCACCGTATTCAACAAGTTTCTTCCATCTCTTTATATCAAATACCCTTCCTAATCCCTCGGCCAAAAACTCCACGCCGCGCTCTCTTCTAATCTCCCACAATGCAGGACTAATGTCTGCATCACGCGTGGGATCGTCCGGAATATTTGCAAGCTCCAAAGGCGCTACATTTCCTCTTGCACGAAGTTTGTTTATGGTCAAATCAGCAACCTCCTGATTAAATTGTCCCAACTCATACATTACTTCTGCATAGTTGAGCAACACTTCACCCATTCTAAAAACTGGAGCATCATGTGAATCACGATTTTGCAACCGGCTGATTTTGTTATAGTATTTGTAAAATGCGTAGCCCGAGTACGTCACATTATATCCATGACCTTCGTTGAAGTTTCTGAAATGAGGTGATGTACGTACAATCAGGCCTCTCCAATTCATGGTTGGCAATGTTTTATGCGTATCATCGGAAAGCGTTTCCATCAAATCAATATATTCTCGGTGCTTAGGATCCGCATCGTATTCCCATGTGAGCTGATTTTTTCCTCCTGTATCTACTCTAAAAGGCGGAGGGGTATTGAAATACAATCTGTGATCTCGATTTCTGAATTCATCATATGCATTTTTCTCTCCATCAAACAGCGGACTGGTATGAATCGTTTGCCCATCGGTGCACAGATATTGATCAACCGCTTTTTTTGTGAGATCTTCATGCCCAATAGAACTTCTGTTATAATGTGACCAACGACCGTTTAATATCCCAAATTCATACGCTTTATATAACAAAATACCTTTAACGCCGGCAAGCGATTCACTATTAAATACCATATCGTAGTTCGGATGTAATGTAGGATGAGCAGCAATTAGTTTGGCGCTCGCATCTGCGCTCGCCTGTAAATAAGTGGTCTCACTACCCAAATTATGGTATTTACGCCAAGTGCCTTCATACAATCCAAACCGGGAAATTAATGCCCGTACAACATCGGTATTGATGGTATTTGGGCCATTTCCATCAGGATTGATATGCTCTTCTGCCCATAACAAATCATTCAACACATTTTGCGCTACCTCATCCCTGGACGTTCTTGGGCCATACAATATTTCTTCATCAACTTCCGTCAAAACCCTGTCGATCCACGGCACTGCTCCGTAAGCAGCTATAAGTTCAACATATTCATAGGCTCTGAAAAAATAACCGACAGACCTCCAATGATCTTTATCCTCATCGCTTAACAAGCTACCGTCAATATTATCCAGCATGAGATTTGCACGTCTTATATTGACATAAGCATCCGTCCAGGTACTTGAAGAAGAAGGTACAATTTTCAATTGCCATAAGAGCGGGTCGCCCTGTGTTCCGCTGTTATTTATCATAAGGTCACTCCCTCTCTCCCTATTAATCGGTGTAAGATTCCAATATCCGGGGAAGGTATTGTAAAAACCCCACGCAAATGTCTCAAAATTTGCGTTGGTGGTAAAAGTTGTTGCTTCTGTGAGCTGATCTTTTGGAAGTTTTTCCAAATAATCTTCATTACACCCACTGAACATAAGAAGTAATGCTGCCGTTATTACTATATATATTTTTTTCATGTCCTTTCGATTAGAATGTTAAGTTCAAACCAACGGAATAACTCTTCATATAAGGATAGGTCGCTCCGTTGGCCTTATTGGATAGCTCCGTATTTATCCCTTCGGGATAATCATTGAAATCCAGAATATTTTCTCCTGCGACAAAGACACGAAGTGCCTGTATCCTTATCTTTTCAGAGAAATTCTGTGGTAGCATATATCCGAGCGTGATATTTTTTATTCTCATATATGCTCCGTTCAACATGTACTTTGTTTGTGTCTGCCGATTAATTCCGTAATTAACCGCACCCAGCGGATAGTTTCTCGGGAAGTAGGCATCTGTATTTTCCGGTGTCCAATAATCCAGTTGTGACGAATAGACGACCTCAAATTCCGTCCTGTACGGAAACCGTACATTATTGTTCTGATAAATATCTCGCTTACCTATACCATTTAATAAGAATGATAAATCAAAGTTTTTCCAGGAGGCATTCCCAAATAAACCATATTGGTATCGTCGTGTATTGTTTCCGATAATAGTTCTATCCCCGGGATCTTCCAGCGTATTATTACCATCATTGATAATACCATCACCGTTCCTGTCAACATACTTGATATCCCCGGGATTCTGATTTCGTCCCTCCCATGCAGGTATTCCTTCTTTAAGTGTTCCATTCATGAGGTTATCATCCAGTGTCCCCTCTTCAAAATCATCGGTTACATAATAACCATCCGTAGTATATCCCCAGATTTCTCCCATCCTTTTTCCGACATAGTGTTGGCTCAACAATCCGGCAGGATTATCAAATTTTGTAATTTCACCATAGTTATCAGACAATGTGAATCCCAGGTTATAGGAGAAGTCACCAATTCTATCGTTCCATGACATTTCCAATTCCCATCCTTTTACCCTAAGATCCGCCGCATTTTCTGTCGGAGCATCGGCACCTAAAACAGCAGGTAGCTCAGCGCCCGGAATAATCATCCCCTTTGTGTTTCTTCTGAATACATCAAAGGAAGTCGAAAGCTTGCTTTCAAACAATTCCAGATCAAGTCCAAAATTTAAGGTCTCAATGGTCTCCCATGTAAAACCCGTACTAATCAATTCAGGCATACCGAGGGTTACATATGGAATTCCTGCATTCTCGTTCAGCCAGCTTGCATTGTAGGAAGACATTCCCGGAATAGCAGGGTAATAGTTTTGATTGTTTCCATCTTTAACGATTTGATTTCCTACCTCACCCCAGGATGCCCGTAATTTAAGATCTGAAACAACACTGAGGGGTTCCATAAATGCCTCTCTTCCTATCCGCCATCCTGCAGATACCGAAGGAAAAAAACCAAATCTGTCACCCTCCTTAAACCTGGATGATCCGTCATATCTGCCATTTGCTTCCAAAAAATATTTTTCCCTGAAATTGTAATTGAGTCGGCCAAAGTATCCCATAACAGCCCATTCATAAAAACTTTCATTAGCGGTTAAGGTTCCGGTAGCAGTTGCCAGCGATGGAAGATCGACATTAATCAAATTTGTTTGTCTCACCCAAAAGGATTCAGACGCACTGTTTTCCCTATTTAAGCCCGCCATTATCCCAAAATTATGTTGATTAAAACTTTTTTGATATTTGATATACAGGTTGAAGGCATTATAAGTAATCTTCTGATTGGATTTTCTATAGAACGTGTTGACAGGATTCACAGCATTAAGTACAAAACGTTCCGGATTTACAGTTAAAATCTGATTATCACTGCTCACCTGATCCAGATTTCTTTTTTCAAAGGTATATTCACCTGCAATATTAAGGCCTTGAATTATGTTGTAATCTAACTTTTGAAAGAAACGGATATTGTCCTGATAATTTCTGGTCGGTTCCTTTAATTGTTCCCTATTTGCCGGTGTATCATATGGAACCTCCGTGCCATCGTCAAATACATGATTCCCGCTTGCCGGAGTATATGTATTGAATGTTATGGCATTACTATAACTTCCCAACGGCCTCTTCCGGTTACTATTAATATACAAGACATTGGTCGTAGATTTGAGTTTGGGAGTCAAATCAACATTTAAGGAGCTATTAATATTATACTTTACATAGCTATCGTTTCTAGTAATAATAATCCCATCTTCATTGCTGTACCCTGCAGAAACACGGTATGTTACTCTATCACTTCCACCATTGAAATTGAAATTGTGAATTTGTGTGAACCCAGGATCATCAAGCCATTCTCCGATAAGATTTGTCTCTGTGAGCGGATACCTCAAACCATCGTGCATCGCGTAACCTTCGGGATAGGTGGATGGATCTGCCCGATACTCATCAAGAAATCCCAACCATGTAGGTATATCCTGCCCGGTCCAGAACGGATTCGTGCCCCAACTGTCAAGTGCTGTAATAAACTCATAGGTTGTCGCCTTTCTGGGAATATCTTCCGGCTCGTGAAAACTAAAAGTATTGGAATAGTTAAATTTTATAGGTTGCCCTTTACTACCACTTTTTGTTGTGATCAATATCACTCCGAATGCCGCTCTTGCCCCATAAATAGAGGAAGCTGCTGCATCCTTCAATACAGATACGGACTCGACATCCTGGGGATTTATATCTTCAGCGGTTACGGGAACGTTGTCCATCAGGATTAACGGGCCACCGCCGTTGATTGATGTAGTACCGCGAATATTGATATCTAAACCTCTATCTCCGGGTTGTCCTGAGCTGGTAGTGATCTGCAACCCGGGAACTGCTCCTTGCAAAGCTAGTATCGGATTGGTAATTGGCCTGTTTGCCAGTACCTCTTCCATTTCGACAGATGTCGCCGCTCCGGTAACATGCGCTTTCTTTTGTGTTCCATACCCGACAACTACAATTTCCTCAAGTGCCGTAATATCCAGGCTCATTGCAAAATTTATAACTGTCTGGGTTCCTACCAGCACTTCTTCCAAAACATACCCAACTGAACTAAACACCAAAATGGAATTTTCGTCCGGCACTTCCAGGGAATAATTACCTTCAACATCGGTGACCGTACCCTGAGAAGTCCCTTTTACGATCACATTTACACCGGGAAGTCCCTCGTTATCTTCGGAGGCGGTGACTTTGCCCGTAATGGCAATGCCCTGAATTGTAACTTCAACCACCGAAGCGCCCGTGTCATTTTCGGCGTCTATTTTCTGGACGTTAATGTTGTTGTTGATCTGCCTGAATTTTAAATCGGCCTTTTTGGATATCTCCATCAAAACTTCGGAAACAGGCTTTTTCCTCGAAGTAAAACTGATTTTGACATTGCTTTCAATGAGGAAATGATCGTAGGAGAATTTGTAGTTGGTTTTCTTCTCAATCTCATGAAAGCACTCCTTCAAACTGGCATTCTCAAGATCGAGTGAAATTTTGACATCTCTGACACTTTCTATCATTTGCGCCTCGGAACCTTTGGCGAGCAACAGGCTCAGAAAAAAAACCTGAACCGCTACGCCATATACCAACCCACGAAATGTCATAATAATAGTTTTCGTTAGTGTTTTTTTCATAACTTTAATTGTTTTTAATTAATAATAATTTCTTCTGCTCGTAACAGAAGGAAATGAAAACGGTAATGCGTGAGCATTGCCGTTTTTTTCAGGAAGTATCGTAGCTGTTTTTCATGAGTTATAATTTGATCTTTATCACGGAATCCGTTATCTCATATTCAATTTTTTCAGAGAATTGCAAACTCATAAGGATATTTTCGAGGGTTTCGTTTTCAAATGTTGTAGAATAGTTCCATTCCTGCCTTAACGCACCTTCTACTTCAAAATCGACATTGAACCACCTTTCCAGCACGACCAGCACCTCATCGAATGTGGCGTGATGAAATACGATCCTTCCGTCTTTCCATCCAAACGGGTCCAGTCCCAGATATTCCGACATGCTTATTTTACCGGAGGAGTTATCGTATAGCGCCAAATCGCCGGGATTCAGGTAACTGGGCGGGCAGCTATCCGAATCGTCAATGCATTCGATTTTTACCTTTCCGGTGTTTAAAGCAACCTTTTCGCTTTCCGGCGAAAAGGCATGCACATTGAAAGAAGTGCCGAGCGCAGTTATGACCAGGTCATTTGTATACACTTCAAAGGGGGTATTATGGCTTTTCGCAACCTCAAAATAAGCTTCACCCTCAAGGCTAACTTTTCGCACACGCCGGTTAAAATCCGTGGTATAGGACAGCTTGCTGTCCGCATTCAGCCACACCTTCGAGCCGTCGGGTAATTGAATCCTCGATTTCTGTCCAAGGGGATTCCTTCTTTCCACAATTTGGACAATCGGTTCGTTTTCATCGCTTTCAACACGATTTAGCCAAAAAACATACCCCAGGCCTATAAAGAAAACAATTGCGGCAGCGTAGCGAAGAACCTTTTTAACTGCAAAAGCGGAGCCCGCGCGTTTCAATATCAATTTACCGGGATCATGGTATAACCTATTCCGGATTTTCTGCCGTTCTTCCTGTGCATTTATGATGGCAGAATAGTCCAGCGGGGTTTCCCAAATCTTCGAAAGAGCTTCTAACTGATCCTTATTCAACGGGTTTTGTTCCAGCCAGAAGGAAATCTTTTGTCGATCTTGCTCCGAAAGATCTTTTCTTAAATAGCCGGCAATTAACTTATCGATGTCCGTTCTCATTTCAAGGATTTCCTGGATGTTTGGTATAAAGACTTCGGTAAAATCTTTTACCCTATAGATGACTATAAAAAAAGTGAAAGTAAAAAATTACGGAAGCCGCCTTTTCCGAACCGCCGTATCTTTACATCCTTTGATTCCAGGTAATCTCCAACAGCGCTTCGCAATGTTTTTAAGGCCAAAGACATCTGCACTTCCACTGTCTTAATCGAAATATTCAAAATCTCGGCCACCTCACGATATTTCAAACCTTCCTCCTTTACCAACATGAAAACGGTCTTTCGCTTTGGCGGGAACTTTTGAACGGTTTTATCAACCAACATAAACAGTTCGTCGGAGATCATGGAGTTTTCCGGATTTTTAGTATCCGGAATTATGTAATCTTCTTTTTGCTCGATCGAATCTGCAGTTAATCGACGTTTATTTCTCTTAAGGTACGAGAAAGCCTGATTTCTGACCGTCAAAAAAATATAATTGTCAAAATTTTTCACTTGATCAAGATTGCCGGGGTTTTTCAGGATTTTGTAAAAAACGTCAGAAACAATTTCCTGGGCGGCAACAATGCCGGGAACAAACGCGAGCGCAATTTGAATAAGTTTTGCATAATAAATGTCAAAAAACTCATTAAAAGCCAGTTCATCTCGGTCCGTAATCCTGGAAATCAATTCGTGAACGTACTTGGCATTGACCATTGCTTAAAGTTTGATTCGTCGATATCGAATTATTCATTGCGGAGCTAAGTTAGGAAAAATTTAAATCAGTCCGGAATCTTGCCCGATCCGGAATACGTGTATTGAGATGATTAACCGAGGTCCAGATCCTGCAGGATGCAAAATTTCAGAAGGGGATCAATTGCTTTTTTTGATATCCGGAATACACGCAATTTTTTGAAACCTTTTTTTATCGGATGGCGTTCCGTCAACCATCCGATAAGGTTCGCTTTATTCCGGTTTACAGTTCCAATTATGCTTGCTTTCATCGCATTAAACTAAAACGTTTCATGCCGGCTTCAGGATCGTAATGAGGGCATAATTCAGTTCAATTGGTTGATCAATAATTCATATTTGCTGGCATTATGACTTGTAAGTCTGAATATGTCCAGGTCGCCATCACCTTCAAAATCGCCGATGTGACCGTTATAAATGCTGTTCATGTCTACGACATTCTTAATCCATTGACCCGATTCATGAGCGAACATAATGATTAGCGGCCAGGCGGACACGTCGATATTTACCGCTCTGTTGCGGTTGACCCCGGTGACGACGTCGAGATAGCCATCATTATTCATATCGCCTACTTGTAAGGTATGCGCCGCGGGTAACTCATTCAGGACGACATACTTTTCCCATAAATTTTCCCCAGCGTCAATTAATTTATAATAGGCCACCGGATATCCCGCCCTTTCCGAATGCGAAATGAAGACCTCCGACCTGCCGTCTTTATCAAGATCAGCGCAAAAATGCTTCGTGGCATTGCGCGACCAATCGCCGGATTGATTGTGCCAGACAGAATCAATTGACTGCAATTTCCAAGCTCCGTCCATATTACCATTTGGATTTCTCGCCCAGTATCCGTTTGCCGTAATATCGATAAAGCCGTCCCCGTCAATATCGCCCACGTCCATGCCTTCATGGATGTTCGGCGCTTCCAAAAGCCGGGCTGTCCTCCATTTGTCTGGAGTTATCTGCTCAAAGATGATCATGTAACTCCCGTCAAAAGAAATTCCGACAAGGTCCGGCCTGCCATCATTATTTAAGTCCGCCAGATCCACATCCTTGATATATTGGTCGGTTTTACCTATGTAATGAGGTTTTTTCTCAGGGTAAGAATACCAGTAAAAGGTTTGTTCCTTGGGTTTGTCGGTCCACTCACCATTATTTTGAGGGGCAAGGATATCCGTTTTTCCATCTCCATCAATATCTCCGACCTCGATGTCACCACAGGAAAAAGTACCGCCATTTGGGGCCAATTCAGCAATCCAATCAATTTCCCAGTTATCCTGCAGACTACCGATCATCACGCCGAGCGCCCCACCCAAACCTGCCTCATTTATAAAGGCTACATCCAGCAGGCCATCTCCGTTCAAATCGGAAAGCGCCCGCGCAAACCATTGGTTCGCTTCATTGGAAATCATCAATGAGTCGAATGTTATTTCCCGGGATACCGGCTCGATTTGTTTGTTCTCCTTTTTGTTCCGGCAGCTTTCCGCAGTAATTAATCCGAAGAAAAGGCAAAGAAAAAAATATTTCTGTTTCATGGTTTCATGTAGCGTTACCGGTTCCAACTATTTTTAAATCTACCGTTCCTGCTTGTGCCGCTCCGATTGCAACTTATTATTCATTTCAATTTAAAAATTGAATATTACTCCCCAAAATCAAAATTGATATTAAGCGATAGTTTGCAAAAAAGCGCACCAGGCCCTGAAACCAAAAAAAATAGAAGGCCAAGGTCCCGGATAACCGTCACCTACTGATATTCGGGATTATAGGCCCCTCTTTTATTGAAGCCTTCAAAATCTCTCATGGGCGAATACCTGGGATAGCTATCAAATATATCACTCCCCCGCATTCTCGGGTCTCCCTGCTCTTCCAGAAGCTTATCGAGTTGCCCTCTCAGTTGTTTCAGGGTTTCGCTGTATTCCGGATCTCCGGAAAGATCGTACACACATGCCGGATCCTCGCGTATATCGTACAATTGTTCTCCCGGCCTCCTGGAAAAGGCATTGGCAAATAATTCGGCGTACCTATCGGAATGCTCCATCATAAATGTCTTTGAAGGAGAACCATCAATATCATGATATCCCGGGAACAGGTTTTTAAACCCTTCCGAATGCGCTTGTGCTCCATGCTCATCCGTCTCGGATACAGGATCTCCGGCCGGCCAAAGGTCCGGTTTGTAGTTTTTCACATAAAGAAAATCACCTGTGCGAATTGCTCTGGCGGGATAACCCAGATTATCCGGTCGGGCATGCGTATGCCGTTCTCTGCCCGTCAACACAAAATCGCGGAATGCATCGCTTTCATTCGAATGATTTAAAAATAGCCGAACCATGCTCCGACCGCTCATTTCGGGAACCTCTTCCTCTCCCGCAACCTCAAGAAATGTCGGGGCAAGATCTATCATACTTACAAGCGCATTGGTTCGCCCGTTTTTCTTAATCCCGCCCGGCCAGGAAATCGCCAGGGGGACGTGCGTACCATATTCCTGCAGATTGGCCTTGGCATACGGAAAGGGCATACCATTGTCGGCCGTAACAACGATCATCGTATTTTCAAGCAGACCTTTTTCTTCGAGTAAATCAATCATCTTTTGCAGATGGCTGTCGAAATACTCGATCTCGAAAACATAATCCATCACATCGTTTCTGGTGATCGAGTCGTCCGGAAGGAAAGAAGGCAATTCCACATCATTCATCAATTTTCCGGAGCGGGCGCCGGATGCATATTCATACGATCTATGAGGCTCATGACATCCATACCAGAAGAAGAAGGGCTTTGAGGCGTCCATGCTATCCAGGAACACGCTGAAATTCCCGAAATAATCCCTGCGATTAATCCCGGACGAAGGAACATGATCAAGCAATAATTCGTTGTAACCGGGCCCGACCGGGTTTCTTTTCCACCCGGTTATTTGCCAGTTGCCCGGTGCCCAGGGTTTTCCGGTATATCCCAATTGATAACCGTTAGCTTCAAGTATGTCGGTAAAAACGGGAAATTTCTTTGGGAAATTGCTTGCATGCGTTCCGGCTTCTTCAAGCTGCCAGATATTTTTACCGGTCAGGATCGCTGCCCTCGACGGGCTGCATTGAGGGGCGGCGACAAAAGCATTATGAAACAGAATTCCGGAATTTGCAACCCGGTCAAATGCCGGTGTGTTTATTCCCTTCGTACCGTATACCGAGGCATAGGGATAACTTTGGTCATCGGAAATTGCAAATAGAATGTTCGGCCTCTTCGGATCTCCCGAATCACCGGATCTCCCTCCACATGCGCCCAGTTGTGTCACAATTGCAAACAGAAAAATGTAATTGATCAGTTTCATATCATCTCAGTTTTTGGCTTTTACTTCTGCGAGCCAGGTTTCATATTGTTTTTTAAGTTCATTTACAATTTCCGGAAATTGAAGGGCGAGATTAGGCATTTCTCCCGGCTCATTTACCTGCCTAACCAGCAAATCTTCTACAAGATCATCGTTCAGCTCCGATAATTTTTGAAGAATTTTATCCTTTTCATAAAATTCCCGAGATGCGCCTGATAAAGTAATTCCAGAAGCCGATGCAGCGGCTGTGGCCAGCACTCCGGACTGCTTAATAAATTTTCGTCTTTGGGTTTTCATATTGTTGATCCGTTGCCGGATTGGAATAAATTAGAAACCATGTTATTATAATAAAAAAAGAACCATTCTTCAAACTCGGCCGATGCGTATTTAAACCAAAAAAATAGCGAATCTTTCGGGTTTGTGGTCCGAAAGGCACCTACCTGCCGGGGCGGAATGAATCGACCGGGTCAGTTCTCATGGGCTTCCAACTTGTACTTCCCGCCGGAAAGGCCATACATATTCCTATTTCCGCCGGAATACCTGATCCGGCCGGCGGAGGATTTTCCTTTCCCATTGACGATCACCTCGGAGAATCGTTCCGGGAGCCATACTTCAGCTTCTGCATTTCCGGGAATGGAAATGTCCATTTCCCATCTATCCTCTTTGGTCTTCAAATCAATCTCCACCGGTCCCCTTATTGTTGGTACCCGGATGGTCGTATGATCGAGATAACCCGGTTGCGGGCTGATCCTGATCTTTTTAAATGCGGGCTCGATCGGTTCGATTCCCATTAATTTTCTCGCCGTAATATTAGCGGGAGCCGATCCCCAGGCATGGTTCCATGTGAGGTTTGGCTTATAGGCTTCATCCCAGGCTTCGGTGGTCATGGAAGAACCGACACGAATCATATTCAACCAGCTTCGCTTGTCTTCCGATGTCATCAGGTCGAGGGCATAACCTGCTTCTCCCGCCTTATAAAGGGCTTCCAGCAGATATTGTGCGCCATACACACTGCACGCCATTCCCCTGCTTTTTATGAAATCAGCCACGGAATTAATATGTTCTTCCGGCACCATATCAAAGGCCATTGGAAACATATTGGCGTGAAGGCTTGAATGACCGGTAGATTCGCCATCCACAAAAATTCCCTTTTCACGATTGAAGAATGTAGACAGGAATATCTTTTGATGCTCGACTGCTCGGTCGGTAAAAAAAGCCTGGTCTTCGCGATTTTCAACTGCTTCCGCAATACGAGACATCAGTACGAGGCATCGATTGTGGAAGGCATTTACTACGGTATTATAATCGGTAAATACATATCCGTCTGTTTCGCCCCCTTCCATTGGACTTCTATGGCTCCCGCTGTTTTTACCTTTTGAAGCGCCGTGCGGCCAGTCTACAATATCCCTGAATTTTTCCGGTGTTCCGGGATAATCAATGCTGTTCAGAAATTCCCGTGTTTTCTTTCCCGTTCTGGTACTGATCAGTCCGCTGTCGTCGGTCAGCCCGACAAGTGATTTTCGCCTGATATCTTCATATCTGTTTTTCAGCAGATCAACATCTCCCGTCTGCATGTAATACTCCCAGGCCATAAGCACCATATGCATTTGCCACTCCGTCGGCCAGGAAGCGTGATCAAGTAAAAAGTTGATGGTATACCTGCTTATCGAATACTCCCTGTCTGTCGCAAAGTGACTCATTTGTTGAATATAGGCATCCGCCTCGTAAGGCATGCGCTCCCTGTTGCCATCGGCATATACACCTAAAAACGGTGTTGCTTTTTGAGTGTATTTACATAAATCCCAAACTGCGCTCAGGTTTTTACTTGAGCAATGGAATAAAGAGGCATCCTCATCAAAATAATAAAACAACCCGCCCTGTTGTAGTTCTTCCATTGTGAAACCGGTCAAGTCTCCGATGATCTCTACGTATCTGAACGGCATAACTTCCGGATAATGAGGCGCAAGCTTTTGTGAATGAAGGTAGCCTTTTATTTCCCTTTGGGCGATCCGGACGGTATAGCGGTGCGTCCCCTTTTTCAGTTTCATCCGCACCATCTCATATCCGATATTGGATTTGCCCGGATTTTTATGCACCTCGTTATCCTTAAATTTTCGTTCTCCCATATGAACGATAACCGGAAGTTCACTCCGTTCCGAGGTAGCGGTGAATTCGAGAATTCCTATGGCCGATCGTCCGAAATCAACGAATAGTTTCTTACGATCTCCCACCATCGAAACCGGACCGATTTTATTGAACACGGCACACTGCTTATCTTCCGAAACCCAATGATCGGCCTCTAATTCGATCCATCGGCTCTGGCCCGGGTAATCGATGTCAGAGCGATCAAAACTACCTGTATTGAATTGTTGGGCTTTGCTGTAGGCGCTTTCCATTCCACCCTTTGACCAAACCTTTACCTGCCACCAATAGATGCTATAATCTTCTAGCGGCGCCCCGGCATATTTAATATTTACGGATTCTTTGCTATTGATTTTTCCACTATCCCATAAATCGGCCTTACCTTCTTCCAGTAGAAATGGCGACGATGCCACCATGATCCTGTAGGCGGATTGCCTGATGCCGCTTTGAGGGAATATCCACGCAAGACCGGGCCTGGCGTTGGTAATTACGGCCTGATCGGGAGCCCTTAAAAAATCTACGGTCAATCCTTCCGGGGCCGGTAAGGTCTGAGCAAAGCCGCAGAGCGCTAGTAGACTTAAAAAAAGTAATGCGTTCAGTCTTTTCATATGTTTAAGATTTGCAGAAACCTCACCATGTGCCGTGGATCATCATTATCTTAGACATCTCAATAATTATCTCAGGCATGGCCTGTTTCATGTGTTTATATTTTTATAGTTTGCTGACACACAGAGTAATATAGTCCTGCCCATGTGTATCTTGAATTGAATTTCTTCGCTTTATGGTCCCGATCTTGATCTTTTACTTGCGCCCCTTTTTATTTTTCACTTTGTCCGGTTTAAAATCAAGCTGACTCCTATAAACAGTCAGCTTGTGAATCTCTTCATTGTCGATACTCCTGATCGAATAGGTAACCGCCGGGTCTTCGCTCGTCGTATCGAACTCAAGGGTTCCGAATGAACATTTTTTATTGTATCCGAATAAGCTTCCGGACATCAGATCATGCGTATGGATATTGGTCAGTCTTGAGCTCATAAAGTCGTACAGGTCATACCCGTTTGCTCTCGCAATTTTCCAGGCATCGGAGCGGTGCCTGTCGGCTGAGATCAAGATAACGCCCTGTATTGTATTTTCTTCTATGAAAGAAAAAAGCTCCTCGCGTTCTTCAGGAAACCCATCCCAGGTATCATCGCTTCCCGGTTTGGTATTCATCGCCCACGGCACGGAGGATGCGACCACCTTAAAGGTGGCTGTCGAGGCTTTAAGCTTTTCTTTTAACCATGTTTTTTGATATTCGCCCAGCATGGACGGACGATCAAACTCTTTTGGATGCTCTCTGTAATAACGACAATCCAGCACGATAAAATCCACATCGCCAATCGAAAAATCAAACCAACACCCGGGTTGCGCCCTGCCGCCACCATAATATGGATTTACCCATTGGTTTCGGAATACATTCCATACGGGTCTCTTCCACGCGGGGGATTCGATTTCAGGACCTCCTTCCCCGTCGTTCACGGTAAAATCGTGATCATCCCAGATGGCGTAAACCGGCACTTTTGAGGAAAATCTTCTAAACTCAGGACGGCTTTGCCTTCGGTAATAACAGTACTCCTGGGCTTCGGGAACTTCCGGATAATCGATATAAACATTATCACCAAGCAAAAGAAAGGCCTCGAAAGACTGCACGGCCAGGGTATCCCACATACGTTCATGCCAGGGGGTGTATCCTGCCCCACCGCCAAATCCAACCTTAAATTGACACGGACGCCCTTCCCTGACGTTTGTTTTAAAAGTTCCATCTTCAAACAGCAGGGTCCCATCCACGAAAACACTATACCTGTATTTTGTAGCAGGTTGCAGTTCCCGGATTTCCACTACCGAAGTGAAGTCGTTCTTCTTTTGCGTCCCGGATTCAAAACGATCAATTGGCCGGCCGTAAATATCCGAGAGTTTTATGGCCACCTTGGCCTCCCGATGTGTTCTCACCCATACTTTAGCACTTGTGGATGTAACGTCTCCCAACATTGGTCCGTGAATAAGCCGGGCGAATCGCCCTTCGGCAAATCGGCTGAATTCGTTGCTTTCGACCAGATTTTTCGTCAATCCACGCGGTCCGGCAAAGAATCGTTCGATGGGCATCCCGGCTTCCAAAGCTTTCTCGACATACGGCATTGCATCGCCAATATGATTCTGTACGGCATGTGCCAAAGCCATGCAATAGTTTGATTCGGCATCATTGGGGAAATCCTTCAGGAAATTCTCCAGATTAAATATAGCTTCATCAACCTTACCCCGGGCAATGGCAGCTATGGCATTTGTCGGGCGCTTCTTGTATTGCTCATCCCTCGGAACGCTTTGCGCAGCGACCGTAGAAGTTGAAAGAAATTGAATAAGCATCAGACAATAAAAGCCCCCTGTCCGAAAAATCAATTTAAATGGATCCCTCTTTCGTGTTTTATCAAATGAGGCAAACCTGGTTCGCACCATGTTATCCGGATGAAAATACATGCTATTAATAAAAATCATTCTCCCCAATTTTTATCGGCTTCCGATCCCATTTGAAGCTCAATCCTGGCCCCTTTCACCAAATCTCTAAAATTTAAAAACTGAGAGTTATGCGGGATCCCATTCAATTTTGCCGACCGAATATATCTGTTTTTCGAACTATTTTCATGGGTTATCAATTCAATTTTTCCACCGGCGAAGTATTTTGAATTTAAATGTATGATGGCCCGGTCGAATATCGGACTCCCAAGTTCCAGTTGCGGTTCAATTTCATTTCCGCTCTTCATTTCAAATAGCCCTAATTTCATGAGCACCGCCAATGACCCCATGAGTCCCTGGTCCTCGTCTCCGTTGTAACCCTGACCGGGTGACAGGCCTCCAAATGCTTGCTCAACAACTTCCCTGGACCAATATTGAGTAAGCCAGGGGTGGCTTATATGGTTAAATACAAAGGCTGTTTGAGTACTTGGCTGATTTCCGTAGTTTATCGGAATCCGGCGATTTCGCTCTTCAGTTTCCTTATCGTGTGCCTTTCCCGAAGTAAACTCCAATTCCGATGCTTTTTCAAAACTTAAATTCAGCTTTGCAGCCGCTTTTTCCTTACCTCCCATCAAACGGGCAAGGCCCGCAAGATCGTGCGGAACATACCAGGTGCTTTGCGCGCTGTTCGATTCCACGAAGCCACTGCGGTATTTGTAAGGATCGAACGGGCTGTGCCAGTTACCGTCCCTGCTCTTGGGGCGGATCCAGCCGGATGCTTCGTCATACAGGTTTTTCCAATTGCCGGACCTCTTCATAAATAGATCGTAATCTCCTTCTTTACCCAAATCCTTTGCCATCTGAGCGAGGCACCAATCCTGGTAGGCATATTCCAGTGTTTGTCCGCCGCCGTCCATGTGATAACCGTACTGCCGCTCGGACAAAGGATAGGGCACATAACCCAAAGTCATATATTCCTCAATCCCCCCGCCTCTGGCCGTAAAATGCTCGTAACCTGCGTGGGCCATCATGCCCTCTTTAAAAGCGTTTTTTCTCAGGCCGTCATATGCCTTTTCAACATCGAAACCCCGAATGCCCTTCATATAGGCCCCGACGACAAAAGGCGTAGAAGATGCTCCGGTCATTACGTACGTGTAATTGCCCCCCGAAGGGCCGCGCGGGATCAAACCTCCGTCTTCATACATCATGACCATCGAGTTGACAAACTCTTCGGCTATTTCGGGATAAACCAGTTGCCACAGAGTGGTTATCGTCCATTGCGCTCCCCAGAAAGAATCCGAGTTGTAGTGATTAAACTTTGGCTTACCCCTTACATCCGGTGGAATCTGCCCGATGCGCCTTTCCTTTCCGGTCATATCACAATATTTGCCGTCGAAATCGCTGATGATTCTACGACCCTGTAAGGCTTTCCAGAGATCCGTATAGAACCTCCGCCGCTGTTGTCGTGTATTTCCTTCAACTTCAATTCTTCCCAGCTTTTCATTCCATTCTTCTCTGGACTCCCGCACGATTCTATCAAAATCCCAGTGATCCAGCTCCGATTCCATATTCAACCAGGCCTGAGCTTCACTCACATACGAAATCCCAACTTTCATCCGGATCATTTCGTTTCCTGTTGTTTCAAACTGCATCGATGCCCCGATGTCGGCCCCTTCCAGTTCTTCCATGTTGTTTTTAAGTTTTCCATCCTGCCAGCCGGTTAGTTTTTCAAAAGGCTTGTCGACCCGAATCACAAAATACACATAGGTCGGGTGAGGTCGCCTCCGGGTTCTGTCCATGAGGGCGTATCCCTCGATCTCCATATCGGATTTTTTCCTGATATATGCCGATTTCGTGGCGGAAGGTCCCAAAACGGTTCCAAGATCCAGGAGAATATTGGATTTTTCTGATTCCGGGAACGTATATCGGTGAAAACCCACGCGCGTGGTTGAAGTCAACTCTACATTGATGCCGTAGCACTCGAGGTACACCTGATGGTACCCCGGAAATATTTTTTCATTATCGTGGCTGTATTTCGACTGGTAGGCTTTAGGGCCCAGGTGACCTTTGGATTCACCGGTAGTCGGCATGACGGGAAGCCCGGATAATTGCCATGCATGGATGTGGCTGAAGCATTTGATGCTGTCTTCGTTGTACCTGTAGCCGGAATTCCAGGCGCCGTCAATCACCATGTCCGGGCTTAGATTCACCATCCCAAAAGGTCTGGATGCCGATGAAAAATAAAACCAGCGCGAGTTGACCGCATCCAGATACGGATATACCAAATCTACGGGTTCATCATCCGTGTACTTATCGTTCGATGAAATAAATATCGGCGCCAAGATCAGCGCCGCGGCAAGTGTCTTAATTTTCATATTCCCAGATAATGAATAAAATATATTGATCGGTAAAAACAGCTATGTGTTGTTTGAGTACAGGATTATTTTCCAATTTCCTTCTGTTCCGATATTTCTACTCCCGAAACCGCAATGTTTGCCCCATAACCCGGCACTTTCGTCAACTTGTTTCCGTCGACCTTCAAATTGCTAATATTTACTTGTTCCGTATCTTTGAGGACTACCTGATCATTATTTGAAAGTGACACTACAAAACCATCTTCGATCTCAAGATGCTTTACATCGTCAAATACATAGGCCGGACGAAACTCATCGTCACGAATGCTGAGCCTCACATTTCTCATTTCCAGACCGCTTACATGCCGTACATAAAATCCCCATGCAGGCAACTCTCCAAACATGTGGAATTCCGGATACTTTGCTTCTTGCTCCGGTACGGCATCAAGTCGCCACAAATCCATATGTGCATATCCTTTATCTGCCCGTCCGGGATATGAAATATTTATGTCTTCAAGCGTAATGTTTTCTACGTAGTGCCCCGGGAGTCCGGTAATTGAAGCCGGAAACGTATTGTGAAAGAACGGAAGCTCCGGCCCGCGCATTTTATATTTTAAATCCGGAGGACCAAAGGGGATGTGCACGTGCAACTGGCTGATATTAACATTTCTGATCGCCCCGATTTTTCCGTCGATATTCCGGTGGCCGAGCTTTATGAAAATTGCATTGCCCGTATTTACGGCAAATATATTTTTGGCCCTGACGTTATCGATGGTCCCCCCGTCGACGGCTTCAAATGCCAATGCCGACCGGAAGGTATCATAAATCGTGATATTTTCTATGGTAATATTTTTAAACCCTCCTGCAGAGGCCGTCCCGAATTTGATCGCGCTGGCACTTGATCTGACCGTATTGTTGGCAATATAAATTGCATCGCAAGATGCATTGGGATCATTTGATTTAAGGCAAATACCGTCATCTGCCGAGTTGATGAATGTGTTGGTAATTCGTACATGCCTGCAATCCTCCAGGTCGATGCCGTCGTTGTTCCAGAAAACATCACTGTCGACATGAATGCGATCGATCTCAAGCTCTTCACATTTATTTAACCGCAACACCCAGTCTGCGGCATTCATGGCTTTAATGCCCGAGATCCTCACATTCTTACAGCGATTAAATTTCACCAGGTTGGGTCGGTTGCCCGGACGCATTCGACGGTAATTATATCCCTCATCGATCAGAACTCCCGTATGATGCAGGCTATCCAGCGACAGGGCGAGTTCCCGCCCCCGGCCATCGAGCACACCTTCTCCCGTGATTGAGATATCATGCTGATCCCGCGAAATGATCAATGCGTAGTCATCCTGTATTTTGTAATAATCCGCAGCATCAATACTTCCCTGGATCCTGGCGTTTTTCTGTAAATGCAGTTCCACATTACTTTTAAGCGTTATTGTGCCGCATAAAAAAATGCCTTCCGGTATAATTACTCTGCCTCCGCCGTCTTGATATGCCTGATTTACGGCGGATTGAATGGCTTTGGTGCTGAGAGCTTTTCCGTCATTTATGGCGCCGAAGTCATAAATTGAATAATCCTTTGCGTTGAGCATGAGAGGTGCGGTCAAGATCGCAAAACGAATCGCTGTCCTTATTAGTTTTTTCATTGTCTATTTTTGGGTTTGTTTATTATTATCCATTTCTTTTTCGCCGGATACCGGTCATACATCGTGCATCCGGAACTTCAATTCGATTTCTCGCGATCATAACAACCCTGAAATAGGCAATGGTCTCGTGGTGATGGAAGCACGTATGATTTATCCAATCCGGGATTTTTTATTTCACTCCGGGAAATAACTCCGGATGAATATCGGCCCGCAATCTTGTAAACTTTTATCCTCTTCACCCGACATCCGGTAAAAATATGTCGAATAAAAGACACCGTAGAATTTGGATACCCTACCTCCTCGGGAAAGAATTCTTTCGGATATTTTCCGTTTCAATTCCGGTGCAGCATCCGCGGCTCCGGTTAATTCCCCGGATTTTAGGAAAGTTTTTCATATTAAATTCGCATCGCCGAACACAGGGAAGATACATAGAAAAAATCGAATTGACAGACATTATTCGCCCGGTCCGAATGAAGAACCCCGGTTTTCAAATGTCTTCTTGATTTACCTGCTTTTCGATGATCAACAGAACTGTTATTTCTCCAGGAAATCTCGCCTCAAAGGCGTAAAGCTGTCCACGAGTCGCGCTTCTTTGGTAAGTAATTTGATGGTATGCATTTTTCCGGAAGGGACGACAAACATATCTCCCTCCTTGAGATGCTGGTCGGGCTCGTCCTCGCAGTAAAAAATGATCTCGCCTTTTGCTATGTAGGATGTCTGCTCGTGCGGATGATGATGTGGGGGCTCCTTTTCTTCCCATGGTCCGTCCGTGAAGTCCAGCAACACCGTCATCAGCTCTTTTTCATGAATAATCTTTCGCTGCAATCCTTTGCGAACTGCTTCATAGGGGATTTCGTCAAATTTCAGTACCGGCATAGTTCCAGTTGATCTTGTTTAAAACAAATATAACAGTATGAAAAAATCAAAATAAACAGATTTTATGATTATTCGGCAAATGAGCCCAATTATTGTTAAACAACCGATGCTTTGCGGTGCATGGCTTAACGTTTAAAAAAAAGCTCATTTGTTTGCTTGGCTGTACATTCTTTGTATTTTTGCATCCCTGTTGGCAAAGGGTCTCGTGGCCGAGCGGCTAGGCAGAGGTCTGCAAAACCTTTTACGGCGGTTCGAATCCGCCCGAGACCTCATATAAATTACAAAACCAGCTGAATATCAATGTGATACAGCTGGTTTTTGTTTTTTGTTCCCGAATTCGATCCTGAATAGTATAAATAATCCGTTAGTCACTGATGTACAAATCACTTCAAACCACTGAAGCATATCTGGATAGTTTTGAGGACTCATCAAGGAAAATATTCATGGAGAATTTGATACCAAAAGAGGATTGGTAAGTAAATGTCCGGATAATAGGATTTATATTAAAAGTTTATGGGGTATCCGAAATATTGAAACTGAATAGAAACGGCTCACAAACAGGGTATCTGTTACACAACTATTAGAAAGATTAGATAATAATGACAGATGGCCTTGATCTAGTGTAACCTAAAAGAAACTCTTGCAAGGTAAAAAGCACCATCAACCCAAGTTATTCAACTCCTTCCAATTGCCGACCGAGTTCTCGAAAACATCATTAACTGAATACTAAAACAGTCGATCAATTCTCAATTTCTGTATAAACTCACTGAGAGATATTATAGCAAATGTAACCAGAAGTCCATTGATCCCATGGTATTATTTAAGATATGTCTGGTGGACTATCTGGTGAATATCATCACTCCTTTAGCCGGGTTTTTAGGCATGCTGTCGTTGGATGGTAATTGAAAAAGTGGCATCTAATAATAATATAGTTGTCGTATTTATTATATTTGTAACAACAATTGAGTGCGCGAATTGATATGAATGAAAAACAAGCGAAAACTTTTGCAAAGTTCTTAAAGCCTCTCTTTATGGCTTTTACTATGTCATTTGTTATGTTAATGATTAATGTTGGAATATTTAAAGGGTTTCTATCTAAGTGGATGAAAGGTTTTATGATTGGGTATTTAGTTGCAGTACCAACTTCAATCTTAGCAGCAAAAATTACGGATGTAATCATTCAAAAATTAAAAACGAAGAACACACTTGAATAAAACAACTCAAGAGACAATGGATAAAAACATCAAGCTTCAAGAACCAAACAATAACATTGGCTACTTACTTTGGCAAACAACAATGTTATGGCAAAAACAAATGAATAATGCTTTAAGTAAAGTGGGATTAACTCATACCCAATTTGTGATACTAGCATCCTTAGGATGGCTATTGAAAAAATCGACAAATGTAACCCAAAAGGAGATTGCTGATTTTAGTAAAACAGATAGTATGATGGTTTCTAAAATATTGCGAACACTTCAAAAGAATACGCTTGTTGATAGAAAAGAGCACAAAACAGATACGAGAGCTAAATGTGTTTTTTTGACTAGCAAAGGTAAGGATACCTTAAAAGAAGCATTTAAGATAAAACTTCAGTCAAATAGTAAATTCTTTAGCAATCTACCCGACCAAGAACGATTCATCAATGATTTAAAACATATTATAAATAATTAAAAACCATTTTTAACATGACAGCTTCAAAACAATTGATTATTGATATCCATGCACACCCAACGTTTACAGATTTTATGCAAGAAGGACATGCACCACCAAAACCTTGGCCAGCAAACAAAAAACTAGACGTGGTTGCCGACCCAAGCAAAATGGGTATTGCAATGCATTTAACATCCAAGCAGTATAAGGGACAGCAACCAAAAATGTTCTCTGTAAAGGAATTTAAGGAACATTTGAATGAAACACATAATATGATCAACTTCTTATGTCCACTTACAAAAGGACAGTCAGCTAAAGAAAGTAATGAAAAAGCTGCAAAACTGATTAAACAATTTGGAGGTAAAGCTATCGGATTTGCAGGTTTTGATCCAAGCGGTAAAGACCCTGTCGGAGATATAGAATATGCAGTGTATGAATTGGGATTCAAAGGTCTAAAAATTATTCCTTCCCTTTTAGGTTTGGATATTAACGACAAACTTTTTTATCCATGTTATGAAAAAATACAAGAACTCGGAGTTCCAATTACAATACATACAGGGGCAGGTTTAATTATGGGATGTCGCATTAACCATGTTCGACCTATACTGATAGATGATGTGGCTTTTGACTTTCCAGGTCTCAAAATTATTGCTGCTCACATGGGATGTTGGGATTACATGGATGTTCACAGTTTACTGTTACGTCATGCCAATGTTTATTCAGATCTTTCTGCTTGGCCTCTAGATCCAGTTTATGTGGATTTGTTACCATGGAAAGTATTTGAACAAACAGTATCTGATAAGCTCATGTTAGGAAGTGACTATCCAGCTGCACAAACTCCACAGGAAGCATTAGAAGTAGTAGATTCGCTGCCAATAAGTGAGGAATTCAAAAGAAAAATAAAGGGTGAGAACGCAGCCAAACTTTTGGGTATAAAATAATAACACCACCTACGTTTATAAAAAATAATGGTTTATGTGTAAACGAAAATGACTTTTATAATATAGATCCCAATGAAAACTAAAATTAGTCTATTATTAACTGTAGTGCTTGCATATTCTTGAGCTAATATTAAAAAGCAGCATGCCTCATTAAGTTTTAATGAACAAGTTGAAGACTATATCAAAAAATTCCCTTACAAGGACACCTATAACTACATGATAAAGTATACGGGAGGCAATCCTGAGATGCTCAATAAACCAACTCCAGGAGAACCTCAATTAACAAAAGCAGGAGAAGATAAAATAGTCCGTATGAATAATGATACTTATTATACAGGAGGATTTATTTATCTATCTGAAGGACCTGTTAAGCTTAGTTCCAACTACAGTGATTCAAGTCGATTTTATTCATTTCAATTGGTGGATGAAAAAAACTGCAATTTTCATAATATCATTAATCCCGTTGGAGATTTTTACCTGTATTATGGTGAAAAACCAGAAAAACTTAAAGGTAAAAACACAATTGAATCTCCCTCATTAATCGTCGCTGTAATTACACGTGTTGAAGTCAAAGATCTGAATAATGAGCAGGATATTGAAACAGCAAAAAAAGTATTTAAGGGGATGAATATTTCTGGTCCTGAAATAAAAGAGTTCCCAAAGCTTGATTTGTTAAGCACATTCAATGACAGTGTTGTTAATAAGGCAAACGAATTAATGGATTCCGTTTTTACTAATGTACCATTCAAAAATCTGGTAGCTTCTCCAGAACAGGTTCCTGACCAGGTATCTTACTTGAATTTAGCTGCCGGAACTAAGGGAGGTTGGGGTGGTCCTGTTGCAGAACACAGTACTTATCAGATGATATTCACTGATCAAAATGATAATGCACTGGATGGAGCTAAAGGAAATTATACCATAACAACGGAAGAGCCTCCCGTTGATGCATTTTGGTCGGTTACTGCATATGATACCGAACGTGGTGGTTTCTTTCATCCAAATGAAGCCAATCGTTATCATATAAACAACACTAGTGCGGTGAAAAATAAAAATGGAACATTTACCTTTAAATTTAAAACCAAATGCACCAATAACGACATAAATTGCCTTGAAGTACCAGCTGGTAAGTTCGATTTGGCTATTCGCTATTATTTGCCTAAAGAAGAATTAATATCGGGTAATTGGAAAATGCCAATGCCCCTATTGGAAGAAAAATAGACCTAAATCCTTTTGAAAAATTTACTATGAAATTTAAACGTATTGTTTTCATTAATGGCTTGCTTTTTCTAACCATTATCGCATTCGCACAGGAATCAAAGTTCAAATATTCAGCTGATGTACCATCATCCTTACTTACGCCCAATGAAGTTGAAACAGATTTATTGGGCACTTTAAGATTCAACGATGGTTTACCCGATGAAAAAACTGTAAATAAAACCTATGATTTTTTAACCGTATCGAGAGGAGTACAAGCTTTTCTTGACGGTATGCCGGCAGCATCGCTCTATGCTATGCTGGAAGGATTAAAAGATGCGGATATTAAACCTGGTGATGTAGCAACTTATGTAGATTTAATGGATGCCAGAACACTGTTTTTAACTGCCAATTCCACAACCCCATATATTGTTGGAGAGATTGATTTAAAAAACGGACCAATTGTCTTGGAAATAGCTCAGCCTGTTTTAGGCTTTGTTAATGATGCCTTTTTTAGATTTGTTGCAGATATTGGTGTAACAGGAATGGATAAAGGAAAAGGGGGTAAATATTTATTTATCGGCCCAGATAACAAAGGCGAAATACCTGAAGGATATATTACAGTTAATTCGAAAACATATCGACACTGGCTTCTTTTACGACTGGTTGCAAAAGCCGAAGAACAAAAACAAGCAATGGAAATGTTCCGAAAAACATTCAATTGTTACCCTTTAGCTCAAGTTGGAAACAAACCTAAGCAAGTATTTATTGACTTATCAGGTAAACAAATGAACACAATCCATGCTGTAAATTATGAGTTTTTCGAAGAGCTTAATTCCGTAATCCAGTACGAACCTGCTGATGCTTTTAATGAAGAGTTAGTAGGAGCTTTTGCAGCAATAGGAATAAAGAAAGGCGAAAAGTTTAATCCTGATTCATATACAAAAGCACTTTTAGAAGAAGCTGTAGCCATTGGTAATGCAACAGCTCGTTCACTATCGTTCAGACCTCGCAATAAAGACGCTTATTTTTATGACGACAGACAATGGTATACTTCTTTTTCAGGAGAATATGACTTCATTAATAATGGAGAAATGGTTTTAAATGATAGAATTATGTTTCATTATATGGCAACAGGAATTACACCTGCCATGGCCACACCAAAACCGGGAACAGGGTCAGTATATGCTTTTACAGCGCACGATTCAGAGGCAAAATATTTGAGTGGAAGCAAGACATACAAAGTCACCATGCCCGTTCCAATACCAGCTAAGGACTTTTGGTCATTTATGGTTTATTCAACACAACACCGCTCTATGCTAGAAACAGACCAAAAATATGCAGGACTAGACAATCTGAATCCAGATGTTAAACCAAATAAAGACGGTTCATATACAATTTGGTTTAGTCCAGAGCCTCCAAAGGGCCATGAAGGAAACTGGATTCAAACAATTCCAGGAAAAGGTTTCTGTGTGTTAATAAGGCTCTATGGTCCTACAGAACCTTGGTTTAGTAAAACATGGAAACCGGATGATTTAATACAAATAGAATAACCCGACCTTATTGGCAAACATATGGACAAGTCCACACGAGCAAACGTTTAGTCCAAATACCTGTCAAAGAGTTGATAAGTTGCAGCTTCGAAATCCCAACCTCCGTATGTTCAAGCTATTGGCGTTCATTAGATTGAGTGACAAGCATAACCGATAATCTAACAAAAACGAACAAATCATGAAAATGAAAAATCTTAGCTTAATAAAATTGGTTATTTGTGCTATAAGTAGCGTAATATTTTCATGTGAAAATGATTCCAAAAATTTGATGGAGTCAAAAAAACCAAATATTCTTCTTGTTGTTGCTGATGACCTGGGCTGGACTGACCTAGGTTGTTATGGAAGTGAGATTAGGACTCCCAATATAGATGAACTGGCAAATAACTCTGTTCTTTTTACTGATTTTCATGTTTCCCAGAGTTGTTCCCCAACTCGTTCCATGCTGCTGACCGGAAATGATAACCATATTGCCGGCATGGGGAATATGGCCGAATTATTGACTCCCGAGCAAAAAGGGAAACCCGGTTATGAGGGTTATTTGAATGACCGTGTTATTACCCTTGCCGAAGTACTTCATAACAATGGATATCATACCTACATGGGAGGTAAATGGCATTTAGGCCATGATAAAGGGCAGTTACCTTTCGATCGAGGTTTTGAGAATTCATATAGTTTGCTGTATGGTGGAGCAAGTTTCTGGTCTGATATGTCTGGTGCGTTGGCTTTTCAACCAGTTGCAAAATATGTGCACAATGATGAGTTTTTGAATGAATTACCGAAGGATTTCTATGCAACGAGAAGTTATACTGATTACCTGATTGAGTCGATTCGAAAAAACAAAGATGATGGAAGACCGTTTTTTGCCTATTTGGCATTTACCGCACCGCATGATCCTTTACATGTGCCAGAACCCTGGAAAAGTATGTATCGGGGAACATACAATGATGGCTATGAATCATTGAAAATTAAAAGAGCAAAAGCTGCTAAACACTTGGGTTTATTTCCTGAAGAAGCTTCCGTATCAAAGATGTTTGCCGATACAGAAGTATGGGAATCTCTTAATACTGAAAGAAAAAAGAAGGAAACTAAGGCTATGGAGGTTTATGCTGGTATGATTAGCAACATGGATTACCATTATGGTCGTATCGAATCATTTTTAAAGGATATTGGTGAGTATGAAAATACAATTATTGTATTTATGTCTGACAATGGCCCCAATCCATGGTTTTCTGAAGATTACCCCGGTAATGAAGGTAGCGAATGGTTTAGTCAATTCGATAATTCTATTGACAACATTGGGGATCCGATGTCCCATTATGCTTATGGGATAGGCTGGGCTGGCGCTTGTTCTGGTCCATTAAACCTGTTTAAAATGTCCATGGCGGAAGGTGGTATTCGATCACCTTTGTTAATAAAGGCTCCTGGGATTGAACAGAGCAAACAGTTAGATTGCTTTACCTATGTATGGGATATAATGCCAACCATTTTAGATATGACAGATGTAAGCTACCCGGATATGTACATGCAGCGTGAAATTGAACCAATGCGAGGTAAATCTCTATTGCAAGTATTAACTGGAAAAGAAACACTGGTTTATAAGGAAGATGAGCTTGTTTGTGGTGATTTGGGAGGAAATGGATTATGGGTACGTCAGGGAGGTTTTAAGGCTATGATGAATACTCCGCCTTATGGAGATGGAAAATGGCAGCTTTACAATCTTCATAATGACCCTGGTGAGACGAATGACTTATCCGATGAGATGCCCGAAAAATTAAAAAAGCTGCAAAATGCCTGGGATAATTATGCAAAAGATGTTGGTGTAGTCATGTCTGATAAATAGTTCAATTAAGGAAGTCCGTTATAAAATCCATTTGTAAGGATACAAATTAATTAAAATTAAAGTTGGAATAGGATTGGAATAATTTCCGTTAGTAAGTTGCGTGATTTTCTCACCGTAAATACCCCTGCTATTTTTAGGGTAAACACTAGAAATTTAAGCTAATTGCATTTTTGAAGCCTTGTTTTGTGTGTTTATCAATCTTCAAATCTAGATTGATTATTAATTAACTTTTTCTAATTATCAATTTTTTACATCTGCCTATGATCCACACTTCTCCAAACTATTGAATATCATTTTGCACCTTAAAAATTGAAAGAACAATGAAAAAAGATAACAACAAAAAGCCTAAAAAACAGAATGGAATGAAAACCGAGCCTAGTTTGAGTGTCAATAAACTTGGTGAGTATTTGGTTGCATCCCCTTATAGACAAAGAAAGATACTTGAAGGTTTGAAGTATCCTAAAGATGATGGTGGAAATTGGGGTTGGGTTCATGGTGAGGCTAGGAATTCAATCAAAGACTTCTTTAATGGTGATCTTGATGAAAAATACTTGCTTGATTGTATTAAGTTACTTGAAAATCGTGCTAGGACTTTTTTTATTCACGAGTCTATCGATTATCGTAATTTCTTTCAGTGGTCTGTCAGGATCGATAATCAGCTTTAAGATCCTTGCGATTTGTTTATTTGTATTTTGAAGTTTGTCTACTCTTTTCAGATCACCGAAGTAATTGATGATTTCTTCGAACGTCTTTTGATTCACTGTCAATTTGGAAGTACCAAGGATTGACTTAGCTATGTCTTTTTGGGTTTGATATTCATTCAGATACTTAATAAAAACCAGGTAGTATTGATTATCCATATTGAAGAGGAGTTCAAAACACTGTCCAAGTTTATCTAGCTCTTGAACGGAATAATCGTTAACATGCTTAATGAGTTGAGCTCTGTTCCATCT